>JANNBF010000092.1:0-12217 GCA_031385155.1 Rhizobacter sp.
ACTCCGTGGGGGTTCGAGTCCCTTCCTGGGCACCAAAATCTAAAGGTCAGCACGCAAGTGCTGGCCTTTTGTTTTGGTGACCAGAGGTGAGTCCTTGAGGACTCACCGGGAAGGGACTCGAAAGGTTTCGCTTGCAAGCGAAACCGGGGTCGCGGAACGTGACCGAGTCCCTTCCGCTGCTAATGGCCAAGGGCTGCGGGAGCAGCCCTTCCATACAAAGTCCGGCGCCACTCAAATCACAAACTTCTTCGCCAGCCCCTCCGGCCGAAGATCGTCATATTCCTCGAACGGCTGGTGAATCCACGGGCTCGTCGGTAGCATTTCGACATAGAAGTCCGGCGTATACGAAGACACGCCCTTGGTCCAGATCGTCGCCGAGCGCAGTTCGCCAATGGACGGCATGCCGCGCAGCCGGTCGACCACCGCGCGCAAGGTCACACCCGAGTCAGAGAGGTCGTCGACCAGCAGAATGCGCCCCGCCAGTTCGCCCTTGGGCATGGTGATGTACTTGGCCATGTCGAGCCGGCCCTGGATGGTGCCCGCATCGGCCCGGTACGAGCTCGTCGACATGATCGCCAGCGGCTTGTCGAACACCCGTGACAGCACATCGCCCGGCCGCATGCCGCCGCGCGCGAGGCACAGGATCTGATCGAACTCCCAGCCACTGCCCGCGATCTTGAGTGCCAGCCGCTCGATGAGCATGTGGTACTCGTCCCAGCTCACGTAAAGGTGTTTGCCGTCGTCGGTCAGCATGCGAAATCCTTGGCCGGTTGAGTTGGGTGGGCGTGAATGATGTCAGCTGGAATACGGGTGGCGCAACAGGATCGTGTGCACGCGGTCGGGGCCGGTCGACACCATATGGATCGGCGCGCCGATGAAGCCCTGAACCCGCTCCAGGTAACGGCGCGCGTTCAGCGGCAGCTTGTCCCACTCGGTCACGCCGAAGGTGGTTTCGGTCCAGCCCGGGAAGGTGTCGTAGATGGGCACGCAGGCGTCGATGTCGTCGGCATCGAGCGGCAGGATGTCGATGCGCGTGCCGCGCAGGTCGTATCCGACACAGACCTTGATCTCGGGCAGACCGTCGAGCACATCGAGCTTGGTCAGGCACAGGCCGGTGATGCCGTTGATGATCATCGAGCGCTTCAGCAGCGCGGCGTCGAGCCAGCCGCAGCGCCGTGGCCTGCCGGTGACGGTGCCACGCTCCTGGCCGACGGTCGACAGGTGGTGGCCCACCGTGCCCGGCTCGTCCACCGGCAGTTCGGTCGGGAACGGGCCACTGCCCACCCGCGTGGTGTAGGCCTTGGTGATGCCCAGGATGTAGTGCAGCTGATCCGGGCCCACGCCCGCACCCGGAGCCGCGTTGCCAGCGACGCAGTTGCTGGACGTGACATACGGGTAGGTGCCGTGGTCGATGTCGAGCAGCGTCCCTTGCGCGCCTTCGAACAGGATGTTCGCACCCGCCCTGTGCGCCGTGTGCAGCGTGTAGCCCACGTCGGCCATCATCGGCTTGAGCTGCTCGGCCACCTGCATCGCAAGGTCGAAGATCGGCTGGAACTCGAGCGCCTTCGAGTGCAGAAAGCCGACCAGCGCGAAGTTGTGCAGGTCGAGCAACTCTCGCAGCTTCTTGGCAAAGCGCTCCGGGTGTTTGAGGTCCTGCACGCGCAGCGCACGCCGCGCGACCTTGTCTTCGTAGGCCGGGCCGATGCCCTTGCCAGTGGTGCCGATCTTGCCGGCGCCGCTGGTCTCGCGCATGGCCTCGCGGGCCTTGTCGACCTCGACGTGGAACGGCAGGATCAACGGGCACGATTCGCTGATGAAGAGGCGCGAGCGAACGTCGAGCCCGATGGCTTCGAGCCGCTCGATCTCGGCGAGCAGGTGCACCGGGTCGACGACCACGCCGTTGCCGATGTAGCACTTGACGCCGTCGCGCATGATCCCCGAGGGGATCAACTGCAGCGCCGTCTTCACGCCCTTGATGACCAGCGTGTGGCCGGCGTTGTGACCCCCCTGGAAGCGCACCACGGCCTGCGCATGGTCGGTGAGCCAGTCGACGACCTTGCCTTTGCCTTCATCGCCCCACTGGGTACCGACGACGACGACGTTGTGCCCGGGTGTGGCGCTCGCTGTGCTTGTGTTCATCTGCTGCATGTGAAGAAGAGATTCGGATCGGACGCTGTCGGTTGATGGGCTTGGCGAGCCGCGCTCAAAGCCGGCGCACGGCCCACTCTGCATTGACTTGCACGAGCGCGCGGTCGCAAGCGAACTCCTGGCCTTCGTGCTCGTGGCCGGGCAACACGCACACCACGGTTTCGCCTTGCTCGCGCAGGCTGCGTACCTTGCTGCGCAAGGTGCCGTCTTCGGCCCAAGGCGCGCGAATCGCCGCGTGAAGCGGCTTCGGAGGCGCCAGCGCGGCCAAGTCCTTCAGGTCGAGGCTGAAGCCCACCGCCGGGCGGTTGCGCCCGAACACGGCGCCCACTTCGTCGTAGCGCCCGCCACGGGCCACCGCATTGGTCGAGCCGGCCATGTAGGCGGTGAAACGCGCGCCACTGTAGTAGCCGTTGCCGCCGATGTCAGCCAGATCGAATGCGACGCTCACCTCAGGGTGCGCCTCGCTCACGTGGCTGGCCAGCCATTGCAAATCATCGAGCGCGGCGCGAATGAGTGGGCGCTGCGGCAGTGCTCGGCGCGCGAGGTCCAACACCTCGATGCCGCCATACAAGCCGACCAGCGCCTGCAACGCTGCCTGTACCTCAGCAGGGAACCCAGCCGCCAGATCACGAAGCGCGGCGGAGTCCTTGGCGGCGAGCGCTGCGTGTACTGCGGCGAGTTGCTGCGCATCGGCCGCCACACCGGCCAGCACGCCGCGCACGATGCGCGCATCACCGAGGTCGAGCAGCACACCGGCCAGGCCGGCGCGGCGCAAACAGTCGAGCGCGAGATCCTGCACTTCGAGATCGGCCTCGAGGCCGGCGTGACCGTAGATCTCGGCACCGAACTGCAAGGGCTCGCGCGTGGCGCTCGTGCCCGAAGGCAGCGCATGGAGCACCGGGCCGCAGTAACACAGGCGCGTCACCCCCACGCGGTTCAACAGGTGTGCATCGATGCGGGCGACCTGCGGCGTGCTGTCTGCGCGCACACCCAGCGTGCGGCCGCTGAGCTGATCGACAAGCTTGAAGGTCTTCAGGTCGAGTGCCCGGCCGGTGCCCGACAGAAGCGATTCGATGTGTTCGAGCAGCGGCGGCATCACCAACTCGAAACCGTAGCTGCGCGCCACGTCGGTGAGCTCACGGCGCAATTCTTCGATGTGCCTCGCCTGCGCGGGCAGCACATCGGCAATGTGCTCAGGCAGCAGCCAGGCAGAGGACATGGGAAAGCGTCGCAGGGTTAAAACGAAGATTGTACTGGCGGGTAACGGGCCGGCAGGCACCGCCAGGCACGCTTGTGCGCGAACACGCATGCTCGCCTTTGTGACCCGGACAGGACGTTCAGGTCAGGAAGAACAGCAGCATCGCCAGGCCCGCCAGCATGCTCGACAAGCCGATGAATCGGATCTGCCCATCGCTCAGTTGCGTGGCCTTCTCGAACACCGCCCGCCACCTCGGCGGGCTGATGAAGGGCAGCATGCCCTCCACCACCAGCATCAGCGCAAACGCACCGAGCAGAAGGTCCCAGAAAGACGCTGCCGACAAAGCTTACTTCTTGGGCGCGGGGGTGCCGGCAGCGGCGCCGCCGCCGCGCATGGCCTTGAAGAACTCGCTACCCGGGTCCACGACCATCACATCCGTCTTGTTCCGAAAGCTGGCGCGGTAGGCTTCGAGGCTGCGGTAGAACTGGGCGAATTGCGGATCGCGGCCGAAAGCATCGGCAAACAGCGCGGACGCCTTGGCGTCGCCCTCACCCTTGACCTTCTGTGCGTCGCGGTAAGCCTCGGCCACGATCACCTCGCGCTGCCGGTCGGCGTCGGCGCGGACCTTCTCGCCTTCGGCGCCGCCCGTGGCGCGCAGCTGGTTGGCCACCTGCTTGCGTTCGGACGCCATGCGGCTGTAGATCGACTCGGTGATGTTGGCCACGAAGTCGACCCGCTTGATCCGCACGTCGAGTATCTCGATACCGAATGACTTGGCCTCGTCGGCAAGCCGTGAACGCACGTCCTGCATGACCTTGTCGCGGCCACCCGAAAGCACATCACCGACGGTGCGCTTCGTCACCTCTTCGTTGAATGCGGCGTGCACGATGGGACTCAGGCGCGCCTCCAGGTTGCGAATGTCGACGCCGTTGTTGCGGATGAACTGCTTCGGGTCGCTGACCCGCCATTTCACCAGCCAGTCGATCACCAGGCTCTTCTTCTCGGCGGTGAAGATCGGCCGCGTCTCCGGGCTGTCCATGGTCTGGATGCGGCGGTCGAGGAACACCACGTTCTGGAACGGCGGTGGCAACTTCCACTTGAGGCCCGGCTCCTGGATCACTTCCTTGATCTCGCCAAGAGCGTACACGACGGCCACCTGCCGCTGATCAACGACGAAGAGTGTCGAGCTCAGCAACATCAAGGCGAGAAGCAACCCGCCAACAATCAATGCAATGCGATTCATGTTCTTGTTCTCCTGGCCGTTCAGCGGCTGTCGCGATCGCGGCCGCGTTGACCGTCGCGCGAGCGCGAATCTCCGGGCGCGGTGGCGGGTGGGGTTTCAGGTGCAACCACCACCGGCGGCGTGGCAGCCGCAGCCGCCGTCTGCTGAATCAGCTTGTCGAGCGGCAGGTAGAGCAGGTTCGAGTTGCTGCGGCTGTCGACCATCACCTTGCTGACGTTCGAGTAGACCTGCTGCATGGTGTCGATGTACATGCGGTCGCGTGTGACCGTGGGCGCCTTCTGATATTCGGTCAGCACGCTGTTGAAGCGCTGCGCATCACCTTCCGCCTGCGCCACCACGCGGGACTTGTAGCCCTCCGACTCCTCACGCAGGCGCGCGGCCGTGCCTTGTGCCTTGGGGATCACGTCGCTCGCGTAGGCCAGGCCTTCCTTCTTCAAGCGGTCGCCGTCTTGCCCGGCTTTCAGCGTGTCTTCGAAGGCGGCTTGCACTTGCTCGGGTGGCTGCACGCTCTGCACGTTGATGTTGACAACGACGATGCCAGCCTTCAGCCGGTCGAGTTGTGCCTGTACCGACTTGGCCAGGTCGGCGGCAATGGCATCACGCTGCTCGTACAGCACCGAGTCGATCTTGCTCTTGCCGACGATCTCGCGAACCGATGACTCAGCCGCGAGCGTGACCGCCTCTTCCGGATCGCGGTTCTCGAACAGGAACGCGCGAGCGTCTTTCAGCCGGTACTGCACGGTGAAGCGGATGTCGACGATGTTCTCGTCCTGCGTCAGCATCGACGAGTCGCGCAGCCCGGTCGCTGCGATCACCGCATTGCGGCCGACCTCCTTCGAACGAAGCTGCGTCACGTTGACCGTCTCGTGCGCCTGAAACGGGTACGGCATGCGCCACTGGAAGCCGGCGTCCGCGGTGTGGCTGTACTTGCCGAACGACGTGACGACGGCCTGCTGGCCTTCCTGGACAATGAAGAAACCGCTGCCCAGCCACACCAGCGCAACTACTCCGGCGATCAGGCCGGCGCCGATGCCGGCGCTCTTCATGTCGGGTTGGAAGTTCGGCCCGCCACCGTCGCCCGACCCATTGCCACGCGGCGCATTGCCAGCGCCCTTGCCGCCAAACAGACCACCCAGCTTGCGGTTGAAATCACGCCAGAGTTCGTCGAGATCGGGCGGGCCATCACCGCGCCCACCGGTGGCCTGCATACCGCGCCCGCCAGCGGCCAGGATCCGCTGCGCAGTGGCGCGAACCATGGCCCGCGCAGCAGCGCCCAGGGCACTCAGAGGCGAGGCGGTGCCTTCGGGAACAGGGTTCGAGTGGCTCATGGTCATGCGAATGTAGAGAGGATGGGATGGGATGGCACGGCGTCGTCGGCCTCGTCGGCCAAGTTTGCCGCCACGTCGTCAGGCGCGGGTGTGGGTTCGTCTGGATATGGGGCTTCGCCGTCGCTGTTCAAGCCAGCGTCTTTCTGGCCCACCACGGCCTGGGCCAACAGTGCGCGAAGCTCGGGCATGCCTTCGCCGCTCTGGGCGCTGATGAAGACGCGCGGCGCCTGCACGCCACCATCGACCTCCAGCGAATCGACCAAGGTGCGCGGGCGTTGCGTCTCTTCGAGCTGGTCGAGCTTGTTGTAGACCAGCACTTGCGGAATTCCACTCGCGCCGATCTCTACGAGCACGCGCTGCACCTCGGCCATCTGCTCGGCCAGCACCGGGCTGGCGCAATCGACCACGTGCAGCAGCAGGTCGGCATCGTTCGCTTCCTGGAGCGTGGCCTCGAAAGCCTCGATCAACTTGTGCGGCAGGTCGCGGATGAAGCCGACCGTGTCGGACAGAGAAACCGAACGCGTGTTGCCCTCGATGTGCAGTTGACGCGTGGTGGTGTCGAGTGTGGCGAAGAGCTGGTCGGCCGCGTAGACGCGCGCATTCACCAGCGTGTTGAACAGCGTCGACTTGCCCGCGTTCGTGTAGCCCACGAGCGAGATGCGGAAGGTCTGGTTGCGCTCGCGCGAACGGCGCTGCGTGCTGCGCTGCTTCTTGACGCGCTCCAGCTGCTTCTTCACGCCCTTGATGCGCTCCCCGATCATTCGGCGGTCGAGTTCGATCTGCGCCTCGCCGGGGCCACCGCGCATGCCGATGCCGCCGCTTTGACGCTCGAGGTGGCTCCAGCGACGCACGAGTCGCGTCGACAGGTATTGCAACCGTGCCAACTCGACCTGCAGCTTGCCCTCATGGCTCTGCGCACGCTCACCGAAAATCTCGAGGATCAACATGGTGCGGTCGGCCACGGCCACGCCCAGGTGCTGCTCAAGGTTGCGCTGCTGTGCCGGCGACAAGGCCTGGTCGAACAGCACCGCATCGGCGCGGTGGCCTTGAACAAGCGCCTTGATCTCGTCGGCCTTGCCGGAGCCGATAAACAGCGCTGCGTCAGGTGCCTTGCGGCGTGCAATGACGCGTGCCACGGCCACGTCACCGGCCGATTCGGCTAACAGCGCCAGCTCGTCGAGCGACTCATCGAATGGCTTGCCACGCCCGAAGTCAACGCCTACGAGAATGGCTCGCGCCATGCCTGCCTTCGTGGCAGTGGCAGCAGAGTCCGCCGCACTCAAGGCAGGAAACGCGGGTGGCGTGGGTGGCGCGACCGAAGGCTTCAGGTCAGCCGGCTTCAGGCGGGCTCGCTCGGCTCGGCGGCGCTGAAGTTGACTGCACGGCCCGGCACGACGGTAGAGATCGCGTGCTTGTAGACCATTTGCGTGACCGTGTTGCGCAGCAGAACCACGTACTGGTCGAAAGACTCGATGTGCCCCTGCAGCTTGATGCCATTGACAAGGTAGATCGAGACCGGAACATGCTCTTTGCGCAGCAGGTTCAGAAACGGGTCTTGGAGGAGTTGCCCTTTGTTGCTCACGATATGCTCCGTGATGAAAGTTCAGAAGTTTTTACGTTAACACAGGCGCTTTGGCGCAAAGCCCTAACCGGGCCAATGCCCACAGGATTGCGGCGCCTACTTCTTCTCGTCGAAGGGGTTGTGCGACGAGCGCAATTCGATGCGCATCGGCGTGCCGGTCAACTTGAAGTGCTCTCGGAAGCGCCCTTCGAGAAAGCGCTTGTAGGTCTCGCTGATGTGGTCGAGCGAGTTGCCGTGGATGACGATCAGCGGCGGGTTCATGCCGCCCTGGTGTGCATAGCGCAATTTGGGGCGGAAGGCGCCGGCGCGCTTCGGGGCCTGGTGCTCCACCGCATCCTGCAGCAGCCTTGTGAGCACCGGTGTGCTCATCTTGCGCATGGCCGATGCATGCGCGTCTGCAATCGCCTTCCAGACCGGACCGAGGCCTTGGCGCTTGATGGCCGAGATGTGCAACACCGGTGCGAACTTCAGGAATGCCAGGCGCTGCTCGATCGAGCGTTGCAGCGTCTCTTTCTGGTAGCCGTCGACCGCGTCCCACTTGTTCACCGCGATGGCGACCGCGCGGCCGCTTTCAAGGATGTAGCCTGCGATGTGCGCGTCTTGATCCGTCACGCCTTGCGTGGCGTCGAGCAGCAGCAGCACCACGTTTGCATCGGCAATGGCCTGCAAGGTCTTGACGACCGAGAACTTCTCGATCGCCTCGAACACCTTGCCGCGCCGGCGCAGGCCCGCCGTGTCGATGAGTTCGAACTTCTGCCCGTTGCGCTCGAACGGGATCGTGATCGCATCACGCGTCGTGCCCGGCTGGTCGAACGCGACCAGGCGCTCTTCACCGAGCCAGGTGTTGATGAGCGTGGACTTGCCCACATTCGGCCGTCCGGCCACGGCCAGGCGGATCGGCTTGTCGACATCGGCCGCAGCATCTTCCGGGTCTTCATCGAACTCGAACGGGGCGAGCGCCACATCCAGCAGGCTGCGAATGCCTTGCCCGTGCGCCGACGAGATCGGGTGCGGCTCGCCGAGGCCCAGTTCGAAGAACTCTGCGAGCAGCGGCGACTCCTGCATGCCCTCGGCCTTGTTGACGGCAAGGACCACCTTCTTGCCCACGGTGCGCAGGTAGCGCGCGATGTCGTGGTCTTGCCCCGAAACGCCGGAGCGCACGTCGACGACGAAGATCACCGTATCGGCCTCGGCCACGGCCTGGCGCGTTTGCTTGGCCATCTCCTTGACGATGCCGGTGGTGCTGTCGGGCTCGAAGCCGCCGGTGTCGACGACGATGAACTCGCGGTCACCCAGCCGGCCATCACCGTAATGGCGGTCGCGCGTCAGGCCGGCGAAGTCGGCCACGATGGCGTCGCGGCTCTTCGTCATGCGGTTGAACAGCGTCGACTTGCCGACGTTCGGCCGGCCGACCACGGCGATCACGGGCTTCATGGCGCTGTCGTCATGAACGGGTCACTGCGGGCGGAACGCGAACAGGCCACCGTTGCGCGTGACGACCAGCATCGTGCTGCCCGACACCACCGGCGCCGCAACGATGGCACTGCCGTCGGTCGGCAAACGCAGCTGCGCTTCACCGGTCTCGCGGGCCAGCCAGTGAACCGTGCCATCGGCATCGCCGAAGACAACGGTCTTGCCAGTGACGAGCGGCGAACTGAGGCCTCGGTATTGCAGCTTGTCGGAGGTCCAGGCCACGTCACCGGTGCCGGCACGCCAGGCGGTCACGCGGTCGGACGCATCGGCGCCGAACACGAACTGCTCGTCGCCCGCCACGCCGTCGGTGCCGCCCACGGTCTTGCTCCATTGCAACGTGCCGCGCTCGGCGTTCACGCAGCCGACCGCCGCCTGGAACGAGCGTGCGCAGACGACATCACCGACCCGTGCCGCCGGGCCGACCAGGTCGGCGAGGCGCTCGATCTCGTTCGCGCCGCGGGGGTTGCCGACCGTCACTTCCCAGCGCACCGTGCCGCGCAGCGGGTCGAGCCCGGCCATGCGCGGGCCTTGGCCCACGACGAGCGTGTCTTTGAATGCTGCCAGCACGCCGCCCTGCGCCAGCGTCAACGCATCGCCAGGGCGCTGCAAGGCCCAGAGCTTGCGGCCGTCGATGGCGTCGAAGGCCTGCACCGCGCGGTCCACACCGAGCACGAACACGCGTTCACCGGCCACGAGGGGCGCTGTCGTCACGCGCGCCGGCAAGGCCTTGCGCCATTTGACCGTGCCTTGCTCGAACACGACCAGCTCACCGGCGCGTGTGACGACCGCCGCAAAGCGGCCATCGCTGCCAACGCCGGCGGCGAGCTTGGCGCCGGCTTGGCCACGCCAGACTTCGCGGCCGGTTTGCGCGTCGACGGCGAGCACGGTGCCGTCGCCGCCGGCCAGGGTGAACGCGCCAGGCGTGACAGTGACTGCCAGCGGAAATTGCACGCCTTCGATGCGCTGGCTCCAGGCCACGCTGCCGGCGATCTTGGGTGTCAGCGCGTCGAGCGGCTGGGGCTTCGGCTTGGTCGATGAGCAGCCTGCGGCGAGCACCGCCACCAGCGCGATCACGAACACTGCGGGGCCACGCGCCGAGCCGAACATGCGCGCGGTCACTTGACCACCTCGGCGGCTTTGCTTGCGTCAGCCGGCGCCGCGCCGAGCGCGGTGAGCTTGGCTTCGATCAGGCGCCGGTATTCGACCTTGCTGTCCATCGCGAGCCAGGCCTTGTTGTACGAAGCTTTGGCATCGTCGGCCTTGCCTTGAGCGAGCAGCACGTCGCCGCGCCGGTCGGCCACGAGCGCGGCGAACTCGGGGGCGGTGGCACCGTCGAGCTGCTTCAGTGCGTCGTCGTACTTCTTCTGGTCCAGCAACACGCCGGCGGCGCGCAAGCGCGCGACGGTCTGGTACTCGGTCTCGGCCGCGTTGGCGCCGACCCATGCGAGGGTGGCGAGCGCAGCGTCGGCCTGCCCCTTGTCGAACTGCACCTTGGCCGCCAGCAAGCCGCCTTGCTGCGTGAACGCGGTGCGCGGGAAACGCTCTTTCATGTCACCGAAGATGCGGCCTGCCTGGTCGGCATCGCCGGCTTGCGCGGCCTTGTCGAGCTGGTCGTACATGGCGCCCGCCTTGACGGCCTGGTCGCGCTGCCAATAGTTCCAACCGTTCCATGCGGCATACGCGGCGAGCACCGCGATGAGCAGCCAGGTGACGAGGTTGCCGTATTGCTTCCAGAAGGTCTTCAGCTGGTCGAGCTGTTCCTGTTCTTCGAGGTCGAGATGGGTGGCCATGGGGCGAGTGATTCCGCAGGTGCTTCGTTAGGTGGCGAGATTATGCGTTGCGCAATTCAGCGGCCCATTCGCCGGCGTGGGCCAGTGGCAGGCTGCGTTGCGGTGCGTCGGCATCACGCAAGTTCTTGACCGCCACCTCGCCGCGCGCCAGTTCGGCATCGCCGAAGATCAGCGCGTAGCGGGCGCCGCTCGCATCAGCGCGCTTGAACTGGGTCTTGATGCTGGCAAGGCCCTCGCTGCCGGCGGCGTGCATGAACACTGTCAACCCCGCTTCACGCAGCGCCTCGCAGGCGACCATCGCAGCCGTCGTCGACGCGGCCGATCGCACCACGGCACACACATCGAGCGGCGGCGCCGGCATCGGCGTGGCCACGGCCTCCAGCAGCAGCAGCATGCGTTCGATGCCCATGCCCCAGCCGACCGCTGGCGTCGGTTTGCCGCCCAGTTGCTCAAACAAACCGTCGTAGCGCCCGCCGCCGCACACCGTGCCCTGGGAGCCGAGCAGGTCGGTCACGAACTCGAACACGGTCAAGTTGTAGTAGTCCATGCCGCGCACCAGGCGCGGGTTGATGCGGTAGGCGATGCCCGCCGCATCGAGCACGCCGCGCACGCCGCACAGGTGCGCGAGCGAGGCCTCGCCGAGGTGATCCATCAGCTTCGGTGCAGCTTCGATCAGCGCCTGCATCGCGGGGTTCTTGCTGTCGAGAATGCGCAAAGGGTTGGTCAGCAGGCGGCGTTTGGAATCGTCGTCCAGCGCATCGACATGCTGGCCGAAGTACGCGACCAACGCAGCGCGGTGCGCGGCGCGTTCGGGCGGCTGGCCGAGGCTGTTGAGCTCGAGCCGCACGTCGCGGCCCTCGACGAACCCGAGGTCGCGGCACAGCGCCCGGCACATCAGGATCTGCTCGGCATCCACATCCGGGCCGGCATGGCCGAGGGCTTCCACGTCGATCTGGTGGAACTGCCGGTAGCGGCCCTTCTGCGGCCGCTCGTGGCGGAACACCGCCACCTGCGACCAGATGCGCAGCGGCCCGTTGTACAGCGCGTTGTGCTCGATCATGGCGCGCACGATGCCGGCCGTGGCCTCGGGGCGCAGCGTGAGCTTGTCGCCGTTCATCGCGTCGTCGAACGAGTACATCTCCTTCTCGACGATGTCGGTGACCTCGCCGAGGCCACGCACGAACAGCGCGGTCGGCTCGACGATGGGCGTGCGCACATTGGCATAGCCGTAGCGCGCCATCAGCGCACGCACCTTCGATTCGAACCACTCCCACCGCGCCGATTCGGGCGGCAGGATGTCGTTCATGCCTTTGACGGCGCGCAGGGGTTCAGCCATGTTGGAAGTTCGGGGGAGAGATGAATTCATTCACCGCAGAGGCGCGGAGGACGCAGAGGAACGCAGAGGAATTCGAGGTCAACACCAACAGATATTTGGTCTTCTCTGCGCAACTCTGC
>JANNBF010000117.1:0-16206 GCA_031385155.1 Rhizobacter sp.
ATCACCCAACTGCTTGATACCGAGAGAGACGCGGTTTTTCTCGGCGTCGAACTTGAGCACTTTGGCTTGCAGTTCCTGGCCGACCTGAACCACTTCGCTCGGGTGGCGAACACGGCGCCAGGCCATGTCGGTGATGTGCAGCAGGCCGCCGATGCCGCCGAGGTCGACGAACGCGCCGTACTCGGTGATGTTCTTGACGACGCCGTTGACGATGGCACCTTCATGCAGCGTGGACAACAGCTTGCCGCGCTCTTCGCCCATCGAGGCTTCGACCACAGCACGGCGCGACAACACGACGTTGTTGCGCTTGCGGTCGAGCTTGATGACCTTGAACTCCATGGTCTTGCCTTCGAACGGCGACATGTCCTTGACAGGCCGCGTATCGAGCAACGAACCCGGCAGGAAGGCGCGGATGCCGTTGACCAGAACGGTCAGGCCGCCCTTGACCTTGCCGTTGACGGTGCCGGTCACGAACTCGCCGGATTCCAGCGAGTTCTCGAGCGACATCCACGACGCGAGGCGCTTGGCCTTGTCGCGCGACAGGATGGTGTCGCCGTAGCCGTTCTCGACCGCGTCGATCGCGACCGAGACGAAATCGCCGACCTGGACTTCGAGCTCGCCCTGGTCGTTCTTGAATTCTTCGATGGGAACGTACGCTTCTGACTTGAGGCCGGCGTTCACGACCACGAAGCTGTGTTCCACGCGCACCACTTCAGCAGTGATGACTTCGCCGCTGCGCATTTCAGAGCGCGTCAGCGACTCCTCGAACATGGCGGCAAAGGATTCCATGCCGGATGATTCGGCAACTTGAGTTTGTGACATTGAGGTTTCCGGTGCGCACTGGCGTGCGCGGGGTTGGGTTGAACAACCGGCGCCCTTGGCGTGCCTTCGGAATTGAGCGGCACTGGAGGGAGGGCGACGGACTTCTTTTTGACGTTGCTTTGGCGCTGGTTTGACGCTCGGAACAAGCTCGTTGCAGAGCCCTGCGTTCAAAACGGCCTGCGCTGTTCCCAGGCTTCCAGCACGGCCACCATCGAGGCTTCGACGGTGAGTGCCGAGTTGTCCAGCAGCATCGCATCTGCGGCGGGCTTCAAGGGCGCGGTGGCTCGGTTTTGATCCCGTGCGTCACGCGCCTCCAACTCCTGCCGAAGACTGTCGATATTAGACGAAATACCCTTTGAAATCAACTGCTTGTGACGCCGCTCGGCGCGGGTGGCAGCCGTTGCGGTGAGGAAGACCTTGAGGTCGGCGCCGGGGAAGATCACGGTGCCCATGTCGCGCCCGTCTGCCACCAGCCCGGGCAGGCGATGGAAGGCCACTTGCAGCGTGCGCAAGGCCGCGCGAACCAGCGGCCAGGCCGACACCTTCGACGCGAGTGCGCCGACCTCTTCGAGCCGCAGCGTCTCCGTCACGTCCTGCCCGCCCATCAACACTTGGCCGGCCGTGAAGTGCAGGTCGAGGTTCGTTGCGAGCTGTGCCAGCCGGGCCTCGTCGTCAGGGCCGACACCGGCGCGCATCGCGGCCAGCGCGGTGGCGCGGTAAACCGCGCCCGAGTCGAGGAAGTGGTAGCCGAGCGACTGCGCGACGGCGCTGGCCAGCGTGCCTTTGCCTGACGCCGTGGGGCCGTCGACCGTGATGATGGGGATGTGCTTCGGCGCCGTTCGGGCTACGCCGAACAACACCTCGAAGTAGTCCGGGAAGGTCTTCGCGACGCAGTGCGGGTCGAGCACCCGCACCGGCAGTTCGGCCGGGTTGAACGCCGCCAGCGCGAAGCACATGGCCACGCGGTGGTCATCATAGGTCTGGACCGCAGCGGCGCGCCACGCCGTGGGCGGGCGGATGGCGATGAAATCGGCGCCTTCTTCGACCCCGGCGCCGAGCTTGCGCAACTCGGTCGCCATCGCGTGGATGCGGTCGGTCTCCTTGACGCGCCAGCTTGCGATGTTGGTCAGGCGCGTTTCACCATCGGCAAACAGCGCCATCACCGCCAACGTCATCGCGGCGTCTGGCATGTGGTTGCAGTCGAGCGTCATGGCTGCCAGCGGCCAGGCACCGCGCGAGGCTTCGATCCAGTCGTTGCCCAAGGTCACGTTCGCCCCCATGGCGCGCGCCGCGTGGACAAAGGCCACGTCGCCCTGCACCGAGCGGCTGCCCACGCCTTCGATGCGCAGCGGGGCTTCGCTGCTTGCTGCGATGGCCCCGAGCGCGATGAAGTACGACGCCGACGACGCATCGCCCTCGACCGCAAAGCGGCCGGGTGACTGCAAGCGGCTGCCCGCGGGAATGGTGAAGCGCGCCCAGCCGTCGTTGTGCACCACCACGCCAAAGCGCGCGAGCAGGTCGAGCGTGATGCCGATGTAGGGCTTCGAGATGAGTTCGCCGACGACCTCGATCACCACGTCGTGCTCGGTGGCGACGAGGCACAGCGCCTGCAGCAGGCCGGTCAGGAATTGGCTGGACACATCGCCGCGCACCTTGATCGGCGCATCGAGTTGCAAGGTGTGCAGCGCGCCATCGCCCAGTCTCAGCGGCGGGCAGCCTTCAACCGCCAGGCAGGTCACCGGGCAGCCAAGTGCGCGCAGCGCATCGACCAGGTCGCCGATGGGCCGCTCGTGCATGCGCGGCACGCCGCGCACCGTGAAGGCACCGCCCTGCGTGGCCGCGAGCACGGCCAGCGCCGCAGCCAGCGAGCGCATAGAAGTGCCGGAGTTGCCTAGGAACAGGTCGGCCACGCGCACTTGAAGCAGGCCAGCGATCCCGGTGATGCGCAGCAGCGGGCCGTCGCGCTGCACACCGCAGCCGAGGGCACGCAGCGCATCGAGCATCACTTGCGTGTCATCGGACTCCAGCAAGCCTTCGACAGTGGTCGTGCCTTCGCACAGGCCCGCCAGCAGCAGCACCCGGTTCGAGATGCTCTTCGAGCCCGGCAGGCGCACCGAGCCGGCGGCGGTTTGAAGGGGCGGGATGTCGAGAAAACGGGTCGTGAACATGAGGCGGCGCGGGCGGTGGAGTCGGCCACGCGAAGTGCGTTCGAGTGCGCGCGGCGCGGCGTGGGGCTGAAGGCGGATCAGCGGTTCGAGTTGGGCTTCGCGGCGTTCATCTGCCAGCCGCCACGCGCATCGGACGCGCTGCGGATCATGTCTTCCAGCGCCTCTGCGTTGCCCGACTTGACCACGTGCTCCATCGCATCCAGCGTGTGCCGGAAGCGCAGCAACTGCTTGAGGGTCTCTTCGCGGTTCGACATCAGGATGTCGCGCCACACGGTCGGGTCGCTCGCAGCAATGCGGGTGAAGTCGCGAAAGCCCGGGCCGGCGAGCGAGAGGTAGTCACGCCCCGCTGGCTGCTTGGCCACCGAGTTGAAGTAGGCGAACGCCAGCAGGTGCGGCAGGTGGCTCACGGCGGCGAATGCGGCGTCGTGATTCTCGGGCGTCATGCGCAGCACCTGCGAGCCGATGGCGGCCCACACATCGGTGGCTTTTTGCAGCAGCTCGGGCGAGGTTTGCGGCAGCGGCGTCAGGATCACTTGCCGCCCGGAATAGAGCGTGGCGTCGGCGTGGTCTATGCCGGCGGCTTCCTTGCCGGCAATGGGGTGGGCAGGCACGAACGACGTGATCCGCTCCTTCAGCACGCGGCGCGCGGCATCGACCACATCACGCTTGGTCGAACCCACGTCCATCAACAGAACGTTCGGCTCGATCAGGTGGCGGATCGCCTTGAATGTGGCCTCGGTGGCGGCCACCGGCACCGCCAGCAACACGATGTCGGAGCCCGACACCGCCAGCAGCGCCGACTCGGCCGCTGTGTCGATGATGCCGAGCTTCTTCGCCTTCTCGGTTGTCGAGGGCGACTTGCTGTAGCCGATCACGCGCTTGACGAGCCCGGCGCGCTTGAGTGCAAGCGCGAACGAGCCGCCCATCAGGCCGCAGCCGATCACGCCGAGTTGATTGAACATGGGAGCAGGGTCGCGCGTCAATGAGCGTGCATCAGTGCACGTCGATCGGGTAGGTGCCGAGGAGCTTGAAGAACGCGCAGACGCTGCGCAATTCTTCGAGCGCGGCCGCCACGTGGGGCTGGTCGGGGTGGCCTTGCAGGTCGATGTAGAAGTAGTACTCCCACTGGCCAGAGCGCGCCGGGCGCGACTCGAACCGCGTCATCGACACCCCGTGGGCCTTCAGCGGCACCAACATGTCGTGCACCGCGCCGGGCTGGTTCTTGACCGACACGACGAGGCTGGTGCAATCGTGCCCCGAGGCCTTGGGCTGCGGGTGCTGGTGCGGGTGCGCGAGGATCGCGAAACGGGTGCGGTTGTGCGCGTCGTCTTGAATGGCAGGCGCGACGATATGCAGGCCGAACTCGCTGGCTGCGCGAGCGCCTGCGATGGCCGCGATGGTCGCGTCCAGGCTCGCCAGGCGCGCACCTTCGGCATTGCTCGAGACCGGCCGCCGCTCGGCGTTCGGCAGGTGGTTGCTGAGCCAAGCGTGGCACTGCGCCAGCGCCTGCGGGTGGGCGCACACGGCGTGGATGTCGGCCAGTGAGTTTTCGCGCCGCAGCAGCTGGTGGCGCACATACAGGCTGGTCTCGCCAATGATGAACAGCGGCGTCGTCAGGAACAGGTCGAGCGAGCGCGTCACCACGCCTTCGCTCGAGTTCTCGACCGGCACCACGCCGAAGTCGGCCGCACCCGAGGCGGTGGTGTGCATCACCTCGTCGAAGTTCGCGCAGGGCACCTTGACGATGCTGGAGCCGAAGAAGCCGAGCGCGGCGTCTTCGCTGAAGGTGCCTGCCGGGCCGAGGTAAGCCACGCGCGTGGGCGTTTCGAGCGCTCGGCAGGCCGACATGATTTCGCGCCAGATCGGCGCCACGCTGTCGGCGTGCAACGGGCCGGGGTTGGCAAGCTTGAGGCCGTCAATCACCTGGGCTTCACGCTCGGGGCGGAACGCCACCGAACCTTCGCGCTTCTTCAGTTCGCCGACCTGTTGCGCAAGCGTGGCGCGGCGGTTCAACAGGGCGAGCATGTCGCGGTCGAGCGCGTCGATCTGCGTGCGGAAAGCCAGCAGTTCGGCGGCGGTCGAGTCGGGTGAATCAGGCATGGTCGCGGGGCGGATATCAGGGGCCGGGCTGCCCGCACCCGGGTGCGCGCAGCCCGTCGCGCATCACTTGCTGGCGGCCTTCTTGGCTGGCGCCGGCGCTGCGCCCGAGCCCGCTTGCCCGGGTTGAACCGACGGCACGCCGAGTGCGACACGCACCTTCTGCTCCAGCGCCTTCAGCTTGGGGTCGAGCAAGGGGCCGGCTTCGGCCACGAGCTTTTGTACCAGGGCCTGCTGCATCTCGGGCGCGACCTGCTGGTACTTCTTGTTGACCGGCGATTCGAGCCATGCGGCGAGCTGCTTCAACTCGTCTTCCGAGAAGCGCTCTTCGATGATCGGGCCCACCGTCGCAGGGCCAATCTTGGCGGCGCGCTCCTTCAGGATCGGCGCGCTTTCGTCGACGTACTTCTTCACGTCGGCTTCGATCGCCTTGCCGATGGCCTCGCGCTTCTCGGGCGGCACCTTGGTCTGCAGCACGTTGCCGGCGGCTTGCATCATTTGCGCCGCCGGGCGCTCGGCAATGCCGCGCGCGAGGTTGTCGATGGCGGGTTGCTGCAACGCGACGATCTTCGCTACCAGTTCTTTCTTGGCCGGCGAGGACGGCGTAGTCGGCGCCGGGGCCGCAGTTTGCGCGTGGGCCAGCGCAGTGCACGTCAAGAGCGCCAGCGCGATCAGCTTCTTCATCAAGAGGTCTCCTCGGCGCCGGGCTCGCTGCCCGGGTTGCCGGTGTTGGGTTCAATGGGAGCGTCGCCGGAGGCGTCGCCGTTCGCGTCATTCTCGACGATGCGTTGCAGGCCGCTGAGCTGGGTGCCGCTGTCGAGCGCGATCAGTGTCACGCCCTGGGTGGCCCGGCCCATCTCGCGGATCTCGGAGACGCGCGTGCGCACCAGCACGCCCTTGTCGGTGATGAGCATGATCTCGTCGTCCGCGCGCACCAGCGTGGCCGCCACGACCTTGCCGTTGCGCTCGCTCTGCAGCACGGCGATCATGCCCTTGCCGCCGCGCAGGTGGCGGGTGTATTCGACGATGCTCGTGCGCTTGCCGTAGCCGTTCTCGGTGGCGGTCAGCACGCTCTGCGTTTCGTCTTCGGCGACCAGCAGCGCAATCACCGTCTGGCCCTCGTCGAGCGTCATGCCGCGCACGCCGCGAGCGGTGCGGCCGAGCGGGCGCACGTCGTCTTCTTCGAAGCGCACGGCCTTGCCGCCGTCGCTGAACAGCATCACGTCGTGCTTGCCGTCGGTGAGCGCGGCGCCGATCAGGTAGTCGCCATCATCGAGATCGACGGCGATGATGCCGGCCTTGCGCGGGTTGCTGAACTCTTCGAGCGCCGTCTTCTTCACCACGCCTTGCGCGGTTGCCATGAAGACATAGTTGTCGGCCGGGAAGCTGCGGAACGCGCCGGTCAGTGGCAACACCACGTTGACCTTCTCGCCCTGTTGCAGCGGGAACATGTTGACGATCGGCCTGCCGCGCGAACCGCGCGAGCCTGCCGGCACTTCCCACACCTTCAGCCAGTACACACGGCCGCGGTTGGTGAAGCACAGCATGTAGTCGTGCGTGTTGGCGATGAAGAGTTGCTCGACCCAGTCGTCTTCCTTGGTCTGCGTGGCCTGCTTGCCGCGCCCGCCGCGCTTCTGGGCGCGGTACTCACTGAGCGCCTGGCTCTTCACGTAGCCGGTGTGCGAGAGCGTGACGACCATGTCGGTCGGCGTGATCAGGTCTTCGGTGCCGAGGTCTTGCGCGTTGTGCTCGATCGTGCTGCGGCGCGCGCCGAGCTTGGTCTGGCCGAACTCGGCCTTGATGGCCGCGAGCTCGTCGGAAATGATGGTCGTGACGCGTGCCGGCGTGGCCAGGATGTCGAGCAGATCCTTGATCTCGCTCATGACCTCTTTGTACTCGCCGATGATCTTGTCCTGCTCGAGGCCGGTCAGGCGCTGCAGACGCATCTGCAGGATCTCACCCGCCTGCTCGTCGGACAAGCGGTACATGCCGTCGGCCTGAATGCCGAACTGCCTCTCCAGGCCTTCGGGGCGGTAGGCGTCGCGCCCGCCGGGCGTGTCGTCGCCCACGCGCGAGAGCATGTCGCGCACCATCGACGAATCCCAGCTCTTGCTCATCAGCGCCGCCTTCGCGACCGGCGGCGTCGGCGAGGCCTTGATGGTCGCGATGAACTCGTCAATGTTGGCCAGCGCGACGGCCAGGCCTTCGAGCACGTGGCCACGCTCGCGTGCCTTGCGCAGCTCGAACACGGTGCGGCGGGTGACGACCTCGCGGCGGTGTTCGAGGAAGACCTCGATCAGATCCTTCAGGTTGCACAGCTTCGGCTGGCCGTCGATCAGCGCGACCATGTTCATGCCGAACGTGTCTTGCAGCTGGGTCTGCTTGTACAGGTTGTTGAGCACGACCTCGGGCACTTCGCCGCGCTTGAGTTCGATGACAAGGCGCATGCCCGATTTGTCGGACTCGTCTTGAATGTGGCTGATGCCTTCGAGCTTCTTCTCGTGCACCAGCTCGGCCATGCGCTCCTGCAGCGACTTCTTGTTCACCTGGTAGGGCAGCTCGTCGACGATGATCGACTGGCGCTGGCCCTTGTCGATGTCTTCGAAGTGGCACTTGGCGCGCATGATCACCTTGCCACGGCCGGTGCGGTAGCCATCGCGCACGCCCGACAGGCCGTAGATGATGCCGGCGGTCGGGAAGTCCGGCGCCGGGATGATCTCCATCAGCTCATCGACGGTCGCTCCGGGGTTGCGCAACAGGTGGTGGCAGGCATCAACCACCTCGTTCAGGTTGTGCGGCGGTATGTTGGTGGCCATGCCCACCGCGATGCCGCCCGAGCCGTTGACCAGCAGGTTCGGCAGGCGGCTCGGCATGACAAGCGGTTCTTTCTCGGAGCCGTCGTAGTTGGGGCCGAAGTCGACTGTTTCCTTGTCGAGATCGGCAAGCATCTCGTGCGCGATCTTGGCCAGGCGGATCTCGGTGTAGCGCATCGCCGCCGCGTTGTCGCCGTCGACCGAGCCGAAGTTGCCCTGGCCGTCGACGAGCATGTGGCGCATCGAGAAGTCTTGCGCCATGCGCACGATCGTGTCGTAGACCGACTGGTCGCCGTGCGGGTGGTACTTGCCGATCACGTCGCCCACGATGCGGGCCGACTTCTTGTATGGCCGGTTCCAGTCGTTGTTCAACTCGTGCATCGCGAAAAGTGCGCGGCGGTGCACCGGTTTGAGGCCGTCGCGGGCATCCGGGAGGGCACGCCCGACGATCACGCTCATCGCGTAATCGAGGTACGACCTGCGCATTTCCTCTTCCAGGCTGATCGGCAGTGTTTCCTTGGCGAACTGGGTCATGCGGTGTGTTCTGCGAAGCCGGTCGGGGGGAGCTGCGCGAGGGCGAAAAGCACCGCGCAACCCATGATTCTAAGTGGGGAACGCTGTAGCTTTGAGGCAACATCCGCCCGGTGGCTTGCGCTGCGCACCGCCAAAAGGCGTTTGCGGGAAGGCCCTATGGCACAATAAATCGGTCGGTGGTGATCGACCGTTCGAGCCATAAGCGCGCGGCTGTTCACCAGTACTTTCCGATTCCGGTTCGGACGTTTTGCAGAACATTACTGCGCCTTCCCTCGAGAGGAGAATCATGAAGAAACTGAACAAGGTGGCGTCGCTCTTTGCAACCGCTGCACTCGCCACTTCCATGTCCGGCGCGTTCGCGCAGACTGTTGACAACTGGGTCAACAGCCAAGGGCTGCCCTGGAAAAACGGCACCAACGAACTTTGCTGGCGTGACACCAATTGGACCCCGGCAACCGCCCTGGCCGATTGCGATGGCGCACTGAAGCCGGCCATGCCCGCGCCGATGGCTGCACCGGCCCCGGCGCCTGCGCCGAAGCCGGCTCCTGCCGCGACCCCGGCACCCGCACCGGTTCCCGTGCCTGTGCCGCAGCCGACGACCGAAAAGGTCACCTTCGCCGCAGATGCTTTCTTCGACTTCGACAAGCACGTGTTGAAGCCAGAAGGCAAGGCCAAGCTTGACGATCTGGTCTCGAAGATGGGTGGCATTGCCCTGGAAGTCATCATCGCCGTCGGTCACACCGACTCGGTCGGTGCCGATGGCTACAACCAGAAGTTGTCGGTGGCACGTTCGGAAGCTGTCAAGAGCTACCTGACGAGCAAGAGCGTCGATAAGAACCGCGTCTACACCGAAGGCAAGGGCGAGAAGCAACCGGTCGCCGACAACAAGACCTCCGAAGGCCGCGCCAAGAACCGCCGCGTGGAAATCGAAGTGGTCGGTACCCGCAAGAAGTAAGCTGACGCCAAGGCGTTTTGCTTCACCCAGAAAAACCCCGCTTCGGCGGGGTTTTTGCTTGCTTGTCACTCGGCGCGTCGTGTGGTCGCGCAGTGCTGCGAAGCGCGACTTACGCCTTATTGGATAACATCGATGCATGACGAATGCCGACCCGCAAGAACTCGCCAAGTTCAGTGATCTCGCTCACCGCTGGTGGGATACAGAAAGCGAGTTTCGACCGCTGCACCAGATCAACCCGTTGCGGCTCGATTGGATCGAGACGCACCTGCGGGTCAGCGGCAAGCGAGTGCTCGACGTGGGTTGCGGCGGCGGCATCCTGTCAGACGCAATGGCACGCCGTGGCGCCGATGTGTTGGGCATCGACCTTGCTGGCAAGGCGCTGAAGGTGGCGCAGCTGCACGCACTGGAGGCCGGCACGAACAACGTCGAGTACCGCGAGGTTTCCGCCGAAGCGCTGGCTGCAGAGGCACCTCAGCAGTTCGATGTGGTCACTTGCATGGAAATGCTCGAACACGTGCCTGACCCGTCGTCCATCGTCGCCGCTTGCTCCGCGCTCGTGAAGCCGGGTGGTTGGGTGTTCTTCTCGACATTGAACCGCAACGCCAAGGCATTCCTGTTCGCCATCGTCGGCGCCGAGCACGTGCTGAAGCTGCTGCCCAAGGGCACGCACGAGTACGCCAAGTTCATTCGGCCCAGTGAACTGTTCCAGTGGTGCCGCAATTCGAACCTGCGCCCTTGTGACACCCGCGGCATGGAATACAACCCGATCACGCGCCGCTACTGGATGTCGGCCGACACCAGCGTCAACTATCTCGTCGCTTGCCGCACTCCCGAGTGAGCGGTGTGCCTGTTCGTGCGGTGCTGTTTGATCTGGACGGCACGCTGATCGACAGCGCGCCCGACCTCGCTGGCGCGGCCAACGACATGCGCATCGACCGCGACCTGCCCGCGCTTGCCTTCGCCGACTTGCGCCCGATGGTGGGCTCCGGTGCCCGTGGCATGGTCGGCCGCGCGTTTGATCTCGGCCCGCAGGACGAAGGCTTTCTTGCCTTGCGCGATGAGTTCCTGAGCCGCTACGAGGCGCGCATGATGCGAATGACCTGTGTGTTCGACGGCGTGCTGCCGGTCCTCGCGGCGCTTGACGCGGGACGCGTGCCGTGGGGCGTCGTCACGAACAAGGCCACGCGCTACAGCGAACCCATCGTCCACGCGCTTGGGCTGGCACAGAGGGCGCAGGTATTGGTATGTGGCGACACCACGCCGCACGCGAAGCCGCACCCGGCGCCGCTGCTGGAGGCGGCGCGCCGGCTTGGCATTCCGCCCGACGCCTGCGCCTACGTCGGCGATGACGAGCGCGACGTGCAGGCGGGCCGCGCTGCAGGCATGGTCACCGTGGCCGTCGCGTGGGGCTACCTCGGTGTGGGTGCGGCCATCGACTCCTGGGGTGCCACGCACGTCATTCATTCGCCAGACGATCTATTGAATCGTCTCGGCATGGCCTAAAATCAGAAGTCTGGGGCTGACCTGGCTTCGACGAGGGTTCGGAGTTGGAACAGGGCATGCCGAGCACCAGTTCGCTCGTAAAACCACTGGAAACAAAGTAACTGCGAACGATCAAACGTACGCCCTCGCCGCTTAAAACCGGTGAGCCTCGCAACAGTTGGCCGATGGGCTGGGTCTCCGGGGTAACCTGAAGGCTGCGAGGTCATACACATTGGCTCGCTCTGTGTCGCGTCATTCGGCACAGAGTCAAATCAAGTGAATCGGTGAGTGGGTAGCGTGCTGCTGCGCGACCCTCGCACCTAAATCCAAATCAGTCAGCTAAGCACGTAGATCTGCCCGACGATGGCTTTCGGACGGGGGTTCGATTCCCCCCAGCTCCACCAAAAACGGTTCCCAGAAGTTCCAAAGAAGTACAAAAAGCCCTAAGTAATCAACGACTTAGGGCTTTTTTCTTGCCTGGAACGTCCTGGGAAAGCCGTAGACATCCGGGGGCATGTGGGGGCATAGTTGGGGGCATGAGGGGTGCGGCAATGGGCCGATGCCCCCAAACACCCCGGAGCGATGCCCCCATGCCCACCGACAAGCTGACCGACACGACGATCAGAAACGCGAAGCCCGGCGCCAAGCCGGTGCGGCTGTCAGACGGTGGCGGGCTTTACCTCGAAGTCGCACCCACCGGCGGCAAGCTCTGGCGCTGGAAGTACCGATTCGGCGGGAAGGAAAAGCGCTTGAGCGTTGGCACCTACCCTGAAACCGGGTTACGCGATGCGCGCACCCGGCGCGACGAAGCCCGCAAGCAACTGGCGGCAGGCATCGACCCGTCGGCGGCGCGCAAGGCGGAAAAGGCCAGCCGCGTCGCGGTCAGTTCCGGCAGCTTCGAGGCCGTGGCGCGCGAGTGGTACGCGGCCGTTCACGTTCACAAGGTCAGTGAAGGCCACGCGGCCCGCACGTTGATCCGTTTGGAGCAAGACGTGTTTCCTTGGATTGGCCCCGTGCCGGTTGCCGACGTGAAAGCGCAATTGCTGTTGCACACGCTGCGCCGCGTCGAAGCGCGTGGCGCCATTGAAACGGCGCACCGTGCCAAGCAGGCGTGCGGGCAGGTGTTCCGCTATGCCATCGCCACCGGGCGGGCGGAAGCCGACCCGTCGGCGGGCCTGACCGATGCCCTCAAGCCGGTGCAGGTGGAGCACATGCCGGCCATCACCGACCCGAAGCGCGTGGGCCAGTTGCTGCGCGCCATCGAAGCGTATGAAGGCATGCCGGCCACGCGCGCAGCCTTGCAACTGGCCCCGTTGCTGTTCGTGCGGCCTGGTGAACTGCGCAAGGCCGAATGGTCGGAGTTCGATCTCGACGCGGGCGAGTGGCGCATTCCTGCGGAGCGCATGAAGCGCAGCAAGCAGGACAAGACGAACGGCGTGGCGCATCTGGTGCCGTTGCCCACGCAAGCGGTGTCGATCTTGCGCGACCTGCACCCGCTGACCGGGCACGGCCGCTATGTGTTCCCGAGCCCCCGCACCGGCGAACGCCCGATGAGCGACAACGCGGTGCTGTCGGCGCTGCGGCGCATGGGTTTCCCGAAAGAGGAAATGACCGGCCACGGCTTTCGCGCGATGGCCCGCACGATGCTGGCCGAGCGGCTTGCAGTCGATGAGGCCGTGATCGAGGCCCAACTCGCCCACGCGGTCGGCGGGGCTCTCGGCAGGGCCTACAACCGCACCCAATTCGCGGAGCAGCGGCGCGCGATGATGCAGACGTGGGCGGGCTATCTCGATCAACTGCGCAAGGGCGGCGAGGTGCTGCCCTTCAAGGCGGCGTAGAGGCCCGCCAAGCAATCAGAATCGATTTTGCTGCGCCTAGCCTGAGGTTGATCCCCGAAGGCGAAGACCGGGTTCCCTTGCCCGGCTGGCGCGGCTCCCTGACAAGGAACGCACCGAAGGGGGCGCCATGGAAGCAACTAAACCTCCGATTCGGGATCGGCGAATGCTCAAAGCCGGCCTCGCACGTGACTCGCTAGAGAAAATCGCCGGCGCCGGAATTGATGATCCGCCGATAGTTCGATCTCATTTCATGAATCTAGCGGCGGGCGTGCTCATGGACTTGGCGCAATATTGGATCAAGCGGCAAGACGACCGTACACACGAAGCGTTTACCGATTGCATTTGGACCGCGGTTTGCGAAGTCATAGGTCCGTCAGGTACATACGATCATCCGGACACAGTTCTGTCGAGATTGGGGCTCGTGAATGCACCGTGCGACGAGGACCCCGACGCAACTCTTTTGCTCCATGGTGTACTTTCCTGCGCGTACTCAATGAGGGCGCTTGCCGACGGCGAAATTGATTGGGCAATGGATGACCTGCTATCCGCATCGAGCTACGTTGGCGCAATTGAAGGCGCGCATCTACAGCGCATAAAGCTGGAGCGGCAGGGCGGAAATCGAGCCGCGCTTAGTTCATTGGGCAGCATTGGTGCATATGCGCGCCACGCTGAAAATCGCGCTCTAAAAGAAGATGTCTTTGCATGGTGCGACGCGCATATGGAGGCCTTCAACGGAAGCATGGACGATGCTGCGCTCGCTATCGCAAACAAGGTTGTGCCGATCAAATTTCGGACGGTCAGAGCGCACATGACGGAGTGGAAAAAACTTCGGTCTGCCGGCAAACCGTAAAGTCTGCCGGCATGCATTGCGTCAGCCCGGCAGGGAGGCTGTCAATCATGCTGCGCATCAAAAGAATAGGCCATGAAGTCCGGGGGGTTCCCGGACGTTGCAGAAAGCAACCATGGCAGCGCAAACGATCCGGCAAGCCCAATCAGACAAGGCTCTCATTCGACGGCGGCAGGTTGAACAACTCGTTCAGCTGTCACGCTCGACCATCTACGCGGCAGTGAAGGCGGGCACGTTCCCACCACCGGTGCGCATCGGCGCGCGGGCGGTGGCGTGGCGCCTTTCCTGCGTGGAAAGCTGGCTCGAAGCGCGGCCCCTGGCCCGCGCTGCGGCCTGAGGGGGAACAGCCATGAACGAAAAAAAGGCCACCCCCAATAACGAAGCGGCCCCCAAAGAATTACACCTGAAGTCTAAGGCCGGCAACGATGCGGCAGCGCAGCGGCTGCGTGCGCTCGACCTGTTGCGCAGCGGCCCCAAGAGCACGATTCAACTGCGGCGCGACGGCGACATCCTGGCCCCGGCTGCGCGCATCTTGGAACTGAAACGGCGCGGCTTCGACATCCTCACGCAATGGGTGCAACAGGCCACCGACTGCGGCGCAGTGCATCGCGTGGCGCTCTATGTGCTGTTGCGCGAAACGGGAGGGCAAGCATGAGGCCGGCAGCCTGGCTAGACCGGCTGCAATGCCTCGCCATGCGGTTCCCTGAGTTCGGTGTGGGTGCCGACCTTGCGGTGCTCTCTGCGGCCGATCTGTGGGGCCTGTATCGGTTTCTGAGTCGCGTCGCCGATGGGGGTTGAGCATGGCGAGCGGCAAGTTCAAGGACAACCGCGACAAACGCGACGGCAAGCAGTTCGTGCTGCTGCCTCGCGTGGTGCTCGAAAGCCCCGGCTATCGGCGTGCCGGCCACACGGCGCGTTCGTTGCTGACCGACATCGCTTTGCAGTACAGCGGTTTCAACAACGGCAAGTTGGTGGCGTGCGACAAATACCTCAAGCCGAAGGGCTGGACGAGCAACAACACCGCATTGCGCGCGGTGCATGAACTGCAGGCGTGCGGCCTGTTGATCGAAACCCGCAAGGGCGCGCGGCCGAACAAGGCGGCATGGTTCGCACTGTCCTGGCTCGACCTCGATCAAGGGATCGGCCTGGACATCGACCCCAAGCAGTACAGGCGCGGCGCGTACATGACACCCGACAAACCGGCGTCGATCAGCGCCAGCGCGCGCACGGCGAAGGCAACCGAAGCGCGGCGGGCATCGGCAATGAAGAAGCGGGTGGAATTTCAAAACGCGGCGATTACACCGTTGCACGGTGCTACGAAGGCACGCATAGCACCGTTGGACGGTGTGAGGGCTTCAATCCTTGCACCGTTGGACGGTGCTATCCGGGGTGGTTTCGACGGCTTGCCTACACCGTCAGGCGGTGCGTATCTAGAAATACCATCTGCTCCGGCAGCGGGCGGGGGTGTTGGCTCTGGTGCTTCTCACAGTCCCTCATTGATGGCCGGATTGAAGCGCGTGGCCGGAGGTGTGTTGCCGTGAGGGCGGGCACAGCCTCGATGACCGCGCATCGCTTCGCGCGCGCGTGCTTTTGCTCGCTGGTGTTCTTCAACTTGCCTGATGATTTCGTAATCTGTGGAATGGTGAACGATGAGTAAAGGCGGAAGTCGATGGGGTGCCGGCCGACCGGCCCTGCACGTCAAGGCCGAGCATTGCCTCAAGCTCGACGTGCGGCGGTGGCAGCGTGAAGGCGTGCTTCGCCCTGGCTATGTTGGTTCCTGGCAGTGGACTGATTCCGACACCGGCGAGCGGCGTTCGTCCATCGGCTTTCACACGAACCACGGCAGCGTGACGTTGGACTACTCGATTGATGGCAAGCCCCAATCGCAAACCGTGTGGCTGAGCGAAAGTGCCTGCAACTTTGGTGGCGTGCGGCCATGGTTCATCTGCCCGGTTCGCCGCGAGCGTGTGGCGGTGCTGCACCTGCGGGCCGGGCGGTTTGCTTGCCGGGACTGCCAGCGGATCGCCTACGCGAGCCAGTCCGACGATCTGTGTGCGCGCATGTGGCGGCGCCAGCGCAAGGCGGAGGAAAAGCTCGGGCCGAATTGGGGGCGGCCGAAGGGCATGCATGAGGCGACCCGGGAGCGGCTGCTGTCGATCATCTTTGATTGCGAGGAAGTGCGCGACGGGGCGCTGGCGGACTACCTGGCCGGGATGATGCGGCGCTACCCGTCTTTGCGCGATGACCCGCTGATCGGACGGGGAGGGCAGCGGGTCACTTGAAAGTGGATGTCCCTGCAATGGCCCTGTGTAGAGGTACATTGCGCGTTGACCACCCCATGACGGGCAAGCCCCAGAATCTGCTGGCGTACACGGCTGGCCGCTGGATCACCGACAGAATCGGAATGTCAAACGACGAGATCGAAGCACTTCCAGCCCAGCCGAAGGGAACCGTGGAGCGCCTTGTGTTCGAGGACCGGACGAATCATGCCGGTCACCAAGTTGCAGTGCCCCCCGCGTCAGAATAGTTGTCGCCTCCATAGAACAACCCCGGGGGCGGCGATGAAGGACGGACTTGGCTCGATACGGACAGGCATTCAAGGACAGAGCGGTGGCGAGGTTGTTGCCGCCGGAGAGCGCAGCGCTGGAGG
>JANNBF010000144.1:0-11904 GCA_031385155.1 Rhizobacter sp.
GCCCTTGCTCGGCCTGGCTTACGCCACGCGTTTGCTCGCAGGCGGCTTCGCGGCCCTGGCACGCGGCGCCGCCGCGAGCGCCAGCCGGGCCCAGGGCTGCATCAGCGGGGCCGACTCCATCGCCTCATCGGGCGCGCTGAAGTAGCCCAGCACAACGGCCTGCGCGGCCCCGCCAGGTGAGCACCGCGCCCGGTCTTGCACAATGCCGCCGACGCCTGTTCACCCTGGAGCCCGCATGCAGCACCCCGAGCCCGACCGCGACGCCTTGCGCAAGAAGCTGGTCAAGACGCGCCTGGCGCTCGGCGACCGGCTCGAGCGTGCGGTGCAATTGCAAAGCACGCTGCGGGTGTGGCTGGTCGGCCGGCGCGAGAACACCATCGGCGCGTACTGGCCGATCAAGGGCGAGTTCGACCCGCTGCCGGCGCTTTACCGCTGGGCCGAAGGCGGGGCCGACGGCGCGACGCGGCGCATCGGCCTGCCGGTGGCCGACCGCCACACAGGGTCGCTGCGCTTTCATGTCTGGTATCCCGGCTGCCCGATGGAGCTGGACGCCTATGACATCCCGAAGCCGAAAGACACCGAGGAGTTCTCGCCCGAGATCCTGGTTGTGCCGTGCCTGGGGTTCGGCCCCGGCGGTGTGCGCCTGGGCTACGGCGGCGGCTTCTTCGACCGCACGCTCGCGAGCCTTGACCCGCGCCCGGTGACGGTGGGCGTGAGCTACACGCACGGCTTCCTGCCGCTCTTGCGCAGTGGGCCGAACGATGTGGAACTCGACGCCATGTTGACCGAGGACGGCGTGATGTTCCAGCGCGAGCGGCCTTGACCGGCGAGGCCTTCGGTGACGTCGTTCGCATCGGTCGAGTCGGGCGCAGCGCCGGCTCAGGCAACGCCGGCCCGGTCGACTGCAGCCACTGAACCCTCTGTCGACTGCCGCGCGCTGGCCGACCTGGCGATGGCTGCCGGCCTGACGTTGGCCACCACCAACTCGCAGCGCAAAGACGCCGACGAGTTGTTCGAGGACGCCGTCGACATGTGGCGGCAAGCCGTGACCCACTGCGACGGCGGCGCCAGCGGGCTCGGCCCCAGCGCCGGGCCCGAACGCGCCGACCGAAGGCAAGCTGATTCGTGCGAAGCGGCCCTGAACTCACAACCCGACCCCCACCCACCACCGCCCCATGAACCCCATCGACACCGACTACCTCGTCATCGGCAGCGGCACCAGCGGCCTGGCGTTCGCCGACACGCTGGTCACGCAAACCGATGCCCACATCACGCTCGTCGACCGGCACGGCAAGCCGGGCGGGCACTGGAACGACGCGTATTCATTCGTCACGCTGCACCAGCCCTCGGCGTTCTACGGCGTCGATTCGCTGGAGCTGGGCAGTGGCCGGCGTGACACGGTCGGCCTGAACCAAGGCTTCTACGAACTGGCCTCCGGGCCTGAGATCAGCGGCTACTTCGACCGCGTGATGAACCAGCGCCTGCTGCCCAGCGGCCGGGTGACGTACCGGCCCTTGTGCAACTACCTCGGCGACGGCGTGTTCGAGTCGCTGCTGTCGGGCGAGCGCACGCAGGTCAACGTGCGCAAGAAGGTGGTGGACGCCGCCTGCTTCGGCCCCGCTGTTCCGGCCACGCACACGCGCCGCTTCGACGTGGCCGACGGCGTGCGCGTGCTGCCTCCGGGCGCCCTTCCCGGCTTGTGCCATGACGCGCCGGGCGCCGCCCTGCCCCGGCGCTTCGTGGTGCTCGGCGCGGGCAAGACGGCGATGGACGCGTGCATCTGGCTGATCCAGTCGGGCGCCCACCCCGACTCGATCACCTGGGTCGTGCCGCGCGATTCATGGCTCGTCAACCGCGCGACCACGCAAAGTGGCCCCGAGTTCTTCACGGAAGCCATCGGCGGGCAGGCCGACCAGATGGAAGCGTTCGCGAACGCCACGTCCACGCAAGACCTGTTCGCCCGGCTCGAAGCCTGCGGCGTGCTGCTGCGCGTCGACCCCACGCGCACGCCTTCGATGTTCCACTTCGCGACCGTCACACCGGCCGAGGTCGAGGTGCTGCGCCGCATCCGCAACGTGGTGCGCATGGGGCGCGTGCAGGCCGTGGGTAACGACCACATGGTGCTGGCCGAAGGGCGCGTTGGCGTCGAGCCGGGCGCGCTGTTCATCGACTGCACCGCATCCGCGGTCGAGCCGCGCGCGGCAACGCCAGTGTTCCAGGGCGACAGACTCGTGCTGCAGGTCGTGCGCGTACCGCAACCCGCGTTCAGCGCCGCGCTGATCGCGTATGTCGAGGCCCACTACGAAGGCGACGAACAGAAGAACCAGCTGTGCGGCAGCGTGCAGTTCCCGCACACGATGGACGGCTATGCCAGCGCCATGCTCACGAGCATGCGCAACCAGTTCCAGTGGGGTCAGGACAAGGCGCTGCGCCAGTGGATACGCGGCACCCGGCTCGATGGCTTCGGCAAGCTGATGGCCAGCGCCGGGCGGGATGACGCAGACAAGCAGGCGATCATCGAGCGCTTGAAGGCCCATGCGCCGGCGGCGATGGCCAACCTGGCCCGGCTGGCGGCGATCGGCTCACCGGATTGACTCCCTCTCCCAGAGGGAGAGGGATGCGCGAGCCTCAGCGAGCCAGCCGCTTGCAGATCTCCGCCGTCAGTGGCGCCTGGTTCATCGTGTAGAAGTGCAGGCCCGGCGCGCCGCCGGCGATCAGGCGCTCGCACAGCTCGGTCACCACGTCGATGCCGAAGGCGCGGATCGACGCCGTGTCGTCCATGAAACCTTCCATCTTCAGTGCCACCCAGCGCGGGATCTCGATGCCGTCGCGCAGCGCGAACTGGGCGATCTTGGCGTAGTTGTGGAACGGCATGATGCCGGGCACCACGGGCGCGGTCGCGCCGAGCTTGCGGGTCTCTTCGACGAAGTGGAAGTACGAGTCCGGGTTGAAGAAGAACTGCGTGATCGCCGAGTTGGCGCCCGCGTTCACCTTGTCGACGTAGTGCTTCAGATCGCGTGCGGCGTAGCGCTGCTCCGGGTGGTACTCGGGGTAGGCCGCGACCTCGATGTGCCAATCGGCGCCTTGGGTTTCGCGCACATAACGCACCAGGTCGGCAGCAAAGCGGAAGTCGCCCGCCATGTGCGTGCCGCTCGGCATGTCACCGCGCAACGCCACGAGTCGGTGGATGTTCTGCGCGCGGTAGGTGGCGAGGATCTCGGCCAGGCCATCACGCGTGGAGCCCACGCATGACAGGTGCGGCGCGGCCTCGAAGCCGGCAGCGGCAATCGCCGTGACCGTGTTCAAGGTCTTCTCGCGGGTGGAGCCGCCGGCGCCGTAGGTGACGCTGAAGAACTCGGGGCTGAGCGCGCCGAGCTGCTTCACCACATCCTTCAGCTTCTCGTCGCCGACCGGTGTGTTCGGCGGGAAGAACTCGAAGCTGATCGGCACCGGGTTGGCGCCTTGATTCGCACTGGCGTTCATCACGCCTCTCCTTCAGGTGATGCCGGGGCCGTGGCCCAGACGAAGAACTCGCGGTTGCCGTCGCCACCGGTGACGGGGCTTGCGAAGTAGTCACGCACATGCAGGCCGAGTGCGGCGCAGGCGTTGCGAATGCGCGTTTCGACCACGGCGTAAGCGGCCGCGTCTTTCACGAGGCCGCCCTTGCCGATGTCGACGGGTTGCAGTTCGAACTGCGGCTTGACCAGCAGCAGGGCGTGCCCCTCGGGCACGAGCCAGCGCGCGATGGTCGGCAGCACGTGCGTGAGCGAGATGAACGACACATCGGCGACGACCACGCCGAAGCTGTGCGGCGCGTGGCCGGCCTCGAACTCGGAGCCCGCCACGTCACGCGCGTTCAGGCCTTCGAAGGTCTGCACACGCTCGTCGATGATCAGGGCTTGCGCGAGCTGCGCCCGGCCCACTTCAACGCCGACCACGCTCGAAGCACCGCGTTGCAACAACACATCAGTGAAGCCGCCGGTGCCTTGGCCCACGTCGAGGCAAGCGATGCCTTCGACGCGGAATGCGCAGCGCGCGAGCGCCGCGTCGAGCTTGAGCCCACCGCGCGACACAAAGCGCAGCTCCGCGTCGTCGGTCACTTCGACCTGGCAGTCTTCCGGCAGGTCTTCACCGGCCTTGCGCGGCACGGCCCAGCCCTTCGGGCCGAGCCAGCGCACGCCACCGGCATCGATCAATCGCTGCGCAGCCGAACGGGTCGGGGCAAGGCCCCTCTGTAGAACTAATTGGTCAGCACGCATCGATGTGAGATCAAGCTACTCGCCGCGGCCGGGTTTCCCGGCCGCCAGCGAGGCGCCCCTTGGGGGCAAGAGCGAAGCGACAGGGGGCTCAATATCTGTAGGTGTCGGGCTTGTAGGGGCCGGCCTTGCTCACGCCGATGTAGGCCGCTTGCGAATCGCTCAGCTCGGTCAGCATCGCGCCGACCTTCTTCAGGTGCAGGCGCGCGACCTTCTCGTCCAGGTGCTTGGGCAACACGTAGACCTGGCCGACTTCGTACTTCTCGGGCTGGGTGAACACCTCGATCTGTGCGATCACCTGGTTCGCGAAGCTGGTGCTCATCACGAAGCTCGGGTGGCCGGTGCCGCAGCCCAGGTTCACCAGGCGGCCCTTGGCCAGCATGATGATCTTCTTGCCTGGTTTGCCGTCGACAGAAGGGAAGGTCACGTGGTCGACCTGCGGCTTGATCTCGTCCCAGACGCACTTGTCGAGCGAGGCGACGTCGATCTCGTTGTCGAAGTGGCCGATGTTGCAGACGATGGCCTGGTCCTTCATCTTCGCCATGTGGTCGTAGGTGATGACCGAAAGGTTGCCGGTGGCCGAGACGAAGATGTCGGCCTTGTCGGCTGCGTATTCCATCGTGACGATCTTGAAGCCTTCCATCGCGGCCTGCAGCGCGTTGATGGGGTCGACTTCCGTGACCCACACCTGCGCGCTCAGAGCACGCAGCGCCTGCGCCGAGCCCTTGCCCACGTCGCCGTAGCCGCAGACCACGGCCACCTTGCCGGCGATCATCACGTCGGTCGCGCGCTTGATGGCGTCGACCAGTGACTCGCGGCAGCCGTACAGGTTGTCGAACTTGCTCTTGGTGACGCTGTCGTTCACATTGATGGCGCGGAACATGAGCGTGCCCTTGGCGCTCATTTCCTTCAGGCGGTGCACGCCGGTCGTCGTCTCTTCGGTCACGCCGATGATCTGCGCGCTCATGCGGCTGTACCAGGTCGCATCGACCGCGAGCTTGGCCTTGATGGCGGCGTACAGGCAGGTCTCTTCTTCGCTCGTGGGCTTGGCGATGACCGAGATGTCTTTCTCGGCGCGCTTGCCCAGGTGCATCAGCAGCGTCGCATCGCCGCCGTCGTCGAGGATCATGTTCGGGCCTTCGGTCGGCGAGCCCTTGGGGCCGAACTCGAAGATGCTGTGGGTGAAGTCCCAGTACTCGGTCAGCGTTTCGCCCTTGTGCGCGAACACCGGCGTGCCTTCGGCCACCAGCGCGGCAGCGGCGTGATCTTGCGTCGAGTAGATGTTGCACGAGGCCCAGCGCACGTCGGCACCCAGCGCCTGCAGCGTCTCGACGAGCACCGCCGTCTGGATCGTCATGTGGATGCTGCCGGTGATGCGCGCGCCGCGCAGTGGCTGCGTGGCCGCGAACTCTTCGCGGATGGCCATCAGGCCGGGCATTTCGGTTTCGGCGATCTTCGTTTCCTTGCGGCCCCAGGCGGCAAGGGACAGGTCGGCAATGGCGTAGTCGTTGACTGGCTTCAGGATAGCGTTCATGGTTTCAGGCTCCGTTTGAATGAAGGTGCCCGCACGCATGAACTGTCGAGGGAGGAGTTCGGCACTCACCCACGAAGAACCATCGTGCGGGTGAGCGCGGTTGCAAATGCATCTTTGCAAACATCTCCGAGCCTGGGGGCGCCTCGAATGGGCGCGCCTCGCAACGCTCCTCGGAAAGTGCGCTGATTGTAGACGCGAGCGAGCGGCTTCGGCACGCTCGGTCTTTCGCACACCGATGCGACGGAGCCGTACGGCTTCCGGCGCGATACGAGCCAAACGCCGAACGACGGCGGCACCCGCGCCGACACCGACGCGCGGCTCGGTCTGCAGGCCAACTCCACGTTCAACGAGCAGATCGAACTGGTCGGCAGGCTGTTCGTGGCCAGGCCACGCGCAATTGGGTCGCCAGTGCCGAGGCCGTGCGCCTGCGCAGCGACCTGGTCGGCTCGCTCTCGGACAACGCGTACCTCAGTGTCGGCCACCGGTGCGGCGCGATCACGGTCTTCGGCATGGTCGGCACGGCCCGCACGCCAGTGGACGCGCCGGACGCCCCGCAATGGTCAGCGCAGCTCGCACCGATCATCGGGCCGGCTGCCGCCGCCAACATCCAGACCCTGGGCAGCGCGGCGGCCTGCGCGGCAGGCGCGGCACGCATCGATCAGCGTTCGATCTCGGCCGGCATGCGCTGGGACCTGCCCCCACCGTTGTGACCGCGGCGCTCGACTTCGTCTTCTGAGCCCGACGATGCACAACCCCCTGATCGCTTTCGCCTTGTGCGTCGCCGCCTGGCTCGTGCCGATGGCCGCGCGCGCCGACACCTGCATCGTCATGCAGGCCGCGCGCTGGTCGCGTCGCTGCTGTACGTGGTTGCGGCGGCGCTCGTCTCGCGGCCGATCCTGTAACTCGGGCGCGGCCTGCGGGCGACGATGCCAGGCACAACCGAGCGCCTGACTGTCCCGACAGGCCATGCGCTGGACGAGATCGGCGACCTGACCCACAGCGCCAATGCGCTGCTCGATGCGAACCAGATCGCGATGCAGCGCGAACGCGAACTGCGCTGCGGCGCGCCTCCGACCTGGTTGGCCGCGTGGGCGGCGACGAGTTCGTGATTGCGCTGGGCAACATCGGCCGCGCCGATGCCGTGGCCACGCAGCTCGCCTGCACCCTGCTGGCGGCGTTGACCGAACCCATCGCGGCCGTCGGCGGCAGCACGGTTCGCGTCGGCGCGAGCATCGGCCTGGCGAGCCACCCGCGCCCCGGCAGCACCCGCAAGCAGTTGCTGCACACGGCCGATGCGGTGATGTATGAGGTCCAGCGCAGTGGCAAGAACAGCTTCGCGATGGCACTGGAAGCCGCCACGCTGACCTGAATTGACTTCCTCTCCCGCAAGCGGGAGAGGAAGTCAGACGAAGCGTGCTCCTACTTCACGCGTGGCAACATGGCTGTCCATGTGGTCCGCAAATGAATGACGCCGCGATGCGCCCTTGGCGCGATGCCCCCGCCGCGGCACTCCGCCGTGTCGTCGGCGTGTTGACCGACATCGACGACACGCTCACCACCGACGGGGCCATCACAAACGATGCGATTGACGCGCTGCGCTTTCTGCGCGGCGCCGGTCTCAATGTGATCGCCATCACCGGGCGGCCGATGGGCTGGAGCGAGCCCTTTGCACGCGCGCCGGCAAACGGCGGCTGGCCGGTCGATGCCATCGTGGCCGAGAGCGGCGCCGTGGCGATGTTCCACGCGCACGGCGAACAGTTCACCGAGTACGCACAAGACGCGCCGGCACGCGCGCGCAACGCGCTGCGCCTGCGCGAACTGGCGGCGCGGGTGCTGCGTGATGTACCCGGCGCCACGCTGGCACGCGACAGCGCCGGCCGCGTGACCGACATCGCCGTCGATCACAGCGAGTTCGCGCACCTGGGCACTGCGCAGATTGCGCAGGTGGTGGCAGTCATGCAGGCAGCCGGCGCGCACGCGACCGTCAGCTCGATTCACATCAACGGCTGGTTCGGCGACCACACCAAGCTCAGTGGCGCGCGCTGGGCGGTGCAGCGCGTGCTGGGCCGCACGCTCGACGATGAAGTGGAGCGCTGGGTGTACGTGGGCGACTCGACCAACGACCAACTGATGTTCGGCCACTTCCCCCTCAGCGTCGGCGTGGCGAACGTGATGGACTTCGCCGCCACGCTGAACCTGTGGCCGGCCTACATCACCGCATCAGCGCGCGGCGCGGGCTTTGCCGAGGTGGCGCAGCGCCTGATCGGGGTCGCGACGCATCACGCGGACCCGCGCGTCAAAGCACCTCGTTGACCAGCGGGCTCATGGCGGTCATCGCAGCCGGGCCGTAGATGGTGGCGAAGGCCACGTCCTTCGCGTCACGGCCACTCGCGATGCGCACGAGTTCGTCGAGCGGCGCCATGCGGGTGGCATCGAACAGAACCCAGCGGCCGCCGAGCCAGGCCTCGAACACCGCGTGGAAGTCGGGAGGCGGTTCCGCGAAGCGCGCATGCCCGACCACCAGCCGCGCCGGGATGTTCAGCGCCCGGCAGAACGTGACGCCCAGGTGCGCGAAGTCACGGCACACGCCGGCGCGCTGGGTGAACACGTTGAGGGCGGTGGTGGTCGCGTTCGAGGTGCCGATCTGGTAGTCGATGTTCGCGTGGATCCAGTCGCACACGGCCGCCACGCGCGAATAGCCGCGCGGCAGGCCGCCGAAGAGCTTTTGCGCAGCGTGCGACAGCACGTCGGATTCGCAATAGCGCGTGGGCATCAGGTGGTGCAGCACGTCGTCCGGCAGCTCGGCGATGGGCGCTTCGGCGGCGTTCAAATCGACCGGCTCGGGCGTGCGCCGCACGCGCGCCTGGTAGCGCAACTCGAAGCTGCCGGCCTGTGCCTGCAGACGCATGAAGCGGTGGCCCTGGGTCGGGTCCGGGTACACATGCACGGGGATCGCCGGCACAAGCGTGAGCGACTCGCTCAACACCTCCTGGTCGCGGCCATTCAGCGCGTGGATCTGGAACAGGAAGTCACTCGGGCCAGCCAGTTGGTACGACAGGACACAGTCGACATCAAACACCCTTGACTTGCCCGGCGAGGCGCTGGCGTTCGGAGCATCAGGGGCCGGGTTTGCAGTGGGTGCCGTCGCGGCGTTCGGCGCAGCCGCTTGCGCGGTGTCGGGGAGTTCAACAGTGGAATTCATGGTGTTCATCTGGCGAAGGTTTCGTACGGCATCGATTGCAACGCAGCGAACCGCGGCGAGCCATCGGCCCGGCACTGACGCGGAAGTAGGACAACATCGCAGCACCGCCGCTGTGCGCGCCAGCGGCGTGCCTTTCGGCCCGCCGCCACCGCCCACACCGCCCTGATGACTCTCCCCCAACGCGCCGCGCGCCGCATCGAACCGCCCACGTTGTGGGTGGCCTGCGCCCTCGCACTCGGCGCTGCCGTGTCGCTCGGCCTGGCGCGCTTCTCGTATGCCCTGCTGCTGCCGCCGATGCGCGCCGACCTGGGCTGGAGCTACCTGACGGCCGGCACCATGAACACCGTCAACGCGGCCGGCTACCTGATCGGCGCGGTGCTCGCGCCCCGGTGGATGCGGCGCTTCGGCGCTCGCACCGTGCTGCTCGCGGGGGGTGCAGCGGCCGCGCTGCTGGTGGCGGGCCACGGGCTCGTGACGACTGACGCGCTGCTCTACGCGCTGCGCCTGCTGACCGGCGTGGCGAGTGCTGCCACGTTCGTCGCCGGCGGGCTGCTGGCCGCGCGCCTGGTCGGCCCGCACGCGCCGGTGGCGGGCCGCTCGGCCCCGGCGGCAGGCCTGGTGCTGGGCATCTACTACGGCGGCGTGGGCGCTGGCATCGTGGCGTCCGCATTGCTGGTGCCACCGCTCAGCGGCCTCGCACAAGCGCATGCATGGCAGTGGGCCTGGGTGGCGCTCGGGGCCTGTGCCGCAGCCGCCACCGCCGTGACCGCCGGCGGCACCCGGCACCTGGCCGATGCGCACGCAGGCACTCCCGCGCACGTGGCCGTAGCCCACCGCTGGCAACCCTTCGGCTTCGGCCTGGCGTCGTACTTCCTGTTCGGCCTGGGCTACATCGGCTACATGACCTTCGTGGTGACGCTGTTGCGCGAGCAGCACCTGGCGAGCGGCACGATCACGGTGTTCTACGGTCTGCTCGGCGTGGCGGTGATGGCGTCGTCATGGCTGTGGGCCGGCCTGCTGCAGCGCCACCGCGGCGGCGGCGCGATGGGCCGGCTCGATGTGCTGCTGGCACTGGCCACGCTGCTGCCGGTGCTCAGCAGCCACCCGGTCGCGGTGTTCGCATCGGGGCTGCTGTTCGGGGCCGTGTTCCTGTCGGTCGTTGCATCGACCACCGCCCTGGTACGCCACAACCTGCCGCCGGCGGCGTGGTCGGGCGGCATCAGCGCGTTCACCACCGTGTTCGCGGCGGGGCAGATCGTCGGGCCGAGCCTGGTCGGCTGGGTCGCCGACGGCGCGGGCGGCCTGCGCACGGGGCTGGCGGTCTCGGCCGGCGTGCTGGCCGTGGCGGCGCTGCTGGCCTGGGGGCAGAAGCCGCTGGCGCCGCCGGGCTGAACGGGTCGGTGCCGCGCCGCTCAGGGCGCCAGGCCGAGGAAGCTGCCGATGCGCGCCAGCTCGTGCTTCAACGCCAGCCGGAATGCCGCGTCGCGCGGGGCCTTGCCGGCGGTGTAGCCGCAGTCGGCCCGCAGCGCGCCCGCGATCACGCTCAAGTTGCCCCAGCCGATGACCTGATCGCGCCACAGCAAGGGCAGCGCGTAGTAGCCGCGCACGCGCTTCGGCGCCGGTGTGTAGGCCTCGAAGCGATAGGCCCAGCCCCACAGCAACTCGAAGCGGCGGCGGTCCCACACCACCGGGTCGAAGGGCGCGAGCAGGCGCACTTGCGCATCCGGCGCGTGGCGCTTCGACGCGGGGTATTCGCCTTCGGGCCAGTACCAGGTCACGCCGTCGACCACGGCCTGCGGGAGCCGCGCCTTGGCCCGCGCCAGCGCAGCGCGGTGGCCATCGGCCCACTGCGGTGCGCCCGAGCGCAGGTGGCTGACCAGCTCGCTCAGTGACCGCATCGGCAGCGGGGCGTACTTGTTCACGATCACGTCGACCAATGCGTCGAGCGCCACTGCCGGGTCGGGCGCCGCTGCGTGCGCGTCGCGCGCTGCATACAGCCGCACGCCGCCCTCGCGCCGCGCAATGCGCAGCAGGCCGCGGTAGTGCATGGCGTCGAGGAGTTGCGTGCTGGCGTTCGACGAGCCGCCGAACCAGTTGGTGGCCTTGCCGTGGGCGAACTGCGTGTCGACTTCGCGCGGGTGCACCACGCCGCGCTCGCGCACGAATGCCAGCACCGCCTCGGCCTGCGCCCTGCGTGCGGCGGGCCACACGGTGCGCGCGGTGCGCGGGTGCATCAGCGCGTGCGTGGCGCGCGGCAAGAAGCCGTAGTTGACAAAGAAGTCTTCCTCGATGCCGAGCGTTGCGTAGCGGCGCTCCAGGTCACCAGCGCGGTAGCCGGCGACGCGGTGGCGCAGCATCAGGTCTTGCGCGCGCGCCGGGGCGCGAATCGGGTCGGCCTGCACGAAGCCGAGCCTGGCGATGGCCTTCGGCAGCGTCGTCGGCCTGAACAGGCTGTGCGCCACGGCATAGCGGCGCAGGTCGTCGGTGGTGATCGGCATGGCGCGATGATGCCGTGCCGGTGCCGGCTCCAGCTGGCCCCGAAGGCACTTCAGGCGGATGCCCGTTCGCTGGTCACGCCCCGGTTGCGCCCTTGGTGCTTGGCGGCTTAGGGGGCCTTGTCGGCCTCTGAAATGACGTGGGCCGAGGTGCTGCCGGCCACATTCGACACGCTGTGCACGCCGAAAAACGATCGCTTCGCGATCGCGGGCCTTGCAGGCCCGCCGCTGCGAGCAGCGGTGACCGCACCTTGTGACTTCGGCCGGCGCTGCGCGCCTTGACTTCGCTGCGCAAAGTTAGCCTGCGTCGCACGGCTAATGGGTCGCCTTGCGACCGCCGGGCTTACAGCCCGGCCGCTGCACGCAACGGTGACCGCACCTTGTGACTTCGGCCGGCGCTGCGCGCCTTAACTTTGC
>JANNBF010000161.1:0-12300 GCA_031385155.1 Rhizobacter sp.
CCGCCTCGCCATCACTCCGGATCAGCGCCCTTTGTCGCGTGCGTTTTGATTCACCCATCGGGTGAGTCTGCCAAATCCGCTACTCACCGCGCCAGTGCTGGCTCCCCGTAGAGTCAGCCACGGTCAATTGCGGTTTGTAGGTTGAATTCGCGGCACTGCCGCCAGCAGCGTTCGCGTGTACGCCGACTTCGGGCGGGTCAGCACTGCCGACGTCGCCCCGGCCTCTTCGACCCGGCCCGCATTCATCACGACGATCTGATCGGCGATGTACTCGACCACACCGATGTTGTGCGTGATGAACAGATACGACACACCGAGCTCGCGCTGCAGTTCGCGCAGCAGGTTCAGGATCTGCGCCTGCACCGACACATCGAGCGCCGAGGTGGGCTCGTCGCACACGATCAACTGCGGTTGCACCGCCAGCGCGCGGGCGATGGCGATGCGCTGGCGCTGGCCGCCCGAGAACTCGTGCGGGTAGCGCTGCAAGGTGTCGCAGCGCAGGCCGACCTGGTCGATCAGGGCTTCGATTGCACTGCGCCGCGCGGCGCTGCCGAGTTCGGGCCGAAGCGCGCGCATGCCTTCCTCCAGGATGTCGAAGACGCGCATGCGCGGGTTCAGTGATGCGAACGGGTCCTGGAAGATGATCTGCACCGCCCGCCGAGCAACGAGCAGAGCAGCGCCTTCAAGCGCGAACAGATCCTGCCCCTTGAACAGCGCCTGACCATCGATCAGCGCGCGCCCGCGAAGCAACTGGACGATGGCCTTGCCGGTGGTCGTCTTGCCGCACCCCGACTCGCCGACCAGCGCCAGCGTCTGGCCGGCCGCGATTTGGAACGACACGTCATCGACGGCCGTGAACGAGCGTTGCGCGCGCTGCAGCAGGCCGGCGCGCACAGGGAAGCGAACGCGCAGGCCCTGCACGTCGAGCAGCAACTCACCCACCAAGGCTTTCAACGGCGGCGCGGCGAAGTGCAGAGTCGAATCGGGCGCGGCTTGCGCGGTGGCCGCGCCGCCACCGCCCGGCGCGTACAGCAGGCAGCGCACCTCGCGGCCGCCACTCGTCAGCAACTCGGGGCGGGTGCTGTGGCAGGCATCGAACACGCGGTCGCAGCGCGGGGCAAAACGGCAGCCTTCGAAGTCTTGCCACAGTGGGGGCACGGTGCCCGGAATGGCCGCCAGCGCCCCGCCCCGCTTGGCGCTGTCGGGCAGTGCACGCAGCAGCAGTTGCGCATACGGGTGTTTGGGCGCGGCGAAGAACTCAGTGGCACTCGCCACCTCGATGATCTGCCCCGCGTACATCAGCGCCACGCGGTGCGCCATGCCGCTGACCACGGCCAGGTCGTGGGTGATGAGCAAGAGGCCCATGCCCTGCTCGCGCTGCAGGCGCTTGAGCAAGTCGAGGATCTGCGCCTGGATCGTCACGTCGAGCGCGGTGGTGGGTTCGTCGGCGATCAGAAAATCGGGTTCGGCCGCGAGCGTCATCGCGATCATCACGCGCTGCTTCTGGCCACCGCTCAGGCGGAACGGGTACTCGTCGATGCGGCGCTCGGGCTCGGGGATGCCTACGCGCCCGAGCCACTCGATGGCCTTGGTGCGCGCCGCCGCCCCGCGCAGCGCGGTGTGCGCCTTGATCGCCTCGACGATCTGGTCGCCCACGCGCATCACCGGGTTCAGGCTCGTCGACGGCTCCTGAAAGATCATGCCGATGCGCCCACCCCGCACCGAGCGCATGCGCGACTCGGGCAGTGCCAGCACGTCCTGCCCTTCGAGCAGCACGCTGCCGGCGGTCACACGGCCGGCGTCGGGCAGCAGGCGCATCAAGGCCAGCGCCGTCATGCTCTTGCCGCAGCCCGACTCGCCGACAAGCGCGAAGGTCTCGCCTCGCTCGATGCAAAGGGTCAGGCCGTCGATGGCCTTGACGAGGCCAGCGTCGGCGTCGAGCGCCACCTTGAGGTCGGCGATCTTCAGCATGCCGCCGGCCTCACGCCGAAGGGTCGGCAACGCGCCGCGCCAGCACGCGAGGGCGCAGGCTGCGGGCACGCGGGTCGAAGGCGTCGCGCACGCCGTCGGCGAACAGGTTGGCGGCAAGCACCAGTGCCACCATGAAGCCGAACGCGGCGATGAAGCTCCACCAGACGACCGGGTCGCGGCTCATTTCGCTGCGGGCCAGGTTGATCATGCCGCCGAAGCTGTTCATCGACGGGTCGACGCCCACGCCCACGTAGGTGAGCACCGCTTCGTACAAGATCAGGTCCGAGAAGCTCAGCACCGTGGTGATGAGCACGAGGTGCATCACGTTGGGCATGATGTGGCGCGCCATGATGCGCGCATGGCTGACGCCGAAGGCCGTGGCGGCCTGCACGAAGTCGAGCTCGCGCAGCTTCAGCGTTTCACCGCGGATCAGCCGGCACAGCGTCGCCCAGCCGGTCAGGCCCAGGATCACGCACAGCAGGAACATCTTCAGGTCGCTGCGCTCGGCGCCAGTCTCGAACATCTCGGGGTGCTTGTCTAGGAACACCTGCACCATCAGCACGCAGGCGGCGATGAGCAACACGTTGGGCACCGAGGTGAGCGTGGTGTAGAGGTACTGGATCACCTCGTCGACCCAGCCCTTGAAGTAGCCGGCCAGCACGCCCAGCACCATGGCCAGCGGCAAGGTGGCCATGGTCGCGAGCGTGCCGATCACGAACGCGGTGCGCACGCTTTTGAGTGCCTGGTAGAGCACGTCGTTGCCGGTGCGGTCGGTGCCGAACACGTGGTAGTGGCCCATCAGCGCGACCAGCGGGCCGACGAGCATGCACACCACCGCCACGGTGACGAGCGCGGCACGCAGCGGCACGTGGGTGCGGTCCGCGGCGATGTCTTTCAGCGCGCCCACCACGTCGCCATGCTGCGCGCGGTTCAGCCACGCGACGAGCAGCGTGGCGAGCAGCGCCGCCGCTGCGCCCGCCACCAGGCCGGCCAACGCACGCAGGCGCACATCACCCGCCCAATCGGCGGGGCTCGCGAGATGCGCGCCGCCGAACGCCAAGCGCGGGAAGTCGCGCACGGGTTTGCCGTCACGTTCCAACGCCTGCATGTTGAAGCCGAGGTAAGCCAGCGGCTCCGAATAGCCCGACTCGCGCATCTGCACCTGGCGCGCGAGCACGGCGTCGAGCAGGGACTCGGTGCTGGTCGCGTAGAACGTTGCGGTACCCGCCGGCGCATCGGCCGACGGCACCAGCGCGCGCCGGAAGTGCACGCTGTCAACGAGCGTGACGAGCGCGAACATCGCCAGCACGATGCCCGCGCACAGTGCGGCGGGGTCACGCGCCACGCGCATCCAGTTGGCACGCAGGTTCGGGTTGACGCGCACACGCCATGCATACCAGACGAGCAGCAGCACCATGGCGTAGAGCACCACGTCGGTCCAGAGCAGAACGGGCTTCGGGGTCATGTCGGGCGGGTCAGTTCAGGCTGGGTCAAGTCAAGCCGCATCAAGTCAAACGCACACGCGGGTCGGCCCACATGTACGTCAGGTCGATCAGCACGTTGCTCGCGATGTAGAGCACCGCGCCGAGGAAGACCATCGACCGCACGATGGCGAAGTCTTGGCCCGTGATCGCGTCGATCACGAACGCGCCGAGGCCCGGGATGCCGAAGAAGCTTTCGAACACCAGGCTGCCGAGAAACACATACGGCAGGTACGAGCCGGCGCTGGTGATGATCGGGATGGCTGCGTTCTTGAGCACATGGCGGAACAGCACGACCGACTCACCCAGGCCCTTGGCGCGCGCGGTGCGAACATAGTCTTTGCCGATCTCTTCCAGGAACATGGCCCGGTACAGGCGCGCCTCGGTGCCCAGACGGGAGATCAGCGACAGGATCACCGGCAACACCAGAAACTTCACCGCCGTGAGGCCGCCTTCGTAGCCCGAGATCGGCACCAGGTGCAACATGCGCGAGAAGAACACCTGCCCGACGATGATGTAGAAGAGGCTCGAGATCGACAGCATCACCACGCACAGCACCACGCCCCAGAAGTCGATGCGCGAGTGGCGGAAGAACACCAGCAGCAGCGCGAACGCGGTGCTCGCGAACACCTGCAGGATGAAGATCGGCACCGCGAGCTGCAGGCTCACGCCCATGCGCGTCTTGATCTCGTGGCCGATGTCGACCGCGTTCTGCGAATCGGAGCGCCCGAAGTCGAGCGCGAACAGCGACACCGAACGTTCCCACACGATGGTGTGCGTCAGCTTCGCGGCGCCCTGCTCTTTGGCGTCCCAGTACACCGGCTTGTCGTAGCCGCGCTCGGTCTTCCACTTCTCGATCTGGTCTTGCGTGACGCGCTTGCCGCCGATGTTCAGGCGCGCCATGTCGTCGGGCGTGTTGACGCTGAAGAACAGGAAGAAGGTGAACAGGTTGACGCCGATCAGGATCAACGCTCCGTAGCCGAGGCGGCGGATCAGGTAGTTCAGCACTGGGCTAGCCCACTTGGGCCGACGGCTTCGGCGGTACGGCAGGCGTGGCGGCTTTGGCCGTGGCGTCTTGCCGCGCCCGGTAGCTGCGCCTGCCCACCCACACCAGCGCCAACGCCCCGGCGGCGAGCAGCAGGATCGGCCACCAGGTCGGCTTGTTCCATTCGGCCTGGCGCACCATCCGGGCCACCGGGTCGACGCGGTAGTACTTCACCTGGTCGCGGATCAGGATGCTCGGCTTGCCGTTGTGCAGCCAGGGCTGGAACGCGAGCGCTACGTACGGCCAGTAGCCCCAGGCCCACGGCGAATCTTCGCGCGCGATGGCGACCATCTCGTCGATGACCTTCTGGCGCTCCGGCCCGTCGTCGAGCGTCTGCATGCGCACGAAGAGCTTGTCGTAGGCCGGGTTGCTGTAGTTGATCGCGTTCTCGCCTTGCGACACCGCCTTCGCGTTCGGGCCGTAGAGCTGGAACAGGAAGTTCTCGGCGTCAGGGTAGTCGCCGAGCCAGCCGCCCCAGACGATCTGCGCCTTGCCCTTGAGCAGCTTCTCTTGATGCTGGTTGAAGTCGGTTGCGCGCACTTCGAGCTGAACGCCGAGCTTCGCGTACTGCTTGACCATCCAGTCGATCTCGGACTTGATCTCGGGCGTGGGTGTGCGCTGGTAGTCGTAGTTCAGCACCAGTGGCTTGCCGGTGTCGGCGGTGCGGCCGTTCGGGTAGCCGGCCTCGACCATCAGGCGCTTCGCGTCTTCGATGGGGCGGCGCACCGGCACCCCGTTCACCAGCCGATGCGTGACCGGGTTGACGCCCTCGGGCGTGCCCTCGCGCGAGCCGAACACGCCCGGCGGCACCGGGCCCTGCGCCGTCTCGCCGCCCTTGTTGCGGAACACGCGGCCGTAACCCTCTTCCCAGTCGATGGCGATCGACAAGGCCTGGCGCAGCTTGCGGTTCTTCACCTGCTGCTCGGGCGTGTCGCCCTTGCCCACCACCGGGTCGAGCCAGTTGAAGCCGAGGTACCAGTTGTTGATGTCGGTCGTCTGCGGGAAGCTGAACCCGCGCTCGTCGTACAGGCGCTTGACCACCTTCGAGTCTTCGGCGTCAGTGCGCAGTTCCACGCCCCAGTCGGGCCGTTCGATCTCGGGCACGTCCAGATAGCCCTGCTTGAACATTTCCTTGCGGGGCACGCGCTCCTTGACGAAGATCGATTGAAAGCCATCCGCAAACGGCATCGGCTTGCCGCAGTCGGCCAGCAGGCCGGCTTCCTTGTCGCCGGGGTTGCCGTCGCACGGGTAAGTTTCGCCGTGGTAATTGGGGTTGCGGCGCATCGCGAGAAAGCGGTCTTTCACGTGCTCGGTCAGCATGTACGGCCCCGTGCCCACCGGCCAGCGGATCAGCGACAGGCCGTTCTTGCCCATGCCGGGCTGCGAGTAGAACGCATCGGCCTCCCACGGCACGGGTGCGGCGAAGGTCATTGCCAGCCAGTACTTCCACTGCGGGTACTTGCCTTTGATTCGCATGCGCAAGGTGTGGCTGTCGAGTGCCGTGGCACCGGCCAGCGGCCAGCGGCGCAGGTCGAGGAAGGGCTTGTCCTGGCTGTCTTCGGGCAGGCCGGCAAGCAGCTTCTTGTCTTCGACCTTTAGCAGCGCGGCGTAGTCTTTCAGGCCGAGCAGGTACTCGGCGAACACCGCGTAGATCGGTGCTTCGATGCGCGTGGTGGCGTGGCGCTTGAGCGCATAGACGAAGTCTTCGGCGACGAGCTCGCGCGTGCCCTGAACGGGAAAGTCTTGCGGCGCGCGCCTGTCACCGAGTTGCTCAGGTGTGAGGTGGTGGTAGACGTACTCACCCTTCGCATTCTTCGCGAAGGCCGGGTGCGGTGCGTAGCGAATGCCGGGCTTGATGGGCACGTCGTACACGCTCTCGGCAATGGCCTCAGCGGGTGCATCGTCCGGCAGGCGCGCGCCGGTCTTGTCGAGGTAGTACGGCTTGACGACGGCGGCGGCCGCCTTCGGAATCAGCTCGTAAGGGCGCTTGAGGTAGTGGTAGCCATAGAGCGGCTCGTACGCCGACATGGTGTACGGCGTTTCGGGGTTCAGGTACGACGCGGTCGGGTCGAGGTAGCGCGGCGAGCGTTCATCGAACGAGTTGAAGATGAGGTTCGTGGCCGCCGCGCCATCGGCATACGGGCTGTTGTTGCACGCGGCGAGCAGGCAACCTGCGGCCAGCAACATCAGAAGGCGCGGGCCCTGGTTTGGTTTGCGTTTCATGCACCGACCCGCCATGCGCCACTCCCGCTCGTTCATCGGTGCGCAGCAGGCTTGCGCCGCGCCCCCACAAAGAAAATTGCCTCCGAAGAACACCGGCTTGTGGCCGGGTCAGCGAGAGGCAGACGATGAATTGTAAGGGCCTGCGGGGCGGCGCCAGGCAGACTCACGCGCAGTTGCGGGCGGGTTCAGCCGTGAGCGTGGTGGGCGTGCTCCCAACCGATCAGCACGTCGCGCCCCTGCACCACGAGTTGTACTTTCGCGCCGACCGGCAGCGTGACCTTGGTGGGCACGTGGCCGAACGGCAGCCCGGTCAGGATCGGCGTGCGGGTCAACGTGCGCAGGTGCGCGACCACCGTCTTCAGCGTGTAGCCCCGGTCCAGCGGTGACGGTTTCCAGCCACTGAATGCGCCAAGAACAATCGCCTTCTGCGCATCCAGCACACCGGCCTGGTGGAGTTGAAGAAGGTGCCGCTCGATGCGATACGGTTGCTCGTTCACGTCCTCCAGGAACAGCACGCCGCCCTTGATGCGCGGCATGTGCTTTGTACCGAGCAGCGAGTTGAGCATGCACAGGTTGCCGCCCCACAAGGGGCCGCGCAACGACAGGCCGTCGAACCCCGCTTCGGTGCGAAAGCCGACCGCTTCGAGCGCGCCGTTCATGGCCTCGACGAAGCAGTCTTGCGTCACGTCGTCGACGCCGCCGGCTTCGTCTGGGCGCCCGAAGTCGTCGCACGCCAGCGGGCCGGCCCAGGTGACCGCGTGGGCGCTGGCCTTCGTATGAGCGAGCAGGCCGAGCTGCAGCGCGGTCATGTCGCTCTGGCCAACCCAATGCGTGCCGCGCTCGACGCTGTTGGCAATCAGCGCCCAGTCGATGCGGTCAAGCAGCCGCGTCAAGCCGTAGCCGCCGCGGGTGGCGAGCGCAATGCCCGGCGCCTGCGCTGCCACGCGGTGCAAGGTGGCCAGGCGCGTGTCGTCGTCGCCGGCGAAGCGATGGTGTTTCGCCAGCGCCGAGGTGTCGGTCAGCACGTCGAAGCCCAGCGCCTTCAGGCGCTTCGCTGCCAGCCGCAGTGGCGCGGCCTTGGCGAGCACGCCGGCGGGGGTGAAGAGAGTCAGCGTGGTCATCGGTCCTGGATCGGTTCGGGTCAGGTGGAGCCCGGGGCCACCACGATCTCTGTGGCCTCGCCGGTCGGAATGTCGGAGGTGTCTTGCGCCAGTTCGGCATCGGTGGGTGCGCGTGCCGCGCGGCGCTGGCGGTATTGCTCGCGGCGCTGCGCGAAGAACTCGCGCAGCAACTGGCCGCATTCATCGGCCAGCACGCCGCCATGCAACGTGGTGTGGTGGTTCAGTTGCGCAAGGTCGAACAGGTTGACCACTGAGCCGGCGGCGCCGGTCTTGGGGTCGAGCGTGCCGAACACGACGCGCTTGAAGCGCGCGTGCAGCAACGCCATAGCGCACATCGCACACGGCTCCAGAGTCACGTACAGCTCGCATTCGGGCAGCCGGTAGTTCGCGACCAGTTGCGCCGCATGGCGCAGCGCCACGATCTCGGCATGGGCGGTCGGGTCGTGCTCGGTGATCGGGCGGTTGTAGCCCGTCGCGATGACCTGCCCGGCCCGCATGATGACCGCGCCCACCGGCACCTCGCCCACCAACCACGCGTTGCGCGCCTGATCGAGCGCGATGCGCATCGCGTGCTCGTCGGCTGCGCTGGCGGGGCTGATCGGGTTGATCGTGTCAGGGAATGGCTCGGTCATCGCGGGTGTCGTGGGCGCGGGCCGGCGGCGGCTCGCGAGTTGGTCGGGCGCTACTTGCCGGCTGCTTCCTTGCGGGCGGCTGCGCCTTGCTCCAGTGCTTTGGCCACGTCGGCGCCAACCTGCTGCTGAACTTGCCGCACCTGCTCGCCGACGTTGCCCGAGAGCGGCGCGCTGGCTGCGGCAGCGCCTGGCGCAGCCACACGGGGCGCAGCCGACTTGAGTTGGCGGGCCGCCAGGAACGCCACCACGGCCAACACGGCCAACACGATGAGCATGGACACCACCCCGAACACAGCGCGCATCCCAGGCCCCTTGTTTACTGAAGCGGCCCCTTGAGCGGCTCGGGCACGGCCACCGACATGACCTCGATCCCCTCTTCGCGCAGGGCATCGGCGTCGGCCGGGGTGGCACGGCCGCGTATCGGGCGGCCCTCGGCTTCGCCGTAGTGAATGCGGCGCGCCTCTTCGGGAAAGCGTTCGCCGACGTCTTCGGTGCTGGCCATCATGTTGCGCACCGCACGCAGCCACTTGGCCTGCTGCGCCTGCGCGGGCGCAGCCGCGTTCGGTGCCGGCTCGGCAGGCGGCGCCTCGCGCTGCCTCGACACGTTCAGGCGCGGGGCGCTGGGCAGCCGCAGGATGGTCTTGTCGTCGCACAGCGGGCACGCGACCAAACCGCGCTCGCCTTGCGACAGGAAGTCTTCATCGGAGGCGAACCAGCCTTCGAACACATGCTCGTGAGCGCAGCGCAGGTTCAGAACCTTCATGGCTGCATTATCGATGCGGCGCGGTTCACGCAGCCACCTGCCACTGCAAGGGCCAGCGGCCGGCGCGCCAGTTGGCAAGCCACAGCAGGCCGATCAGCGTCTTCGCGTCGGTGAGTTCACCGCGCGCCGCGAGCGCATCCAGCTCGTCGGCACCCAGGCTCAACACATCGAGAAACTCACCGTCGTCGAGCCGGCGCGGGCCGAGCGTCAGCCCGCGCGCGAACCAGACTTCGATGCCCTCGGTCGAGTAGGCGATGGCGTTGTGCAGGATGCCGGCACGGGCCCACTCGGCGGCCCGGTAGCCCGTCTCCTCGGTCAGTTCGCGCGCGGCGCATTCAGCGGGCGACTCGCCTGCATCGAGCTTGCCGGCGGGGAACTCGAGCATGGTGCGGCCCATCGGGTGGCGCCACTGGCGCTCGACCACGAGCCGGCCGTCGTCGAGCAGCGGCACGATCATCACCGCACCGGGGTGAACGATGTACTCGCGGCGCGCGGTGCGGCCGTCGGGCATGCGGACCTCGTCGCGGCGCACATCGAGAAAGTGGCCGTGGTAGACCTGCTCGGAATGGATGGGCGTTTCCTGCAGATGCGCGTCGAGCCCGGGTCGCGAGGTTTCGGCCGTGGTCAAGCGCTCGGCCTCGTGAAGACCACGTGGGTCATGTCGTCAAGGCCTTGACGATGGCCTCGCGGCACACCGTCATCAGCCCGTCGGGCAGCAGGCCGAACAGCAGCACGGCGGCGCCATTGATCGACAGCACGAGGCGCATCTCACCGGTGCTGACGATGGGGTGCGTGTCGGTCGGCTCATCGAAGTACATCACCTTGATCACACGCAGGTAGTAGAACGCGCCGACCAGGCTCATCAGCACCGCCACGACGGCAAGTGCGATGTAGCCGCCGACGTTCGTCGACACCACCGCCTGCAGGACGGCCAGCTTGGCGTAGAAGCCGACGGTCGGCGGCAGGCCGGCGAGCGACAGCATGATGACCGTCATCACGAGCGCGAACCACGGGCTGCGGCGGGCCAGGCCTTTGAGGTCGCTGATCTGCTCTGACTCGAAACCCTGACGCGACAGCAACATCACCATGCCGAAGCTGCCCAGCGTGGTGAGCACGTAAGTGACGATGTAGAACATCGACGAGCTGTAGCCGTTGGCGGCAGAGAAGGTGTTCATGCCCACCACCGTGGGCGTGAGGCCGAGCAGCATGAAGCCCATCTGCGCGATGGATGAATACGCCAGCATGCGCTTCAGGTTGGTCTGCGCAATGGCAACCACGTTGCCCAGCACCATCGAGCCGATGGACAGCACGACGAGCATCTGCTGCCAGTCGGCGCCGATGCCCGACAGGCCCTCGACCAGCAGGCGGATCGTGATGGCGAAAGCAGCCAGCTTCGGCGCGCCGCCGATCAGCAGCGTCACGGCCGTGGGCGCACCTTGGTAGACGTCGGGCACCCACATGTGGAACGGCACGGCACCGAGCTTGAAGGCCAGGCCGGCCACGATGAAGACCACGCCGAACACCAGCACCGACTTGTTGATCTGCCCGGTGCCCACGGCCTTGAACACCTCGCTGATCTCAAGCGAGCCGGTGGCGCCATACATCATCGACAAGCCGTACAGCAGGAAGCCGCTGGCCAGCGCGCCCAGCACGAAGTACTTCATCGCCGCTTCGGTCGCGTCGGCACTGTCGCGGCGCAGCGCCACCAGTGCGTACAAGCTCAGGGACATCAACTCGAGGCCGAGGTAGATCACGAGGAAGTTGTTCGCCGACTGCATCACGCTGATGCCGAGCAGCGCAAAAGTGCTGAGGGTGAACAGCTCGCCCTTGAGCATGTCGCGCTCGGCGGCGTAGGGGCGCGCATACACCAGCGACACCATCACCGCGAGGCACGCGAATGCGCCCAGCAGGTGGCCCATGGGGTCGGCGACGACCATGCGCTGCATTGCGTATTCGGTGGCGCCTTCGTTGAAACCCTGCAGGTGCATCAGGCCGACCACCGCGAGCGTGGCCTGCGTGAGCAGGTAGGTCGGTGTACGGCGCGGGCTCGTGACCCAGAGGTCGAGCATCGCGATGACGCAGGCCATCGCGAGCAGAACCATCTCTGGGTAGACGGCGTGCCAGTTCATCTGATTCATGGGTGCTTGTCGGTTCTTGTTCTGGTGCGGGCAGGCGGGGGCACGCGTGTGGTCAGTTCGCGAGCTTGCTGACGGCCGCGTGCTTGAGCAGTTCAGTCACAGACACGTGCATCACATCGGTGAACGGCTTCGGGTACAGGCCCATCCACAACACGGCGATGGCGAGCACCGCGAGCATGCCGAACTCGCGTGCGTTGATGTCGGTGAGCTCGCGCACATGGTCGTTGGCAATCGGGCCGAAGTAAACGCGCTTGACCATCCACAGCGTGTAGGCCGCACCGAAGATCAAGGTGCTGGCCGCGATAGCGCCGAGCCAAAAGTTGTACTTCACCGCACCGAGGATCACCATCCACTCGCCCACGAAGCCGGCCGTGCCGGGCAGGCCGCAATTGGCCATCGCGAACAGCACGGCGAAGGCGGCGAACTTCGGCATCGTGTTCGCCACACCGCCATACGACGCGATTTCGCGCGAGTGCACCCGGTCGTAGAGCACGCCGATGCACAGGAACATGGCTCCCGAGACGAAGCCGTGCGAGATCATCTGCACGATGCCGCCCGACATGCCCAGTTCGTTGAAGATGAAGAAGCCGAAGGTCACGAAGCCCATGTGGGCGATCGACGAGTAGGCCACGAGCTTCTTCATGTCACGCTGCACCAGTGCGACGAAGCCGATGTAGACGACCGCCACGAGCGACAACGCAATCATGAAGCCGGCCCACTTGTGCGATGCGTCGGGTGTGATCGGCAGCGAGAAGCGCAGAAAGCCGTAGCAGCCGAGCTTGAGCATGATGGCCGCCAGCACCACCGAGCCGCCGGTGGGCGATTCGACGTGGGCATCTGGCAGCCAGGTGTGCACCGGCCACATCGGCACCTTGACCGCAAACGCCAGGAAGAAGGCGAAGAACAGCAGCGTCTGCACGTTCGCG
>JANNBF010000173.1:0-50671 GCA_031385155.1 Rhizobacter sp.
ACATCTGGCCCGCGCTCAGCTTCCCGGCCGCTGGCACCAAGCCCGTGGGCACCACGTTCGCCGCTGCGCCCCCCCCGCGCGGCGCCGCCGACCCGCTGCGCATCCACGGCAACCGGATCGAGCAGCCGCTCGGGCGCGCGCTGTTCATGCTCGGTGCCGGGCCGATGCACATCACCGACAACCGCCTGCTCAGCGAAGGCACCGGCGCACCCGCGACCGACTCCATCGCCAGCACCGTGCTGGTCGGCAACTTCGGGTTGAGCCGCGAATGGACCACCGGCCTGCTGATGACGCTGATCCTGCTGCTGTACTTCAAGCTGTTCAAGACGACCACGGGCAACGACAACGCGGCCAAGATGATCTGCGACCTGGCGAACAAGTCGCGCTTCATGCCCGGCGTGTGGCCGCGCCTGCCCACCGGCAAGCTGCTGTTCAACGACAACCAGGCGAGCTTCATGATGCGCGACGCGCCGCGCGGCTTCGGCATGGCCTCCGTGCTGCTGCTCTCGCTCGACGACGTGTCGGCCTGCGACAACCAGTTCGAGTACCACGCCGATGCGCGCATTGTGCTGGCCGACCTGCTGGCCATCGGCAGCAGCGTTCGCAGCAACGACAACCGCCTGGCCGAAACCTGGGGCCGTGCCTACCGCTCGGTGATGAGCCTGGCGATGCTGAACACTGCCGCCGACAACCAGTCGACCCACTGCATCGGCGCGTTCGGGCTGATGCGCGCCGTGCACCACAACCTGGTGCTGGCGCAGGCGTTCTGCCCGAATGCCTGCGGTGACGCCGTGAGCGTGGTCGGCCACGTGGTCGTGGGCGCCCAGATGGCGGCCCACGACCACGCCTGACCACGCATCTTTGCGCATGACCTCATAGGAGACCCCGATGCCCACACGTCGCAACCCGTATGCCGCGCGCAGCTCCGCGCGGGTCGAGCAGGCCGCCAACATCGCCGGCATTGCCGCTGCATTCACCGAAGCGGCCTCGCTCGGGCCGGGCGTTCTGGCCTTGCAGCAGGCGCTGTTCGAGGGCATCGGCCGCTCGCAGCGCAGCGAGGCCAAGCGCATCGCCAACTTGCACGGCAAGGACGATGAGCGCGTCAACGCTGCGCTGGATCGCGCCGACAAGTTCGACGCCCTGCGCGAGGGCGTGCTCGAACAGGTGGAGGTGGCGAGCCGCTTCGTCCAGACCTTCCAGACCGACGCGCTGTTTCATGGCTACGTGGTCGGCGCCGATGGCGCGCCCGCCGCTGGCCACACGGTGCGCCTGACTCTGTCGGACGCAACGAACCAGAAGCGCGCCACGCGCGGATCGGCGAAGACCGACTCGACCGGCTACTTCCGCATCGACCTGAAGGGCGACGGCGTTGCGACCGAACCCACACCCACCGCGGGCAGCAACCCGATCAACCGCATGGCCGAGCGCATTGCGAAGGCGCTGCACGCCGAGTCGGGCGGTGATGGGGTTGACGATGGCGGCGACGATGGCGGCGCGACGCCGGTCGGGGTTAAGGCGACCGCCGGAACGACCGCAGCGACGGGCACCGCCGGCACGGCAGGAACCACCGGAACGACCGGGCCCACCGGCGCGGACACACCGCGCGTCGCGTCCCGCGTCGAGGTGCTCGACGCGAGCGGCCGCGTCGTCTTCGAAGACCCGCAGCCACCGACCTTCGACGTGTTGAAGTCCGAGTTCCGTTACTACGTGCTGGCCGACAAGGCCGCCTCGCCGGACCGCAACGCGAAGCGCTGATTGGCGATGGCCTGTTCGGTCGATGCAGGCCGGTGACAAGATTGCCATCGGGCAGGGGCAACAAGCTGTCACAGTTCGGCGTGCGCAAGCCTGATGCTCGCAAGCATGGCGAGCATGGCACTGGGCCACGCGCGCGAACTGAAACCCTGAACGATGCCGGCCGAGATGCGAGTGCTGTTGATCGAAGACGAGGAGCGGATCGCCGACCTGGTGGTCGCCGGGCTGGGGGCCCGCAGCATGGACGTGCACGTCTGCAACGACGGCAACGCCGGCTTCGAACAAGCGCGCCGGGGCGCATATGACGCCGTCGTGCTCGACCTGATGCTGCCGGGCCGCGACGGCTTGTCGGTGCTCGCGGGCCTGCGCGCTGAAGGCATCGCAACGCCGGTGATCCTGCTCACCGCACGCAATGAACTGGGCGACCGCATCGAGGGGCTCAACCTCGGTGCCGACGACTACCTGGCCAAGCCGTTCTTCGTCGAGGAACTGCACGCCCGGCTGCTCGCCCTGATGCGCCGCCAATCGAGTGCGCGCCACAACGTGCTGCAGGTCGGCGGCTTCCAGCTCGACCGCATCGCACGGCAGGTCGAGTTCGAGGGGCGCACCATCGAGCTGACGGGGCGCGAGTTCAGCCTGGTCGAATACCTGATGCGATCCAGCGGCCAGCTGTTCACTCGCACCCAGATCCTCGAGCATGTGTGGGGCTACGACTTCGACCCCGGCACGAACCTGGTCGACACCTGCATCAAGCGCATTCGCAAGAAGATCCGCGAGGTGCGCGGCATGGACGCCGCGACCGACACCGACGGCGTGATCGAGTCGGTGCGCGGCGTCGGCTACCGGTTCAGGCAACCGGCGTGAAGCGGCGGCTGGCGTCGTTCCGCGCGCGCATCTTCTTCGTCTCGCTGCTGGTGGTGGCCGTGACGCTGGCCGTCGTGGCCGGGTTGAGCTGGACCAGCGCGATGTCGTACGAGATCGCCCGGCTTGATGCGCGCTTGTGCGAAGAGGCCGACCAGTTGGCCACACGGCCGCTGCCGCCTTCGGGCCTGGCGCGGGTGGAACGTGACGCGGCACTCAAGTTGCGCCTGCAGTCGGCGGAGCAACTGTTGCTGTGGGTGCAGGCTGCGCCCGAGGCGCCCGCGATTCGCTCTGCACGGTGGCCCGACACGCTGAGCCCGAACGGGCTCACCTGGGTCGCTGCACCGGACCGCAAGCCGTCAAGCGGGCAGGGCGACGCGCTCGGCCCTCCGGCAGACGACGCCGACGACGCCGACGACGGCGACCGGCCGCCGCCGGGCCAGGTGCGCGGCCCCGCAGAAGGGCTTCGCCCACCGCCCGGCGCCCGGCGGGAGCCACCCGATGCAGGCGGCCCGCGCCGCCCGCCGCGCATGCAGTGTCGAGTGGCGGGTTTCAGCGCGCTCGCATCTGACTGGCGTGCCGCGCAGGTCACGGCCTCGGGCTCGAACGCTGTGGTGGGGGCCGATCTGGCGTCCACACGCACCGACCTGCGCGACGCGTTGGGCAGCATCGTGTGGCGCGCGGCACCGCTCGCGCTGCTGCTCACCGCGCTCGGCGCCTGGCTGATGTCGACGCTGGCCATGCGGCCCGTGACGCGGCTGCGCAGCTCGATGGAAGCGGTCAACCAGCAGTCGCTCGAACACCGCGTGCCGGCGGGCCGCGAAGACCGCGAGTTCCAGGATCTGATCAACGCCTACAACCGCATGCTCGATCGGCTCGAAGCCAGCTTCCACCAGGCCACGCGTTTCTCGGCCGATGCCGCGCACGAGCTGCGCACACCGCTCACCATTCTTCAAGGGCAGATCGAACAGGCCATGCGCGTCTCGGGCGACCAGCCGATACAGGTTCAGCTGGCGCAGATGCTCGACGAGGCCGGCCGCCTGTCGTCGATCACCCGCAAGCTGCTGATGCTGTCGCAGGCCGACGCCGGCAAGCTGGCCTTGCTGCGCGCACCGGTCGACCTGAGTGCGATGTTGCAGGAGCGCCTGGCCGACGCGAACCTTCTTGAACTGCGGGATGTGAGGATCTCGAGCGACCTGGCGGCGCAGGCGGTCGTGCAGGGCGACGAACAGCTGCTCGGGCAAGTGCTCAACAACCTGTGCGGCAATGCCTTCAAGTACACGCCGCCGGGCGGGTGGATCCATGTGCAGGCGCGGGCTGCGGCATCGGGGGTGGAGGTGCTGTGGTCGAACAGCACGCATCCCATTGCGCCGCCGGCCCGCGCGCGAATGTTTGATCGGTTCTTTCGGGGCGATGTGGCGCACAACCGCAGCGTCGATGGGCATGGCTTGGGCTTGAGCCTGGCGCGCGTGATCGCGCAGGCCCATGGGGGCGACGTGACGCTGTTGCCCAGCCCGCATGACGAGGCGCGGCTGCGCCTGTGGCTGCCCGTCTCGTGAACCCACTGCATGAACCGGTGGTTGGATGGCAGCAATGTCATCGATGTACGCGTGCAACTTCATAAGCTTTGACTCCAGCAAGCGCGTGATCTGCGTGCTTCGCAAACTCAGCCACTGGAGCGCGCGTGAAGACCTTAACGATCCCGAATCTCGGCCTGTCTTTGATCCTGCCGTTGGTCAGCGCATGCGCTGTCGTCGCCTGCGGCGGTGGCAGTTCTGATGTCTCGACAAGCACCACCACGACCACGACCCCCACGACACCCACAGTCGGCACCAGCGGCTCGCTGAACGCCGTCTACAAGACCGTGGCGTGGCAGGCTGGCGTGACCGTCGCGTTCCCGACCGACTGCACGATGACCTACACGTCGAAAGGCGTGCCCAGCCACGCGACCAACGCCTATTACCTGGAGCCGGTGCGCGATGTCGGCGGTGTGGTGGTGGCGACCACGCCGAGCAGCAACATGGCACTCGGCACCGCCGCGTTCGGGGGCACGGCCAGCAGCACGGTCAGCATGACGCAGACCTTCAACACCTGCCCGACCAAGGCCGCGACCACGACGCCAACCTCCGGCGGCTCGATCGGCTGGATGATCAGCGGCTCGGCCATGTTCAACGCCACCGAAGGCGCCAACAACTCGACCGCTGCGCTGACCGACAACGTCTCCTACACCTTCACCGACACGGCGGGCACGAGCCGCACCGCGAGCTTCATCGACAGCTGCAACGGCCACCCGACGCCGCTGAAGAACACCTACCACTACCACGGCCTGCCGGCGTGCGTGACCGCGCTGGTGGACGTGCCGGTGACTGGGGCCGCCGGGGCCTCGCACATCATCGGCATTGCCAACGACGGCTTCCCGATCTATGGCAACAAAGACGTGAACGGCGCAGCCGTCGGCATCGACCAACTCGACGCTTGCAACGGCATCACCAGCGCCACGCCCGAGTTCCCCGGTGGCATCTACCACTATGTGCTGCCGGCCGGCGTGACGAGCCTGCGTTCGTCGATGGGTTGCTACTCGGGCACGGTGTCGCCGCAGATGGTCGGCGCCGCAGCCATCGCCAACGGCATCTGCTACGGTGCCCGTGGGCCTGACGTGCGGGTGAGCGCCTTGGGCGCAGCCCTCGGCGCAAAGCGCACGGCCGCACTCAACTGACGGAGCGCTGGGTGATGACTGAACTCTCTTGCGCTGCCGCGTCCACGGCCTTGTGCCTGGCCTTGGCAGCCTGCGGCGGCGGCTCGGCCGCCCCGACAACGGCCGCCCCGACCACGACGACTACCACCACCACCACCACCCCCGCCGTTGGCAGCACCACGGTGACGTTCAAGGGCGAGGTCTGGGCCGACAACTGGTTCCAGTTCTACCTCGGCAATGCGCTGGTCATGACCGACTCGGTGCCCATCACCACAGAGCGCTCGTTCAATTCCGAGACCTTCACCTTCAGCGGCAGCTACCCGCTGGAGTTGAACTTCATCATCAAGGACTACAAGCAGGACGACAGCGGGCTCGAGTACATCGGCACCTCGCAGCAGCAGATCGGCGATGGTGGCTTCATCGCGCAGATCACCGACACCAGCACGGGCAAGGTGGTGGCGGTGTCGAGTTCGGCGTGGAAGTGCAAGGTCATCCACAAGGCGCCGCTCAACAAGGCCTGCGTGAAAGACGCGAGCCCGATCACCACCTGCGGCTTCACCATCGTCGACGAACCCGCCGGCTGGAAGAACACGGGTTTCGACACCAGCGGCTGGGAGAGCGCCACCGAATACACCCCTGCCGCGGTCGGCGTGAAACAGGGCTACTACGACATCACCTGGAGCAGCGCGGCCAAGCCGATCTGGACGGCCGACCTGCTCTCTGACAACACGCTGCTGTGCAAAGCCACGGTCAGCGGCAACTGAAGGTTTCGCAATCATGAACAAACTCTTGCGCTGTGCCACCGCAGTGGCCATCGGTGTGGTCTTGGCCGCTTGTGGGGGCGGCAGCAATTCGACGGCCACGGCCACGACACCCACGACACCCACGACACCCACGACACCGAGCACCGGCACCTTCGCGCTGACCAGCAGCGCGTTCGCCGAAGGCGGCACCTACGCCACGACCTACACCTGCGACGGCGCCCGCTCGACCCCGCCGCTGGCGTGGGCCAACGCGCCCAGCGGCACCAAAGCCTTCGCGCTGCTGATGACGACCCAGCCCGACAGCACCACGACCAAGTGGAACTGGGTGCTCTATGACATCCCGCCCACCACCACCGCCCTCAGCGCCAACACCAGCGGCGTCGGCACGTTGGGCAATGCGGACGACGGCGCCGGCACGGCCTATGCACCGCCATGCTCGCAAGGCCCGGGTGCCAAGACCTACACCTTCACGCTGTATGCGTTGTCTGCGCTGCCAACGCTCTCGGCAACGGCCAGTGCGAACAGCGGTGCGGTGGTGACGGCAGCGATCACGTCACTGAAGCTCGGCACGGCGGTGCTGAACGTCACTGCCACGCGCACGACAAGCGGCACGGGCAGCACGGCTCCACCAACCGCCGCCACGAATTGCGCGCTGATTCAAGCATCGGTCGCGAGCTACGCGGCCGCCGGTGTCAGCGTCGATTGCAGCGCCAGCGACTACGGCAAGCTCGCCTCGATGGGGCTGCCGGCGCACGCCATGATGAATGGCATCACCGCCACCAACCTGCAGGTGCCGCTGCCAACCGACTTCACCGGCGACAAGGCGTGGAAGCTCCCGCTCACGCCGGCCATTGCCGCCAGCACCACAGCGGTCACCGACGGCCCGGTCGGCGTGGCGGTCAACGGCGTGCCGATCTTCAACCCATGCAAGCAGGGTGGTTGTGCCTCAGGCAACGGTGGTGGAGACACCAAGGTGCTGGGCGAACTCGACACCTGCAACGGCCACGCCGGCCGTGCCGACGATTACCACTACCACGCCGCGCCGACCTGCCTGATGGCTGGTCAGGCGGCGAGCTACTGGGACACGCACCCCATCGGCTGGGCGCTCGATGGCTTCGCGATCTTCGGCTACAACAACGCCGACGGCAGCACCGCCACGCGTGACGCCGTCTGCGGCGGCAACACGCTCGCGGTGCCGAACGCACCGGCCGGCTACAGCTACCACCTCACCGATGCATCGCCCTATGTGCTGTCGTGCCTGCGCGGCACGCCCAGCCCCGACTTGGCCGGGCAAGGTGCCAAGTACTCCCCGCTGCGCCGACCGCCGGTCACTCCGTTCGCAGTGACGAACATGACCCTCGCGACCTCGGCGACCGATGGCTACCAGGTGCTGCAGTTCACGTCGGCTGCCGGCTTCACGAGCACCGAGACCGGAACTGACAGCTACGCCAACGCGGCGGGCACTTACCGGATTCGCTACAAGGCCTTGACCGGAGTCGGCTTGAGCACGCAGCTGGCACTCGCCGCGAACAGTGGCAAGTCGGCGTGCTGGAACTTCCAGTTCACGAACGCCGCCGGCACCCCCACGCAGCCGACCGTCAGCTACTGCCGCTGATCAGACCGATCACCCCAAGATGAATGCACAACGCCGCATAAAAACGATGTGGGTCACAGCGGCATTGCTCAGCATCGCCGCCTGCTCGGCGGTTGCCGCGCACGAGTTGCAAGAGAACCGTGCGACCCTGGTGCAACGAGACGCAAGCTTCGTGACCATCACGCTCCACATTGACCTGCCGGCAGCCCTGCACCGCGCCATCGCGCCGCAGCGGTCGTTCGAAGAGTTCGCCCTCGCGCACGCCAACCTGCCGCCTGCGGCCTTCAAGGCCGTGCTCGCGCAGGCCGCCGGCCGCATACAGGCCGACATGCGGGTGACAGCCGCAAAGGGCACCGCGCTGGCGTTCGAGCACTGGGCCTGGCCCGACGCCGCGCGCGTGCAGGCCGCCTTGCTCGAACGGCTGATGGAATCGGTGGTGGCGCGTGGCGGCCACTCGCACGTGGCGCCTTCGGAGGTACACGCCGAGTTGCACGCCACGGTGCCGATCACGGCGCTGCGGGTGCAGTTTGCACCGGCGCTCGGGCGCGTGATGGTGGTGTCGTACCGACCCAGGCAGATGTGGGTCGATGCGAGCAGTGTGTCGTCGGCCATCGTGTTCTGAGCGACCCGTTGCTAACCGATTCCGGCCGGCCGCGTTGAGTACCGGGCACAGGCCCCGCAAGCGCTGTCCGTTGTCGCTAAGCTGACTTCACCTCACCCACGGAGACTCTTCCATGTCCTCACGTCGCCAATTCATCTCGATGGTGCCCGCTGCCGGTGCCGCGCTATTCGCCGGCAAGACGGCCTTCGCTGCCGATGCACCGATGGTCGACGAGAAAGACCCGCAAGCCGCCGCGCTGGGCTACGTGGCCGATGCCACCAAGGCCAACAAGGCCAAGTTCCCGACCTACGCTGCCGGCCAGATGTGCGGCACCTGCTCGCTTTACCAAGGCAAGGCCGGTGCGGCAGCCGGCGGGTGCCCGCTGTACCCGGCAAAGCAGGTGGCGGCGAAGGGCTGGTGCAGCGCCTACGCCAAGAAGGCGGCGTGACGCCCGCCTGACACCACGCGCAGCTCGCCGCAGTGGCCGGCGCGCTGCGGCGCCGGGAACAGGCGCCGCCGGGTTCACCGCAGTGTGCGGCGCCGCCGAGTTGGCTATGCTCGCGCTCGGGTCGTTCGGCCCGCCCGCCGGGCGCCATGCGGCCTGACCGGAGCAACCGCTCGCAGAGGCAATTCGCGCATGGCCGTCCCGTTCCCGTTCTCGGCCATCGTCGGCCAAGTTGAGATGAAGCTGGCGATCCTGATCGCCGCCACCGACCCCACCGTCGGCGGTGTTCTGGTGTTCGGGGATCGTGGCACCGGCAAGTCCACCGCCGTGCGTGCGCTCGCTGCCTTGCTGCCGAAGATGCGCGTGATCGCCGGCTGCCCCTACGGCTGCGACCCCTCCGCATCCAGCGCCGGCTGCGAAGCCTGCCGCGCCTTGAAGGTCGACGCGAACGGCCAGCGCATCGCCAAGACTGCGCTCGTTTCCGTGCCGGTGGTCGACCTGCCGCTCGGCGCCACCGAAGACCGCGTGGTCGGCGCGCTCGACCTGGAACGCGCGTTGTCGCAAGGCGTCAAGGCCTTCGAGCCCGGCCTGCTGGCGCGCGCGAACCGGGGCTTTCTTTATGTGGATGAGGTCAACCTCCTCGAAGACCACCTGGTGGATCTGCTGATCGACGTGGCTGCGTCGGGCGAGAACGTGGTCGAGCGTGAAGGTCTCAGCGTGCGCCACCCGGCGCGCTTCGTGCTCGTGGGCAGCGGCAACCCGGAAGAGGGCGAGTTGCGCCCGCAGCTGCTCGACCGCTTCGGCCTGTCGCTCGAGGTGAAGACGCCCGAAGACTTGCCGTCACGCATCGAGGTCGTGCGCCGGCGCGATGCGTTCGAGCGCGGGCCCGAGGCCTTCACCGAAGCGTGGCGCAAGGAAGACGAGCGCGTGCGCAAACGCATCGTCAAGGCGCGCGCGCTGCTGGCTTCGGTGAGCGTGCCCGACGCCACGCTCGAGAATGCCGCGCGGCTGTGCATGCTGCTCGGCACCGACGGCCTGCGCGGTGAACTCACGCTGATGCGCGCGGCGCGCGCGCTGGCTGCACTCGACGGCGACGCGGTGGTGACCGATGCCCACCTCAAGCAGGTGGCCGCCCCCGCGCTGCGCCACCGCCTGCGCCGCAGCCCGCTCGATGACTCGGGCTCGACCGTGCGCGTGGACCGCGCCGTGGCCGAGCTGTTCGGGGAGTGACCGTGGCCGCCGCGCCGGCCACACCGCAAGCCGCTGCGCAGGCCATTGCGCAAGCCAGTGATCGAGCTGCGGGCGGGGCCGTGCACCGGGCCGTGCTTCCGGCCGGCCCACAGGCCGAATCCAAGGCCAGCGCCCAAGCCCGCACCGCGCCATCGCCTTGGGCCGACGCGGTGGCCGCCGCCACGCTGATGGCCGTCGACCCGGTCGGTCTGGGCGGCGTGAACCTGCGTGCCCTGGCCGGCCCGGTGCGCGACCGCTGGCTCGCGCTGCTGACCGAACTGCTTCCAGCCGGCACGCCGCTGCGGCGCGTGCCCTTGCACATCAACGACGAGCGCCTGCTCGGCGGGCTCGACCTCGCGGCCACGTTGCGCAGCGGGCGGCCGGTGGCGCAGCGCGGCGTGCTTGCCGAGGCCGATGGCGGCGTGCTGCTGATGGCGATGGCCGAGCGCCTGCCTGCAGCCACCGCAGCCCGCCTGGTGGCGGTGCTCGACGCCGGCGAGGTGTTGGTGGCGCGCGACGGCGTCTCGTTGCACCATGCCGCGCGGCTCGGTGTGGTGGCGCTCGATGAAGGCGCGTCCGCCGAAGAATGCGTGCCGCCGGGCCTGATGGACCGGCTCGCATTCCATCTCGACCTGGCCGATGTGCCGTGGCGCGAGGTGGCTGACGCCGGCTTCTCGGTCGATGCGCAAGCAGTGCGTGAGGCGCGGGCTGACCTGGCGCGCGTGCACATCGCCGACGACCTGCTGCAGGCCTTGTGCGGCGCCGCGCTGGCGCTGGGCACGGGCTCGCTGCGCGCCTCGGTGCTGGCGCTTCGTGCGGCTTGCGCGGCGGCAGCGCTCGATGGCCGCGATGCCGTGAACGCCGACGATGCAGCGCTCGCAGCGCGGCTGGTGCTGGGCCCGCGCGCCACGCGCCTGCCGCCCGCCGACGCTGCGCCGCCGCCCGAGCCCGAAGCCGATGCGCGCGATGAGGCCGAGCCGCCCGAGCCACCATCGCCCGACGAGGGTTCGGACGACGCCGACACCGATCCCGCCGACGCACCAGACAGCGACAACGACAACGACGGCGAACCGAGCGAGAGCGACCCGACCGACCCCACGACCCACGAGCCGCTCGACGACGTTGTGTTGGCTGCTGCGAAGGCCGCCATCCCCGCCGGCTTGCTGGCCTTGCTGCAAGGCCAAGCCAGCGCGGCCCGTGGCGGTGGCGCGGGGGGACGCGCCGGCCAGTTGCAGGCCAGCCGCCGGCGCGGCCGGCCTGCCGGCGCGCGGCGCGGCGAGCCACGCAACGGCGCGCGCCTGAACGTGATCGAGACGCTGCGCGCCGCAGCGCCGTGGCAGCGCTTGCGCCGCGGTGAGCTCACGGCGGCCAGCCAGGGCGACGATGCCCGCATCCGCACCCACGACGATGCCGGCACCAGCTCCGGCATCAACCCCAGCACCGGCCGCATCCACGTGCGTGCCGAAGACTTCCACATCACGCGCTTCAAGCAGCGCAGCGAGACGACCACGATCTTCGCCATCGATGCCTCGGGCTCGGCCGCGCTGCACCGGCTGGCCGAAGCCAAGGGCGCCGTCGAACTGCTGCTGGCCGACTGCTACGTGCGGCGCGACCGGGTCGCGGTGCTCGCCTTTCGGGGCAAGGTGGCCGAGGTGTTGCTGCCGCCCACGCGCTCTCTGGTGCGCGCCAAGCGCAGCCTCGCCGGCCTGCCGGGCGGCGGCGGCACGCCGCTGGCGGCCGGCATCGACGCGGCCGCGCAGCTTGCCGATGCGATGCGCCGGCGCGGTGACACGCCGGTGATCGTGTTCCTGACCGACGGCCGCGCGAACATCGCCCGAGACGGCACGCCCGGCCGGGCCTTGGCCGATGCGCAGGCGATAGACGCCGCCCGGCAGATGCGCGCAGCGCGCTTCACCGCGCTGTTGGTCGACACCTCGCAGCAGCCCCAGGCCGGCGCGCAGCGGCTTGCGCTCGAGATGGGTGCGCGCTACCTGCCGTTGCCGAACGCGGATGCGAACGCACTGTCGCGCTCGGTGCGCGTACTGGCGGCCGGCGCTGTGCCAAAGGCCTGAAGGGCATGCCGTTGCCCACGCGGCTGGAGTGGCAGCGCGACAGCGCCGACTGGCCGCACCGCGAGGCAAGCCGCCTCATCGCGGCCGGTGGCGTGCATTGGCATGTGCAGCAACTCGGCCTCGCCCAGGGCGCCGGCCCGGTTGCGCTGCTGTTGCACGGCACCGGTGCCTCCACGCACTCGTGGCGCGATTTCGCACCCTTGCTCGCGCCGCACTTCACGGTGCTGATGATGGACCTGCCGGGCCACGCGTTCAGTGGCCTGCCCGCTGCGGCGCAGATGAGCCTGCCGGGCATGGCGCGTGCCCTCGGTGCACTGATGCACACGCTCGGCGTGGCGCCCGACCTCGTCGTCGGCCACTCGGCCGGGGCTGCCATTGCGGCGCAGATGGCGTTGTCCAGGTCGGCGCAGGAGAAGGTGCCGCAGCACACGCAGCCGCAGGCGCATCCTCACAACCAGCCGCGCGCCATCGCCAGCCTCAACGGCGCCTGGCTGCCGCTCGGCGGTGTCGCCGGCCGCGTGTTCTCGCCGGTCGCCAAGTTGATGGCGGGCAACCCGCTGGTGCCGCGCCTGTTCTCGTGGCGGGCGCAAGACGCCTCGGCGGTGGCGCGGCTGATCGACGGCACTGGCTCGAAGATCGACGCTGCCGGCATGCGCCTCTACGGCCGGCTGGTGGCCAACCCGGGCCATGTGGCAGGGGCGCTGCAGATGATGGCGAACTGGGACCTGGCCGCGCTCCAGGCGCAGCTGCCTGCGCTCGCCGTGCCGGTGCTGCTGCTGACCGGCAGCAACGACCGCACCGTGCCGCCGGCGCAGGCGGCGCAGGTGGCCGGCCTGCTGCCCCATGCACGTGTGCACCGGCTGACCGGGTTGGGCCATCTGGCGCATGAAGAACAGCCCGCGCTGGTGGCTCGTGCGGTGCTCGATTTCGCCGCTGAACACGGCCTTCCGGGCGTGTAGTTTCGGCCCCGCGGCCGAGGGTGTTTCTTGCCCTGAGGCCACCAGCACTGTGTTCCAATTTCGACCATGCAAGACCGGCCTGACAGCCGCGTCGCCGTGAAGGATCCACCGTGATCGACCGCTCGACCGACTTCCCCGTGCAAAACGCCGCATCTGATGCGTCGCCCGCTGCGCCCGACGCTGCGGTTTCAACCGCATTTTCCAACGCGTTTTCCAGCCTGGCACCCGAGCTTGCGGCCACCTTCGTTTCCGTCGCGAGCGACATCGCCCTGGTGATCGACGCCGACGGCGTGATTCGCAACGTCGCCACCGCGAAGGGTGTGCTCGGCTCGGCCGTGCATGAATGGGTGGGCAAGACCTGGGCCGATACCGTGACGGCCGACACGCGCAAGAAGGTCGAACAGTCGTTGACCGAGGCGGGCAGCACCGGCACGTCGCGCCGCTACGAGGTGAACCACCGCACGCAGCCGGGCGCCGACATCCCGATGGCGTACTCGACCATTCGCCTCGGCGAACACGGCCCGGTGCTGGCGGTGGGCCGCGACCTGCGGGCCATCGCCGCGATCCAGCAGCGCTTCGTCGATTCGCAGCGCGAGATGGAGCGCGACTACTGGAAGCTGCGCCAGGCCGAATCACGCTACCGGCTGCTGTTCCAGGTTGCCACTGATGCCGTGCTCGTGGTCGATGGCTTGACGATGAAGGTGCAAGAGGCCAACGCGGCTTGCGCAGCGCTGTTCCACCGCCCCACCGCCGAGCTGATCGGGCAGGAGATGGCGGCCGTGGTGGCACGCGCGTCGCGCGCGGGCGTCGAGGCGCTGCTGGCGACCAGCCGGTCCAGCGGCCGCTCCGGCGAGATCCGCGTGCAGCTCGGTGGCGCGGCGGGCAGCGTGCACGTGTCGGCCACGCCGTTCCGCGGCGAGACCGGGCTGCTGCTGCTGGTGCGCGCGCGGGCCCTGGATGCGCGCGAGTCGGCCTCCGAATCGGGCGTGCGGCTGGCCGATTTCGTCGAGCGCATGCCCGATGCCGTGGTGATCGTCGATTCGAGCGGGCGCGTCGTGATGGCCAACCCGGCCTTCCTGGGCCTGTGCGGCCTGGCGCACGAGGCGCAGGCCAAAGGCCGTTCGCTGGCCGACTGGGCGGGTGACGGGCAGGCATCGGTCGCGGCACTGCTCGATGTGGTGCGTCATGCCGGCATCGCCACCCACGTCGACACCGTGCTGCAAGGCGCTGGCGCCGTGCCGCTGGCGGTGGAGGTGTCGGCCGTGCTGCTCGAAGACGGCGACCAGGAATGCATCGGCCTGACGCTGCGGCGCAAGAGCGTCACCGCGCCAGCGCCGGGCGCACACCCGCTGGCACCGCTCGCTCAGGCCATCGAGCGCCTGGCCACGAAGCTGGGCAGTGTGGCCTTGCCCGAACTGATGCGAGAGGCCATGCGCCTGGCCGAGCGCCACCTGCTCGGCGCAGCCCTGCGCGCCGCAGACGGCGACCTGACGGCAGCCGCTGCAGTGCTCGCCATCGACCTGCCGGCCCTGCGCGCGCGCATGCTGCAACACGGCCTCGCCGCCGAGGGCGATGCCGCCACGGCAGCGACCCCGCCCACGGCGGCCGGTGCGCACCTGCTCAATTGATGGAGCACAGCCCGCCGTTCGGCACGGCTGACCTGACGAACTGCGAACGCGAGCTGATCCATCTGGCCGGCTCGACGCAGCCGCATGGGCTGTTGCTGGTGCTGCGCGCGGCCGACCTGCAGATCGTGCAGGCCACCGGTAATGTGGGCGCGCTGCTCGGCGTGGGTGTGCAGCAGTTGCTCGAGCGCCCGCTTTCGGTGCTGGGCGGCGACGTTGAAGCCCGACTGCGCGCGCTGCTGGCCAGCGGCGTGTTGCGTGAACCGGTGCCGCTGAATTGCCGCAGCACCTGCGGCCCGCGCGCACGCGATCTGGAAGGCATGGTGCATGCCATCCCGGGCGGTGCGCTGGTGCTCGAGCTCGAACCGGTCGACGGCCTGGACTCGTCTGGCCCCGAGATGGTGGGCACCGACGCGACCGCGCTGATGGAACAGCTGGCCGCGGGCGTGCAGCGCTTCAACGACGCCTCGACCGTGGGCACACTGGCCGATGCAGTCGTCAAGACCGTGCGCGACATGACCGGCTACGACCGCGTGATGGTCTACAAGTTCGACCCCGACGGCCACGGCAAGATCATCGCCGAGGCGCGCCACCCGAGGCTCGATTCACTGCTCGGCCACCACTACCCGGCCTCCGACATTCCGCAGCGTGCGCGCGAGCTGTACCTGCGCACGCGCGTGCGGGTGCTGGTCGATGCGGCCTATGTACCGGCGCCGCTGGTGCCTGCGCGCCTGCCGTTGACCGGCGCGGAGCTGGACATGTCGCTGTGCTACTTGCGCAGCATGTCGCCGCTGCACACGCAGTACCTGCGCAACATGGGCGTCACGGCCACGCTGGTGGTGTCGCTGGTGCGCGACGGGCGCCTGTGGGGCCTGATTGCCGCCCACCACTACACGCCGCGCAACCTGCGCCACGCGGTGCGTGCGGCGGCCGAACTGCTGGGCAATGTGGCCTCCACGCGCATCACCGCGATCGAGAACTACGCCCACGCGCAAGTTGCCATCCTCGTGCGCCAGCTCGAACAGCGGCTGATCGACGCCACCTCGACCGAAGGCGACTGGCGCCAGGCGCTGTTCCGCAACCCGCGCACCTTGCTGCAGCCGCTCGAAGCCACGGGTGCGGCGCTGTTCCATGACGGCGAGGTGCTGACGACCGGCGAGGTGCCGTCCACGCCTGAGTTGCGCGCCTTGCTGCAATGGGTCGATGGCACCTGCGACCGCGCCGCCAACGAGCCCTTCGCGTGCTCGGCGGTGGCGCGCACGAACCCGGCCCTGGCGTCGCTCACGCCGGTCGCAAGCGGCGTGCTGGCGGTGAAGCTGTCGACCACCCGGCCCGACTACCTGATGTGGTTCCGCAAGGAACAGCTGCTCACGGTCACCTGGGCCGGCGACCCGACCAAGCCCGTGGTCGGTAACGACCCGCTGGAGCTGTCGCCGCGCCGTTCGTTCGCGGCCTGGTCCGAGATCGTTCGCGGCACCGGGCTGCCATGGGCGGGCGCCGAGATCGCGCTGGCGCGCGCCGTGGGCAGTGCGCTCGTTGACATCATCGTGCAGGTTCACGCGGTGCGGCTGCTGGTGGCAGAGCACCAGATCGCGCAGACCCGCGCCACGCTGCACAGCTCGGACGAGCCGGTGCTGATCTCGAACGCGCAGGGCGCGGCGCTGTTGTCGAACCCGGCGTTTGCACGGCTCGCCGGGCGGCCGGCGGCCGAGTTCCATGACCTCGACGGCCTGGCCACGCTGTTCGTGCAACACGATGCGGTGGGCCGCATGCTGGCGACGCTGCGCGACTCACGCCAGCCGTGGCGCGGCGAGTTGCAGTTGCTGCGGGTCGGCCAGGCGCCGTTGCCGGTCAGCGTACGGGCCGAGCTGGTTTCGGGGCGCGACGGTGCGGTGCTCGGCTTCATCCTCATCCTGGCCGATCTGAGCGAGTCCAAGCGCACCGAGGCGGCGCGCGAGCACCTGGAGCAGTCGCTTTCTCTGGCTGCCGTGGCACAGGCCGCAGCGCGTGCCGACCTGCGCCTGGCGCGCGACAACGACGAAGTGATCGGCGCCATTCTCACCAACGCCAGCCTCGCGGCGATGGACATTGCCGATGCGGCGGTCGGCCCGTCGGTGGCGCCGTTGCTGGAAGAGCTGGAGGTCGCCACCGAGCGCGCCACCACCTTGTACGCGCAGATCCGCCGCTCGGCGGGCGGCGCTGGCGGTCCGGGCTGATCAGGGCTGATCGGCGCTGGGCGCGGCCGAGCCGCTGGCGATGCCTTGCGGCGCCAACTCGGTGAACAGCTCGGCGTGCATGCGGAAGGCACTGCAGGCCTCAATGACGATGGCCTGCTGATCGCCCGGCGCGAGCGGCAGCGCATCGAGCCCGCTCCGGAACGTTTGCAGGTGCGCGGCCACGTCGAAGGGGCTGCCGAAGTCGTAGAACTGGATGCCGCGGCCCGCGTCGAGCCGCAGGCTTCGCGTGACGATCTTGGCCAGCATCTGGCCGCCGCTCAAATCGCCCAGCGTACGCAGGTAGGCGTGCGCCACGAGCAGCGCGGGCGCGTGTTCGCCGATGTGGTGCAGGCGCGCGACATAGCGTTGCGTCGACGGCTGCAGCGGTAGCGCGTCGGCCCAGTCGGCGCCGTGCAGGTCGCGCAGATCGCTTGCAAGCGGTGCTTCGCGGAACAGTGCTTCGAACACGACCGGCGCCACGGCGGGGTGGTTGGCATGGCGCTGCAACGCGGGTTCGAGCGCGGCGTAGATCGCATGCAGGTTGCGCAGCAGCGCGCAGTAGCCGGTGCGGCCGAGTTGCCCGCGCAGCAACTCGCGCATCACGCCCGTGCGCTCGACCTCGGTGTGCAGCGCACGCGTGTCGGTGCGCAGTTGCTGGGCCAGCGTTGGCGCGGCCGCGCTCTGGCCCGGCACCTGGCCCATCACGTGGACTTCACTCCCGCTCACGGCTGGACGCTGTCGATCACCAATGCCAGGCCGGCGCTGCCCGGCTTGAGCGGGCCGAGCTGGCCGCGCAGGTCGCCGGCTTGCGGCAGCGCATTGCCCGACTTCGACACACGCGCCTCGACGACCACGCTGCCGAACTTCGACAACTTCATCTCCGGCGCCATCGCCATGCTGTCGTCGAGCGTGAAGCTGATGGGCAACTCGCTGACCTTGCGGCGCTGAATGGCGAGCGGCATGCGCGGGCCTTCGGCAGCGCGGGCGTAGATGAACACCGTGTCGTCGGCCGCCACGCGCGCAGCCAATGCCGGCGCCAGGCTGACGCGGCCAGCGAGTTGTTCTGCGGCTGCGGCTGCGGCTGCTGACGGGGCTGTCAAGGCGGCGGTCGTCGATGTTGCTGTGGCGGCTGCTGCAGCCGTGGTCGCGACCGGTGCGGTGTTCGCAGTGGCCGAAGGCGCATTGCCTGCGGGCCCGGCAGCGGCGCGCGCCTCGGCCAGGCTCGCGTCCAGCCCCTGCGCGAACTCGCTGCCGGCGGGCGCGGCGGTGCGTGCCTGCGTCCAATAGGCGATGGCGCCGACGTAGTCCTTGCGCTCGAAGGCGGCGCTGCCGGCGAGTGCCAACGCCTTCAGGTTGCCGGGGTCGATCTGCAAGGCGCGGGTGATGAGCTTGGTCGGCTCGCCGGCCGCGCTTTGCGCCACCGCCGCCAGCACATCGGCGTAGTCGACCAGCAACTGTGCATCGTTCGGCGTCAGTGCCACGGCGCGCGCATACGCCTTGGCCGAATCGGGGAAGCGCTGCAATGCGGCGTACGAGCGGCCGAGCATCAACCAGCCTTTCGCGTCATCGGGCTGGGCCTGCATCCGCTGTGCGAGCTTCTCGACCATCGCAACGACATCGGCTTCGCTCACGGGCGGTTGCGCTGCGGCCTGTGGTGTCAGGCCGGCGGTGTTGCCGAGCCGGGCGTACAGGCCGACAGCGAGCAGCGGCACTGCGAGGCCCAGCACCACGGCCAGCAGCGTGGCGCGGTGGCTGCGCGGTGCGGCGTTGAAGCCAGCGCGCGTTGCATCCGCTTCGCCCGAGCTCACGCTCGCCGCATCTTCTTCGAGCACGCGGCGTTCGAGTTCGGTGCGGGCAACGAGGTGCTGTGCCGCGTCGATGCGCGCAGCGGCGAGGTCGGCGTCGAGCAATGCCTGCTGCTCGCGCAGCACCGCGAGGTTGGAGGCGCTGTTGCTGCTGACCGGCGCGGCGCGGCGGCCCGCTCGCAGCAGTGGCACGAGCACGAAGGCACAGGCGGCGAGCAGCAGCGCTGCGGCGCCGAAGTAGAAAGCGGTCATCGGTCGGAAGGTCCTGCGGGTTCGGGTATCGAATCGGGCGTCGTGTCATCTGCCAACAAGCGGCGCGCACGGGCCAGATCAGCATCGCTCGGGGCGGCGCTGGCGAGCCGCTGTGCGCGCTGGCGGATGGCGCGCCACAGCGCGAAGGCGGCGAGCAGCAGCAACGCGAACGGGCCCACCCACAGCAGCACCGTGGTCGCCTTCAGCGGCGGGCGGTAGAGCACGAAGTCGCCGTAGCGCTCGACCATGAATTCCTTGATCTGCCGCTCGGACTCACCCGCCAGCAGCTTGGTGCGAACCTGGTTGCGCAGGTCGACGGCCAGGTCGGCGTGCGAGTCGGCGATGGTCTGGTTCTGGCACACGAGGCAGCGCAGTTCTTCGGAGACGGCCATCACGCGCGCTTCGAGTGCCGGGTTGGCGGCGGCCTCGGCGGCTTCCTTGGCGGTGGCCGCTGCGCTGCCGAGCAGCAGCGCAGGCACCAGCACCCACGCGAGCGCGGCGCGGTTCGCCGACCGAGGCGCCAGACTACGCACCGAGCTTCCTGACCAGCGGCAGGATCGTGTCGCGCAGCGCCTCAGGCGTCAGCGGGCCGATCTGCTTGTAGCGGATCACGCCTTCGCGGTCGATCACGAAGGTCTCGGGCACGCCGTACACGCCGTAGTCGATGCCGACCCGGCCGTCGGTGTCCGACAGTGACTGCAAGTACGGGTCGCCGCGCTCGCGCAGCCATTGCATCGCCTCGGGGCGCTTGTCCTTGTAGTTCAGGCCGTAGATCGGCACGGTGCCGGTCTTCGCTAGTTCCACCAGCAGCGGGTGCTCGACGCGGCACGACACGCACCACGACGCCCACACGTTGAGCAGCCAGACCTTGCCGCGCAGGTCGGCCGGCGTGAGCATGGCTTCGGGCTGCGCGAGCAGCGGCAGCTTGAACGCGGGCGCAGGCTTGTTGACCAGCGGCGAAGGCACCTCGCGCGGGTCGAGCTTCAGGCCGATGGCGAGGAACGCCACCAGCACCGCAAACACGATGACGGGCAGGAAGCGCTTCACGGTGCCTGCGTGCTCGTGCGCGCCACCAAGGCGGGTGCGCCGCCGCCCGGTGCACGCGTGGCCGACGATGCCGGCTGCGCCGCAGTGCTGCGCACGCTGCGGTAGCGGCGGTCGAGCACGGCCATCAAACCGCCCAGCGCCATCAGCAGGCAGCCGAACCAGATCCAGTCGATGAAGGGCTTGTGGTGGATGCGCACGCTCCATGCGGTCTTGCTCACCGGCTCGCCGAGCGAGGCGTACAGGTCGCGCGTGAAACCGGTGTCGATGGCGGCTTCGGTCATCGGCGTCTTGGTGGCGGTGTACAGGCGCTTTTCGGGGTGCATCACGGTGACGGGCTGGCCGTCGCGGGTGACGGTGAGCGTGCCTTGCGCGGCGTTGAAGTTCGGGCCGGCACGCTCGCGGATGGCGTCGAGGCGGAAGGTGTAGCCGGCAATCGTGGCGGTGTCGCCGATCTCCATGCGCAGGTCTTTCTCGCTCTCGTAGCCCTTCACCAGCGTCACGCCGATGATGAACACCGCAACGCCCACGTGCGCGAGCAGCATGCCGTAATAGCTGCCGGGTTGCGCCGCCAGTTTGGTGCGCAGGGTCGGTGCAGGGTGCTCACGCAGGCGACCTGCGAGGTTGGTGATGGCGGTGGTGACGATCCACGCCGCCAGCAGCACGCCGAAGCCGATCATCGGCGTCCAGTGGCCGAGCAGCAGCGGCGCCACGATGGCCGCCACAAAACTCACGCCCCCGGCCCAGCGCAGGCGGCGGGCAATGTCGATGGCGTTCGCCTGCTTCCAGCGCGTGATCGGGCCGATGCCCATCAGGAACAGCGCCGGCGCCATCAGCGGCACGAAGACGGCCTCGAAGTAAGGCGGGCCGACCGAGAGCTTGCCCATGCCGAGCGCGTCGATCAGCAGCGGGTAGAGCGTGCCCAACAGCACGGCGGCGGTGGCCACGAGCAGCAGCACGTTGTTGGCGAGCAGTGCCGATTCGCGCGACACCAGCTCGAAGCTGCCGCCCGCGCCCACGCTCGGCGCGCGCCACGCGAACAGCGCGAGCGAGCCGCCAATCACGATGACCAGGAACGCGAGGATGAAGATGCCGCGCGCCGGGTCGGTGGCGAACGCATGCACCGAACTCAGCACGCCCGAACGAACCAGGAAGGTGCCGAGCAGCGACAGCGAGAACGCGATGATGGCGAGCAGGGCAGTCCACATCTTGAACCCGCCGCGCTTCTCGGTCACGGCGAGCGAATGGATCAGCGCGGTGCCGGCGAGCCACGGCATGAACGACGCGTTCTCGACCGGGTCCCAGAACCACCAGCCGCCCCAGCCCAGTTCGTAGTAGGCCCAGCCGCTGCCCAGCGCACTGCCGACCGTGAGGAAGCACCACGCGGTCGGGACCCAGGGCCGCGACCCGCGCGCCCAGGCCGCGTCGAGCCGGCCCGAGATCAGCGCCGACAGCGCGAACGCGAACGCGACCGTCGAGCCCACGTAGCCCATGTAGAGCATCGGCGGGTGAATCACCATGCCCGGGTCTTGCAAGAGCGGGTTCAGGTCCTTGCCCTCGGCGGCGCCGGGCAACATGCGCTCGAACGGGTTCGAGGTGAACAGCGTGAACAGCAGGAAGCCCACGCTGATGAGGCCCATGATGCCGATGATGCGTGCCACCATCGGCTCGGGCAGGTGGCGCGAGAACAGCGAGACGGCGACCGTCCAGAGCGCCAGGATCAGCGCCCACAGCAGGATCGAGCCTTCATGCCCGCCCCACACGGCGGTGATGCGGTAGACCACCGGCAGCAGCGAGTTGGAGTGCTCGGCCACGTAGAGCACGCTGAAGTCGTTGTCGATGAAGGCGCGCGTGAGGCACGCGAACGAGATGGCCAGGAACAGGAACTGGCCGCGCGCCGTTGGCCGCGCCAGCGCCATCCAGGCCGGCCGGTCGGTCGCTGCGCCGACGAGCGGCACAACGGCCTGCACGAGCGCCAGCACGAGCGCGAGGATGAGCGCGAAGTGGCCGAGTTCAGCTGTCATTTCGTCATGGCCTCGTTTGATTTCATCGGTGCGGCCTTGCCGGCCTGCGCGTTCTTCAGCGCCTCGGCCGCTTCGGGCGGCATGTAGTTCTCGTCGTGCTTGGCCAGCACCTGATCGGCGCGGAACACGCCGTCGGCGCCGAGCTTGCCTTGCGCCACCACGCCCTTGCCTTCCTTGAACAGGTCGGGCAGCAGGCCGGTGTAGGTGACCGGGATGGTCTTGGCCAGGTCGGTCACGACGAAGCTGACGGTCAGGCCCGAGGTGTCGCGCTTCAAGCTGCCTTGCTCGACCAGCCCGCCCACACGGAAGCTGCGCTCGCGCGGCGCCTCGTTCGCGGCAATCTGCGACGGGCTGAAGAAGAACACCAGGTTGCTCTGGAATGCGTTCAGCACCAGTGCGGCGGCAATGACGAGTGCGCCCAGGCCCACGCCGATGGCGAGGCCGCGTTTGGTTCTAGGCTTCATGCGGTGACCTCGTGGCGACGCGAGTGGTTCGTTGCGGTGTTGAAGGAAGTGCCTTGCGGCGCGCGGCGAGTTGCAGCACTTCGGCGACGATCACCGCCAGCGCCATGCCGAACGAGCCCCACACATACAGCCCGTAGCCACCCATCGCGATGAAGTCGGCAACGCTGTTCCAGTACATGCTCATGCTGCTTCCAAGGTGTTGCGGGCCCAGACAGCAGAGCGTTCACGCTCCAGGATGATCACGCGCACGCGCACCAGCGCCACCGCGATGCAGTAGGCCCAGAAGGCCAGCGCCATCACCGCCATGCCGAGCAACATGGTCGCGGCCATGCTCGGCGCCTTCGTCAAGCTCACCGAAGCACCCTGGTGCAACGTGTTCCACCACCGCACCGAGAAGTAGATGATGGGGACGTTCACCACGCCCACGAGCGCCAGTAGCGCGGCTGCGCGGTCGGCGCGGCGCGTGTCGTCGATGGCGGCGTGCAGCGACATGTAGCCGACGTACAGGAACAGCAGGATCAGCTCCGACGTGAGCCGCGCGTCCCACACCCACCACGCGCCCCAGGTCGGCTTGCCCCACAGCGCGCCCGTCCACAGCGCCACGAAGGTCATCAGCGCGCCGGTGGGCGCCAGCGCGTTGGCCAGCATCGACGCGAGCCGCGCGTTGAACACCAGGCCGATGCCGGCCCAGAAGGCCATCGCGAGGTACACGACCATCGACATCCAGGCGGCAGGAACGTGCACGAAGATGATCCGGTAGGCGTCGCCCTGCTGCGCGTCGGTGGGCGCGCGCAGCAGGCCGATGTAGAGGCCGGCGAGCGCGAGCAGCACCGCAGCGGCGCTGAACCACGGCACCAGCGCGCCGGCCAGCGCGTGGAAGCGTTGCGGCGCGGCGTACTTGAACCAGTTGATGCGTTGGGCGGTCATGCAGCGGTGTGAACGGGCTGTGTCAAATGGGCGGTGTCAAACGGGTCTCATATTGTCTACGGTCGGCTTATTCCAGACCAATCCGCAAGGCTGCGGCGGTGGCCCAGGGTGCCAGGACGAACGATGCAACGAGCAGCGCGCCGAGCAGCGACAGGTGCCCGGAGACCCCCATGCCGGCGTTGCTGGCGTCGACCGCACCGGCCCCGAAGATCAGCACCGGGATCGTCAGCGGCAGCACGATCAGCGAGATCAGCACGCCGGCCCCGCGCACGCCCACCGTCAGCGCCGCGCCAATGGCACCGACGAGGCTGAGCACCGGCGTGCCGAGCAGCAGCGTCAGCACGAGCACGCCGGTCGCGCTGGCCGACAGGCCGAACTGCAAGGCCAGCAGCGGCGAGATCAACGCCAGCAACAGCCCCGACACCAGCCAGTGCGCGGCGATCTTGGCGAGCAGCAGCAGCGGCAGCGGGTAGGCCGACAGCAGCAGCTGTTCCAGCGTGCCGTCTTGATGGTCGTCGGCGAACAAGCGGCCGAGCGACAGTATCGCGGCCAGCAGCGCCGCGACCCACACCACGCCGGGCGCCATGGTGCGCAGCAGCGCCGGCTCCGGCCCCACGCCGAGCGGGAACAGGCTTGCGACGATGATGAAGAAGACCACTGCGGCCAGCGTGTCGCTGCGCCGACGCAAGGCCAGGCGAAGGTCACGCGCAAACATGCAGCGCATCCCGGACCACAGCGAAGGTGCCGATGACACGGCGGGCGCGCCGCTCACAGGGTCAGACCCATCTGCACCACGTCGCTTGAGAAGTCCACGGGTTGATGGCTCGTCAACACCACGATGCCGCCACCTGCCAGGTGCGCCGTGAGCAGTCCGACAAGCCAAGCCGTCGCGACCGAATCGAGCGCATTGAACGGCTCGTCGAGAACCCAGAGCGGAACCGCCGTGTCGAGGGCGAGCCGCGCCAGCGCTACGCGTTTGCGCTGCCCTTGCGACAGGTGCCGGCTGGGCGTGTGGTCGTAGCCCCGCAGCCCGGCGTCGGCAAGCGCTGCCGACGCACCGGCCGGCGAGGGCCGCGTACCGCCGAGCGCGCACGACACCACCAGGTTCTCGACCGGCGTGAGGTCGTTCTTGAGCGCGGGCAGGTGCCCCAGGTAGAGCAACTCGCGCGAGAACTCCTCGCGCATCGCCACCACCGGCTGGCCACGCCAACGCACCTCGCCAGCGCTGGGCGTGAGCAAGCCACACACCATGCGCAGCAAGCTCGTCTTGCCGGCGCCGTTCGCACCGCGCACCCGCAACAGCGTGCCGCCGGTCACCACAGCGCTCAACGCCTTGAACAGAGGCCGTTCACCCCGGGTGCATTCGAGCTTGTCGAGTTCCAGCGCTGCCGTCATGGGTCCGATGGGTTGCCTGTGGTGAGGCGGTGTGGGTCAGTGATGCGAAAAGTGGCTGCGTGGCGCCAATGCGGGGCAGGGAGCTCTGAGACCGGCCCGGTCGCACCGCCCCCGACGCGACCCGGATTGTCATCTGAACTCGCGAAGCGACATCGCGGGTTGATCGCCTTCGCATCTGGACGGCCATGCGTCCGTACGGCCGGTGCGGCATTGACTGCCTCGCATCATATGTCTACATTAATTGACAGTGTGTGTCGTCTAGGTTGCATTACAGTTGTTCCACGCGGTCCACCGAGGGCCAGGCCGGAGATCGAGGATGAACCCGTTGAGCCGTATCGAGCAAGCGCTGTCAGTCGCCGTGCACGCCAGTGAATCAGGCGATGCCCCACCGAAGCTCGCTGCGGCGGTGCGCTACGCGGTGTTTCCGGGCGGGGCGCGGATCCGCCCGCAGCTGTGCCTCGCGGTCGCAAGAGCGTGCGGCGACCGGCATCCGGCATTGGCTTCGGCTGCCGCTGCGGCCATCGAACTGTTGCACTGCGCCTCATTGGTTCATGACGACCTGCCGTGCTTTGACGACGCGACCACGCGGCGCGGTGTGCCGTCGGTGCATGCCGCGTTTGGTGAGCGGGTTGCCGTACTCAGCGGCGACGCCCTGATCGTGCTGGCGTTCCAAACCATGGCCGTGGCCGGGGCTCTGGTTCCGCACCTGTTGGCGCCGTTGATCACGATGATCGCGCGCAGCGTCGGCCTGCCCACGGGCATCGTCGCCGGCCAGGCCTGGGAGTGCGAGCCCTGTGTGTCGCTGCCGGCCTACCACCGGGCCAAGACCGGGTCGCTGTTCGCAGCCTGCACCGAAGCCGGGGCGCTCGCTGCCGAGGCCGACCCTGCGCCGTGGCGGCCGTTCGGGCTGTGTCTCGGCGAGGCCTACCAGGTGGCCGACGACATCCGCGATGTCGTGGTCAGCGTCGAAGCCTTGGGCAAGCCGCCAGGGCAAGACCGCGCGTTGTTGCGGCCGAGTTCTGCGTCGGAACTCGGCTTGTGCGGCGCGATCGAGCACTTCGATGGCCTCGTCGCGCGTGCCATCGAAGCCATTCCGAATTGCGCCGGCGCCTCCGCGTTGCGTGCCTTGGTTCGCGCCGAATCCGAGCGGCTGGTGCCCCAAAAGATGGTTCGCGACGTGGCGCTCGCCGCTTGATCCGGCGCCCTTCACGCCGCGTTGCCGCCCCCACCATGATCAACATGCCTTTACCCGCCCCGGCCCGCGAACTCCCGGTGACCTGGCACGCGCGTTTGCGCACCAGCTGGTGTGCCTGGCGCGACCGTGTGCTCACGAGCCCGGCGTTCCAGCGCCGCGCCGCGCGTGCCTTTCTGACCCGGCCGATCGCGCGCCAGCGGGCGCGTGCCTTGTTCGATCTGGTGGCGGGGTTCGTCTACTCCCAAGTGCTGCTGGCCTGTGTGCGGCTGCGTGCATTCGAGATCCTGGCCGAAGGCCCGCAGACCAGCACCGTGCTGGCGCGGCGGTTCGGCCTCACGCTCGTGGCGACCGAACGCCTGCTCGCCGCAGCGGCAGCGCTGGGCCTCGTCGAGGCGCGCGACGGTGAGTGCTTCGGCCTGGGCCCACTCGGCGCACCCCTGGTCGGCAACGAGGCGATCACGGCCTTGATCGAACACCATGCGGTGCTTTATGCCGACTTGAAAGACCCGCTCGCCTTGTTGCGCGGCGATGGCCCGCCGGCCGCGCTGGCAGGCTACTGGGCGTATGCAACAGCTGAGGTGCCCGGCGCGTTGCCGCCCTCGCAGGTGAACGAGTATTCGGCGCTGATGTCAGCCTCGCAGCCACTGGTCGCCGAAGAGGTGCTCGACGCCTATGACCTGCGGCGCCATCGCTGCCTGCTCGACGTGGGCGGCGGGCAAGGGCGCTTTCTGTTGGCGGCCGCGCGCCGCGCCCCCGACCTGAAAGTCATGCTGTTCGATCTGCCCGCGGTCGTGCCGGCCGCGCAGCTTGCATTTGCCGAACACGGCATCGCTGCCCGTGCCTCGGTGGTCGGCGGCGACTTCACTGTCGACGTGTTGCCGATGGGCGCTGACATCGCTTCCTTGATTCGCGTCATCTACGACCACGGCGACGACCGTGCGCTCGCCATCCTGCGCAGTGTCCACCGCGCCTTGCCGCCTGGCGGCACGTTGTTGCTGGCCGAGCCCATGGCAGGCGCGCCGGGCGCGCCGCGCATGGGCGATGCGTACTTCGGGATGTACCTGTTGGCCATGGGCAGCGGGCGTGCACGTACCGCGAAAGAGTTGGGCGCGCTGCTCGTGGCTGCCGGCTTTGATCGGGTGCGGGAACTCGCCACTCCGATCCCCTTGCAAGTCGGCGTGATCGTGGCGCGTCGGGCATGACACGCGAAAGCGTAAATCCTGCTTGACAGTCATAACAGTAAAGCTAACATGACACTCAGCAGATTCAGACCGACTCACCCCGTGCCCCCCACCGACCTCCGCTTCCAGCCGACCATGCGTACCGCGCCGTTCCCCACCGCAGGCCACGGTGCCGACACGCGCGGAGCCCGCTCATGCTGACGACCGCTGTTGTCTTCGAGCAGCCCGAGCAGTTGCGGCTGACGCAACTCGACCTGACCCCTCCTGAGGCGGGCGATGTGGTCGTGGACATTCACTGGAGCGGCATCAGCACCGGCACCGAGAAGCTGCTCTGGAGCGGGCGCATGCCGCAGTTCCCGGGCATGGGCTACCCGCTGGTGCCGGGCTACGAATCGGTCGGCAGGGTGGCCTATGCCGGCCCAGATGCAGGCATCGACCTCGGCGCCCAGGTCTTCGTGCCCGGTGCGCGCTGCTTCGGTGAGGTGCGCGGGTTGTTCGGCGGTGCCGCGTCCCGGTTGGTGGTTCCCGCCACACGTGTGGTCACGCTCGACGACCACATCGGTGAGCAGGGCGTGCTGTTGGCGTTGGCCGCAACCGCGTATCACGCCGTCAGCGGCGCCGGCAAACGCCAGCCGATCGTGCCGCCCGACCTGATCGTCGGTCACGGCGTGCTGGGCCGCCTGCTGGCTCGCATGACGGTCGTGGCTGGTTTTGCGCCACCCACGGTCTGGGAACGCAACGCCGAGCGCGCGACCGGCGCCGACGGCTATGCCGTCATGCACCCCGACGAAGACACCCGCCGCGACTACCGCGCTGTGTACGACGTCAGCGGCGACTCGAACATTCTGGACAGCCTGATCGGGCGCCTCGCGCCGGGCGGCGAAATCGTGCTTGCGGGCTTCTACAGCGAGCGCCTGTCGTTCGCCTTTGCGCCGGCCTTCATGCGTGAGACCCACATCCGCGCCGCCGCCGAGTGGCAGCGGCCCGACCTGCTGGCCGTACGCGAGCTGGTCGAAAGCGGCCGGCTTTCGCTCGACGGCTTGATCACCCACCGCGACGACGCCGTGCATGCGCCGAGCGCTTACCGCACCGCATTCGGCGATGCGGCGTGCCTGAAGATGGTCCTGGACTGGAGAACGTGCTCATGACACCTAGCGCTGCAAACAGCACGTTGCCGAAAGAAGCGCCGCTCAAGTTCGTGGAGCGGCTGCGCAGCGAGGCCTCGGCCGAGCCCGATGCGGTGGCCACCGGCCCCGTCACCAAAGAGACGCAGATCATCGCGATCTACGGCAAGGGCGGTATCGGCAAGAGCTTCACCCTCGCCAACCTCAGCTACATGATGGCGCAGCAGGGCAAGAAGGTGCTTCTGATCGGCTGCGACCCGAAGAGCGACACCACCTCGCTGCTGTTCGGCGGGCGCGCCTGCCCGACGATCATCGAGACGTCGTCGAAAAAGAAGCTCGCGGGCGAAGCGGTCGCCATCGGAGACGTCTGCTTCAAGCGCGACGGCGTGTACGCCATGGAGCTCGGCGGCCCCGAAGTCGGCCGCGGTTGCGGTGGGCGCGGCATCATCCACGGCTTCGAGTTGCTCGAAAAGTTGGGCTTCCACGAGTGGGGCTTCGACTACGTGCTGCTCGACTTCCTGGGTGACGTGGTCTGCGGTGGCTTCGGCCTGCCGATTGCGCGTGACATGTGCCAGAAGGTCATCGTCGTGGCCAGCAACGACCTGCAATCGCTCTACGTTGCCAACAACGTGTGCAGCGCGGTCGAGTACTTCCGCAAGCTCGGTGGCAACGTCGGCGTGGCTGGCATGGTGATCAACCGCGATGACGGCACCGGCGAGGCTGCCGCCTTTGCCGAGAAGGTCGGCATCCCCGTCTTGTCCACGATCCCGGCGAACGACGACATTCGCCGCAAGAGCGCCAGCTACGAAATCATCGGCCGCCCCGGCTCGGTGTGGGGCCCGATGTTTGCCGAGCTGGCCGAGAACGTGGGCACCTCGCAGCCAATGCGACCGAAGCCGATGACGCAAGACCAGTTGCTCGGCCTGTTCAGCGCCGATGTGGTCGGCCGCAACGTGGTGCTCGAGCCAGCGACCCAGTTCGACATGTGCGGCAAGACTGAGATCAAGCGCGAGACGCTCGAAGTCGTCTACGACGAGGTCTGAGCGCCGCCACTTGCACATGAACGCTCCCGTCATCCCGATCATCCCCGTGCCGCAGGCGCTGCAGAGCGACGGCCACGGTTGCCATTCGGGCAAGGACGCGATGCTCGCCGCCGCCAAGAGCGCGGGCAAGAGCGAAACGCTGGCCCAGTACGCGAAGGACTATCCCGTCGACGCCAAGGCCGGCCCCCACGACCAGCCGCAGAGCATGTGCCCCGCGTTCGGCGCGCTGCGTGTCGGCCTGCGCATGCGGCGCACCGCGACCATCTTGTCGGGCTCGGCGTGTTGCGTGTATGGCTTGACCTTCACCTCGCACTTCTACGGCGCGCGCCGAAGCGTTGGCTACGTGCCATTCAACAGCGAGTCTCTCGTCACCGGCAAGCTGTTCGAAGACATCCGCGAGGCGGTGTACAAGCAGGCCGACCCTGCGTTGCTCGATGCCGTCGTCATCATCAACCTGTGCGTGCCGACTGCCAGCGGCGTGCCGCTGCAGATCCTGCCGAAAGAGATCAACGGGGTGCGCATCATCGGCATCGATGTCCCCGGCTTCGGCGTGCCCACGCATGCGGAAGCGAAAGACGTGCTGGCCGGTGCGATGTTGAAATACGCCCGCACCGAGGCGACCAACGGCCCCGTTCAGGCGCCGCGCCTGGGTCGCTCGGAGAAGCCCACGATCTCGTTGCTCGGCGAGATGTTCCCTGCAGACCCGGTCGTGATCGGCATGCTGCTCGACCCGCTGGGTCTGGCAGCCGGCCCCGTGGTGCCGACGCGCGAATGGCGCGAGCTGTATGCCGCGCTCGATTGCGTGGCCGTGGCCGCGATCCACCCGTTCTACACCGCGAGCGTTCGTGAGTTCGACGCTGCGGGTCGCCCCGTCGTCGGCTCGGCGCCGGTCGGCCACGACGGCACCGAAGCCTGGCTGCAAGCCATCGGAGCCGCAGCCAATGTGGCGCAAGACAAGATCGACGCGGCGAAGAACCGCTTCCTGCCGATCATCAAGGCCGCGCTGGCGAAGACACCCATCAAGGGCCGCATCACCCTCAGCGGCTACGAGGGCTCGGAGCTGCTCGTCGCGCGCTTGCTGGTCGAAAGCGGTGCCGACCTGCGCTACGTCGGCACGGCCTGCCCGCGCACCGTGTGGAGCGAGTCGGACCGGGATTGGCTTGTCGCGCGCGGCGTGCACGTGCAGTACCGCGCTTCGCTCGAACAAGACCTCGCGGCGATGCACGAGTTCAAGCCGGATCTGGCCATCGGCACGACGCCGGTCGTGCAGGCCGCCAAGCAGGCGAGCATCCCGTCGCTGTACTTCACGAACCTGATTTCGGCGCGGCCGCTGATGGGCCCGGCGGGCGCCGGCTCGCTGGCCCAGGTGGTCAATGCGGCGATCGGCAACAAGGCGCGCTTCGACCAGATGAGCGCCTTCTTCGGTGACACCGGCAAAGGTCATGCCTCGGGTGTGTGGGAAGCGTCGCAAGGCGTGCCGCAGGACCGGCCCGAGTTCAAGGCCGAAACGAAACGGCAGTTGCAAAAGCAGCTCGCACGTCGCAAGGCGGAGGCCATGGGCACATGATGATCCTCGACCATGATCGCGCGGGCGGCTATTGGGGCGCGGTGTACGTCTTCACCGCCATCAAAGGCCTGCAGGTCGTGATCGACGGGCCGGTCGGCTGCGAGAACCTGCCAGTCACCAGCGTGCTGCACTACACCGACGCGCTGCCACCGCACGAGCTGCCGATTGTCGTGACCGGCCTGGCCGAAGAGCAACTCGGCCGCGAAGGCACCGAAGGCTCGATGCGCCGTGCGCACGCCGCTCTCGACCCGGACCTGCCTGCTGTCGTTGTCACCGGCTCCATCGCCGAGATGATTGGCGGCGGCGTCACGCCTGAAGGTACCAATCTGCAGCGCTTCCTGCCGCGCACCATCGACGAAGACCAGTGGCAGTGCGCGAACCGCGCGATGTTCTGGCTCTGGTCCGAGTACGGCATGAAGAAGGTGCCAGCGCGCAAACCCTTCGCCGAGCGCCAGGTCGGCCCGGATGGGCAACGCGAAAAGCCGCGCGTCAACATCATCGGCCCGAGCTACGGCGTCTTCAACATGCCGAGCGACCTGGCCGAAATTCGCCGCCTCGTGCAAGGCATCGGCGCCGACGTGAACATGGTGTTCCCGCTCGGCAGCCACCTCGCCGATGTGTCGCGCCTCGTCGAGGCTGACGTCAACATCTGCATGTACCGCGAGTTCGGCCGCATGCTGTGCGAAGCGCTCGACCGGCCCTACCTGCAAGCGCCCATCGGCCTGCACAGCACGACCAAGTTCCTGCGCTCGCTCGGCGAGTTGCTCGACCTGGACCCCGAACCCTTCATCGAGCGCGAGAAGCACAGCACGATCAAGCCGATCTGGGACCTGTGGCGTTCGGTCACGCAAGACTTCTTCGGCACCGCGAGTTTCGCGGTCGTCGCGAACGAAACCTACAGCCGCGGCCTGCGTCACTTTCTCGAAGACGAAATGGGCCTGCCTTGCAGCTTTGCCGTGGCGCGCAAGCCGGGCGAGAAGACCGACAACGCCGCGGTGCGTGAACTCGTCAAGACCAAACCGCCGCTCGTGATGTACGGCAGCTACAACGAACGCATGTACCTCGCCGAAGGCACGGGTGCCGCGGGCGGCTCGCCGATGCGCGCGACCTTCATCCCGGCCTCGTTCCCGCTGCCCATCATTCGCCGCCACACCGGCACGCCGTTCATGGGCTACGCAGGCGCGACGTATGTCATTCAGGAGTTCTGCAACGCGCTCTTCGACGCGCTGTTCCACATCCTGCCGCTCGGCACCGAGCTCGACCGCATCGACGCTACGCCGAGCCGGCTCGCGCACAGCGAAACGATCGCATGGGACGACGACGCGCAACAGCTCCTGGACGAGTTGATCGAAGCCGAGCCCGTGCTGGTGCGTATTTCAGCGGCCAAACGAATGCGTGACCAGGCTGAGGGCGACGCGCGCTCGGCGGGCCACAAAAAAGTCAATGCAGCTCGGCTGCAAGAGTTGTTCGGTCGTTCGATGGTGGGCAATGGGGCATGAACAGCCCCTGCCCGTTGTCAAACGCCTGTGCAAAGGTGCCGCAGTGGCAACACTGCGGTGGTCTGGACAGCGCCTTCAAAGCGCTGCCGATGCCGCAAGGCAACTGAGGAAAGAGGTGAAGCTATGCCTGCAAGCGTGAATCCTTCAGGACTGACAGACGACGAGTGCCAGGAGTTCCACAAGTACTACATCCAGGGTTACCTGCTGTGGGCGGTGGGCGCTTTCGTCGCGCACAGCCTGGTGTGGATCTGGCGTCCCTGGTTCTGACGCAACGATAGACATGGAGGTGGCTATGACACATGAACACGCGAATGGTCCGGTGGCGAAACACGGCAGCCCTCTCGAGGGGTTGCACATGATCTACGCCGCGATCTTTATCGTCTTCCTTCTCGTCGCACTGGCATCGCAGCTGTTCCATTGGAACTGGCGAACCTCGCTGCCCGGGGCAGAAGACGCGCGCTCCGTGTGGAGTGGCGTGCAGTCCGCTGCACACACCCTGATGTCTCAACTGACCTAACTGAAAGGAAGCCAACATGTGGCGTTTTTGGCGAGTTGTCGATCCCCGCAAGGCGATCATTCTGACGGGGCTGCTCATCGCCTTCGTCTCCACGAGCATCCACCTGATTCAGATCAGTGGCGATCGTTACAACATCAACACCTGGCACCCCGATACGGTGAAAGCCGCGAAGGCTGCGCAGAACGCGGCGATGCCGCCGTCGAAGTAAACGGTGTTGTTGCGCAAAGGCGGGCCGGGGCGGCTGCCGGTCCGGGGCCACACCCCGCCCGCCGATGCGACTTCTTCTTCCTGACGATCCACAAGACAGTACGAGATACAGACCGATTCATCGGTCGTGAGGAGCGATCAAATGGCCATGCTGAGTTTCGAGAGAAAGTACCGCGTTCGCGGTGGCACCCTGGTCGGGGGTGACCTCTTCGACTTCTGGGTGGGGCCGTTCTACGTCGGCTTCTTTGGTGTGACCACGGCGTTCTTTTCGCTCCTGGGCACCCTCATGATCGTGTGGGCCGCAGCCATGGGGCCGACCTGGAACCTGTGGCAGATCAGCATCGCGCCGCCCGACCTGTCGGTCGGCTTGAAGTTCGCGCCGATGATGCAGGGCGGCCTGTGGCAGATCATCACCGTGTGCGCGATCGGCTCCTTCGTGTCGTGGGCGCTGCGCGAGGTCGAGATCTGCCGCAAGCTCGGCATGGGTTATCACGTGCCGGTCGCGTTCGGCTTCGCCATCCTGGCCTACGTGACGCTGCAGGTGATTCGCCCGGTGCTGATGGGGGGCTGGGGCCACGCCTTCCCGTACGGCATCTACAGCCATCTCGACTGGGTCAGCAACATCGGCTACCAGTACCTGCACTTCCACTACAACCCGGCGCACATGATCGCGGCGAGCCTGTTCTTCGCGACGGTGCTGGCGCTGTCGATGCACGGCGGGCTGGTGCTTTCCTCGACAAACCCGAAGAAGGGGCAGGTCGTGAAGACGCCGGAACACGAAGACACCTTCTTCCGTGACTTGATCGGCTACTCGGTGGGCACGCTCGGCATCCACCGGCTCGGCCTGTTCCTGGCACTTGCAGCGGTCTGGTTCGCGGCCCTGTGCATCGTGATCAGCGGGCCGTTCTGGACCCGTGGCTGGCCCGAGTGGTGGGGCTGGTGGCTGAACCTTCCGATCTGGCGCTAGGCCCGGCACGACAAGCAGGAGACGACGATGGCGGAGTATCAAAACCTCTTTACCGCGGTCCAGGTGACGGGCCCGCTGCACGACGGCATCGCGCTGCCGCGCGGTGACTGGAAGCGCAGTGGCACGCCCATGCTGGTGCACTTGTTCGGGCGGCTCGGCAACGCACAGCTCGGCCCGATCTACCTCGGCGGCCTGGGCGTGGCGTCGCTGCTGTTCGGCACGCTTGCGTTCAACATCATCGGCTTCAACATGTTGGCCTCGGTCGACTGGAGCCCGATCCAGCTCGTGCGCCAGTTGTTCTGGCTCGCGCTCGAGCCGCCACCGCCGAGCTACGGCTTGAGCATCCCGCCGCTCGCGCAGGGTGGCTGGTGGCTCATCACGGGCTTCATGCTCACGGTCTCGATCCTCTTGTGGTGGGCCCGAACCTACCGCCGTGCACGCCAGCTCGGCCTGGGAACGCACGTGGCGTGGGCGTTCGCCGCAGCGATCTGGCTCTACCTCGTGTGCGGCTTCTTCCGGCCGATCATGATGGGCAGCTGGGGTGAGGCGGTGCCCTTCGGCATCTTCCCGCACCTCGACTGGGTCTCCGCGCTTTCGCTGCGCCATGGCAACCTGTTCTACAACCCGTTCCACGCGCTGTCGATCGTGTTCTTGTATGGCTCGGTGCTGCTGTTCGCGATGCACGGCGCCACCATCCTGGCCGTGAGCCGCTACGGCGGCGAACGCGAGATCGAACAGATCGTGGATCGCGGCACGGCCTCCGAGCGCGCAGCACTGTTCTGGCGCTGGACGATGGGCTTCAACGCGACGATGGAGTCGATCCACCGTTGGGCTTGGTGGTTCGCGGTGCTGTGTCCGCTTGTCGGTGGGATCGGCATCCTGTTGACCGGCCCGGTCGTTGACAACTGGTACCTCTGGTCGATGAAGCACCACGTAGTGCCTGCCTACCCTGCGGTGTACCCGCTGGGCATCGACCCCGCCTTGCTGGGAGCAAAGCCATGAGCTGCACAACGACTTTCAAGTGGCTTGCTGCGGTGCTTGGAGCCGCGTTGCTTGCGGGCTGCGAGCGGCCGCCGATCGCATCGGTGCAGATCGGCTACCGCGGCACCGGCATGCAGCAGGTCTACAACCCACGCACGCTGGCGGCGCAGGCGCCGTTGAACACAGCGCCCGAGGCCGCACCCGCTGCGGGCGGTGACGGCCCGAAGGCCGGTGCGATCTACCAGAACGTCAAGGTGCTGGGTGATTTGAGCGTCGGCCAGTTCGCGCGCCACATGGTGGCGATCACCTCGTGGGTCGCGCCGAACGAAGGTTGCACGTACTGCCACAACGCCGCCAACTTCGCGGAAGACACGAAGTACACGAAGGTCGTTGCACGCCGCATGATCCAGATGACGCAGCACCTGAACGCCGACTGGAACAAGCACGTCGGCGCGACCGGTGTGACCTGCTACACCTGCCACCGCGGCAACAACGTCCCGAAGCAGGTCTGGTATGCACCGACCGACCGCAAGTACGCGAACTCGCTGCTCGGTGATCTGGCCGGCCAGAACCAGGCCGCGCCTTCCGTCGGTTTGTCGTCGTTGCCGTCCGACCCCTTCACGCCGTACCTCAAGGACGCGAAGCCGATCCGAGTGAACGGCACCGAGGCGCTCAAGTTCACGGGGGCGGCTGCGAACCGCAGCTCGACCAAACAGGCCGAGCACACCTACGGCTTGATGATGCACATGTCGACTTCGCTCGGGGTGAACTGCACGTACTGCCACAACACGCAGTCGTTCCAGTCGTGGGCGATTTCTCCGCCGCAGCGCACCACCGCGTGGTACGGCATCCGCATGGCGCGTGACCTCAACAACGACTACCTCGAACCGCTGACCAGCACCTTTCCCGCGAACCGGCTCGGCCCGCACGGCGACGTCGCGAAGGTCAATTGCGCCACCTGCCACCAGGGCGCCTACAAACCGCTGTACGGGGCGGCCATGGCCAAGGATTACCCCGAACTCCTGACATTCGCCAAAGTGGCCACGGCCAACGCCGGCGGCTTGCCCGAGCCGCTGGCAGAGCCGGCGCACTCGGTGATGTACTTCGGCGTCGGTTCGGCCACGCTCGAAGGCGCCCAGGCCAAGGGCCTGGCGCAGTTGATCGTGACCATGATGAACACGCCGGCGGCCAAGGTTTCGATCTCGGGCTACCACTCGGCATCGGGCGAGTTGACGGCCAATCAGGAACTGGCCAAGCAACGTGCGTTCTCGGTTCGCGATTCGCTGCTCGGCGCCGGCGTTGGCAATGACCGTGTCGTGCTGGAAAAGCCGGTTCAGGCCGATGCCAACCTCGCGGGCGAAGACCCCGCTGCACGCCGGGTCGAGGTCACGGTCAAGTGACCCTTCGGGTTGTGGCCCGGCCGGGATCGCCGCATCATTCAGCGATGGACGGCCCGGCCCGGCAACAACCCGCAACGCGCGCGCTGCCTCAGGCGGCAAAGCGGGCGCCAAATCAACCGTTGTCGCAGCCTGCGCACAGCCGCACCGCGTCAGCATCAGACTCACCGCAGCTCCGCGACGACGTTGCCGTGCTCCTGCTCGTCGAGCTCAAACCAGCCGCACGGTGGTGGGGCTGGTCGCGCATCGTGCTGCGGCATTGGCCACTTCGCCACGAGCGCGGCCTGCGCTTTGCCAAGGCGCTCGGCAGCGGCCATGACGGCGGCTTCGGGCTGCGCCCCAGCGGCTCGCGCCAAGGCCTGTTCGCCGTCTTCGCGAACCCGGCCGACGCCGACGCGTTCATTGCCTCGTCGAAGGTCGTTGAAGGCTATCGCGCGCGGGCGCTCGAGCTGTGCATCGCGACGCTGCGCGCCACGTCCTGCCGTGGGCAATGGGGCGGTGAGTCCATCGGCGTGACGGCCGAGCCGGGGGGGGGCGGGCCAGTCGCATCGCTCACCCGCGCGTCGATCCGGCCGTTCAGCGCCTTCGCCTTCTGGCGCCGCTCGCCGCAGACCGAACACGCGCTGCAGCGCGCGCCCGGCTGTCGCCTTGCGGTCGGGCTGGGCGAGGCGCCGCTGCTGCGCCAAGCCACCTTCAGCGTCTGGGACGACCAGGCCGCCATGGACGCTTATGCCCGCAGCGGTGCCCACCAAGAGGCGATTCGCGCCGCGCAGCGCGAGCATTACTTCAGCGAGTCGATGTTCGTGCGCTTCACGCCGCTGCAGATCACCGGCTCGTGGCACGGGCAGCGCCATGGCTGAGCCCGCGCACGGGCGCGCTGCACCCGAGCACAAGGTGGTGGTGGTCGGTGCGGGCATCGGCGGGCTCGTCAGTGCGTTGCTGCTCGCGTGCCGCGGCCTCGATGTCACGCTGGTCGAAGCGGCCGACACCCCCGGCGGCAAGATGCGCCAGGTCGAGGTCGACGGTGTGCGCATCGATGCCGGCCCGACCGTGTTCACGATGCGTTGGGTGTTCGACCAGATCCTGAGCGCCGCCGGCGCGTCGCTCGACAGCCTGCTGACGCTTCGACCGCTCGGCGTGCTGGCGCGTCACGCCTGGCGCGCCAGCGATGCGCGGCTCGACCTGTTTGCCGACCTGGACGCGTCGGCTGATGCGATCAGCCGCTTCGCGAACCCCGGGGAAGGGCGCCGCTACCTCGCGTTCTGTGCCGAAGCGCGCCGCGTCTACGAGCGGCTCGAGCGCCCCTACATCTGCTCGCCCCGGCCGAGCGCACTGCGCATGGCGCGCGATCTGGGCCCTGCCGGCATCGCCACGCTGGCCGGCCTCGGCCCGTTTGCGAGCCTGTGGCAGCGCCTCGGCCACCACTTCACCGACCCACGCCTGCGCCAATTGTTCGGCCGCTACGCCACCTACTGCGGCGCGTCGCCGTGGCAGGCGCCGGCCACGCTGATGCTCGTCGCCCATGTCGAGCAGAGCGGCATCTGGGCCATCGACGGTGGCATGCATGCGCTGGCGCAGGCGCTTGCAGAACTTGCCGAGCAGCGCGGCGTGCGGCTGCGCTACGGCCAGGCCTGCACGCAGATCGACGTGCGCGGCGGCCGCGTGCGCGGCGTGCGCATGGCTGACGGGCAGGTGCTGCCGGCCGACTCGGTCGTCTTCAACGGCGACGCCAGCGCGCTCGCCCAAGGCCTGCTCGGCGACGCGGTCGCGCGGTCTGCTTCGGCCGTACCGCCAGCGCAGCGCTCGTTGTCGGCCGTGACGTGGGCCGTGCACGCACGCACCAGTGGCTTTCCACTCGTGCGCCACAACGTCTTCTTCGACGATGACTACGCGTCCGAGTTCGACGACATCTTCCGCCAGCGCCGCCTGCCGCAGCACGGCACCGTGTACGTCTGCGCACAAGACCGCAGCGATGGGTTGGCCAGCGACGCGCGCGCCGTGCCCGACCTGCCCGACGCACCGCCCCGGCGCGAGCGCTTGCTGTGCCTTGTCAACGCCCCCGCCGACGGTGACCGCCGGCCCTTTGATGATCCGGAGGTCGACTCATGCCAACACCGCAGCCTGGCTCTGCTGCAGCAGTGCGGCCTGCAACTCGAGCTGACGCCGCCGCAGGTGGTGCGCACGACGCCGGCGCATTTCAACCGCCTGTTCCCGGGCACGGGCGGGGCGCTGTATGGAGCGGCGAGCCACGGCTGGTGGGCACAGTTCAAGAGGTCGGGCTCGTTGACGGCGGTGTCTGGGCTGTACCTGGCAGGGGGCAGCGTGCACCCGGGGCCGGGTGTGCCGATGGCGGCGATGTCGGGCCGGCTGGCGGCCGAGGCGCTGATGGCGCACCTCGATTCGACCAGCCGGTGGCGAAGGGCGGCTACCTCTGGTGGTATCTCGACGCCCTCAGCGACGACGGCCAGCACGGGCTGACCGTCATTGCCTTCGTCGGCAGCGTCTTCTCGCCGTACTACGCCCTTGCGCGCGCACGCGGACAAGCCGACCCCGAGAACTTCTGCGCAATCAACGTGGCGCTGTACGGCAAGGGCGGCAACCACTGGACCATGACCGAGCGCGGCCGCCGCCACATGACGCGCAGCGCCGATGCGTTCACGGTCGGCCCGAGCCGCGTGGCCTGGGACGGTGAGTCGCTCACGATCAACATCGACGAGCTCACCGCCCCGTGGCCGCGCCGCGTGCGCGGGCGCGTGCGCCTGTGGCCGCAAGGCCTGTGCCGCTTCGTCACCGCGCTCGATGCGGCGGGCGCCCACCGTTGGGGGCCGATCGCGCCATGCGCGCGCGTCGAGGTCGACCTGGCGCAGCCCGGCCTGCGCTGGAGTGGCCACGCCTACCTCGATTCGAACGAGGGCGACGAGCCCATCGACCGGGCGTTTCGCGAATGGGACTGGTCGCGCGCGCAGCTCGCCGACGGCAGCACCGCCGTGATCTACGACGTGCGGCCCAAGAGCGGTGCAGACCGCGTCATCGCCCAGCGCTTTGCGCCCGATGGCAGCGCACGACCTTTCGAAGCGCCGCCGCGCCAGGCCCTGCCGCGCTCGAAGTGGTTGATCGACCGCACGATGCGCAGCAGCGAGGCCTTCGCACCCCAGGTGCTCCAGTCGCTCGAAGACACGCCGTTCTACGCGCGTTCGGTGCTTGCCTGCGGCGTGCTCGGCGAGCGCGTCACCGCGATGCACGAAACGCTCAACGTGCCGCGTGTGGTCTCGCTGCCGGTGCGCTTGATGCTGCCGTGGCGGATGCCGCGACGGGGCTGAACGGCTCGCTGCGGCTTGCCGCGTTCGCCAGTCGTTGCGTGGCGCGTTCACGTTCACGCGGCCCGAACGACGACGCCAGCGAACCTTCGGCTGCCAGGCCTTCCAGGTAGTGCCGTTCGATGTCGGGCGCCGCACGCAGCAACTCGCGTTCGGCCAGCGGCGTGTGCAGCAGCGCCCGCAGCCAGAAGAGCATGCGCACCCAACCGGGCACCCAGATCCGTCGTGCTCTGTGGCCGATGCCGTCGGCAATGCGCTCGGCTGCCACCGGTGCGGGTGTTTCCGCATTCAACGGCCCGGGCATGGTCGCGCGCAGCCGGCGAAAGCCCGGGTGCAACTCGCCTTCGCTGACGAGCGGCGTGCTCACCCACGATGGGTGGATGATGCCCACGCGCACGCCGTGCGCGGCGAGCTCGATGCGCCAGGCATTGCACATCGCCTCGACCGCCGCCTTCGACGCTGCGTAGGCCGACATGGCGGGTGGGTGCGCAAAGCTCGAAACCGACGCCGTGACGAGCACGTAGCCGCGTTGCCGCGTGACGGCGGGCAGGGCACTGCGAACCGTGTTGAAGACGCCCATCACGTTGACGTCGATGCAGCGTTGCCAGGCCGACGGGTCGGTGTGGGCGAGCGGCCCGAACGCGGCGATGCCCGCATTCGCCCAGACCACGTCGATGCGGCCATGGCGGGCCAGCGTTGCCGCCACCATCTGCTCGCACGCCAACAGCGAGGTGACGTCTGCCGTCACCGCCAGCACGCCGTCGCCAACCGAGCGCGCGACTGCGGCCACGGCGTCGGCATCGCAGTCGACCAGCACGACCGCCGCGCCGCGGGCATGCAGCGCGCGTGCGGTGGCTTCGCCGATGCCGGACGCGGCGCCCGTGATGACGATGACCTGGCCTGCGAGGGGCGGGGCGCCGCGCGGCATCAGCGTAGGGCGCTCACACGCTCATGCGACCTTGGTCACCATCAGGTACAGGATCGGCAGGGGCAGCACGGTCGCGATGGCGCCCGAGATCTGCCAGACCTTGGACAGGCGCAGGTACTCGGTCGTGATGTGGTCGTGGCGCTTGAGCAGCAGCCGCTGCTTGAGTTGGATCGGCACCAGAACGCAAGCCCAGATCAGCCCCGACAGGCCGAACAGCAGGTACGACCAGGTGATCCAGCTGTGCGCTGCGTCATCGAAACGGCTCGCCATCATGTGGCCGGTGACGATGACGCCGAGCGCGCCGGTCACTGTGAACAGCAGGTCGGTGATGAGCACCAGTTTGTTGCTGAAACGGATGATCTCGTGGCTGCGGGTGCGCTCGGCCAGCGCGGCCCAGGTGCCGCTGACGATCACGTTACCAAGGAACAGGCACGCCGACAGCACGTGGATGGTCTTGATCGTCGTGCTCATGGTTTGCGCGGCTGAGCAGGATCAGCCGATGTGCTTTGTTCCGTAGCACCGCTTTGCTCGGCACGCGCCTCGGCCGACCGCTGCTGCGCACGCTTCACGTCTCGCAGTTGCCACCACGCGAACGCGACGCCGGCCGCGAGGAACGCGAGCCCTTCGAGAAGCTTGAGCGGGAAGCCGTCGAACACGGGTTGGTGTCGCGGCGGGGTCAGCGAACGGAATGGTGGTTGTGGTTCTGCAAGCGCGCGTGCAGGTCACAGGCCCAGGCCATGCGCTCGTCGAAGGTTCGATGCGGCACCATGCCCACCACCGGGGCGTTCGCGGCGTGCGCAGCAGCGTCGACAAGGAACTGCACCTCCGGCAGCGCGACCATCGGCTGCGTCTGCGCGTGCGGCGCAAGCACCGCCGCACCGCTGGCGCGGGCGATGAGGGCGAGTTTGCGGCGGCTTGAGACCACGGCGCGGTGGTTCACCGAGTCGAGGCCATCGCGCACGAGCTGGTGGCCGATCTCGGCATACACCAGGCGCGCCGCGAGGATGGCTGGCCGGCAGTCGCGCGGCAGCGCGGCGATGCCTTGTTCGGCGCGCTCGTACAGCGCATCGGCCACGCGCAGCAAGCGCTGCGTGATGTGCCCGATCGCGGCATTGAAGTGCGGCGCCTGCAGCCACGCGTCGGCGTCGATGCCCGCGTCGCGCAGCCATGCGCGCGGCAGGTACAGGCGGCCGTTGCGGGCGTCTTCGCCGACATCGCGCGCAATGTTCGTGAGCTGCATCGCCACGCCCAGCTCACACGCTCGCGCGAGTGCCTGATCGGTGCCGCAGCGCATCACCAGCGCCATCATGGCGCCCACGGTGCCCGCCACTCGCGCGCCGTAAGCTTGCACCTCTTCGATGGTGTCGTAAGTGCGGCCTTGCGCGTCCCACATGAAGCCGTCGAGCAGCGCGTCGAGCAGCGCGCGCGGGATCGAGTGGGAGTGGACCACGCGAGCGAGCGCGCGGTCGGCGTCGATGTCGCAGGGGTTGTCGGTATAGATGGCGTCGAGCCGGCGTTGCAGCCAGCGCAACGCGGCAGACGGATCGGCGCCAAGATCGATCGCGTCGTCAGCGAGGCGGCAGAACGCGTAGATCGCACTCGCCGGTGCGCGCACGCGCTGCGGCAGCAGCAGTGAGGCCGCGAAGAAGGTCTTCGAGCCACCGCGCATCAGCGCGCGGCAGGCTGCGAGGTCGTGGTCGTCGCGGGTCGACTCGACCCAGCGAACCGACACGGTGTCAGGCGAATGCATCGACATGGGGCACCACCGTTTCAAGGGCTTTGGCGGACATGAGCACGCCGGGAACGCCGGCTCCGGGATGGGTGCTGGCGCCCACCATGAACAGGCCATCGATGTCTTCACTGCGGTTGTGCGGGCGGAACCACGCGCTTTGCAGCAACAGCGGTTCCATGCCGAACGCCGCACCCTTGTACGACAGCAACCGGTCGTGGAAGTCTTGCGGCGTGGTCACGCGTGAGGTGACGATGTGCTGGCGCAGGCCGGGCAGCACAGTGGCCTCGAGCCTGGCTTCGATGCGCTGGCGGTAGGCCTCGGCGTGCTGTGCCCAGTCGGTGCCGCTGTCGAGGTGCGGTACCGGCGACAGCACGTAGAACGCATCGTGCCCCTTCGGTGCCATGCCGGGGTCGCTGGCGGTCGGGCGGTGCAGGTACAGGCTGAAGTCGTCGGCCAGGTGGTGGCGCTTGAAGATGTCGGTGAGCAACTCTTTGTAGCGCGGCCCGAGCACCATCATGTGGTGCGGCACGTCGTCGTAACGCCGGTTGGTGCCGAAGTACCAGACGAACAGGCTCATCGAATAGCGCTTGCCTTCGATGCGCTTGTTGGTCCAGTGGGGGCGCTGGTCGGCGTCGATCAGGTGCCGGTAGGTCCAGGCGGTGTCGGCATTGCTGACGACGATGTCGGCGTTGATGCGCTCGCCGCTTGCCAGCTCGACACCGACCGCCTTGCGGTTCTCGACCACGATGCGCCGCACCTCGGTGTTGCAGCGCACCGGCACGCCGCGCTCGGCGAGCAGGTCGACGAGGCCGCGCACCAGCGCGCCGGTGCCGCCCATGGCCCAGTGCACGCCCCAGCGCCGCTCGAGCGTGTTGATGAGGCTGTACGCGCAGGTCACCGCGAACGGGTTGCCACCGATCAGGAGCGGGTGAAAGCTCATCACGATGCGCAGCTTGGGGTTGCGCAAGTGGCTGGCGACCATCTGGTAGATGCTGCGCCAGGCCTTCATGCGCACCATCGACGGCATGGCCTTGAAGAGGTCACCGAGGCTGTCGAACGCGACCGGGCCGAGCTCTTCGAAAGCGAGCTTGCAGCAGCGCTCGGATTCTTCGAGGAAGCGCGCATAACCCGGCAGGTCGTCGGGGCTGAAGCGGGCGACTTCAGCACGCATGCGTTCGGGGTCGCCGCTGTAGTCGAACCAGGTTCCGTCGTCGAAGCGGATGCGGTAGAACGGGTCGAGCGGCTTCAGCGTGACGTGGTCCGCCAGCGTCTTGCCGCACAGCGCCCACAGCTCTTCGAGCAGGTGCGGTGCGGTCACGATGGTCGGGCCGGCATCGAAGGTGAAGCCGTCTTGCCGCCAGACATAAGCGCGGCCGCCGGGGCCGTCGAGCTTTTCGAGCACCTGCACGCGGTAGCCCTTGCAACTCAGCCGGATCGCGGCGGCCAGCCCACCGAAGCCGCTGCCGATCACGAGCGCCAGCGGTGCGCCCGCCACCGGTGCACGCCCGCCCGGTGTCGGCGGCAAGCCGGTGCTAGTGGCTTTGAAGTAGCTGTTGTTCATCGGGTTCCCGTTTGATCTTGGGTGAACTTGCAACAGCCACGGATCGGTGGTCAGTCGCGGCCGGCGAGCGGCCTTCGCGCAGGGCCCAGCGCCACAGCGCCGTGCCTTTGATCGGCAACACCAGCAGCCAGTGCTCGAGGATGGCCGCCGCGAGCATCGTGCCCGCCAGTGCCAGGCCGGTGGCCAGGGCCGGCGGCGTGGCCGCGTCGAGCGCACGCACGACCATCAGCCCCAGCACCAGGCTCGAGGCGGTGACCGACAGCGGGAAGAGCAGGTTGACCGGCCGGCGCCGGAAGAAGCTCTCCAGGTACGCCAGGTGCGGCGGCAGGAACTCCTCGCTCAGGTTGCGCACGCCGAGGAACAGGTTCAGCTTGGCGCTGGTGCGCATCACCCACAGAACAAGGAACGTCCAGGTGCCGACCTGGTTCGGTGCCCCCCAGGTGATGGCGATCAGTGCGATGCCGACGCCGACGATCCCGAGTTCGTGCCACAGGATGGCCCGCACCGATTGCACGAAGCGCGGCCAGCCTTCGGTGCCGGGCGCGAGCGCCGTCTTGCGGGGCCCGGTGATCCAGCCGCTCAGGAAACTCAGCTCGTGCCAACCCCAGATCAGCAACGCCGACGTGAACGCGCAGTAGGCGTTGGCCACGCTCAGTTGCTTCGCGGTGTGCGCGAGCGCCAGCATTGCGGTCAGCGCGAGCAGCGAAGACAGCAGCAGGCTCCAGCGAAACGTGCCACGCGGCATGCGGTCGAGCAGCAGCACGAGGCCGGTGCTGAACCACCAGATGAACACCGCGAACACGGCGGCCAGGGCAAGGTCGGGCATGGGTCGCAAGCGTTGTGCTGTGAGTCGCTCTTGGCCGCTACCAGGCCGGCGCGACGCGCATCTGCAGGGGCAGGTCGTGGCGCAGGACCGGCATCAGGTACAGGCGCGCGAACGTGGCCAGCCCAGCCACCGCCCAACCCGCCTGTTGCAGCCGGCCGACGAAACCGCCGCGCGCCTTGGCGGCGTTGATCGCGGTCTGGATGCGGAACAGCCGCGCGAGCCCGGCGCGGAAGGCCGGGTGATCGGTGTCGAGCGAGATCGGGAACACCTGCTTCGAGATCTCGGTGGTGATGCGAAACACGGTGTAGTCGTACTCGTCGCTGTCCAGGCCCATCGCGTGGTGCAGCATCGGGCGTGTGTGGTCTCGCACGTACATCGTCGCGTACACCGCCAGCAGGAAGAAGCGGATCCACAGCAGGTTGGCGCCACGCAGCAGGTGCGGTTGCGACCGCATGATCAGCGCGAACGATTCGCCGTGGCGGAACTCGTCGTTGCACCAGCGCTCGAACCAGCGAAAGATCGGGTGAAAGCGCTTGTCGGGGTGGCGCTCGAGCTGGCGGAAGATCGTGATGTAGCGCGCGTAGCCGATCTTCTCGGACAGGTAGGTTGCGTAGAAGATGTATTTCGGCTTGAAGTAGGTGTAGGCCTTGGTGCGCTTCAGGTTCGGCAGGTCCAGGCCGATGCCGAAGTCCTTCAGGCTCTGGTTGATGAAGCCGGCATGGCGCGACTCGTCGCGCGTCATGTAGCGCATCAGCGCCTTGATGTCGGGGTTGGTGACGTTCTTCTGGATCTCGTTGTACAGAATGCAGCCCGAGTATTCGCTCGTCACCGAGCTGATGAGAAAGTCGAGGAACTCCTGGCGCAACTCGGGCGAGACCTTGCCGAACACCTCGTTCACTTCGGCCGCGAACTCGGGCGTGCGCTGGAAGTGATCGTGGTTGTTGTCGCCCTCGTACTCGGCGAGCATCGCGTCCCACTCGGCGCGGATCGGCGACACGTCGATGCGGTCCATCGCGGCGAAGTCCGTGGTGTAGAAGCGCGGGCTCAACAGCGAATTGTCTTTCGCCTTGCTGGCCGCGTCGTCGGCGCTGGCGATCGGGGTCGAGTTCGCGGCGGCTGTGGCAGATGCGTTGGGGCTGGCCATTGTGGTGTGCTCGGTGGGGGGCAAACGTCAGCGAGGGGCGGGTGTGCCAACTGTCAGCAGTTTCGCAAACTCGCCGGCATTTGTTGGCCCGAAGGCTTCTAGGTCGACGCGGTTATCGGTCATCGGGTCGAACAGCGTGAGCCCGCCGTCGGCGCGCGCGATCAGCCGGAACGGCTGCTCCGAGCCCATGCCGCGTGCGCGCCGTTCGCGGGCCAGCGCGCGCAGCGCGCCACGCACGAACCCCTGTTCGCCTTGCACCGATGTCACTTGCACGCCGCTGCGGCCGTCGATCACGGCGATGCTGCCATCGGGCCGGTCTTCGAAGCGTAGCGGGCGCTCCATCGCGGCCGCCGCAGCGCGCTGGTCGGGGCCGTTGCCGGTGATGCGCACCAGGCCGACGCTCAGCAGCGTAAACGCGATCAGGGCGCCCGCGCCGATCAAGAACCAGCGCGGGAAGCTGTCAGGGCGGGTTGCTGCGGCGGGTGTTGTGGGCAGATTCATGTGGGGCTCGGTTGCCATTGCTGCGAAGACGCAGCAGCTTGAGGAAGACTCGCAGCGGCGACCGGTGCGGCGTGCGATGCGAGCCGCTCGGCCGCCGGTGATGTTGGCAAGGCTGCCGGCACCCCGGTGGCTTGCGCCCAGGCGCTGGACAGCAGGGCCGCCACACGCGCGGCGTCAGGCACCGAACGCAGTGCAGGCTCGGGGCGTGCCAGGCGCCATGCGCGCACGTGCGGCCACAAGTGCAGCCACGCGATGTGGTCCTTGGCATCGAGCGTCAGCACGATGTCGCCGAACGCGCTGTCACGCTCGCGCAAGGCGGCCGATTCGATGCGGCGCAGCGGCAGGTTGAAGGTCAGCGTGAGGACGATGCCCACGCGCATCACCACGCGCTTGTCGGTCAGTGTGTAGACAGTGGTGCGTGCGCTCATCCAGGCCAGCGCCGCCACGCTCGCGAGCGCCACCACGGCCAGTGCGGCCGGCACCAGCAGCGAGCGCAAGGCATCGAGCACCGAGCCGCCATCGGACACGACGAACGCAGCGCGAAGTGCCAGCATTGCAGCGAAGTACGCGACGAGTTGCACCCAGTGAAAGCCGTGCCGAGCCAGCGCGTAGAAGTCGGGTGAGCCTTGCCACAGGATGCGCTCGTTGGCCGGCAGGCTTTCGGGCAGCCCGTATTCGGGTTCGAACTCGTGTTCGTGGCCGTTCCCGAGGCCGGGTTGACGGGTGGGGGTGTCGGTGGTCATGCGGCCTCCAAGGGCATCAGATCAAGGGCTCGCTGCGCTTCGGCTCGGCATACAAGGTGCCGGCGCCGTAGTACGCACAAACGATGTCTTCTTCGAGGAAGGTGATCTGGTCGGGGTGGCGCGTGCGCGGTACGTTGGCGATCTGGTGGCCGAGCAGCGAGTTGACCTCGATGCGGTCCTTGCGGATGCGCGCGAACGGGATCGGCAGCAGCACGTTCGGCCCGAGGGCGCCGTTCGGCACCGTCACCTCCAGGTAACGCACCAGCATCTCGGCACGGTCGAGCCACAGCTCACGCACCGTGCCGCCTTGCTTGCCGTCGGCGCCGAACACCGGCAGACCGCGCGGGTCGGTGTCCTGCTTCGCCACGTCACAGCCGGCGGCCACCCGCAACGGCACGATCTTCACGTCGCCATGCGCGGTCATGTCGGGCTTGTCGGCGCGCAGGGCGTAGGCCCCGGGCCCGGCGTTCGACGCCATCGGGTCACCCGTGGGTTCGATCGGCGATCCGGGCGACGGGCCGGTCGACACGGCCGCGACCGCCGGTTCAGGCCGGTGCAGTTCAGGCACCGTGACCGAGCTGCCATCGGCCAGCTTGTAGGTCTTCGGTGACGGGATTGGCCAGCCGTTGACGGGCGCGCGGCCGAGGCTGTCGGACTCCATCGGGTAACCCTCGCGATGGCCCTCGCGCACGAGGTAGTAGATCAACCCGGCAAAGAACAGCCAGAACGCGTAAAGCAGGATCTGTGCGAGATCCACATAGCGGGTGATGGCGCCGAATTCCATGGTCTTTTCTCCTCTGTGTAGACGCTTGACAGGTGCGTGGTGAATGCGGGGCTAAACGGTCAATTCAACGGTCAACTCTTCAAGTCCGAAAGACCGTAGGTGCGCGGCGCAACGGGCCGGGCTTCAGGGGCACGCCGGCCCACCAACGGGCCCATGACCACAAGGGTTGCGAACAGCAGCACGATCTCGAGGTGGTACACGGCGCTGTAGCCGGTAGCCGGCGCGGCAAGTGCGCTGCCCAGCGCACCTTGTGTGGCGAGGCTCGAGACGCCGTCACGCAGTGCGCCACCGAAGAACATGGCCAGGCCCGCAGCCGTGGATTGAACGGCACCCCAGACACCGAGTGCGAGCCCGACGAAGCCGCCTTCTTCGAGGCGCATCGCCGCCGACAAGGTGCCGATCGCGAACATGCCGCCGCCGAAGCCGATGCCCAGCGCGCCGCTACGGAACACCCAGCCGGCGTCGAGCGGTGCGGCCAGGATCACGGCCGAAAACGCTGGCAAGCCGGCGAGCGCGCCGTAGCAGGCCAGCCGCAGCGGGTCGGCGCCACGCGACAGGAGGCGCCCCGCGATGACGAAGCCGATGAGCGCGCCGCCGGCGAGCATCGCCGTGAGTGCGCTGGTCGCGCCGACGCTCAGTTGCAGGATCTCGCCGCCATACGGTTCGAGCACGATGTCTTGCATGTTGAAAGCAAGCGTACCGAGGCCGGTGGCCCACAGGAAGCGGCGCACGCGTGCGGCGGCGATGAAGCGGCGCCAGACCACCCTGAACGGCGGCGGCGCCACGTGTTTGGTTTGTGCGGCGCGCTGCGGGTTGCGCGGCTCTTGCTTCCACAGTGCAATGGCGTTCAGGAACAGCACGACCAGCGCCGTGCCCTGCACCACCTGAACCAGCTTCTGCGGGCTGAAGTCGGCGAGCAGCGCGCTGAACACCACACTGCCGCCCACCGCGCCCACGAGCAGCATCACGTACATCAGCGCCACCACCTTCGGCCGGGTCTCGGCGCTGGCCTGGTCGGTGGCGAGCGCGAGGCCGGCGGTCTGCGAGGTCTGCAGCCCGGCGCCGACGGTCAGGAAGGCAAGTGCGGCAGCCGCCTGGCCGAACCACGCCGGCACGGGCACCGCGCCCTGGCCCGACAGCACCAGCAATGCGAACGGCATCACCGCGAGGCCGAAGAACTGGATCAGCGTGCCGCCCCACATGTAGGGCACGCGCTTCCAGCCGAAGGCGGAGCGGTGGGTGTCGGAGTGGTAGCCGGTGACAGCGCGAAACGGCGCTACCAGCATCGGCAGCGCGAGCATCAACGACACCAGCCATGCAGCGACACCGAGCTCGACGATCATGACCCGGTTCAGCGTGCCGATGAGCAGCGCCGTGGTGATGCCCATCGACACCTTGAAGAGCGACAGACGCAACAGCCGCGGCAACGGCAGGTCGGCGCTGGCCACGTCGGCAAACGGCAGCCAACGCGGGTCGAGCTGCTTGACGAAGCGGCTGAAGCGCGCGGCTTTCATGTGCGGCTCAGCTCCAGTGCGTGCGATTTGTAGAAGCCACTCGACACGCGCTGTGAGCGGGCGGTGCGAAAGGCTTCGAGCGCCGGCTCGGCGCCCAGGCGGCGCAGCAGATCGGCGGGTGCGACCGGCACAACCGACGGCGCACGGTCGCCCTTCGGGAACAGCCGGCCGACGCGCCGCATCGCAAGCAACAGCGGCGTGCCGGGGACGAAGGTGAACAGCACGGCGCGGTCGGTGCGCTGCGCCAGGCCCGCCAGCGCGCGAACTGCGTCTTCGGCTTCGTAGTGGATGACCGAGTCCATGCCGACCACGTAGTCGAAGCGGCCGAGGGCCGGGTCGAGCATGTCGCCGGAGCCGAACTCGATGCGGCCCGCCAGTGTCGCCGGAAGGCGCTCGCGTGCGATGCCGACCAGCGTGGGTGACAGGTCGATGGCCACCACTTGAGCGCCGCGTTGTGCCGCTTCGATGGCCAGCGCCCCGGTGCCGCAGCCGGCGTCGAGCAGCCGCATGCCGTGCATGTCAGCGGGGAGCCAGCCGAGCAGCGTGGCCCGCATTTCGTCGCGCCCGGCACGCACACTGGCGCGGATGCGGCCGACGGGCGCGGTCGATGTCAGGCGTTCCCAGGCCTTGACGGCCGTGCGATCGAAATAGGTTTCGATCTCGCTGCGGCGTTGCGCGTAGCTGCCTTGTGCCATCAGTCGAAACCCAGCAGGTCGAAGATGTCGCGGTCTTTCATCGGCACCGCGTTCAGGGGCTCGGAGCCGAGCCACAGCGACGCGGCCAGACGCATGTATTCGTTCTGCACCGCCTCGAGTTCGGGCGAGTACTCCATCTCGAACAGCGTGCTCTTCTTCAAGCGGCTGCGGCGGATCACGTCCAGGTCGGGGAAGTGCGCCGCGAGTTTCAAGCCGATCTTGTTGTTGTACTTGTCGATCTGGTCGGTGTCCTTGCTGCGGTTGGCGATCACGCCACCGAGCCGCACGTTGTAGTTCTTCGCCTTCGCGCCGATGGCCTGCACGATGCGGTTCATCGCGAAGATCGAATCGAAGTCGTTCGCGGTCACGATGAGCGCGCGGTCGGCGTGCTGCAAGGGGGCGGCAAACCCACCACAGACAACATCCCCGAGCACATCGAAGATCACCACGTCGGTGTCTTCGAGCAGGTGGTGTTCCTTCAGCAGCTTGACCGTCTGGCCGACCACATAGCCGCCGCAGCCGG
>JANNBF010000184.1:0-24548 GCA_031385155.1 Rhizobacter sp.
CGCGTATCCGGGCATCGGCGCCGAGGAGCGCGGCCAGTCCGAGGCCATCGGCCGCAACATCTTCGAGATGGCGCAGCTCGAGGTGCCGATCATCGTGACCATCATCGGCGAGGGCGGCTCGGGCGGCGCGCTCGCGAGCAGCGTCGGCGACCAGCTGCTGATGTTGCAGTACTCGATCTACTCGGTCATCTCGCCGGAAGGCTGCGCGTCCATCTTGTGGAAGACGGCCGAGCGTGCGTCTGACGCGGCCGATGCGCTGGGCATCACGGCGCACCGGCTCAAGGCGCTGGGCCTCGTCGACAAGATCGTGAGCGAGCCTGTCGGTGGCGCACACCGCGACACCAAGCAGATGACCGCGCTGCTCAAGCGCGCGCTGAACGACGCGCTGCGCCAGGTCAGCGACCTGAAGCCGAAGGAGTTGCTGCAACGGCGCTACGAGCGGCTGCAGTCTTACGGCCGCTTCACCGACACCAAGGAACGTTGAACGCGGCGGCTGCGCCACGGGCCGTGGCCGTCGCTTACAGCGGCGGGCGCGACTCGACTGCGCTGCTGCACGCCACGCTGGTGCAAGCCAGAGATGTGGGCGTGCAGGTGCTTGCGCTGCACGTGCACCATGGCTTGAGCCCGAATGCCGATGCGTGGCTTGCGCACTGTGAACGCCAGTGCCGGCGCTGGGCCCGGCGCGGTGATGCCGTCACGTTCGTGGCACATCGCCTCGCCGACAAGCCCGCACCGGGCGAGAGCGTCGAGGCGTGGGCGCGAGAGGCGCGCTACAAGACCCTGCGCGCGATGGCAGTGGCGCGCGGCGCGGCTGTCGTGCTGCTCGCCCATCACCAGCGCGACCAGGCCGAGACGCTGCTGCTGCAGGCCTTGCGCGGTGCCGGTGTGGCGGGCCTGTCGGGCATGCCGAGTGAAGTCGTGCGCGATGGCATCACCTGGCTGCGGCCCTGGCTGGGCACGCCGCGCGAGGTGATCGAGGCGTACGTGCGGCGCCACCGCCTGAGCTTCATCGATGACGACAGCAACAGCGACCCGCGCTTCGCCCGCAACCGCCTGCGGCTGCAGGTGTGGCCGGCGCTGACCGGTGCATTCCCGCACGCCGACGCGAGCCTGGCGGCGGCGGCGGCATGGGCGCAGGAAGCAACGGCGGCGTTGCACGAACTCGCGGCCATCGACCTCGCGACGGTTGCGTCGACAAGCGGTGCGCCAACAAGCGCTTCGCCAACGACCGATGCGCTGACAACCGATGCGCATGGTCCGAACACGCTCGATATCGACGCATGGCTGCGACTCTCCGACGTGCGCCGCAGCAATGCACTGCGCGAGTGGCTCCGCCGTAGCCTCGGCCGGCCCGCCGAAGCCGCGCTCGTCACGCGGCTGCTGACCGAGCTGTCGGCCTGCCGCAACGCGCAGTGGCAGGCCGGCGGCAGCGAACTGCGCAGTCACAAGGGCCAGTTGATTTGCCGACCCGCGCCTGGCGCAGGCGCACCGGCTGCAACGCGCGAAACGGTGCTGAGCGTGCGCCGCGCAGGCGCGCATGCGCTGCCGGGTTGGGGCGGGAGCCTGCGCATCGAACGCGTCAGCGAAGGCGGTGTGCCGCTGGCGTGGCTCGCATGCCTGGACCTGCTGCCGCGCTCCGGCGCCGAGCGCTTTCAGGCCGGCATCGGCCGGCCGCCACGCAGCCTGAAACTGCAGTTCCAGGCCGCCGGCGTGCCGGCATGGGAGCGCGACGGCCCGCTCGTTTACAGCGGCGGGCAACTCGTGTTCGTGCCGGGCCTGGGGCTCGACGCGCGTGTCATCGGCCTGCCGGGTCAGGCGCTCGTCAGCTTGCGCTGGGTGCGCCGAGGCGTGCTGCCAGTTGCCACCGGCCGCGCCAAACCCACGGGCTAGAATTCCGGATTTTCTCGGGGATTCGCAGCCCCGCCGACCGCCTGTTCCAGGCCTCTTCATCAAGCCCTCGCATTCCAGCGCTTTCACGTCATGGCACTCATCGTTCACAAATACGGCGGCACCTCGATGGGCTCGACCGAGCGCATTCGCCTCGTCGCCAAGCGCGTCGCGAAGTGGGTGCGCGCCGGGCACCAACTGGTCGTCGTGCCCTCGGCCATGAGCGGCGAGACGAACCGCCTGCTCGGCCTCGCGAAAGAACTGTCGCCCGCCGTCACCACGCCCGAACTGCTGCGCGAGCTCGACGCCATTGCCTGCACCGGCGAGCAGGTGTCGGTCGGCTTGCTGGCCATTGCCTTGCAGGCCGAAGGCATGCAGTCGGTCAGCTACGCGGGCTGGCAGGTGCCGATCAAGACCGACGCCGCATACACCAAGGCCCGCATCCAGAGCATCGACGACACGCGTGTGCGCGCTGACCTGGCAGCAGGCAAGGTGGTCGTCATCACCGGCTTTCAGGGCGTCGACGAGGCCGGCAACATCACCACGCTGGGCCGCGGTGGCTCTGACACCTCGGCGGTGGCCGTGGCGGCCGCGATGCAGGCCGACGAGTGCCTGATCTACACCGACGTGGACGGCGTCTACACCACCGACCCACGCATCGTGGCCGACGCGCGGCGCCTGACCACCATCAGCTTCGAAGAGATGCTGGAGATGGCGAGCCTGGGCTCGAAGGTGCTGCAGATCCGCTCGGTCGAATTCGCCGGCAAGTACCGCGTGCCGCTGCGCGTGTTGTCGAGCTTCACGCCGTGGGACATCGACATCACCGAAGAAGCGAAGTCGGGCACGCTGATTACTTTCGAAGAGGACGAAAAAATGGAACAAGCCGTTGTCTCGGGCATCGCCTTCAACCGCGACGAAGCCAAGATCAGCCTGATGGGCGTGAGCGACAAACCCGGCATCGCGCACCACATCCTGGGGCCAGTGGCCGACGCGAACATCGACGTCGACGTGATCATCCAGAACATCTCGCACGACGGGCGCACCGACTTCTCGTTCACCGTGCACCGCAACGACTACCAGCGCACGATGGACTTGCTCAAGGCCGAGGTGCTGCCGGTGGTTGGCGCGAGCGACCTGGTCGGCGACGCGAAGATCTGCAAGGTCAGCATCGTGGGCATCGGCATGCGTTCGCACGTGGGTGTGGCCAGCCGCATGTTCCGTGTGCTGAGCGAAGAGGGCATCAACATCCAGATGATCACCACCAGCGAGATCAAGACCAGCGTGGTGATCGACGAGAAGTACATGGAGCTCGCAGTGCGCGCCCTTCACAAGGCGTTCGACCTCGACCAGCCACCCGCCTGAGACGCGCGGCTTAGCGGTTAGAATGCGCGTTGGTAAACGGAGTCGTGACCGAGTGGCCGAAGGTGCTCCCCTGCTAAGGGAGTAAGTGGGCAAAACCTGCTTCGAGGGTTCGAATCCCTCCGACTCCGCCAAAAGAACAAGCAAAACGGGCCCTCGCGGCCCATTTTGCTTTTTGTACCTGGCTTGCACGCCGGGCCGTTGCAGTTGGCACGCCCCGCCAGCATGCCGGGGAGCGCTCAGCGCATCACGTACCGCGTGTAGGCCTGGATCACGCTGGCGTAATCAGCCGCGCCGAAGTTGCCGCGTTTGGCGGCCGCCATGCCAACCAGGTACACACGAACCATTTCGAGGTGGATGGCCATTTCGATCAAGTCTTTGACTGCCTGCGTCGCGTTGCCACTGGGGTAGTTGGCAAGACCGATCCGGTTGAGCAAAAAGTTCTTGGCCATGTGGCGGTGCTTTGCGTCGAACGGTTCGAACCATTCAGACGCCGCCTGCGCAAACACCTTGCACGCCTGATCATCTGCGGGCTTGCCGCCTGGCTTGCCAAGCCTGAGCGCCGTGAGCGCGCAACTCAGCACTTGTTTGGCCTCGCTGTGCCCCGGCCTCGCCTCGGCCCGCTGCGCCCGCTCAGTGGCCATGTCGAACCGCTCTTGCAGCGGCCAGATGTCGGGCCCCAGCCGCTCGATGCCTGAATCGAGCTGCAGAACCTCGGTGAAGTTCACTGGCGCCTCGTGCATCTCCACGACCCTGTCGATGGCGCTCGCCTTGTCGCCAGAGAGCTGCATCGAATAGACGATGTCGAGGAACATGGTCATGTGGGCGGACCATGCTTGCCATGCACTCACGCCCGAATCGCCGATCCAGCGGCGCGCCGTTTCGGCCAGGAGTTCGGCGGTCGCCTCAATGGCGTCGATCGATGGATCGGCGCGTTCCGTGTCAGAAGCCATGCCCAACGTGCGGCGCTGGTACGTATGCATTGACGGCGTCGGTGTGCGGCTGCGGCGCGAAACCAGTTCCAACGCATCGGGTCGTTCCAAAACCAATCGAGTCACCTCCGGGCAACCTGTCGACAAGTAGCTCGCCTCCCGCGTGCCGGCCAGAACGCGCGCTCGGGGGTAGCGGCAACCCGCCGGAATGAAGGCCTCGCCGAGCGTCGCGTGTACCGAGCACAACCGGCTCTCGGTCAGCAAGCTGCAGGCGCTCGAAGCCGGGTCGAGCTTCAGATGGCCTGCGGCTTCTGCGGGACGATCGGCTGCGTCGTTCGGCTGCGTCGTTCGCCTGCGTCCGTTCGGCGAGAGGCGAGTTCCGGCCCGGCAGGCTGATGGCCTTCCAGGCGTGCAAGGTTTCTTCATCGATCGAGATCTTGGCCCAGCCGCGGCAGCAGTGGTCCGGGCAGTCGGGCCCGAGACAGGAAAATGATGCGGTGTAGCGCGGCACCAGGACCTCGAAATCGCCTGGGTCAACTTAAGTGATGGGCATGGTGAAGGCTCGTCTGCGCGGTGTTCACCAATATCCGCCGAGCGCCATCCGCATGTGCGTGCGAACGCGATGTCGTGTCTCGTTGCGCGAAGAACCGCGCTTGCGCTACAGCTGGCTGTCCGGCACGAACAGCGACAGCAGCATCACCCGCAGGCGCTGCCACAGGCTGGTGTCGGGGTCGACTTCGAGCTCTTCGCTGGCGTCGTCGTCGGCGGTGGTCCAGCGCACGCCGGAACCACCGGGTTTCAGTTGCACGCGGTACACACCGGCGAGTTCCGCGACCTTGAAGCCGCCGAAGAGCATGGCAGCGAGTTCCGGGCTCTCCACGCGCACGCCGATCTCGGTGTTGAGGTTCGCGGAGCGCGGGTCCAGGTTCATCGAGCCGACGAGCACGGTCTTGCGGTCGATGAAGCCCAGCTTCGCATGCAGCCGGCCGATGGACGAGCCGAGCAGGTTGCGCATCGCGCTGTCGAGCTTCAGGCGCGTGGAGCTCAGCTCGTACAACTCGACGCCCATGCGCAGCAGCTCGAGCTGGTGGCGCGCCAGGCCCACCGCGACCAGCGGCTCGTCGCTGACCGCGAGCGAGTTGGTCACCACGCGCACGCCGACACCTGCCGCGCGCAAGGTGCGCAGGCGCGACAACGCGTCGGCACCTGGGATGAAGTAGGGCGAGAACAGGAACACTTCGTCGTGCGCTTCGTCGAGCACGTTCAGGAAGCGGTGGCTCAGCGTGTCTTGCGTCGCGAAGCTGTGGTTCGCGGGGTCGATCTTGTCCGGCGAGTCGGCGAATGCAACGGCGTCGGTGTCGATGAAACGAAAGCGGCGCTCGGCCAGCGCGGTGCTGAAGCGGGGCGCGCCGAAGACGTCGGCTGCGGCATCGGGCGTGGCCGGCGTGGTGGGCGCAGCGTCGGCGCGTGTAGCGCTTTCGAACGCGGCCCGGAATGCCGCTTCCTGCTGTAGTGGCTCCGGGGACGCGGCCTGCGCAATGGCCCGCGCCGGGAAGACCACGGTGCTGTTCCAGTAGAGGTCGAACCAGTGGTTGAGGTCGCCGACCACGGCGCCGATGCAAAGCAGGTCGAAGTCGATGAAGTTGCCCTGCACGCCGCGCAGAAAGTATTCGTCGGCGAGGTTGCGCCCGCCCACCACGGCCACCATGCCGTCCGCGATGAACAGCTTGTTGTGCATGCGGTGGTTCAGCCGCTTGAAGTCACGCAGCGTGGCCAGCACGCGGCGGCCTGTCGATTCACGTGCGGTCATGACCGGGTTGAACAGCCGCACCTCTGCGTTCGGTGTGGCCGCCAGGCCGAGCAGCAGGCGGTCCATGTCTGCGGTGTAGAGGTCGTCCACGAGCAAGCGCACGCGCACGCCGCGCAGCGCGGCGTCGCGCAGCGCACGCAGGATCGGGCGGCCGATGGAGTCGTCGGTGATCAGGTAGTACTGCAGGTCGATCGACGTGGTGGCGGCGCGGATCGCGGCCAGCCGCGCATCGAGCGCGAACTCGGCCTGCAGCAGCGGCCACACGCCGGAGCGGCCGGGCGCGATGGCGGCGTCACCGGCGATGCGCGCCAGTGCGCTCGCGGGTGGCGCCAGCATGGCAACAGACGGGGTGCGCTCGACCACGGGCAGCGGGCTGGCGCAGCCGGAGAGCCACACGGCCATCATGGCCGGTAACAGCACCGAGAACAGGGTCGACGCCGCTGCCGTGCACAGCACCGACCATGACGCAGCCCGCCGTGCGGCCCATCGTTCAGAGAAGCGCCGCAGCATCACGTGCGACCGGCCAAACGCCTGCAGCAGCTCAGCGCAGTTGCAGGTCATCGACCCCGAAGTGCAGGTTCAAGGGCTCGATCAACAGCGCCTTCGGCCCGGCCTCGACTTCACCTGCCAGCCACGCCGCGATGCCCTGCGCCTGCGCCACCTCGACCGTGCGCTGCGCGTCGGCGGCCTTCACGAAGAGGGCGAAGCCTGCGCCCATGTTCAGCGTGCTGTAGGCCTCGCGGTCGTCGTGGCGGGCGTGCTGCTGGATGAAGCGCAGCACCGGCGGCACATCGGGCACGGTGTGGATGCGGTAGCGGTGCTCGGCCGGGTGGCGCAGCAGCTTGCGCCAGCCGTGGCCGGTGATGTTGGCGCAGTAGTGCGGCGTGATGCCGGCGCGGAACAAGGCTTCGGTGACAGGCGAGTAGAGCGTGGTCGGGGCGAGCAGTGCGTCGCCGTACGTCAACCCGGGCTCGACCTCGGTGAGGTAGCCCTGTGGCAGGCGCTCGACCAGCTTGCGCGCCAGGCTCAGGCCGTTCGCGTGGATGCCGCTGGACGCGAGCAGCACGATCGCGTCGCCCGGTGCCAGCTTGTCGCCGACCGAGAGCCGCTCTTTCGGGTTGATGAGGCCGGTGCACGAGGCCGCGAGGTCGATGCGCCCTTCGGCCACGATGCCCGCGAGTGCGGGTGTTTCGCCGCCGCCCCAGGCCACCTGGCACACATCGCACGCGCGCTTCCAGCCTTCCACCAGCGCCTGCGAGCGCTGCGCGTCGGCAAACCAGTCCGACCCACCGGCGGCCCAATATGCTTGCACGATCAGCGGCGTGGCGCCGACGGTGATGAGGTCGTTGACGGCCATCGCGATGGTGTCTTGCGCGATGCCGGCGTAGTAACTGCGGCCGTTCAGTGCGTGCATCTCGTCGGCGACCAGCGCCTTCGAGCCCAGGCACTCGACGATGCTCGCGATGTAGAACGGGCCCACGTCCACCACATACGCCGACTCGCCGCGCGAGGCCTGCACTTCGCTGAAGCCGTGCGTGGCCAGGTGCCCGGCGGTGGCTGCGGCAGCGCGCTGGGCGGTGACCTTCAGCGGGTCGATCAGGTCGTAGTTGACGCCGGCCTGTTCGTAGCTGAGCGTGTCAGCGTGGGGCGGGGTCGTGGGTGTGAGGTTCATCGCGGCGAGGGGTTCGAGGGGAGGGCGGATTATCGACCACCCGCGCGCCCCTGGAGGGCGGCCCGCGCGGGGCCACAAGCGCGTACGGCACCCGGGCCGGGGCGGCCGCGCCGAAGGCCTCGCCCGTAGAATCACGGCATGTCTTATGTCGTGCTGGCCCGCAAATACCGCCCTCCGAATTTCGAGGCGCTCGTGGGGCAGGAACACGTGGTGCAGGCGCTGTCGAACGCGCTCACCCAGCAACGCTTGCACCATGCCTACCTGTTCACCGGAACGCGCGGCGTGGGCAAAACCACCATCTCGCGCATCCTCGCCAAATCGCTCAACTGCACCGGGGCCGACGGGCAGGGCGGCATCACCGCCCACCCTTGTGGCGTGTGCGACGCCTGCCGCGACATCGACACCGGCCGCTTCATCGACTACGTCGAGCTCGACGCGGCATCGAACCGCGGTGTCGACGAGATCTCGCAGCTGCTCGACCAGGCGGTCTACAAACCGGTGCTCGGGCGCTTCAAGGTCTACATGATCGACGAAGTGCACATGCTCTCGACCACCGCGTTCAACGCGATGCTCAAGACGCTGGAAGAGCCGCCCGAGTACCTGAAGTTCGTGCTCGCCACGACCGACCCGCAGAAGGTGCCGCCGACGGTGCTGTCACGCTGCCTGCAGTTCAACCTGCGGCCGATGGCGCCGCAAACGGTGCAGGAGCACCTGGTCGATGTGCTCGCCAAAGAGCACATCGCCGCCGAGGCCGGCGCGCTGCGCTTGATCGCGCGCGCCGCACACGGCTCGATGCGCGATGCGCTGTCGCTCACCGACCAGGCCATCGCGTTCGGTGCGGGCACGCTGGCCGAGGCTGGCGTGCGCCTGATGCTGGGTGCGGTCGACCGGGGCCATGCGGTGCGCATCATCGATGCACTGGCAGCGGCCGACGGCGCGGCGCTGGTCGGCGCCGCCGATGCGCTGCGCGCGCTCGGCCTGTCGGCCACCGGCACGCTCGAAGAACTCGCGGCGCTGCTGCAGCAAATGGCCGTGCTGCAAGCCGTGCCCGATGCCGCCGACCCCGCTGACCCGGATTCACCGGAGGCGCAGCGCCTTGCCGGCGTGCTGGCCGCCGACGAGACACAGCTGATTTACAGCATGGCCGTGCACGGCCGCGCCGAGCTGGCTCTGGCACCCGACGAGTACAGCGGCCTGGTGATGGTGCTGCTGCGCATGCTGGCCTTTGCCCCGCAGGGGCGCGGCGCTGCCGAGCGTGCGCCCAGCGGCAAGGCCCCGGCGGCAACTGTGCCGGCGCCGGCGACGCGCGCGGCAACGTCCGTGGTGGCGGCGGTGGCGGTCGCGACGGACGGGGTTCGCGCCACTGCCGCACTGTCTGCGGCGCCCAGCGCCAAGCTGCTGGTATCTGCCCCCGCCAGCGAGCCACCGCCTTGGCTCGACGCGCCGTTCGAATACGAAGCCGCACCTGCGCCGCAGCACCTGGTGGTCGAAGAGCCGATGGCCACGAAAGCTGCGGCCCGTTTCGCGCCCGTGGCTGACACACCGCGCGCATCGGTGCCACCGGCCGTGCCGCTGCAGGGCCTGCCGGTCGACCGCGCCATCGCGCCCACTGCGCTGGGCGACCGCTGGGCACTGCTGGTGCGCCAGATGGCCGATGCCGGCACCATCAGCGCGATGGCGCGCGAGCTGGCGATGCAGGCGCAGTGCCTGCTCCTGCAGGAGCAGGCCGACCCAGTGCTGTGCCGCCTGCGCGTCGAGCGCGAAAGCCTGCGCGTGGCTGCCCACTGCGACAAGCTCCAGGCCGCGCTGGCCGATACGCTGCAACGCACCGTTCAGCTCGACACCGAAGCCGGTCCGGTCGACGATTCACCGGCCCGGCGCGACGCCGCAGAGCGCGCGCGCCGCCAGGCCGCCGCCGAAGACACGATCCAGAACGACCCGCTCGTGCAGGCGCTGATGGCGCAGTACAAGACCGCGCGCATCGTGCCGGGGTCGGTCAAGCCCCATTGAACGTCACACCGCAAGCCACCGAACCCGAAGGAGCGCAAGCCATGATGAAGAACCAACTCGCCGGCCTGATGAAGCAGGCGCAGGCCATGCAAGACAACATGAAGCGCGCGCAAGACGAACTCGCGCTGATGGAGGTCGAAGGCCAGTCCGGCGCCGGCCTGGTCAAGGTGACCATGACCTGCAAGCACGACGTGAAGCGCATCACCATCGACCCGAGCCTGCTCGCCGACGACAAGGACATGCTCGAAGACCTGGTCGCCGCCGCGTTCAACGACGGCGTGCGCCGTGCCGAAGAGGTCAGCGCCGAGAAGATGGGCAAGCTGACCGCCGGCATGCCCATGCCCCCGGGCATGAAGTTCCCGTTCTAGGGTGACTGCCTACACGTTTGCGGCGCTGTCGTGACGACCGTCGAGCCCGCACTCGAAGGGCTGATCGATGCGTTGCGCCGGCTCCCCGGCGTGGGCGTCAAGTCGGCGCAGCGCATGGCGTTCCACTTGTTGCAGCACGACCGCGAAGGCGCGCAGCGCATGGCGCGCGCGCTGCAGTCGGCGGTCGAGAACGTGCGCCACTGTGCGCGCTGCCACACCTTCACCGAGGCGGAGGTGTGCCGCATCTGCCTCGACGGCATGCGCGATGCGCGCCAGCTCTGCGTGGTCGAGACGCCCGCCGACCAGGCGGCGCTCGAGCGCACCGGCAGCTACCGCGGTCTGTACTTCGTGTTGATGGGGCGCCTGAGCCCGCTCGACGGCATCGGCAGCGACGACATCGGTGTGCACGAGTTGCTGGAGCGGGCCAGTGACGGCCACACCGACGAAGTGATCATCGCCACCAACTTCACCGCCGAAGGCGAGGCCACCGCGCATGTGCTGGCCGAGGCGCTGAAGGCGCGCGGCCTGCGCGTGACGCGCCTCGCACGCGGCGTGCCGATCGGCAGTGAGCTGGAGTATGTGGACCTGGGCACCATCGCCCACGCTTTGAGCGACCGGCGCTGAGGCGAGCACCGGCACCGGCACGGGCACAGGCGTGCGCCGCGCTAAATGCGATCAGCTCTTGCGCCCGCCCAAGGTCAGCAGCAGGCCGCCCACCACGATGGCGCCGATGCCTGCCCACAAAGGCACGTTCACAGTCTGCTTCTCCTTGGCGGTGACCTCAAGCGGCCCGAGCTTCACCACCGTGGTGTCTTTGGTGTAGCTGAAGCCTCCGTAGACGAGACCGAGTACGCCGGCCACCAACAGGGCGATGGCAACGAGCTTGATGGGGTTCATGGCGTGCACTTTCGGCAAGAGGGAACAGATCGATTGCAGCACAAAGGCAACGCGCACGGTTTGATGCCGCTCAAGCGCATCGTGCCTGGCCGTTGCCCCACCTGCCCGTCAATTGCGGGCCACCCGCACGTTCTTGCCGCCGCGCGCGGCGTGCGCGGTCTTGCCGGCCTTGCGGTGGGACGCAGCTGCCGTTCGCGTTGCGGCGCCGTGCGCATTCGTCTTGCCACGTGCGGTCTTGGTCACCTTGGCCTTGTTCGCCACGAACACGACGACCGTCTGGCCGGGTTTGAAGTGGTAGGCCGGGTTGACGCTGTTCCACTGCGCCACCTGCACCGCGCTCACGCGGTAGCGTACGGCCAGGCTTGCCACGGTGTCCTTGCGGCCGGCCTTCAGTGACATCTTGCGCAGCGGCGGCACATCGGGTGCCAGCGACATGACGGCGTTGTCGGCAATCGCGACCGGCACGTCGGCCTGGCGGTGCTCGCCGCGCGGCACGAGCAGCGTCGAGCCGGCTTTCACGAGCATGCGCGCCGGGATGCGGTTGACCTCGCGCAGCTGCGCCTCGCTCATGCCGACCTGGTGCGCCGCTTCGCTCGGGCGCAGGGTCTTGGGCGCCACCCACGCGGTCCAGCTGGCAAGCGGGCCACGGTGCTGCGGGAGGCTGCGCACGAAGCGGTTCGCGTTGTCGTAGGGCAGCAGCACCTGCGGTGTGCCGGCCGCCAGGATCACCGGCTTGTTCATCTGCGGGTTGAGCGTCTGGAACTCGTCCATCGACATGCCGGCCAGGCGCACCGCGACCGCCACGTCCATGTCGCGCTCGATCGGCACGCTCAGGAAGTAGGGGTGGTTGCGCAGCGCCGGCAGCGTCAGGCCGAAGTCGGCCGGGCGCGCCACGATGTTCTTCACGGCCTGCAGCTTGGGCACGTAGTAGGCCGTCTCGTTCGGCATCTTCAGGCTCGCATAGTCGGTCGGCAGGCCGAGCTTCTGGTTGCGTGCGATGGCACGCGCCACGCTGCCTTCGCCCCAGTTGTAGGCGGCCAGCGCCAGGTGCCAGTCACCGAACATGCCGTTGAGTTTTTGCAGGTAGTCGAGCGCGGCGCGGGTCGATGCGAGAACGTCGCGCCGGTCGTCGCGGAACACGTTCTGCTTGAGCGAGAAGTCCTTGCCGGTGGACGGAATGAATTGCCACATGCCGGAGGCCTTGGCGCTCGACATGGCCTGCGGGTTGAATGCGCTTTCGATGAACGGCAGCAGCGCCAGTTCGGTGGGCATGCCGCGGCGCTCCAACTCCTCGACGATGTGGAACAGGTAGCGGCCACCGCGCTCGGTCATGCGCTGCACGTAGTCGGGCCTCGTGGCGTACCACTGCTCGCGGTTGCGGACGAGGTCACTGTCGAGGTCGGGCATCGCGAAGCCGCGGCGCACGCGCGCCCAAAGGTCGGTCTGCGCGCTGCGGTCGTCCAGGTTCAGGCGCACCTCGGGCCGCAGCGGGTCGACCGGGATGGGCGCCACGGCCACTTCGGGCGGTGCGGTTTGCGCAGCGGCCGGAATGCCGGCGGGTGTGGCGGAGGGCGGTGCATCGGCGCGTGGCAGCGCCGGGGTGGTGATCGAAGGCGTGGTGGCAGCCGGCGTTATCGAGGGGCCGGGCGCCTGGGTCGCGCAGGCGGCGAGCAAGGCCAGGGGCAGCAATGCAACGCGAGCCCAAAGGCGCGCAAGGCTTCCGGGGTGGCGGGTACGGGGGTTGGTCATCGGGTGTCGTGCTTCCAGTGTCGGGTTGCCGCGTCGAGCCCGGGCTTGCGGGCTCCTAGAATCGGCGCGAGTTCGGGCCGGTGCGCGTCGAGCGTCGTGAACGTAAGACGGCCTGCTTGAGCAGGGTTCGGTGAACGCACGTAGGGCGAACAGGCGGCCATGGCGGAAGGCGAGATTATAGGTTTGAGCGAATGGCTGAAAACCCCTGCAGGACGCTACGTCTTGCAGTGGGAACAAAGCCATCTCGACGGTGCTGTGGCCGACCTGTTCGGCTTCCATGCGCTGCAACTCGGCTTGCCGGAACTCGATGCCTTGCGCGCCAACCGCATGCCGCACCGGTGGGTGGCCAGCGAGTCGGCCATGTCACCCGATGCGCCCGATGCGCGCGAAGCCGGCGGCCCGCCCGGTGGGGGTGCGCAAGCCGATGCGCCGGCCGCAGCAGCGCGTGTGGCGCGCGTGGCCATTGCGCTGCACTGCGACTTCGACGCCTTGCCCTTCGACAGCAGCAGCCTCGACCTCGTCGTGCTGCCGCACGCGCTCGAACTGGCGCGCGACCCGCACCTGGCGCTGCGCGAGGTCGAGCGCGTGCTGGTGCCCGAGGGCCGCGTGGTCATCGTCGGCTTCAACCCGGCGAGCCTGTGGGGCTTGCGGCAATGGCTGGGGCGCTGGCGGCGCCGTCTCGGCCGCCACGCGGGGCGCGAATTGTTCTTGCCCGGCAACGGCGAGTTCATGCATTACCGGCGGCTGCGCGACTGGCTGCGCCTGCTCAGCTTCGAGGTCGAGGACGGGCGCTTCGGCTGCTACCGCTGGCCGGTGGCATCGCAAAAGTGGTTGGCGCGCGTCGGTTGGATGGACCGCGCCGGCGACCGCTGGTGGCCGGTCTTCGGCGCCGTGTACTTCGTCGTGGCGGTCAAGCGCGTGCGCGGCATGCGGCTCGTCGGTCTGGTGCGTGACCAGCGCCGCGCACCGCTGGCCGCGCCTGCGCCGGTGACTGCGGTGCATCGACGTCAACAACATCAGAAGGAAGCAGAGCCGCAGGCCTGCGAGACCACTCAATGAACACGGAAGAAGCAAGCCCATCGATCAAGCGCCCGAGCGTCGTCGTCTACACCGACGGTGCGTGCAAGGGCAACCCCGGCCGTGGCGGCTGGGGCGCGTGGCTGCGCAGCGGCGAGCACGAGACCGACCTGTTCGGCGGCGAGCCGCTGACGACCAACAACCGCATGGAACTGACGGCGGTGATCGAGGCCCTGAGCTCGCTCAAGCGCACCTGCGACGTGGTGATCTACACCGACAGCGAGTACGTGCGCAAAGGCATCACCGAATGGATCCACGGTTGGAAGCTGCGCGGTTGGAAGACGGCCGACAAGAAGCCCGTGAAGAACGCCGACCTGTGGCAACGGCTGGATGCGCTGCGCAGCGTTCACCATGTCGACTGGCGCTGGGTCAAGGGCCACTCCGGCGACCCCGGCAACGAGCGCGCCGACGCGCTGGCGAACCGCGGTGCGGCGCAGGCGGCGTAGTCGCACCGCGTGTTCACAGGGCCAGCGTTGCGGAGTACCTTCAGGCCGTGCGAGGGAGCCCATCACCGATGAGTGCATTCCGCCTGGCTTTCGACGCGCCGCCCTGGCGCCTGTCGGGCGTCGTCTACGGCACGCTGCTGAACGACCCCGATGCGCTGGCCGCACTCGGTGATGCGGTGCACCGCGCGCCGTACAAGGCGCCGCCGGTGGCACCGGTGCTCTACGTCAAGCCGCGCAACACGCCCGCCGTCAGCGGAGCGCGCGTGCTGGTGCCGGCCGACGCCGGTTGCTTCGAGATCGGTGCCGCGCTCGCCGTCGTCATCGGCCGCACCGCATGCCGCGTGTCGCCGGCTGACGCGCTGGCGCATGTCGCCGGCTACACGCTGGTGGCCGACCTGAGCGTGCCGCACACGAGCTTCTACCGGCCCTCGGTACGCCACAAGGCGCGCGACGGCTCGTGCCTGATCGACCCGCAGGTGGCGGCGCGCGCCGCGTTGCCGCGCTCGGGTGATCTGGCGTTGACGGTGTCGATCAATGGCGTTGTGGTTCATGTTGCGCGCACGTCGGGCATGCAGCGCCCGCTGGCGCGGCTGCTCGCTGATGTGACGGAGTTCATGACGCTGCACCCCGGTGACGTGCTGATGCTCGGCGTGGCGGCCGGCGCGCCGCATGCGCGTGCGGGGCAGCGCTTTGCGGTGGCGTGCGAAGGCATCGGCACGCTCGAAGCTGCGCTCGTCGCCGAGGCCGACGGCGTGCTCAACCACCCCGCGACCGGCGTGGCGTGGCTGGCCGACAAGATCAGTGCTGACGACGAGCAGTTGAACGCCGGCGACGTGGTCCTGGCCGGCTCGTTCACACGCTCCACGCCGACTGTCGCGGGTGACAACATCCATGCCGACTACGGGCTGCTCGAAACGGTATCGTTCCGCTTCACATGAGCCGCCATGGCACCGAGGGCACCACGATGACCGCCACCGACACCTTCGAGCGCCCGGCCCACATCACCGCCGGCGAGTGGGCCGCGCGCGTGCAACTCGCCGCCGCTTACCGCCTCTTCGACCGCATGGGCTGGGCCGAGCTGATCTACAACCACATCTCGCTGCGCGTGCCGGGCAACGACGGCCACATCCTGCTGAACCCGTTCGGGCTGCACTACCGCGAGGTCTGCGCCAGCAACCTCGTCAAGGTCGATGCGCAAGGCAACATCGTGGGCCAGAGCGACTGGCCGATCAACCCTGCGGGCTTCAGCTTCCACGGCGCCATCCACCGCACGCTGCCCGAGGCGCACTGCGTGATGCACATGCACACCACGCCGACGATGGCGGTGTGCTGCCTCGAAGAAGGCCTGGCCTACACCAACTTCTACGCGGCCCAGCTGCACGGCAGCGTTGCATATCACGTGTTCGAAGGCACCACCGTGCATGCCGACGAAGGCGCGCGCATTCTGGCCAGCGCCGCCGGCAAGCCGGTGCTGATGCTGCGCAACCATGGGCCGGTGGTGATCGGCCGCACGCTGGCGCATGCGTTCTCGCTGATGTGGCTGGTGCAGCGCGCCTGCGAAGTGCAGCTGGCCACGCAGTCGATGGGCGCGGCGCGCACTATTGCCACACCGGTGCTCGAAGCCTGCGTGCGCGACTCGCTCAACTTCAACCCCGGCTTCGGCGCCGGGCAGGACGTGTTCGACGCGATGCAGCGCCTGCAGGACGCGGCCGACCCGTTGTATCGCCGCTGACCGCCGCTGACCGCCGCTGACTGCCGCTGCCCCTCGCTGACCGGCCCGACAAGGACGCCCATGCAACTCCCCGTCAACACCTTCCGTGATGCCTTGCGCAGCGGCCGCCCGCAGATCGGCCTGTGGGTCGGCTTGGCCGATGCGAACGCCGCCGAAGCGCTGGCCGCGACCGGCTTCGACTGGCTGCTGCTCGACGGCGAACACGCGCCGAACGACCCGCGCAGCGTGCTCGAACAGTTGCGTGCCGTGGCACCCTACCCGGTGCACCCGGTGGTGCGCGTGGTCGAGGGGCAGGTCGCGCTCGTCAAGCAGTACCTCGACATCGGCGCGCAGACGCTGCTCGTGCCGATGGTCGACACGCCCGAGCAGGCGGCGCTGATGGTGCGCGCAATGCGCTACGCGCCCGACGGCATTCGCGGCATGGGCGCCGCACTCGCGCGGGCGTCGCGCTGGAACCAGATCGATGACTACGTGAACCAGGCCAACGACCAGATGTGCCTGCTGGTTCAGGCCGAGACCACGCTGGCGATTCGCAACCTCGCAGCCATCGCAGACGTGGAAGGGGTGGACGGCGTGTTCTTCGGGCCGGCGGACCTGTCGGCGTCGATGGGCTATCGCGGCCAGCCCACCCACCCCGAGGTGCAGCGGGTCATCTTGGACGGCATTGCCGCGGTGCGCGCCTCCGGCAAGGCGCCGGGCATCCTGACGAACGACAGAGCGCTCGCGCAGCAGTACCTCGATGCCGGCGCGCTGTTCGTGGCGGTCGGTGTCGACACCAGCCTGCTCGTGCGCGCGGCGCATGATCTGGCGTCGTCGTACAAGGGCGGTGCAGCGCTTGCCGTGGCGCCGCGGGCCAGCACCCCTTACTGAACCGAGAGAACCCCATGACCCAACCCAAAGTCTTTGCCAGCCAGGCCGACCTCGAAGAGAAGACGGTCTCGTTCACGCGCCTGTCCGAGAACGCCTATGCCTACACGGCCGAAGGCGACCCGAACACCGGCGTCTTCATCGGCGACGAGGCCGTGATGGTGGTGGACACGCAGGCCACCCCCGGCATGGCGCAAGACGTGATTCGGCGCATCCGCGAGGTGACGCCGTTGCCCATCAAGTACGTGCTGCTGAGCCATTACCACGCGGTGCGCGTGCTGGGCGCGTCGGCCTACTTCAGGCACGGCGCCGAGCAGATCGTCGCCAGCCGCGATACCTACGATTTGATCGTCGAGCGCGGCGAGCACGACAAGGCGAGCGAGATCGGCCGCTTCCCGCGCCTGTTCCGCAATGTCGAGACGGTGCCGCCCGGTTTGACGTGGCCGACCATGACGTTTGGCGGCAGCATGAGCATCTGGCTCGGCAAGCTGGAAGTGAAGATCGCGCAGGTCGGCCGCGGCCACACCAAGGGCGACACCATCGCCTACCTCGAAGACCAGAAGATCTGCTTCGCCGGCGACCTGGTCGAGTACCAGAGCACGGCGTACGCAGGCGACTGCTACTTCCGCGACTGGCCGACCACGCTCGACCGGCTGGCCGAGTTCGGCTTCGAGAAGCTGGTACCGGGTCGGGGCGCTGCGCTCGAGAGCGCGGGCGACGTGAGGCGTGCGATCGCGTCGACCCGCGCCTTCATCAGCGATGTGTACACGCTCGTCAACAACGGCGTGGCGCAGGGCAAGAACCTGAATGTCATCTACAAGGAGACGGTGGCTGCGCTGCGCCCGACGTATGGCCACTGGGTGATCTTCGACCACTGCATGCCCTTCGACGTGACCCGTGCGTATGACGAGGCCACCGGCCATGTGCACCCGCGCATCTGGACGGCCGAGCGCGACATCGAGATGTGGAACGCGCTCGAAGCGTGATGCTCGCGGCGCCACGAGGCACCTGATCGGAAGGGGGTCGATTCCCCCTTGCAAGCGGGTTGAAACTGGATATATTCACAGTATGCAGCCCGCCCGCCCTCCAGCTTATGAGACCAGCCCCGTCAAGGGCCGGGGCACCGTCTGGCGCATCGAACACCGCTTCACCCGCCAGACCACCGAAGCGCATGACGACGGCTGGGGCACGCTCGATCAACTCGCCACTGAGGAGCACTTGCCGCCGCGCACGCAGGTCATCGAAGAGCAGGTCAAGTCCATCCTGTCCAGCAACGACTCGCCCGACATCTCGTTCGACCTGTCGATCAACCCGTACCGGGGGTGCGAGCACGGTTGCGTGTACTGCTTCGCGCGGCCCACGCACAGCTACCTGAATATGTCGCCCGGGCTCGACTTCGAGACCCGCATCATCGCCAAGGTCAACGCGGCCGAGCGCCTGCGCGAGGCCTTCGCGAGCCGCAGCTACGAGCCGCTGCTGCTCAACATCGGCGCGGCGACCGACGCTTATCAGCCGGTCGAACGCCAACTCGGCATCACGCGCGCTGTACTCGAAGTGATGGCCGAGTGCGGGCACCCGTTCTCGCTGGTCACCAAGTCCGCCGGCATCGAACGCGACCTCGACCTGATCGCGCCGATGGCGCAGCGTGGCCTGGCAGCGGTGTACGTGTCGGTCACCTCGCTCGATGCCGGCCTGTCGCGCATTCTCGAGCCGCGCGCGGCCTCGCCCGAGCGCCGGCTGCGCACCATCGAGGCCTTGGCCAAGGCGGGCGTGCCGGTGGGGGTGAGCGTGTCGCCGGTGATCCCGTTCATCAACGAGCCGGAGCTCGAACGCATTCTCGAAGCGGCGGCGAACGCGGGCGCCACCTCGGCCTTCAGCGTGGTGCTGCGCCTGCCCTGGGAGGTGAACCCGCTGTTTCAGCAGTGGCTGGACCAGCACTTTCCCGAGCGCGCCGCGCGCGTGATGGCCCGCGTGCGCGAGATGCGTGGTGGCCGAGACTACGACGCCCGCTTCGGCGCCCGCATGCGAGGCGAAGGCGTGTGGGCGCAACTGCTGCAGCAGCGCTTCCAGAAGGCGGCGGCGCGGCTCGGCCTCAACCGCAAGCGCGTCGAACTCGACCTGACGCAGTTCGTGCCGCCGGTGCTGGCCCGCGCTGACGGGCAGCAAGACATGTTCGCCTGAGGCCGCACGCTCAACGTGCGCTGCAGGCCGCGAACGCATCGAGCGCCGGCTTGTATTCCGAGGCCACCACGCCGAGCGCACCGAGCACGGTGTGGAACAGGTTGTCGTGCGTCAGCGCCTGCGCCGCGCCGGCCTTCAGGCAGGCGGTGGCCGGGCGCGTTGCGGTGGCGGCAGGGTCGGGCTGCCACCACAGCATCGGCACGTGCGTCTGCTCGCGCGGTGCCACCGCGTAGGGCAGGCCGTGCAGGTAGATGTTGTTCTCGCCCAGCGACTCGCCGTGATCCGACACGTACAGCAGCGCCGGATCAAAGCTTGCGCGTTGCCGGGTCAGCCATTCCACCGCCTGCGCCAGTACCGCATCGGTGTACGCAATCGAGTTGTCATAGGCGTTGATGAGCGAGCGCCGGTCGCACTGCTGCAGCGCGTTGGTGCGGCACTCGGGCACGAACGGCTTGCGCTCGGGCGGGCTGCGCTTGTAGTAGGCCGGGCCGTGGCTGCCCATCTGGTGCAACACCAGCAGCACGCCACGCTCGCGGCGCTCGGCGGGCAGGGCGGCCAGGCGCTCGTCGAGCCCGGCGAGCAGGGCTTCGTCCAGGCACTCGCCGTCGGCGCACAGCGTGGGCGGCAGCGGCGGGGCACCGGCGACCGGCGTGTGTGCATAGGCATTCGGCACGCGCTCGCACAGGGTCTTGCAGCCGGCCTGGTTGTCGAGCCACAGCACCGCCATGCCGCTGCGCTGCACCAGGTCGAGCAGGTTCTCGTGGTCGTGGTCGCGGCCCTCGAAGCCGGCCTTGCCAAGGGCCGAGAACATGCACGGCAGCGACGTGGCCGTGCTCGTGCCGCAGGAGCTGACGTTGCCGAAGCTGGCGAAGCCCAAGCGCTCGATTTGCGGCGTGGTCGCCCGGCCGTAGCCGTTGACGGCGAAGTGGTCGGCGCGCGCCGTCTCACCCACCACCAGCATCAGCAGCGGCGCGCGGCTGCCCGGTGCGCGCGGGGCGATGTGCGCATCCAGGCCGATGGCCTTTGGCGGCCCGCTCGGGCGCGCACGCGACTGCACGGCCAGGTCGGCCAGTGCATAGAACGAGTTGAGCGGGTTGATGAGGTAGCGCATCGAGGTGTGCTCGCGCATCGTGGCCGACAGGTCGGCAAAGAGCGCGTACAGCAGCGCCACCAGCACCAGCAGCGCCGCCACTGCACCGAGCAGGTTGCGGCCCAGTTGTGCGTTGAAGCCAACGCGCTGGACGCGGGTGCGCCACAGCAGCGCGAGCGGCGGCAAGGCGAGCACGGCCACGGTGGCGGCCATGCGCAGGTTGAGCAGGTCACGCACCTCGCGCGGATCGGTCTGCATGACGTTGGTCATCATCGTCGCGTCGATCACCACGCCGTAGCTGGCCATGAAATGGGCGCCGAATGCCGCCGCCAGCAGGACCAGCGCAATGGCCGGCTTGATGCTCCAGCGCCAGGCCGCGAGCGCGAGCAATGTCGTCGTGAGCGCGGCGATCATCGCGCCAAACCCGACGCAGAACAGCACGCCGCGCGACGTGGCGATCTCCGGCAGCGCGGCCAGCGCCCGCCACAGCGGCCAGTTGGGCAGCACTGCGATCCAAAGGCCGGCCCACACCGCCAGCGTCAGTGGGTTGCGGCCGGTGCCGGGAAGCTCGTGGTGCGTGGGCCGCAGGCGATTCGTCATGCGGCGGATTGTCATGCAGCGCTTGCCAGTGCAGCGCAGGGTGCCGCCGGCACGGCTCGCCCGATGTGTCAGACGCTGACCGGGCGCTGACCGGGCTCTGGTCCGGTGCGAATCAGACGTGCATCAGACGCGGATCAGACTCGGATCAGACGCGGATCAGACGCGAATGCTCAGCGCGCCAGTGGCCCGCCCGGCGGCACCGCCAAGCGCCGGCGGGTTCCGCTTCACACCCTGGCTCACGCCGTGAGCCACCTCGCCGGCGCTGCTGCGGCGGGTCTGGCCGGCCCGCACCAAGCCGGCATACGGTTCACGCGCTTGCAACGCGTGGGCGAGCAGTTCGGTCGATGTGCCGCACACGCCGAAGCGCTGCGCCACCGCGTCCACCCATGCGGGCATCTCGGTGGTCGGGACCCGCGCGGTCTCCAGCCGGATCAGCAGCGCCAGCAGGTTGGCCGCAGCTTCGAAGTCGACATCGTCATCGACCGCTGCCTTGCCAGCCAGCGCCTCGGCCCGCAATGCGCATGCGCTGCGGGTGCGCTCGTTCAGCGTGTGCAGCATGTCGACGATCTCGACGAAGCGCTTGATGCGGGTATCGTCGGGCGCTCGCATGGCCTTCTGGCGCAGGTTCTCGGCGGTGCGGGTCAGGGCGCGGGGGTCGGGCTTGTCGAACTGCAGCATCGCCAGTAGCACCAGCGTTTGTGTGTCGAAGGTTCGCGAGCCCAGGCCGATGCGCACGACACGCTCCAGCGCATCCAGCGCCTCGGCGCGGTCGCCGATGTAGAACGCCAGCATGCCCATCCGTTGCAGGCGGGCCGCGTTCTGCGGTGTCAGGCGAAGGGCGCTTCGGTACGCCTCCAGCGCGGGGTTCAACAGCCCTTGCTCGAAGCGAGCGCGGCCCAGCAGGTCCCACGCGTCGGCGTGGTCAGGGCGTTGCTGCACCAGCGCTTCGAGCGCGGCCTGGGCCTGGTCGTGCTGTCCGCACTCGAGCTGGGTACGGGCCAGCCCGAGGCGTGCCCAGGGCAGCACTTGTGTTTGCGATGCCGCGCTGTAAACGCCTGCCGCGCTGGCGTGGTCACCGAGGCGGATGAACAGTTCTGCGGCAATGCGCGCGGCGGTCAACGCATAGTCGCCCCGGGCGTCGAATCGGGCCTTGCCGATGGCAGCGGCACGCGCCAGGTCACCCGCCTCGATGGCATCAAAAATGGTCTTGAGCACCAGCTTGCGGTGGCGTGCCTGCAGCATGCGCTGCTCCAGCGCCGCAGTGGTGTACGGCTTGAGCAGGTAGCCGTCGAGCGCCGATTCGGCGGCCTCGGCCACCATGGCGTACGACGCTTCGCCGGTCACCATGATGAAGACGGTGGCGTAGGGCAGGGCGTGGCTGTCGCGCAGTTCGTCGAGCAGATCTTGCCCTGTCATTGGCGACTGGTCGAAGTGGTAGTCGCACAGCACGATGTCGAACGCGGTGCCTTCGATCAGGCGCCGCACGTCTTCAATGCGGCTCGCCTGAACCACCTGGCCGACGCCCATGTCGCGCAGGGTGCTGGCCTGCAGGCCGCGCTGGGTCGGGTTGCCGCTGGCCACGAGTGCCCGGCACGCGGCCAGGTCGGCCTGGCGCGGCTTCAATTCGCAGGCCCAGCGTTGCCGGCAGCGGCGGGCTCGCACAGCGCGATGCCGAGGAAGCAGGCCCGGGCAGAAGCGGGGGCGGGCGCGCAGGCGGGTGCAGTGGAACGGTGCATGGGGCAGGCGGGTGACGGGTCTTGCAGGTGTATCGGCGCCCCCGCCAGGGTCTTGAGCCCCGTTCACCGCCCTGCTACTTGAACAGGTCTTTCACCCGGTCGGCCCAGCCCTTGGTGTTCGGCGAGTGCTTGTCGCCCGACTTGCGGAACGCATCGTCGAGCTCCTTCAGCAACTTGCGCTGGTGCTCCGTGAGCTTGATCGGCGTCTCGACGCTGACGTGGCAGTACAGGTCGCCGGGGTAGCTGGAGCGCACGCCCTTGATGCCCTTGCCACGCAGCCGGAAGGTCTTGCCGTGCTGGGTGCCTTCGGGCAGGTCGATCTCGGCCTTGCCGCCGAGCGTGGGCACCTCCATGGCGCCGCCGAGCGCGGCGGTGGTCAGGCCCACGGGCACGGTGCAGTGCAGGTCGTCGCCATCGCGCTCGAAGATCTCGTGCTGCTTGATGCGGATCTCGATGTACAGGTCGCCCGACGGGCCGCCGTTGGTGCCGGGCTCGCCGTTGCCGCTGGAGCGGCTGCGCATGCCTTCGTTGATGCCGGCGGGGATCTTGACCTCCAGCGTCTTGTTCTTCTTGATGCGGCCCTGCCCGCTGCAGGTGGTGCACGGCTCGGGGATGATCTTGCCGGTGCCGTGGCAATGCGGGCAGGTCTGCTGGATGCTGAAGAAGCCCTGGCGCATGTGCACCGTGCCGCCGCCGTTGCAAGTGCCGCAGACCTTCGGGCTCGTGCCGGGTTTCGCCCCCGAGCCTTTGCAGGTCTCGCAGGTCTCGTAGGCGGGGATGCGGATCTGCGTTTCCTTGCCGTGCGCGGCCTCTTCGAGGCTGATCTCCATCGCGTAGCTGAGGTCGCCGCCGCGGAACACCTGTTGCCCGCCACCGCCGCGCCGCTGGCCACCGGCCGCACCCCCGAAGATGTCGCCGAAGATGTCGCCGAAGGCTTCGGCGAAGCCGCCCATGCCTTCGCCGCCCGCGCCGCCACGGCCCATGTTCGGGTCGACGCCGGCGTGACCGTACTGGTCGTAGGCGGCACGCTTTTGAGGGTCGGTGAGCATCTCGTAGGCCTCCTTGGCCTCCTTGAACTTCTCTTCCGACTTCTTGGCCGTGTCACCCTGGTTACGGTCGGGGTGGTGCTTCATCGCGAGCTTGCGATAAGCCTTCTTGATGTCTTCTTCGGCGGCGTTCTTGGGAACGCCAAGAACGTCATAAAAATCGCGCTTGCTCATTCGGGGTACTTTCTCGATTCAGTGGTCCGCAAGGAGCCTGAACGAAAGAAGCCGGCGCGTGCCAAGACCGTGGTCTTGCGTCGCGCCGGCGGCTACTGGTTCGAAGGTCAGGCCTTCTTCACTTCCTTGAACTCTGCGTCGACCACGTTGTCGTCGGCCGGCTTGGCGGCTTGAGCCGCCTCGCCACCCGATGCTTGCGCACCGCCGGCGGCCGCTGCGGCCTGGGCTGCCTGCGTCTCGGCATAGACCTTCTCGCCGAGTTTCTGGCTCGCGGCCATCAGCGCTTCGGTCTTGGCTTCGATCTCGGCCTTGTCCTCGCCCTTCAGCGCTTCTTCGGCGTCTTTCAGTGCGGCTTCGATCTTGTCCTTCTCGCCGGCGTCGAGCTTGTCGCCGTGCTCGGCCACGCTCTTCTTGACGCTGTGCACCATCGCATCGGCCGAGTTGCGGGCCTGGATCAGTTCGAGCTTCTTCTGGTCTTCGGCGGCGTTGAGTTCGGCGTCTTTCACCATCGCCTGGATCTCGGCTTCGCTCAGACCCGAGTTGGCCTTGATGGTGATCTTGTTCTCCTTGCCGGTGCCCTTGTCTTTGGCGCCGACGTGCAGGATGCCGTTCGCGTCGATGTCGAAGCTCACCTCGATCTGCGGCGTGCCGCGCGCCGACGGCGGGATGCCTTCGAGGTTGAACTCGCCCAGGCTCTTGTTGCCCGAGGCCATCTCGCGCTCGCCCTGGTAGACCTTGATCGTCACGGCGGGCTGGTTGTCGTCGGCGGTGCTGAAGGTCTGTGCGAACTTGGTCGGGATGGTCGTGTTCTTCTTGATCATCTTCGACATCACGCCGCCGAGCGTCTCGATGCCCAGCGACAGCGGCGTCACGTCGAGCAACAGCACGTCCTTGCGGTCACCGCTGAGCACCTGG
>JANNBF010000027.1:0-9058 GCA_031385155.1 Rhizobacter sp.
GATGCCGAGCCCGACCTGGTGCGCGTCATCGAACCGGTCGCGGACTTGACGCGCATCTGGCGCGTGCTGACGACCGCCGAGTTGCGGAACACGCCGCGCGTGGCTGCGTTCTTCGACTTCATCGTCAGCGAGATCGACAACCTGCGGCCGATCATCACGGGCTGACTGTCTTGAGCTGACGACCTTGGGCTGGAGGCTCCGGGCCGAGCACCTGCACCCGATTCGCAGCCGCACACCAACCCACGGGCAACGACATGAGCGATACATCCCCCAGCGTGCACTTCGAAGCCGATGGCGACATCGCCACCATCACCCTCGCCCGCCCCGAGCGGCGCAACGCCGTCGACGGGCCCACTGCCCTGGCGTTGCGCGAGGCCCTCGAACGCTTCGAGGCCGACGATGCCCTGCGCGTGGCCGTCTTCACCGGCAGCGGCGGGCACTTCTGCGCCGGCGCCGACCTGGCCGCACTGAGTGACTCGGCCCTGCGCAACGCGATCGAGCCCACCGGCCACGCCCCCGGCCCGATGGGGCCGACGCGCATGGCCTTCACCAAGCCGGTGATCGCCGCCATCGAAGGCTATGCCGTGGCCGGCGGGCTGGAGCTGGCGCTGATGTGCGACCTGCGCGTGGCCGCGCGCAGCGCCACCTTCGGCGTGTTCTGCCGCCGCTGGGGCGTGCCGCTGATCGACGGCGGCACCGTGCGCCTGCCCCGCCTCGTGGGCATGGGCCGCGCGCTCGACATGATCCTGACCGGCCGGCCCGTGGCCGCCGACGAAGCGCTGGCGATGGGCCTGGCCAACCGCGTGGTGGCCGATGGCGAGGCGCTGGCCGAGGCGCAGGCGCTGGCGCGGCAGATCGCCGCGTTCCCGCAGGCTTGCATGCTCGCGGACCGCGCGTCGGCCTTCGCGCAATGGAGCTTGCCGATGCATGAAGCCCTGCAGCGCGAAGGCGCGGGTGGGTTTGCGGTGGTGGCCACTGAGGCGCTGCCGGGTGCCGCGCGCTTCGCGGCGGGGGCCGGGCGGCATGGGGCGTTCGACGCGCCGGGGTGAGGCCTCGGCCTGGTTGCAACGGCTGCCTGACTTGTACAATAAAACGTACTCATCGGAGAACCCGCCATGGACGCCATCACCTACTCTTCAGCCCGCGCAAACCTGGCCCGCACGATGGACCGTGTCTGCAACGACCACGAGGCATTGATCATCACGCGCAATGGCGAACAGGCCGTCGTGATGCTCTCGCTCGAAGACTTTCAAGCGCTCGAAGAGACGGCGTACTTGTTGCGCAACCCATCGAACGCCAAACGCTTGCTCTCGGCAACGGCACAGCTGACTGCCGGGAAAGGCGTGGAAAGAAAGCTGACCAAGTGAAGCTGGTCTTTGCGGACGAAGCTTGGGAAGACTATGTGTACTGGCAGAAGCAAGACAAGAAGATCGTCGAGCGCATCAACAAGCTGATCGCTGAAGTGAAGCGAGACCCCTTCGCCGGGGTCGGAAAACCCGAACCGCTCAAGCATGCATTGACAGGCTTTTGGTCGCGGCGCATCAACGACGAGCACCGCATGGTCTACAAGATCGAAGGTGGCGCCTTGCTGCTGGCTCAGCTTCGATATCACTACTGACGCACTCGACGATCGCCATGGTCTGCCACGCAGTGGTGGCCAGCTCAAACAGTCACGCGCCGGCTTTGCCGGCCCGACGAGGCGCCGACTTTTGCGAAGGGCGGGGTGCCTTCAACTGACCTTCGCGTTCCGCGAGCCTGCCCGTGACGTACTTGTGAAGCACGCTGGCGATCAGCGTTTGATAAGGCAGCCCCTCCTCCAGCGCCTTGACCTGAATGTCTTGAAGGTCACCCGAGGACAGGCGGATGTTGACGCGCCGATCCTTGATCGCCGTCGCGCGCGCGGCGGCTTTGAACTTCGACAGCTCCGACTTCGTTGCGACGGACTTGAGCAAGCCTTTGTCGTAGGCGGCAAGAAGTTCGGCTTCGTAGGGGTCAGTCTTGGGCATCGTCTTCACCTCGGTTCAAGTAATCGCGCGCTGCCTTTCGGCTGGGGATGACGGTCTTGAGGAAGAAGTGGTCTTCCTGCTCAACGAACGGCACCAAATACGCATACCCATCGCAGGCCACAACGAGCACCTTCTGGTTCGGGTACTTGCCTGGGTTTGGGTGCAAAAGAATGTCCAGCAAGCCGCCAGCCTCGACGGAGACAACCATTTGCTCAAACGAGACTCCTCGTTCCAACATCAGCTGTTGATTTTTCTCTGGCCCCCAACGAAACGGCTTCATCAGTGCAGTCTAAAACAGTGTGTGCCTTTTGTCACCAGACTAGCTGAAACGACCAGCAGCGTCACGATCTGGAGCGCTCTGCCTTGTAGGCGAATGCGTCGTCCCACTCAAGCTTGCCCATGAGTTCAACGACCCGCTTCTGCTCGCGGCGGGCGATGAACTCCTGCAACGCTTTCGTGACCACAGCCTTCTTCGTACGCTCACCGCTGACGTGCATGGCGCGGTCAAGCAGGGCGGCGTCGACCACCAGATCGGTGGCCATCTGTGACCCCATCGTCATCCCCTTCGCTCGCGCGATGTCGCCAAGTGCTCTGGCAATGTCGGCTGCGTCATCAGGCGCTTCCTCAAGCCAGGCATCGAGGTACGCGGCCACCTCTTCCGGCGTGCGCAGCTGCTCCGCAACGTCGGAGGGCATGGTCTTCGTCTTCATTGGTTGTTTGGCGATAGGGCGGTCAGGCTCCGGTTCGTACGCGAGCCGCTCGCTGGCTTGCCAGCTTTCGGCTCGCCGAGCTGAGCGCCTGCTCGGCCCACTTGTTCAGGCTCACACCGCTGCGGGCAGCGGCTTTGAGCGCGGCCGCGTGCACGGTTGGCGCGACTCTGAGCATCAGCTTTCCACTGGCCGGTTTTTCTGGCGCGCCACCCAATTGCTCGCACGCGGACACGTAGCCATCCACTGCGCTATGGAAGTTCACTTCGAAGTCGGACACAGACTCTGCGTGAAAAGCAATGATGTCGTCGATATCAAGCACCCTGCCGACAATGATCTTGTCTTCCGCATCGAAGGTCATGCTGGCAACGTAGCCCCTATATGACATGGTGTTGTTCACGGCGCAATCTCCATACGTTGAAGGAACTCGCGGGTAGCCTTCACGCGATATCTCAGAGCCTCTTTGCCAGGGTGAGGTCGGTGAAAGCTGGCTCTACGACCTTGCCAGTCGAATGTGACCGATGAGCCAGCGCCTTCAATGACGCGGCACCCAAGCCCAACAAGAAGCGACTCGATGCGGCTCCACTCGATGCTTCCGTTGGCTGGCTCGGCCCAAACGGCTTCAAATGTCTTGCGGTGCTTGCTATTCACCGTGAAAATGATAGCACGCGATCAACGATTGCAAGCGCACTGGCGCGGGGAAACCGGCATCGTCCGTTAGTGCGATGCGGTCTTCGCGGTCAGCGCTCAGCGCTCAGCCTTGTAGTTGAATGCGACGTCCCACTCAAGCTTGCCCATGAGTTCAACGATTCGCTTCTGCTCGCGGCGGGCGATGAACTCCTGCAACGCTTTCGTGACCACAGCCTTCTTCGTTCCCTCACCGCTGACGTGCACGGCGCGGTCAAGCAGGGCGAAGTCGATCACCAGATCGGTGGGCATCTGTGACTCCCAAAGCAGATTGCTACGCAAGGAATAGGTTGGGCGTCACGTTGCCTTCTGCCGCACCAGCTTGACTTGAAGCTCGCAGCCTACGGCGCTTGCGTAGCGCTTGAGCGTTGCAAGCGACGGGGCATGCTTCCCAGCCGACTCAAGGCGGGAGATTGCGCTCTTGGTCGTGCCCATGCTCTCAGCGACGGCATCTTGAGTGAGACCTGCGCGAGAACGTCCGCTCAATGGAGGGAATAGAGGACGACCTCACCGCTTGAGCAACCGTCGAGCGAGTGTTTGCATAAGCGCTTCCTCAGACTGCAACAGTGAATAGGCATTGATGTTGTATTGCTCCAATTGCTCGAGTACGACGGGCGCCTCTGACGCCGGGAATGTGAACTTCCAAAGATGATCCTGCGCATCTTCGCCTCTACCAAAGACCGTCGCGTGACTCTTGAAGTGCCATGTGCCTTCTAAGAACTGACAGCAGAGCGTGTACTCGCCTTGTTGAAGGAAGTGCCGCGGGTGGGTTCGGACGTTCGGGCCGAAGGCGAATATTCGGGAAGAGTCAGACGAGTCAAACTTACCCTCCCCCGCGTGCTCTTGGTACCCGAAAATCGCTACGCGTTCCGACTTTGGCGCCTGCACGGCGAAGAACGCGGCCACGTACAAAGAACGACTCCAATCGAGGAGTGGCGAAGGAAATCCGTGATGTCGCAAGTACGCGAGGAACTCATACCCGGGAAGTCGTCCGAACCGCAAAGCGTCGTAGCTCTGCAGGTTCTTGGCTACCGCTAGATAGTCGATTTCTTCCCATCGACGGGTGGTAAAGGTCTCGACCTGATTCTGAGCTACAGCTACAGCACGGTAGTACTCCGACAGTTCGGAGAACGGTGCGTCGGCTCGCTCAAGTGTCGTCTCTAACGGCCAGTCGCAATTGGCTTGACCGCGAAAGAGCAAGCTTGAATAGTGGGCCGAATCCTCCCTCGACGCTTCAGCATTGACTCGCAACTGCTCGCGTACGTGAACCTCGAGTTCAGACCATGTTGCGAAATCTTCTTGCCTGAACATTGCATCACCTTAGGAGTTGGGTCGAGGTGGGTGGCTCACCCACCCACCGGCTCCAGCACATGAATTACCCGACCCGCAAGCAGCTCCTTCGTCTTGGCCGCATACGCCTGCATGTGCGGCGCCACCGCGTGGGCCCTCAGCGCGTCCAGGCTGGCCCACTTCTCGACCACCACGAAGGTGTCGGGGCCGACGTTGCCTTTCGTCGTGGGGATGCCGGCGGCGTCGATGGTGGCCACGTACTCGATGCAGCCGTCCTCAGCCAGCACCGCCGGTACGTTCGCGTTGAACGCGGCCAGCAGCGCGGCGCGATGGCCGGGCTGGGCGGTGATGATGGCGACAACGTGGATCATGCGGTGCTCCTTGGGTGGCGGGGTCGTGGTGCGGCGGCGCAGCGCCGCGTGGTGGCCCGGGTGGTACGGGTGGTGCGGTTGGCCCGGCTGGTCGGGTTTTGCGGCATGGCAGCGGCCAATTGCATTGTGGCGTCGACTTCTCCGGTCAGTCGAACGGTGCCGGGATCGTCTGCAACCTCATCGAAAGGCGGCGGCCCGGCACGCCATCCCGGCACGGGGGGGTGCGCCGTGCCCGGCCGATCCAGCCGCACATCGGCTAACAAGACCATGTGTTATCCCCTATTCGCCTTGCCGCCTGCACTCGTTAAAGTGAATTTGTCTTGGTCTCTGGATCGCATGTGGCAACGACCCACAGAGGCGTCATTGGCGCAACGCAGCCCGGGCTCGTCACGGGCCCGTTTGGTGCAGCAAACGCATGACCCTTGTCCGTCCCCCGAGACTCGCCGTACCACGGCGGCGTGCTGCTGATGGCCATTGGCCACTCGATGAAACCACTTTTTCCACAACGCTCTCAAAGGTGACGTATGCATCAAAGTAGTCGCTCGTTTTCAACCTTCCTGGCTGCCGTTCCGCTCCTGTGCGCGGCCACCGCTTCGTTTGCTGCCGACGAACCCACACCCGGCTGGGCCAAGGACCGACCCAAGACCGAGGCGGCCATGAAGATGGCGCCCGTACCGGCATTTCCGATCCCGACAGCCGCCGCCGATCTGCCCACCAAGAAATTCAAACTGCCGCCGGGCTTCAAGGTCGAGACATGGGCCTCCGGCGTGCTCGATGCGCGTGCGCTGCGTGAGGGTGCCAAGGGCAATGTGTTCGTCAGCACGCTGTTCGTTGCGAACAAGGTTTACGTACTTCCGGAGAAGGCGGTCGACGGCAAGCGCGAGCCCAAGGTCATCATCGACAAGACCGAACAGGCGACCGGCATCGAGTTCCACAAGGGTTCGCTGTTCTTCGCCACCAACAAGAAGATCGTGCGCTACGACAATGTCGAAGACAAGCTCGACAACCTCGGCGAGCCGTCTGCGGTGTTGACCGACAAACTGCCAGGCGGCAGCGACCACGGCTGGAAGTTCCTGCGCATTCACGACAACAAGCTCTACTACGGTATCGGCGCGCCTTGCAACATCTGTGACCCGGGCGAGTACGCGAAGATCTACCGCATGAACTTCGACGGGTCGGGCAACGAGACCATTGCCTCGGGCGTGCGCAACTCGCTTGGCATGGACTTCGACCCGAAGACCGGCGACCTCTGGTACACCAACAACGGCCGCGACTGGATGAGCGAAGAGATTCCGAACGACACCTTGAACCACGTCACGCAGCCAGGCAAACAGCACTTCGGCTTCCCGTTTTGCCATCAGGGCAACATCCCGGACCCTGAGTTCGGCTGGGGCAAATCGTGTGACGATTATGCAAAACCCGTCGCGTTCACCGGGCCGCATGCAGGCACGCTCGGCCTGAAGTTCTACACCGGCAAAATGTTCCCGGCGAAGTACCAGGGTGCGATGTTCATCGCCCGTCACGGCCCGTGGAACCGCACCAAGAAGTACGCCGACGTGATGGTCGCCTTCCCGGACGGCAAGGGTGGTGTGACGCTCGAGCCGTTCATGACCGGTTTCGTCGAGAACAACGGCTACCTGGGTCGGCCGGTGGATTTCCTCGTGATGAAGGACGGGTCCTTGCTGGTCAGTGACGACCATGCCGGTGCGATCTACCGCATCAGCTATGCCGGCACCTGACCTGAGACGCGCGTCACAGGTTGCAGCAGCGTTCTTATTGACGCTGTTCGCGTCGGCGGCGGCGCCGCCCACGGGTGCACAAACCACAACGGGTGCCGCTGCGAACGCGGCACCTGGCGCGCGCCCTGCCGGCGCGGCCGCCTCGGCGGGCGCGGCTTATGCAGAACGCTTCGGAGCCGTCTGCGCAGCCTGCCACGGCGCCAACGGCAGAAGCGACATGGCCGGCACGCCCGTACTGGCGGGGCAGCACTCGCTGTACGCCATCACGCAGCTGTTCATGCTCCGTGAAGGCCGTCGCAGCAGCGAGGCGATGGTCGCGATCGCAAAGTCGATGACGGATGCGGATCTGCGTGGGTATTCCGCGTTCATCGGTACGCTGCCCGCCGTTGCAGCCCCCGCGCCGGCAACTGCGCCCGAGGGCGCTCGCATGAGCAAGGGGCAGGCCCTTGCCCAGCAGCACAAGTGCGTGTTCTGCCACGGCCCGGCGCTGGATGGCGGCCAGGGCGTGCCGCGCATCGGCGGCCAGAAAGAAGACTACGTTCGCGCGGTGCTCCATGGCTACAAGACAGGCGATCGACTCGGCTACACGCGCGCGATGTCCGAGGCATTGAGTCAAGTGCCGGCAGAAGACCTGGACGTGCTCGCCTACTACGTGGCGAACTTCGCCGTCCAGTAGCGGCCCGAATTCTCGGAACATAACGCGGCCGAGGCGCGGCACGGCGGCACCCAGAACTTCTTCATCCGTCGCGTTCGATCGTCGTGACGAGGACGATGACGCTGTCGAGTCAGGCCACGGCCGCAGCAGCCAGCGGAAGTTCGATCACGCCGGCCAACGGCACACCCGGCGGTTGCTCCGCGCTCGCGACCACAACGGCCTGATCGGGCCGCCGTGCACACCCGGCGAGCGCGTGCAGCAGGTAGGCGACCGAGGGCGCATCGAGCGCGCCTGTCGGCTCGTCGAGCAGCGTCAGCGCGCAGCCACTGGCCAGCGCTACGGCCAGCGCCACCTTGCGCTTCGAGCCGGTCGAGAGCTGGAACATCGGCTTGTGCAGGTGCGGGCCGAGGCCGAAGCCTTCGGCATGGCCCTGCCACGCCGAGGCATCGAAGCGCGGGTGCATTGCGCACCACGCGGCAACGCACTCGCGCGGTGTGCGCGCGTCGTGGGCCGGCGCATCGGCGCCGGCATCGAACCAGAACACCGCGCTGCGGTAAGCGTGCGGGTTCTGGTCGAGGCGAATGCCATTGATGCTCAGTTGCCCGGTGCAGGCGAGTGCGCCCGCGAGGGCCCGCAACAGTGTCGTCTTGCCACTCCCGGTGTCGCCGAGCAGCAACGTGACGCCCGCGCTGACCGAATGCGTCCAGCTTTGCATCAAGGCGGGCTGACCTGGATGCGCAAATCGGAGGTCCCGCACCTGCAATAGGGGGATGGAGGTCATTGGCATCTCTGGCACTCTAGCGGGTTGCCACCACAGGGCTCACGCAGTACCCCGACCCCGATGACCGAACCGACTCTCCCAACCCACGCGACCGATTGGCCGATGAGCCCCGCTGCCGAGCGCAACAAGAAGCCCATTCTCGATGTGCTTTGCAGCGCACTGCCGGCCCATGCCAGCGTGCTCGAACTGGCCAGCGGCACGGGGCAGCACGCGGCCCACTTCGCGGCCGCGCAGCCGGGCTGGGCCTGGCAGCCGACCGAGGCCGACGCCAGCGCCCTGCCCTGCATCGACGCGCGCTGCGCCGGCCTCGCCAACGTGCGCCCCGCGCTCGCGCTCGACGTGCTGGCCCGCCCGTGGGCGGCTGCCCTGGGCGGGTTCGACGCGGTGTACTGCGCGAACCTGATCCACATCGCGCCCTGGGCCACCTGCGCAGCGCTGATGCAGGGCGCCGCGCAACACCTCGTGCCGGGCGGCGTGCTGGTGCTGTATGGGCCGTTCCTCGTGCAGGGCGAGGCCGTGGCGCCGGGCAACACCGCGTTCGACCTGGACCTGCGCCTGCGCAACGCGCAGTGGGGCTTGCGCACACTTGCCGACGTGGTGCGTGAAGCGCAGCGCGTGGGCCTGTTGCTGGCGCAGCGCGTGGCGATGCCGTCGAACAACCTGACGCTCGTGTTCAGGCGCGGGGAGCGAACGGGGCGTTGACTGCACGGCTTTGGTGGAAGGGCCTTGAATTCATTCACCGCAGAGTCGCCGAGGGCGCCGAGTTTGGCACCGCAGGGCCAAGAAATACTTTCATTTTGAGCGTCCTAACACAGCCCCCAC
>JANNBF010000063.1:0-2145 GCA_031385155.1 Rhizobacter sp.
ACTTCCTCCCCACCTCGCAATGGCTTGAGCGGCGCATCACCAAACGACACGCTCTCGGGCAAGGTCCAGGTTTCGCGCTTCAAGGTCACGCTGCCGGCGTTGCGTGGCAGGCCATAAAACGCCGGGCCGTTGAAGCTGGCAAAGGCTTCGAGTTGACGCAGGGCACCGGCGGCGTCGAAGGCCTCGGCGTACAGCTCGAGTGCGCTCAGCGCAGTGAAGCAACCGGCGCCGCAGACGGAGGCTTCTTTCAGCACGGCGGCGTGCGGCGCGCTGTCGGTGCCGAGGAAGAACTTGTGGCTGCCGGATGTGGCGGCGGCCACCAGGGCTTGGCGATGGCGTTCGCGTTTGAGCACGGGCAGGCAGTAGTAGTGCGGCCGCATGCCGCCCATGAACAAGGCGTTGCGGTTGTAGAGCAGGTGGTGGGCGGTGATGGTGGCGGCGGTGAATGAATCCGCCTGACTCACATACTGAGCGGCCTCGGCCGTTGTGATGTGCTCGAAGACGACCTTGAGCTCGGGGAAGTCAGCGCGCAGCGGCCGCATCACCTGGTCGATGAAAACCGCCTCGCGGTCGAACAGATCGATGGCCGGATCGGTGACCTCGCCGTGCACCAGCAGCTTCAAGCCCAGGCGTTGCATCGCCTCGAGCGCGCGGTAAGTCTTGCGGATGTCGGTGACGCCGGCGTCGCTGTTGGTGGTGGCGCCGGCCGGGTACAGCTTGAGGGCGACGACGCCGGCTGAATGGGCGCGCGCTATCTCGTCGGGCGCGGTGTTGTCGGTCAAATAAAGCGTCATCAAGGGGGTGAAGTCCATCCCCGCCGGCAAGGCCGCCAGGATGCGCTCGCGGTAGGTCAGCGCGGCCTGGGCGGTGGTCACCGGTGGGCGCAGATTGGGCATGACGATGGCGCGGGCGAACTGGCGCGCGGTGTGCGGCAGCACGGCCGCCATGGCGGCGCCGTCGCGCAGGTGCAGGTGCCAGTCGTCGGGGCGAATGAGGGTCAGCGTGGTCAGGGTCATGGCCAATTCTCGCAGCCGGTGAGTGCTTGGCGAATGGTTGGCGAATGGTTGGCCGTGCTGGCCGGCGCGCGGCTTGGACGCGCAGTTTGGACGCTATTGATCGGCGCTCAGGCCAGATGCTCAGGCCAGATGCTCAAGCCACACGCACCGGCCCGGCGCTCAATGCGACAGAATCTTGGACAGGAAGTCCTTGGTGCGCTCACTCTTCGGGTTATCGAAGAACTCGTGCGGCGGCGCCTGTTCGACGATCTGACCCTGGTCCATGAAGATAACCCGATTGGCCACGGCCTTGGCGAATGCCATCTCGTGCGTCACGCACAGCATGGTGATGCCCAGGCCGGCGAGTTCGACCATCACGTCCAGCACCTCCTGGATCATCTCGGGGTCGAGCGCCGAGGTCGGCTCGTCGAACAACATGATTTTGGGTGTCAGGCACAGCGCCCGAGCAATGGCCACGCGCTGCTGCTGGCCGCCGGACAACTGCAAGGGGTACTTGCTGGCTTGCTCGGCGATGCGCACGCGATTGAGCTGCTGCATGGCGCGCTCCTAGGCCTCTTTCTTGGGTACCTTGCCCACCCACAGCGGCGCCAGGGTGAGGTTCTCCAGCACCGTCAGGTGCGGGAACAGGTTGAACTGCTGGAACACCATGCCGACGTCTTTGCGCACCTTTTCGATGGCTTTCAAGTCATCGCTCAACTCGGTGCCATCGACGATCAACTGGCCTTGCTGGTGTTCCTCCAGGCGGTTGATGCAGCGGATCAGGGTGGACTTGCCCGAGCCCGAGGGGCCGCAGATGACGATGCGCTCGCCACGCGCCACGCTCAGCTCGATGTCGCGCAGCACGTGGAATTCGCCGTACCACTTGTTCAGGCCTTTGAATTCAATGATCGGTGCGTTCGAGGTCATGGCAAGGTCCGCGGTGATCGCGTCATTGGCGGCGGGTGCCGGTGTTGAGGTGGCGCTCGATCCACTGGCTGTAGCGCGACATGGCGAAGCAGAAGACGAAGTAAATGGCCGCCACAAAGAGCTGGCCTTCGAGGAAGAACTTGCGCCAGTCTGAATCGCCCAGGGCCAGCTGCAAGGCGCCGGTCAAGTCATACAGGCTGACGATGGTGACCAGCGAGGTGTC
>JANNBF010000067.1:0-10761 GCA_031385155.1 Rhizobacter sp.
GCTGGTCGACCGCACGCTGGCGATGATCTTCGAGAAGGCCAGCACGCGCACCCGCGTGAGCTTCGAGGCCGGCATGTACCAGATGGGCGGCTCGGTCGTGAACCTGACCACCGGCGACAGCCAGCTCGGCCGCGCCGAGCCCATTGAAGACAGCGCGCGCGTGATCAGCCGCATGGTCGACATCGTGATGATTCGCACCTATGAGCAAACCAAGCTCGAAGCCTTCGCGGCGAACTCGCGCGTGCCGGTCATCAACGGCCTGACGAACGAGTACCACCCGTGCCAGATATTGGCCGACATCTTCACCTTCATCGAGCACCGGGGCAGCATCCAGGGCAAGGTGGTGGCGTGGGTCGGTGACGGCAACAACATGGCCAACACCTGGCTGCAAGCGGCCGACATTCTGGGCTTCACGCTGCACGTCAGCACGCCGGGCGGCTACGAGATCGAGCCCAGCATGGCCAGCGTCAAGAACAAGGCCTGCGTCAAGACCTTCGACCACCCGATGGACGCCTGCGCCGGCGCCCACCTCGTCACAACCGACGTGTGGACGAGCATGGGCTTCGAGGCCGAGAACGAAGCCCGCATGAAGGCCTTCGTCGACTGGTGCGTCGACGCCGACATGATGGCCGCCGCCCAGCCCGACGCCCTGTTCATGCACTGCCTGCCGGCGCACCGCGGCGAAGAGGTCGCGGCCGAGGTGATCGACGGCCCGCAGTCGGTGGTGTGGGACGAGGCCGAGAACCGCATGCACGCGCAGAAGGCGCTGATGGAGTACCTGGTGCTCGGGCGAATCGGCTGATGCGGCAGATCGCGGGCGGGTGTTTGGTTTAACCGACACCACGACCGCGAACACGGTGCTAACTTTGCAGCACCATGAAAAAGCTCTGGGACATATCCCCGCCCATCGCGCCCGATTCACCGCTGTTCCCCGGCGACACGGCTTACTCGCAGCAGTGGACGGCCACGCTCGCACCGGGTTGCCCTGTGAACATCAGCGCCATCACGATGTCCCCGCACATCGGCGCCCATGCCGATGCGCCGCTGCACTACGGCGCCGGCGCGCCGAGCATTGGCCAGGTCGAGTTACTGCCTTACATCGGCCAATGCCGCGTGATTCACGCCATCGGGTGCGGGCCGTTGATCCGGCCCGAACACCTGGCTCACGCCGTCGCCGCGTTGCCGCCCCGCGTGCTTGTGCGCACGTGCGCCAAGGCGCCGACGGCCTGGTCGCCCGAGTTCAGCGCCTTCGCCCCTGAGTCCATCACGTGGCTTGCCGGCCTGGGCGTGCTGTTGATCGGCATCGACAGCCAATCGGTCGACCCCGCCGACAGCAAGACGCTCGACAGCCACCAGCGGCTGCTGCAACTCGACCTGCGCGTGCTCGAGAACCTGGTGCTCGATGACATTGCTGCCGGCGACTACGAGCTGATCGCCCTGCCGCTGAAGCTGATGCACGCCGATGCATCGCCGGTGCGCGCTGTGCTTCGGGAGCTTTGAAATGACCCCCGACGTCACGCCACCGAATGCGGCGCCGATCACACCCGCCAGCGCCACCGAGCGCATCGTCGCCGAGGAAGGCGCGCAGCTCGACTTTTCCAAGGACATGAGCTACAGCGACTACCTGCACCTCGACAGGCTGCTGACCGCGCAGCACCCGCTGTCACCCAACCACAACGAGATGCTGTTCATCGTGCAGCACCAGACCAGCGAGCTGTGGATGAAGCTGCTACTGCACGAGTTGACAGCCGCCGTGCAGTGCGTGGCGCGCGACGAGCTCGGCGCCGCATTCAAGATGCTCGCGCGCGTCAGCAAGATCATGGAGCAGCTCGTGCACGCGTGGGACGTGCTCGCCACCATGACGCCGCCCGAGTACTCGGCGATCCGCCCCTACCTCGCCAACAGCAGCGGCTTTCAAAGTTGGCAGTACCGCTGCATCGAGTTCATGCTCGGCAACAAGAACGCGGCCATGCTCAAGCCGCATGCGCACCGGCCGGAGATCCTGGCGCACGTCGAAGCCGTGTGGCGCGCGCCGTCCCTCTACGACGAAGCCCTGCGCCTGCTCGCGCGCCGCGGCCTGGCGGTGCCCACCACCCACACCGAGCGCGACTGGACGCTCGCGTATGAGAGCAACGATGCAGTCGAGCAGGCCTGGCTCGTGGCCTACCGCGAGCCCGAGAAACACTGGGACCTGTACCAGCTCGGCGAGGAACTCACCGACCTCGAAGACACCTTCCGCCTGTGGCGCTTCCGGCACGTGACAACGGTCGAGCGCGTCATCGGCTTCAAGCGCGGCACCGGCGGCACGTCAGGCGTGGGCTACTTGCGCAAGATGCTCGACGTGGTGCTGTTCCCGGAAATCTGGAAGTTGCGAACGGATCTGTAAGAGAAACCAATTCATTCACCGCAGAGGCGCGGAGTGGGCGGAGTTCACGCAGAGGAATGCAATTGATTTACTTGAACTCTGCGCACCTCCGCCAACTCATTTGACTCTGCGGTGAAGTATTCGGGCTTCACCCGATTTTTACCGGCACAAAAATCTTCTCGCCATCGCGCTGCACCAGCAGCGCCACGCTCTTCGGCTTGCCGGCCATCACGCTCTTCACTTGCTCCATCGATTGCACCGGCTTGCCGTTGATCGCGAGCAGCACGTCGCCCGCTTCCACGCCGGCCTTCGCCGCCGGGCCCGCCACCCGCTCGACCACCAGGCCGGAGTCCAGGCTGGCCTGCTGGCGCTCGTCGCGCGTCAGCGGGCGCAGGCCCAGGCCGAGCTGGCCGGGCTGCACGCCGTCGTCTCTCGATGCGACCTGCTCCTTGTCGGCGTCGATGCCGCCGAGCTTCGCTTCCACGTCGCGTGCGCTGCGGTCGCGCCAGACCTTCAGCTTGACCTTCTCGCCCGGTGACGCGAGGCCGATCAGGCTCGACAACGCGCCCGAGCGCACCACCGGCTCGCCGTTCACTTCGGTCACCACATCACCCGCCTTCAGGCCCGCCGCTGCGGCCGCGCTGTTGGGCGCTACGTTGGCGATCAGTGCGCCGTCGGGGCGCGGCAGGCCGAACGATTCGGCGAGCGTCTGGTTCAGGTCCTGCACCGTGACGCCGAGGCGCGCATGGGTGGCGCGGCCGGTGGCGACGATCTGGTCTTTCACCTTCAACGCCACGTTGATCGGGATCGAGAAGCTCAGGCCCTGGAAGCCGCCGCTCTGCGAATAGATCTGCGCGTTGATGCCGACCACGGCGCCGCTGCCGTCGAACAGCGGGCCGCCCGAGTTGCCGGGGTTCACGGCCGCGTCGGTCTGAATGAACGGCACCACCGCGTCGCCCGGCAGCGAGCGGCCCTTGGCGCTGACGATGCCTTGCGTGGCCGTCTGCTCCAGGCCGTACGGCGCGCCGATGGCGAGCACCGGGTCGCCCACTTCGAGTTGGCGCGCGTCGCCCAGGCGGACGATGGGCAGGTTGGTGGCGTTGATGCGCAGCACGGCGATGTCGGTCGTCGTGTCCGAACCCAGCACCTTGGCCGCGAACTCACGGCGGTCACTGAGCTTGACAGTCACTTCCTTCGCGTCGCGCACCACGTGCGCGTTGGTCAATATCAGCCCGTCGGCGCTGATGATGAAGCCCGAGCCCATGCCCTTGAAAGGCACCGCGCCGCCGGGCTGGCCGCGCCCCTGGAAGCCCGGCATGCCGCGGAAGAACTTGAAAAACGGGTCGTTCTCCATCCCCTGCGGCAGGCCCTGCTCTTCGGCGCTGGCCTTGTGCGTGCCCGCCACCGTGACACCCACCACCGCCGGCCCGACCTGCTTGACGATGGCGCGGTAGTTGGGCACGCCCTGAGCCGCCAGCAGCGGCACGGGTGCGGGCTCGTTCGCGGCCACCGGCGTTCGTGGTGCTGGTGATTCCGTGGCTGCCGTGGTTGCCGCCTGGGCGCTGCCCTTCAACCAGTTCGGTGCGATGTCCAATGCGCCGGCCGTGCCCACGGCCAGCACGCCCGCCGCAATCAACGCGGCACTCAGTGGTTTGACTTTCATGGTGTTGCGTCCTTCGTCGTCAGGTGCGCGGCAATTGCCGCAAGCGCCCAACTTAAGGCTGCTGTGTGAAGCTTCAAGCTGCACTGTGTAAAGCGCTGGTTAAGATGCCCGCCCACTTGCTTGATGAGCCCGACACCATGCCGCTGACCATCCGCCCCATCGAGCCCCGAGACGAGGCGCGCTGGCGCGTGCTGTGGGACGGCTACACGCGCTTCTACGAGCGCGAACCCGCCGAGCCGCTCACGCTGCACACCTGGGCACGCCTGCACAACGCTGCGTCACCGGTGCGCGGCATCGTTGCCGAGCAAGACGGCGTGGTGATCGGATTCGCGCACTGCATCGTCCACGAGAGCACCAACACGCTCACGCCGGTGTGCTACCTGCAAGACCTGTTCGTCGACCCGACCTTGCGTGCTGCGGGCGTCGGCAAGGCGCTGATCGACGCGCTTCTGGCCGAGGTGCATGCGCAGGGCTGGTCACGCCTGTACTGGGCCACGAACGAAACCAACTACCGCGCCCGCGGCCTGTACGACAAGTACACGCCCCACAGCGGCTTCTTGCGCTACTCGCTCAACACCGCCGGCGCCTGAAAGCCTGGCGCTGGCGCGGAACGCGCAACCGCCGCGCCTTATCCCCGCGCAAGCCCTGCCCAGGCCAGCATCACCGCCTTGTGTGAGGGCACCTGCACCAGGAAGCTGTCGCGCGCATCAGCGGCCATGGGCGCGGCGCGCGCCATCAGCAGCGCATGCGCCTGCGCGATGAACTCCGGCGCGCGCTCGACCCCGGCGGCCGCGAGCACCGCGTAGCAGGTGTGATAGACCCACATCGGGTCTTCCGCACCATCCACCGAGCCGCCGCCGTCGAAGTGCGCAACGATCTCGTTGACGTGCGCCAGCGCGTCATTCAAGCGCCCGCCTGACAGGGCCACGCGGGCCAGTCCGGCCAGTGGCTCCGGCACCATCACCGGGCGGCCGATCTCGCGAAAGATGGCCAGCGATGCGGTGTAGGCGGCCGCAGCCTCATCGGCACGGCCGGCCGCCGCGAGCGCGTGGCCCTGGACGCACAGCAGGCTGGCTTCGAGGTCGCGGTCGTCGAGTTCCCGGGCGCTGGTGATCGCCGATTCGGCGACGGCAACGGCGTCGGCCAGGTCGCCGCGCAGGAACTGCACCTGCGCGATGTTGCACATCAGGTAGGGCTCGATGTGGCGCTGGCCGATCTCGCTGCACACCGCGCGCCCGGCGCGCAGGAACTCGAGCGACGCGGCGTAGTTGCCGAGGTAGCGTTCGACATCGCCGAGGTTGTTCAGCATGCTGCCCTCGCGCACCCGGTCGTTCACCTGGCGCGCGAGCTGCAAGCCTTGTTCGTAGTAGTCGCGCGCCTCGGCGTAGCGGCCGCCTTCGAGCGCGAGGATGCCCATCTGGTTCAGCGCCGCACTCTCGTAGCGCTGGTCGCCGACCTGGCGCGAGAGTGCCAGCGACTGCTCCACATGCGCCTGCGCGCCGGCCGTGTCGCCCTGGAACTGCAGGGCGCGGCCCCAGTTCATGTGCGGTGCCTGGGCCGCATCGGGCTCGCCTGCGCGCTCGGCCCACGCCACCGCTTGTGCGGCTGCGGCCGCCGTGCCCGGGTAGTCGCCACTGACGAGCGCATGCGCCGCTCGAAAGCCGGCGGCGCGGGCGCGGCGGGCATCGTCATCGAGCACATTGGCCAGCGCTTCCAGGGCTTCGACATCGGCCAGCGCTTCGGCGCGGCGGCCGGTGTTGCTGAACACCGCGCGGCGCTCCAGCAGCAGCGCGAAGCGGGTCTCGGCATCGGCCTCGGGCGTGAGCGCAAGGGCACGGCCCAGGCAGTCGAGCGCGGCCACGTTGGCGTAGCTGCGAGCGGCGTCTTCCCCGGCCTTGCGGAAGTACAGCGCCGCGTTGGCGTTGTCGCCACCGCGCTCGAAGTGCTCGGCGATGAGCCCGAAGTACTCGCTCGCGCGTTCGCTGCTGCGCGAGGCCAGCCAATCTGCCGTGCGGCGGTGCTGCTCGCGCTTGTCGCGCTTGAGCACGCTGTCGTAGGCCACCTGGTGCAGAAGATGGTGCTTGAACACGTACTCGTGCGCGCCCTCGAACGCGCTGGTGTCGCGGCCGTGCACCAGCTCGCGCCGCTGCAGCGCTTCGAGCGCCGCCGCCGAGACCTCGGGCGCATCGGTTGCGATGCGTTGCAGGGCCTCGTCCCAGAACACATGGCCGATCACGCTGGCGTGCTGGAGCGGCGTGCGCTCGGCCGGCGGCAGGCCGTCCAGGCGCGCCTGCAGCACGCCGGCCAGGGTGGGCGGCACGTGCACGGTGACGAGCTTGTCGGCCTGCACCTGCCAGGGCTCGGTGGCGGTCAGGATCACGCCGTCGTCGATCAGCATGCCGACCAGTTCTTCGGCGAAATACGGGTTGCCTTCGGCGCTGCCGGTGAGCAGGTCGCGCAGCGCGGGCGGCACCGTGGCCAGACGGCTGAGCAACGCGTCGGCCAGATCACGGCTGCTGCGGCGCGACAAGGGCGCCAGATCGATGCGGTCGTGGTTGCTCTGCCCGCTGCCCCAGCGCGGGCGCGTCTCGAACAGCGATGGCCGGGCCACGCACAACAGCATCAGCGGCAGGTCGCGGCAGCTCTGCGTCAGGTGGTTGATGAAGTCGAGCGAGCCGGCATCGGCCCAGTGCAGGTCGTCGAGCAGCAGCACCATTTCGGCACCGTTGGCCTGGTGCTGGGCGCGGAAGTACTGCGCCATCGCATGGAACGCGCGGTCGCGGATCTGCTTCGCATCATTGGCGATGCCGGCGATGTGCGGGCTGGCCGCGTAGTCGAGCCCGATCAGGTGGCCGATGAGCGCCGTCTGCTCGGGCGCACGCTCGCCGAACAGCGCCTGCAAGCCCTGCGCGAGCTTGTCACGCGCCAGCGCCTGCGGGTCGCCGTCGAGGATGTCGAAGCGGCGCGCGAACAGGTCGCGCACCAGGCAATAGGGCACGTTGTTCGCGTGCGGCTGCGGGCGCGAATGGAAGAACGTGACCGGCGCCCTGCCGGCCCGCCCGCCACGCTCCTGGGCTGCTTCCTGGCGCTGCGTGATCCAGCGGTAGAACTCGAACATCAGCCGGCTCTTGCCGAGGCCAGCGTCGCCCACCACGGTGACCTGCCACAGCGTGCGCTCTTCCTCCAACGTCTCGAAGGCCTCGGTCAGGCGCGCCAGTTCCAGGTCGCGCCCGACCATGCGCGTCTCGACGCCCTCGATGCCGCGGTTGGCCATCCGGAATGCACGTGGCCGGGCCTTCTGCACCAGGTAGCTGCGCACCGGCTCGGCGATGCCCTTGACCGTGATCGGCGGCTCGGCGGTGACCTCGAAGGTACCGCGCACATGGCGGTAGGTGTCGTGGCTGATGCGCAGCGCGCCGGCCGGCGCCGTCTGCTCCATGCGCGCGGCCACGTTGACGGCAATGCCGCGAATGCTGCCTTCGGCATCGACCCCGCCGCCCAGCAGCACCGGGCCGGTGTTGATGCCCACGCGCAGGTTGAAGCCGTCGAGCCCGAAGCGGGCTTTGACCTGCGCCGCCAGCACGGGCGCCTCCTTGATGATCGCCAGGCCCGCGTGAACCGCGCGCTCGGCGTCGTCTTCCCGGGCCTGGTCAGCGCCGAACACCGCGAGCAGGCTGTCGCCGGCGTACTGCAGCACGCGGCCGTGCTGGGCCTCGACCACGGCCGTCAGCCGGGCGAGCGCGCCGTCCATCACCGCGTGCACGTCTTCCGGGTCGAGCTCGCGGCTCAGCGTGGTGGAGCCGACCACGTCCATGAACAGGATCGTGACCGGCTTGAGCTGCTGGTCGCCGCTGCGGGCGCGGGTGCGGGCGGCAGCGAGCTTCTCGCGCAGCGGGGCGAGGGCCATCTCGGCCACGGTGTCACCGAGCAGCGCGCGCTGCGCGTCGATCGCGGCAATGGCGGTTTCGATCTGTTCGGGCGTGTCGTGCATCGGGCGGGAGGGCGGTCAATCGTGCGAGAGCGGAGCGGGAGCGGGAGCGGGAGCGGGTGTGGCTGCGGTGCGGGCGGTTTCGGAACCCCCCGGTCGAGGGGTGAGCGTTACAGAGAACTTGGCCACAAAACGCCGCGCAACGTTTACATTCTCTCCACAAACCAGTTAACAAAGTCCTTGACTTTTCTCTTGATAGGAGTTGCTTTCATGTATATCAAAGTAGTCGTTGCGTTGGGTGTGTTGGCGGTGTCCGGGGCTTCTTCCGGCAAGACGGTCAACATCACCGATTTCACATTCGCCAACCCGGTGGCAACGGCCATCACCGGTGGGCCGGTGGCTGGGGTGCAGAGTGTCGCTGCCGGTGAGTTCAAAGGCACGCTCGACGGTGCTTCGTTCAACGCGTACTGCGCCGAACTCGACCAGAGCTTCAATCTGGGTACGACCTACACCTACGATGTGCGCAATCCCTCAACCTACTTCACCCCGCAGAAGGCCGACGCACTCAGCCGCCTGTTCACCGCCACGGCCAGCTTCGTGACCGATGCCAGCACGTCGGCGGCCATGCAGGCCGGCATCTGGGAAATCCTCTACGAAACCGGCAGCAGCTTCGATGTGTCGGGTGGCAGTTTCATCACTGCGCCGCAGGGCAACGCTGGCTCCATCGCGGCCTTCGCCGCCATGAACGGCATCCTGGGCAACCTGGGGCAGTACATGGCCAATGTGCAGGTCGACGTGCTTTACAACGCCAGCGCACAGAACTTCGTCGTCGTGCATGAGGTGCCCGAACCCGGCACCTGGGCGCTGATGTTCGCGGGCCTCGGCGTGGTCGGTGCGATCGCCCGCCGCCGGAAGGCAGCGCAGCGCGACTGAGCGCTTCACCGGTTCGAACAAAAGGGCGCCTCGGCGCCCTTTTCCATGTTCGGTGCTTGCGTTGGCGGGGATCAGGGCACGAGCGTCACATCCCCGAAGTAGGCCAGGCTGCGACCGTGCGTGTTGTCGGCATCGGCCGACACCGCCACGCCGGTGATCTCGGGGTATTTGCCGCCCGACTCGTCACCGAACATGCGCTGGTAGTCGGCCCCGACGTTGCGCTTGTGTGACACCCACTGGCCCAGGTGAGCAGCACCCGTCTCGAGCACGATGAACCGGATGCGCTTGGTGAACGGGCTGGCCAGGCCGGTGTCGACCGGCAGCTTGTTGTCCCACACGTAGCACAGCGTTTCGGTCGGCACCTCTTGCCCCGACACCGATTGCGCCAGCGAGAGCTTGGTGCGTTCACCGAAGGGCAGCTTGGCAGCGTCGAAGGCGAAGAACACACACAGCTTGGCTGCCGAGTCTTCGCCACTCTTGACCTTGAGGTCGGCCTCTTCGACCAACTTGTCGACGCGCCAGCGCCAACTCAACATCGTCTTTTCGGACGACGGCGCGTGCAGCGCGTGCACGAGGTTGCCGTACGAATTGTCAGCCTCGACCTTCAACACCTTTGCGCCGTTCAGCTCGGTCACTGCGAAGCGTGTGGGTACCTTGTTCGGCAGCGTCGCGAACTTCCAGGCCGCTGGCGCATCACCCGCCGGCGCTGCAGAGAACGCAGCGATGGCGCTGACCTGCGCGTCGTCGGCCGCGTGGGCGTTGGCCCAAGTGGCACTCATCAGCACGGCAGCAACAAGGCGCGGCCACGGTGTGGGGCACATCGCAAGAGCAGGCGGGGTTCGGGTGTTCATCGCGCATCCTCGTCGTGGTGGGGTCGGCAGCCCATCTGCGCGACACACTGCCATGTTTGTACCCGAGATGCGGGGAGTGTGCCGGCCCGGCGATGCGGCCAAAATCGGAGCCGCCACGCTGCTGCGCGTGATGAAGGATGCCGCTCTTGCCAGCCGACCTGTTTGCCAGTGCCTACGCCAGCGTGATGGCGTACTTCTATGCGGCGCGTTCGTCGCCGGTCGAGATCATGGCCATCGTGGCGGTGATCATCGGCGGCGCGTTCGTGATGACCTCGTCGTTCGTCAAGACCATGATCCCGCTGCGCTGGCTGGCCATCGGCAGCAACATCGGCTTCGTGTGCTACGGGGCGCTGCACCCGTCGATACCCATGCTGGTTCTGCACCTGGCGATGCTGCCCGTCAACGTATTCCGCCTGAAGGAGATGGTGCAGCTCACGCGGCGCATCAGCGCGGTCGAGCGCAAGGCCGACCTCTCGGGAATCTGGCTGCGGCCCTATATGCGCAGCAACGGCTATGCGGCGGGTGCGGTGCTGTTCCGCCAGGGCGACCGCGGCAACCGCCTCTACTTGCTGGCCGATGGTGACATCGAACTGGTCGAGATCGGCGCGCGCATCACGCCGGGCGAGATCTTCGGCGAGATCGCCTTCTTCGCCCCAGACCGGCGGCGCCGCCTGACCGCACGCTGCGTGAGCCGCTGCACCGTGCTGTCGATCGACGAGAGCACGGTGCGCCAGCTGTACCACCAGAACCCGGCGTTCGGCTTCAAGCTGACCACGCTGGTCGCCGGGCGCCTCTCGGCCGACGTGAACCGGCTCACCGAAGCGCTGCACGGCCGCCCTGCGGCTTGATTGCCGAGACCGACGGCCGAGCCTGGCTAGGCCCAATACTGTTCAGATACGTAACGCTGGCGTTGGCAGATGCCGTTGATGCAATTTCTCGCCGCGATGGCGGACGTTGAAGTTGCTCATCTTGCGCTTGACGCCGCGCGGGTTGAATCGGCCACGACTGCTGACGCAGCGAC
>JANNBF010000069.1:0-4184 GCA_031385155.1 Rhizobacter sp.
TTCGACCGCTTCACCGCCAAGGTGCCGAGCTGGTATTACGAGATCGTGGCACCGGGCTTCAAGTACAACCTGACCGACATCGCCGCAGCAATCGGCATTCACCAGCTGCGCCGCGCCCGCGCGTTCCAGGTGCAGCGCCAGTTGCTGGCCGAGGCGTACGACACCGCGCTCGCCGGCCTGCCGCTGCTGCGCCCGCCCGGCCCGCAGGCAGGCGATCAACATGCGTGGCACCTCTACGTGGTGCGGCTGACCGACGCCGCACCGATCACCCGAGACGTGTTCATCGAGCGGCTCTACGCCGCCGGCATCGGCTGCAGCGTTCACTACATCCCGCTGCATGTGCAGCCCTACTGGCGCGAGCGCTACGGCTTGCGCGCCGAGTCGTTCCCGCACAGCCAGCACGCGTTCGAGCGGCTGGTGAGCCTGCCGATCTACACGCGCATGACGGTCGCCGATGTGCAGCGCGTGGCGCAGGCGGCCGCTGCCGCGCTGCGCGCCTGACGCCCGCGCGCAGGCCCGCCCTATCGATGCCCAAGCGCCTGCTCGACGTGGCGGCCGCGCTGTTCGGGCTGCTGCTGCTGTCGCCCCTGTTCGCGCTCATCGCCGTCGCGATCAAGCTCGACTCGCCCGGCCCGGTGTTCTACCGGCAAGAGCGCGTCGGCCGGCACGGGCTGCTGTTCCGCATTTTCAAGTTCCGGACCATGGCGGTGGCGCCGGCCGCCAGCGGCGCACAAATCACCGTGGCCGGCGACAGCCGCATCACCCGTGTCGGCGCGCTGCTGCGCCGCACGAAGCTCGACGAGCTCGCGCAACTGCTCGACGTGCTGCGCGGCACGATGAGCTTGGTCGGCCCGCGCCCCGAGGTGCCGCGCTATGTGGCCCACTACCCGCCGGCGTGGCGCGAGCGGTTGCTCAGCGTGCGCCCCGGCATCACCGACTTTGCGTCGGTACGCTACCGCGACGAGAGCGACCTGCTGGCACGCGCCGCCGACCCCGAGCGCGAGTACATCGACGTGATCCTGCCGATGAAGCTGCGCTATGCGCTGCGCTATGTCGATCAACCCAGCATCTCCAACGACCTGCGCGTGATCGGCCTGACGCTGAACACCGTGTTCGGCCCGAACCTGCCCTCACCGCGAAGGCTGCTCCCCATGAACGACAGCAAACTGTGGCCCTGGCTCGACCAGGCGATGTCGGCCCTGCGGCCGCGCAACCGCAGCATCGCGATGGTGGCCGACGCACTCACCGTGCTCGCGTGCTGGCACATCACCTACCTGTTCCGGCTCGGCTTCGAGCGCTGGCAGCCGGGCCGGCCCTGGTATGACGATTACGTGTCGTTCTTTGTGGCGCTGACCTACCTCGTGCTGCTGGCCTTGACCGGTGTGCCGCGCGGCCTGTGGCGCTTCTTCGGCTTCGATGATTTCAAGCGCATTGCCGCGGCCTGCTTGGTCGCAGGTCTGGTCAGCGCGGTGGCGGTGCTCGGCGCGCAACTCACCGGCGTGGCGCGCGCAGTGCTGCTGCTGCACCCGCTGTTCTGCCTGCTGGCGCTGTGCCTGTCTCGCATGGCCTATCGCATGGTCTGGGAAGCTGCGCGCGCCCGCGTCAGCGACGTGGAAGGCGAGCCGCGCCGCGCCGTGGTGCTGGGCGCCGGCGAGGCGGCGCGCCGGCTCGTCGGCGCCATTCACCGTCGGGACGGCTGGACCGTGCTGGCCCTGCTCGACGACGACCCCGCCAAGCAGGGCTTGCGCGTGGGCGGCGTGTCGGTGCAGGGCGTGCTGGCCGACCTGGTGTTCCCCCACATCCTGGCCGGTGCCACGCATGTGATCGTGGCGATGCCCGGCGCCACCCAAGAGCAGCGCGACCGCGCCGTCGAGCTGGCGCGGCATTCGGGCCTGCAGGTGATGAACGTGCCGAGCCGGATGGAGGTGCAGGAAGAAGGTGTTGCCCCCTCTCCCTCTGGGAAAGGGTTGGGGGCGTAGCGGGGCTTTCGAGCCGCATGCGGCGAGCCCGCGCAGCGGTCTGGGCTTGCAAGCCCAGACGCGCCCTGCAAGGGAGGGCTCGGGAAGCTCGGCCGCTCTCAGCGGTTCGCCAGCGACGCCGAGACTTCCGCGTTCACTTCATCCGCCGGCCGGTACTCGGGCACGAGGTTGCGGATCTGCCGCAGCATCGACACCTCGTCATTCGCGGCGCAAGCGGCGGCGAGTGACTGCAGCATCTTGTCGAGCAGCGCCGGGTCGATGTGGCGCTCGCGGGCGCACATGATGCGCGGGTGGCTGCTGGCCACCACGTCGTCGCCGATCAACAGCTCTTCGAACAGCTTCTCGCCCGGCCGCAGGCCCACGGCCTTGATCTCGATGTCGCCTTCGGGTGCGGCATCGGTCTTCTCGGTCAGGCCCGACAAGCGCACCATCGAGCGCGCCAGGTCGGCGATGCGCACCGGCTCGCCCATGTCGAGCACGAACACCTCACCACCCTTGGACATGGCGCCCGCCTGAATCACCAGTTGCGCCGCCTCAGGGATCAGCATGAAGTAGCGAATGATGTCGGGGTGGGTGATCGTGATCGGCCCGCCGCCCTGGATTTGCCGGCGGAACAGCGGCACCACCGAGCCCGACGAGCCCAGCACGTTGCCGAAGCGCACCATCGAGAACGTGGTGCGCGCGCCGCCGCGAATGGCTGAAGCCTGGAACACCAACTCGGCGATGCGCTTGGACGTGCCCATCACGTTGGTCGGCCGCACCGCCTTGTCGGTGGAGACGAGGATGCAGGTCTCGACACCGGCCTCGAGCGCGGCGCGCGCCACGTTGAGCGTGCCGAACACGTTGTTGCGCAGGCCCTGCTGCATGTTGGCCTCGACGATGGGCACGTGCTTGTAGGCCGCCGCGTGGTAGATCGTTTGCACCTGGTGCTGCTTGAGCAGCGCGCGCACCAGGCCTTCGTCGAGCACCGAGCCCACGCAGGCCAGCACCTCGGTGTGGGGCGATGCCTGCTGCAGCTCGTGGTCGATGGTGTAGAGCGCGTACTCGGAGTGGTCGAGCAGCACCAGCCGGCGCGGCCGCTGCGACAGGATCTGGCGGCACAACTCGCTGCCGATCGAGCCGCCGGCGCCGGTCACGAGCACCACCTTGCCCGCGATGTTGCGCGCGAACAGGGCCGGGTCGGGCGGCACGGCGTCGCGGCCCAGCAGGTCGGCGACGTCGACCTCGCGGATGTCGGAGATACCGGCGCGGCCCTCGACCAGGTCACCCAGGCCCGGCAGGATGCGCACCGGCAGGCCGGCGCTTTCAACGCGGTGGATCAGCCGCCGCTTCTCGGCCGTGGTGGCCGAGGGAATGGCCAGCACGATCTGCCCCAGGTCGTGGCGAAACACCGCTTCGCTGAGGGCCGATGACGGGTAGACCTTCAGGCCGGCCACGGTCTTGTTGTGCAGGTCTTCGCGGTCGTCGAGGAAACAGGTGGCCTTGTACTCGGGGCTGAACTCCATCGCCTGCGCCAGTTGCACGCCGGCGTTGCCGGCACCGTAGATGGCGGTGCGCAGGCGCGGCCGCCCGCCGTGCTTGAGGCCGCGCCGCAACAGCGCCCGCGCCACGAAGCGTGAGGTAACGACATACGCGAAGGCCACGAACCAGAAGATCAGCAACGCCGAGCGCGGCAGCGTGCGCACCTGGAACACCATGGCCAGCGCGAACACCATCAGCACCACCACCGCCAGGGCAGCGCTGGAGGCAGCCAGCACCCGCAGGTCGATGTAGCGCACGACCGTGCGGTACAGGCCGGCCGCGCCCAGCACCGGCAAGGCCAGCCATGCGAGCAACACCTGCAGGGTCAGTGCGGTATCGAACGCTACGGTGAACGAGCCGGTGCGAAACGCCATGGCGGCGAACATGCACAGCGGCAGGAAGATCGCGTCGCCGCCGATCATCACGCACACCTTGGCACGGGGTGACAGCTGTGCAAGGCGCCGGGCGAACGCCATGGGGGAAAGAGGTGTCATCAGGGGTGCGATTGTCTCAGACGGGTCGTGACAAATTGCCCCCCTAAGTCCAATACTGTTCAGATACGTAACGCTGGCGTTGGCAGATGCCGTTGATGCAATTTCTCGCCGCGATGGCGGACGTTGAAGTTGCTCATCTTGCGCTTGACGCCGCGCGGGTTGAATCGGCCACGACTGCTGACGCAGCGAC
>JANNBF010000136.1:0-82315 GCA_031385155.1 Rhizobacter sp.
GCCGAGCTCGCGCAGGATCTGCGCGCCGATGCCGTAGGTGCGCAAGTCCATCTGCGCCGCCCGGCGCTGTGCGCTGGGCACTGCGCCTTCCGGCGGGTCGTCGCGCCGCACGAGTTGCGGCAGCAGGGCCGCCACGTCTTCGCCGCAGTTCAGCAGCAGCGCGGCGCCGCGGCCGTTCGCCTGAATCGCGGCCAGCGCCTTGGGCAAGGGCCACGAGTGCGGGCTGGCGCCGGTGTCGAGCAGGTCCATCACCGACAGCGGCTCGTGCACGCGCACCAGCACTTCGTCGGAGGGGTTCCACCGCCCGTGCGTCAGCGCCAGGTGCAGGCCGCCGGTGCGGTCGCGAAACGCGGTGCAGGTGAACTCGCCTTGCGCGGTGGCGAGGGTGCGGCTGCCGGCCCGCTCGATCAGCGTTTCATTGCGGCTGCGGTACTCGATCAGGTCGGCGATGGTGCCGATCTTCAGGCCGTGCTCGGCGCCGAACGCCATCAGGTCGGGCAGGCGCGCCATGGTGCCGTCGTCCTTCATGACCTCGCAGATCACGGCAGTGGGCGACAGGCCGGCCATGCCGGCCAGGTCGCACCCCGCTTCGGTGTGGCCGGCGCGCATGAGCACGCCGCCTTCTTGTGCGCGCAAGGGGAAGATGTGCCCGGGCTGGACCAGGTCGGTGGCCTTCGCATCGCGCGCCACGGCGGCTTGCACGGTGCGGGCGCGGTCGGCTGCCGAGATGCCGGTGTCCACGCCAGTGGCGGCTTCGATCGACACGGTGAACGCGGTGCCGTGGCGAGTGCCGTTGCGGCTGGTCATCGAGTGCAGTTGCAGGCGGTCGCAGCGCTCGGAGGTGAGCGTCAGGCAGATCAGCCCGCGCCCGAAGCGCGCCATGAAGTTGATGGCCTCCGGGGTGATGTGGTCGGCGGCAATCAGCAGGTCGCCTTCGTTCTCACGGTCTTCCTCGTCGACGAGGATGATCATGCGGCCAGCGGCCAGCTCGGCCACGAGCTCGGGGATGGGGGAAATCGACATGCATCGATTGTAGGTGGGGGGTGTCGCCCCGCCTCTCAGCCGCCCCCAGCCTGCGCGCTTGCAGGCGCGCCAGCCTTCGGCCGCCACTCGACAGTGCGCAGGCACTGTCTCGGCGCGGCCTCAGCCCTTGAGGCTCAGCATGCGCTCCACATAGCGGGCGATCAGGTCGATCTCGAGGTTCACGCCGTCGCCCACCTTCAGCGCGCCGAGGGCGGTGTTGGTGATCGTGTGCGGGATGATGTTGATGCTCAACTCGCAGCCACCGGCCGCGTCGGCCGCGTGGGTGTCGTCCAGCACCTGGTTCACCGTGAGGCTCACGCCGTTCACGGTGATCGAGCCCTTGTAGGCGATGAAGCGGGTCAGCCCGGCCGGTGCGCTGATGCGCAGCTCCCACGATTCGCCGACCGGCGCGAAGTGGCTGACGCGGCCGATGCCGTCGACGTGGCCGCTGACGATGTGGCCGCCCAATCGGTCGTGCGCGCGCAGGGCCTTTTCCAGGTTCACCGCGCCGGGCTCGGCCAGCCCGGCGGTCTTGTCCAGGCTCTCGGCCGAGATGTCGATCGTGAACCAGCCGGCAGTCGCGTCGAACGCCGTGACGGTCATGCAGGCGCCGTTCAGCGCAAGGCTGTCGCCGAGTTGCACGTCGTCGAGGTAGTGCGGCGGCGCCTCGATGCGCAGCTGCTTGCCGTGGGCCGGCTCCGTGCCGAGCGGTTGGACTTGGGTGATGCGGCCGAGGCCGGTGATGATGCCGGTGAACATGCGGCCGATTGTCGCAGTGCTCGCCCGAAGTCAGGGCAAAGCGGGCCTTGCGATGACCCGCAGGTCGCCGCCCACCGGTGTGACGCTGATGAAGCGCAGCGCTACTGCGTCGCTCAAGGCCTGCAGCGGCCCGAACGCGGCCAGCTCGCGGCCGGTGCCCAGCAGCTTCGGTGCGATGTAGATCAGGAACTCGTCGACCAGGCCTTCGCGCACGAACGAGCCGTTCAGCTTGTGGCCCGCTTCCACATGCAGCTCGTTGATGCCGCGCGTGGCCAGGTCGGCCAGCACGCGCACCAGATCAACCTTGTTCGATGGGCCGGGCATGAACGCGACTTCGGCGCCGCGTTCGATGAGCGTTGCGCCCCGTTCCGCATCGGCCTGCGCGGCGTACAGCAGCACCCGGCCCGGTGGCGCGATGATGCGCGCGGCAGCGGGTGTGTCGAGCCGCGAGTCGATGACCACGCGCAGCGGCTGCAGCACGGTTTCCACCAGGCGCACATCGAGCCGGGGGTCGTCGTCGCGGACCGTGCCCACGCCAGTCAGCACCGCGCCGGCGCGTTTGCGCCAAGCGTGGCCATCGGCGCGCGCCGGGGCGCCGGTGATCCACTGGCTCGCGCCGTTCTCGAGCGCGGTGCGGCCATCCAGCGAGATGGCGGCCTTGAGCCGCACCCACGGCCGGCCGCGCTGCATGCGCGAGAAGAAGCCGATGTTCAGTTCGCGGGCCTCGTCGGCCGTTGGGTCGGTGGGTGCGAGCGACTGCACGTCGACGCCGGCCGCGCGCAACCGGGCCGCGCCCTGGCCGGCAACGAGCGGGTTCGGGTCTTGGGTGGCGATGACGACACGCGCCACGCCGGCGGCGATCAACGCATCGCAGCACGGCGGCGTGCGGCCGTGGTGCGAGCACGGCTCCAGCGTCACGTACACCGTGGTGCCACGTGCGCTATCGCCGCGTGTTTGCAGGTCGCGCAAGGCCATCACCTCGGCATGCGGGCCGCCGGCTTGCTGGGTGTGGCCGCGCCCGAGCACGCGGCCGTCCGGCGCGGTGATGACGCAGCCGACGCGCGGGTTCGGCTCGCTCAGGCCGATGGCCTGGTGCGCGAGCGCGAGGGCCTCGTGCATCGCTGTCGCTGTCCGTATCGGTGTCGGTGTCAAAGAGGCGGTCATCGAGACACGTTCACGGTTGATGAGCGGCGGTGCCGAGGTTCGCGAACACGTCGCCTGCCCGGCCGTCGATGCGCGTGGCGGCGGCTGCCGGGCAGGCTTCGCTGCCTTTCACGACCAGGTAGTTCTGGTTCGCCAACGCGCCGGCCACGCCGGCATAGTCGGCCGGGTGTTCGGCGTTCGTGTCGATGCTGCCGCTGGCGTCGAGGTCGGCGGTGTAGCGGCACACGCGCCGGTCGGCCGGCCCGTTGCCGAGCGTCCAGCCAGCAGGCACGAGCGTGGCGCGGCCCGACCACAGGCCACTGGCCAGCGGGTACACAACGCAGGTGTAGGCGGTGTGCCGGTCACCGCTGTCAACCCAGCTGGCCGCGCCCACCGAGGCCGGCAGCGCGTTGATCGGCACGGCTTCGATGCGCTGGCTGCCGGCGGCGGTGTAGCTGACCGTCTTCATCGGCTCGGCGTCGCAGACCGGCGCCTGCGGGTAGGCGCCGCCGCTGAGCGCGAGCGCCACGCCCAGCGGCAGCGGCACGTCGTTGGCCTGCGCCGGCTGTGGCGGCGCGGCGGCGGTGAAGCGCACCGAGCCACTGAGCAACTGGCCGGTGCGTGTGTCGCAGGTCGCCAAGTCGGACAAGGTCAGCGCGCTGGTCGCGGCGGCCACGCCGGTGCAGCGCGCGGTCACCATGCCGGTGCTGTTGTCGAAGACCAGCGCGGCCAAACCGGCGCGCACCGGCTTGAACGCACTGCTGCCGTTGCCCAGGTCTTTCGCGCCGAGCGGGATCGAAGTGGCGCGGCCGAGCGCACCTTTGGCCTGGGTGTTGTTGCGCGACAGGCCGAGTGCGCCGGAGTAGGCGGGGTCGCTGCCTGAGATCACCGAATCGAGCACCACGTGTTGCGGGTCGCCGGCGCGGTCGGTCCAACTCACGGTGACACTCGCCGTCTTGGCATGCGGCGCACTGGCCGCATCGACCTGGCGCGCCACGAGGTAGCGGGTGTTGCTGGCATGGCCGGTGGTGGAGTCGACCGTGCGCGACGCCGTGGTCACGTCAGCGAACGAACGCGCGGTGCCCGAGGCCGCTACGACAGAGAAAGCCCGCAGCGTTTCCAGCTCGTCCTGGCCGAGCCGCACGGCTTCGGAACGCTGGCGCGCCACGTCGGAGTTGAAGCGCAGTTGCGTCTGCACGCGCGCCACCGTCAACATGCCGAGCGACAGCACGAGGAAGGCGACCAGCGCTTCGAGCAGCGTGGTGCCGCGCTGGCCCTTGCTGCGGTGAGGTGGGACGAGAGCGCGCATCGAAGTCGGCATCAGAAGTCGCGCCAGCTGCCGCTGACACGCGCGAAGCTGCCGGCTGCGCCCTTCAGTGCGGCCAGCACCAGCGGGTCGTAGACAAACTCGGGCGCGCCGTCGCCGATGTAGTCGGCCTCGACGATGGCCGCCCCGCGCAGCACCGCGCCCTGGCCGGCAGCGCCCGTCCAGGCGAGCGTGGTGGCATAGAGAAGGCCGTTGATCGCCACGCCGCCGTCGAGCCGAGCCGCGCCGTTCACCACGATCACGACCGGCGCCTGTGCGGTGCCCAGCGTCAGCGGCCCAGCCAAGGCCAGATCGCCCTCCACCCACAGCATGGCCGGGCCGGCTGCAGCCGCCACGGCGGCTTGCAATGCGGCCGCGCAGGGGCTGCGGCAGTCGACCTGCGCCACCGTCGGCTGGGCGCGCCAGCTGGGTTTGTCGAGACCGAAGTACGAGCCGAAGAAGCGGTCAGCCGACAGGTTGGCGAGCACCGTGTCGTTGCCGACGAGCGACGCGCCCAGCGACGCGCCCGCCGGCGCCGTGACGCGGGCTTGCGCGGCATTGAGCGTGCCGCCGGCCTGCACCGCGATGCCGGTGGCCGGGTCGGTGTTGTGCAGCCCGGGCGCCGCAGTGCCGGCGTTGACCGCGCCACGCGCCGTCAACGTGGCCACTGGTGCTGTGCGCACGCCGCCGAGCAGGCCCAGATCGAGCTGCATGCGGGCCACGGCGTCGGCGTTCGCGCTGCTGGCCGGCGCGCACGCCCCGGCCAGCCGTGTGCAGCCGGTCGATACAACGCGCACCGTGCCCGGCTTCGGCCCGGCCTGGAACTGCAGCAGGAAGGCCGGTGCCGGCGCGGCGCCGCTGGGTGCGGTGAGTACCGCCATGCCTTGCGCCGGGCAACTGCACACCCAGCCCGAGGCGCCACGCACGCAGCTGGGTTGCAGCGGCGTGGGCGTGCCGGCGTTGAGCCAGGTCACCGGCGTGAAGGTGGCGCGCGCCAGGTCGGTTTGCAGGTGGCGGGCTCGGAACGAGGTGCCGCCCGAGGCCGCGCCGCTGGGCAGGCAATCGTCGCCGATGGCGCCAGTGCCGTTGAGTTGTGCCAGTGCCCATTCGAGGCCGGCTTCGGCGGCTTCGAAGGCCTGCGTGGCGCGGTACTGGTTGGCCGAGCTGCGCTGCTCGAACACGAGGTTGCGGTTCACGAACACCGCCGTCAGCACCATCGCGAAGAACAGCAGCATCGTGACGACCAGCGCCGCTGCGCCGTGCTCGCGATGTGCCGGCAAGCCGGTGCGGCTGCGGGCCGGGTTGATGCGCGCGGTGCTCACTGGAGTACCTTCGTGCTGCGCACTACGGTATTCGCTCTTGGGGCGGCCCGGCGTGCTCATGGCGTCAAGCCGCGCAGGCGCCGACCACGCTGTCGTTGCGCAACCGCACGCTGCTGTGCAGGCTGCGCGTCACGCTGGCGTCGGTGGCCGAGCGGCCGCTGAGCACCAGGGCCAGGCTGCGCACCAGCTGGCGCGGCGGGCAGGCCACGCTGCCGCTCGGGCACGGCTGCGCGCACAGGCTTTGCAGGCTGATCTCCTGCACCGTGGGCGTGACGCTGAAGGTGGTGACGGTGAGCGTGCCGGCGTCGGTCAACGCCTGCCAGTTGCCGGCGCCGAGTTGCATCTCGACGACACCGGCGCGCAGGCGGAAGCCGAACTGCTCGTTGGTGTCGACCGCGTTGTTCTCGGCCGTATCGCGCGAGTAGCGAAAGCTCACCGCGTCTGACGCGGCAGCGCTCGGTGCGAATGCGACGTAGGGGTTCGCGGCGGGGGCGGCGGCGGCACTCCACACGCCGTCTGTGGCGGCGGCCCAGTAGCCGGCGCGGCGCAGGTCGCGGGCGATCACGTCGGCGGCGGTGCGCAGGTCTTGGGTGATGCGCGCTTCCAGCAGCAGGCTGCGGTTCTCGCGCAGGTTGCCGGCCAGCAGCGTGGTGCCGGTGGCGGCGATGAACAGCGCGATGGCCACGCCGACCAACAGCTCGACCATCGACAGGCCGCTTTGCACGGCATGTGCCATGCGTGCCTGGCTGCTCAACCGGCGGAGCAGCATCACAGGTTCCAGCAGGCGCGGTTCGCCTGTGCCGGGTTGGCGACTGCGGCGTTGGAGCCCGAGGCATACACCAGGTTGGCGCCGTTCACGGTCAGCTTCATGTGGGTGCAGTCGGTGTCTCGTGCCTGCGCACCGGTGGCCACGGCCAGCAGCTCGTAGCCATCGTCGCTGACCGCCGGCAGCGCAAGCAGGTAGTGGCCGGCCGACGAGCGCGCGGCGATGCCCACCGCAGCCAGGCTGCCGTAGCTCGCTGCGTTGCTGCGGTGGCGCTCCTGCGCGGCCTGGACCAGCATCGTCGACACCAGCACATCGGCCCGGCGGCCTTTGTGCAACTGCGCTTCGAACGAGGGCAGCGCCACGGTCGACAGCACACCGGTCACTGCCACCGCCACCATCAGCTCGATCAGCGTGAAGCCGCGCGCGGCGCGCCGGGGGTGTGTGGGGGGCACGCATGTCGGGGCGATTATCGGTGGGGCCTTCGGCAGCGGGCCGCAGCTTGCGTGCCACTCGTCCGAGGTGGCGCGCCGCTGGTCGGGGCACGGCGTGGACGTGTGGATCGACGCGCCCATGCCGGCGGTGGTGATGCGGGCGGCGCCGGCGGGGGTGGCGCTGGTGCAGGCGGCGCTGGTGCAGGCGATGGCGATGCGTTGGGTCATGGTGGTGTGCTCCGGTGGTGGCTCGGGTTCGGCGGGCAGTTCAGCAGGCTCGGTAGCCGTGCATCGCCGCCAGCGGCGAACAGGACCGCACGCGCCCCATGACGTTGACGACGTGGTGCACCGCGCGCCCGTTGGTACCCACCACGCGCACGGTGCCGGTGGGCGTGACCGTGCCGTGCAGCGGGTCGGCCAGCATCGACAGGGCGTTCGACTGCACGCTCACGTGGTCCGCCGCCGGCAGGCGCACGGTCTTGATCTGCACGGCGGCACCGGTGCACTGCGCCGGCCCTGGCGCGGTGCAGTCGCACTGCGCGGCGTTGCCGGTGTGCACGACGTAGCAGCTGCCCTCGGTGGTGGCGTGGAAGCTCACACGCACCGGCGTATTGCGCGCCACGGCTTCGGTGCGAACGAACTGAAGGTCGGTGGCGAGCAGCGTGGCCGCGCCGTCGAGCCGGCGCGTGTCGATCAGGTCCTGCATGCCCGGCGCGGCGGTGCTGGCGAGGATGGCGGTCACGACCATCACGATGCACGCTTCGACGAGCGTCACGCCGCGCTGCGTTGCGGCGCGGGTCAGCAAGGGGCGAGGGGTGGTTTGCATTTGCACTCCGGTGGGTGAATCCGATGTGCAGACTGTAGAAACCGGCGCCGCGTTGCGCGCCCCCACGTGGCGGGTATGGAGCCCCCCTCGTGCAGGCGAACCGCCGCACACCCCCGGGCGGGGGGTGCCGTCAGATGTCGCGAATCAACTGCCGGAATTCGTCCACGTCTTCGAAGCTGCGGTAGACCGAGGCGAAGCGCACGTAGGCGACCTTGTCGATGCGCTTGAGCTCACGCATCACCAGTTCCCCGAGGCGGGTGGACGGCACCTCCTTGGAGCCGCTGTTGAGCAGCTTGTCCTGGATGCGTTCCATGGCAGCGTCGATCTGCTCGACGCTGACCGGGCGCTTGCGCAGGGCCAGCGTCATTGAAGCGTGGATCTTCGATGCGTCGAACTCGGCGCGCGTGCCGTCTTTCTTGACCACCGAAGGCAGCGCGATCTCGGGCCGCTCGTAGGTCGTGAAGCGCTTGTCGCAACTCTGGCAGCGCCGCCTGCGTCGCACCACGTCACCTTCGTCCGAGTCACGCGTCTCGACGACCTGGGTTTCGTGGTGTGAGCAAAAGGGGCAGCGCATGGGTCAGATGAATTCATTCACCGCAGAGGCGCGGAGTTGGCGGAGTTGCGCAGAGTAAGAGCAAAGAGACTTTTTCTTGACTCTGCGAGCCTGCGCTCACTCCTTTCACTCTCAAGCAAATGTGGATTTGCCACTTTGCTTGACCCCTGGGGGCGGAAATGTCGAAGGCATTTCCTGGGGGGGCTCTGCGGTGAATGAATTGTTCCCTTGGGGTTCAGCGGTACACCGGGAAGTCACGCGTCAACGCGGCCACCTTCGCTCGCACTGCGGTCGCAACCGCTTCGTCGTGCGGCTTGTCGAGCACATCGGCGATCAGGTGGGCGGTCTGGCGGGCCTGGTCTTCCTTGAAGCCGCGGGTCGTCATGGCGGGCGTGCCCAGGCGGATGCCGCTCGTCACCATGGCTTTTTGCGGGTCGTTCGGGATGCCGTTCTTGTTGCACGTCATGTGCGCCGCGCCGAGCAGGTTCTCGGCTTCCTTGCCGGTCAGGCCCTTGGGGCGCAGGTCGACCAGCATCACGTGGCTTTCGGTGCGGCCGCTGACGATGCGCAGGCCGCGCTCGATCAGCGTGTCGGCGAGCACGACGGCGTTTTTCACCACCTGCTGCTGGTAGGTCTTGAACTCCGGCATCAGCGCCTCCTTGAACGCCACTGCCTTGCCGGCGATCACGTGCATCAGCGGGCCGCCCTGGATGCCCGGGAAGATGGCGCTGTTGATCTTCTTGGCGATGGCTTCGTCGTTCATCACGATGATGCCGCCGCGCGGGCCGCGCAGGCCTTTGTGCGTGGTCGAGGTGACCACGTCGGCATGCGGCACCGGGTTCGGGTACACGCCGCCGGCAATCAGGCCCGAATAGTGCGCCATGTCGACCATGAAGTACGCACCGATGGCCTTGGCCACCTTCGCGAAGCGCTCGAAGTCGATGCGCAGGCTGTAGGCCGACGCGCCGGCGATGATGAGTTTGGGCTTGTGCTCGTGGGCCAGGCGCTCCATCGCGTCGTAGTCGATCTCTTCTGCGGCGGTCAGGCCGTAGCTGACCACCTTGAACCACTTGCCGCTCATGTTGAGCGGCATGCCGTGGGTCAGGTGGCCGCCTTCGGCGAGGCTCATGCCCATGATGGTGTCGCCGGGCTGCAGAAGGCCGAAGAACACCGCCTGGTTGGCCTGCGATCCGGAGTTGGGTTGCACGTTGGCGTAGGCCGCGCCGAAGAGTTGCTTGAGGCGGTCGATGGCCAGTTGCTCGGCGATGTCGACGAACTCGCAGCCGCCGTAATAACGTTTGCCGGGGTAGCCCTCGGCGTACTTGTTGGTGAGCTGGCTGCCTTGCGCCTGCATCACGGCCGGCGAGGTGTAGTTCTCGGAGGCGATGAGTTCGATGTGCTCTTCCTGGCGCTGGTTCTCGTGCTGGATCACGGTCCAGAGTTCAGGGTCGATCTGGGCGATGGTGGATTGGGCGCGGTCGAACATGGTGGGCAGTCCTCTTCAGCAGTTGTCCCGGCGGCTGGTCAACGGTGACCAGCATGTGCGTGCCCCATGCACAAGAGCAAAGACACACAACCACAGGGCTGCCCAGGCGAACGGCTGAACGGTGCTGTGCGGTTTGGGCCGATCACACCGGCCGCGCTTCCCGGTGGTAACCCACCTCAGGCCCGGGCCCCGAGGGGTGGGCCGCATCGCCAGTTGCGCGGCCTGCGCAGTGTAGCGGAGCGCGTGCCCCGGAAGGGCGCTGCAACCCGCCTCGGCGCAGCCTCAATGCAACCTCAGTGCAACCTCAGTGCAACCTCAACGCAACCTCAGCGCAGCAGGGCGATCTGCTCTGGCGGCGCCACCGGCGCCGCCTTGGGCGCGTCGACGACAGCCGTTTCGGGCTTCACCACGACCCGCGCTGGGATTGGCAGCGAATGCGGCGAGAGGGTCTTGCCGCTTGCCACCAGCCGCAGCGCGCTCTGCTCATGCAGCACCTTGCCCGCATAGCCGCCGTCTTCAGCGAGGTTGGCCGCGCCGACATAGAAGCGCAGCCCGGCCTCCAGGCTGCCGGCACGCGCGATGCACTCCTTGAGCACCTGCACGCCGACGCGCAGGTTCGTCACCGGGTCGAACGCTGCGTGGTTGCCGCCGAAAGCCTCGTACTTGTCGTTGTGCACCTTGGTCATGACCTGCATCAAGCCCTGCGCTCCCACCGAGCTTTGGGCGAACGGGTTGAAGCGCGATTCGATCGCCATGATCGCGAGGATCAGCGTCGGGTCGAGCCCGGCGCGCGCGCCCACGCTCCATGCTTCTTCGACGAGCCGGCTCACCGGCTCCGGCGCCACGCTGTAGCGGCGCGAGATCCACTGCGCCACGGCGGCCTGCTGGCGACCCAGCGACTTCGGGTCGGACGCGGTGGCGCGGGCGATCGCATCGGGCTCGCTCAACGCCAGAGCCAGCGTGTCGACCGGCTCTTCACGCAACTCCTGGCGCGCCTGCAACCAGCTCAGCGCATGCGCCTCGGCCTCGTGGCGCATGTCGGCATGGCTGGCTGCGAACACCATCAGCGCGGCGATGGCCAGGCCGATCAGGGCGAAGGTGTTGTGGCACACCTCCAGCAGGCCGTGGCCCATGTCCTGCAGGAAAACGCGGGTCGAATTCATGCTGGCGGTGCGCACGGCTTGCGCTACGTCAACGATCGGCTTGAGTGCCTTCATCTCTCTCCTTTTCCGCTCGGCGTCCGGGGCTGTCGGGGCTCTTTGCGAGCCCGCGCCCGGGTGAGCGGCGGCCATAATCTTTTGCTGTGCTGTACGGGCCGGCTTTGGCTCGTGCCGGGTGAATACCGGGTCAATATCGCGTGCAGACAGCGCGGAGTTCGGCAGTGCAGCGCCCTGGTCATGTCCCTGGGTTGGAGCGCGGGTTTTCCCTGCCGAACGGGCAGAGGGGCAGAATCTAGCAAGGCGCTTCATAACCGGTCAAGACTATCAAAGTCGAAAATAACTACTAAATTGTATGAAATACCGTGATCTGCGTGACTTTATGGCGGGGCTGGAAGCGGCTGGCGAGTTGCGCCGCGTCGCAGAGCCAGTGTCGGCGCGGCTTGAAATGACAGCGGTCAGTGACTTTGTTTTGCGCGCCGGCGGCCCGGCGTTGTGGTTCCAGAACCCCGTGGGTTACAAAATTTCGGCGTTGACAAACCTGTTCGGCACGCCAAAACGGGTGGCGCTCGGCATGGGCGCCGCCGATGTGAGCGAGCTGCGCGACGTCGGCCGGCTGCTGGCGAGCCTGAAAGAGCCCGAGCCGCCGAAGGGCCTGAAAGACGCCGGCAAGCTGATCCACATGGCCAAGGCGCTGTGGGACATGAAGCCCGCCACCGTGCGCAGTGCGGCCTGCCAGCAGGTGGTGACCGAGGCCGCTGAGGTCGACCTCGGCCTGCTGCCGGTGCAGACCTGCTGGCCCGAAGACGCCGGCCCGCTGATCACCTGGGGCCTGGTCGTGACGCGCGGGCCGCAGGGAGGCCCGAACGCCCGCACGCGACAGAACCTGGGCATCTACCGGCAGCAGGTCATCGGCCGCAATCAAGTGATCATGCGTTGGCTGGCGCACCGTGGTGGCGCGCTCGACTTCCGCGAGTTCGCGCTCGCCAAGCCCGGCCAACCGTTCCCGATGGCGGTGGCGCTCGGAGCCGACCCCGCCACCATCCTGGGCGCCGTGACGCCGGTGCCCGACACCTTGTCGGAGTACCAGTTCGCCGGCCTCTTGCGGGGCAGCCGCACCGAGGTGGTCGACTCGATGGCCGGTGACGCGGGCGTGATGCTGCAGGTGCCGGCGCGCGCCGAGGTCGTGCTGGAAGGCTGCATCCCGGCGGCCGCGAAGGGCTTCACCGGTGTCAGCGAACACGGCGTGCAGACGAAGGAGGTGGGCGGTTATCTGCACGCCCTCGAAGGCCCGTTCGGTGACCACACCGGCTACTACAACGAACAAGACTGGTTCCCGGTGTTCCAGATCAACCGCCTGACCCACCGCGAGGCGCCGATCTATCACTCCACCTACACCGGCAAGCCGCCCGACGAGCCGGCCGTGCTGGGCGTGGCGCTGAACGAGGTGTTCGTGCCGATCCTGCAAAAGCAGTTTCCCGAGATCGTCGACTTCTACCTGCCGCCCGAGGGCTGCAGCTACCGCATGGCCATCGTCAGCATCAAGAAGAGCTACCCCGGCCATGCGAAGCGGTTGATGTTCGGCATCTGGAGCTTCCTGCGCCAGTTCATGTACACAAAGTTCATCGTGGTGACCGACGACGACGTCGACATCCGCAACTGGCAAGACGTGATCTGGGCCATCACCACCCGCATGGACCCGGTGCGTGACACGCTGCTGGCCGAGAACACGCCGATTGATTACCTCGACTTTGCCTCGCCCGTCAGCGGCCTGGGCGGCAAGATGGGCCTGGACGCCACGAACAAGTGGCCGGGTGAGACCACGCGCGAATGGGGCCGCACGATCCGCATGGACGCTGCTGTGGAGCAGCGTGTGCAAGGCGTACTCGCCTCCATCATGAAACCGGTGCCCTGACAAGAGGGCATGCGATGGTCGTCGGCGATCAATGCGTGCTTGAAGTGCGCGGGCGCCTCGCCTAACTTTGATGAGCCTGCATGCAGGCACACCCACTGGCGCAGTCACTGCGCCAAAGGAGCCCCGGACTCATTTCCTCCGGATCTCCAAACGGTGGCGCAAGCCACCCGCCCCTCCGCCCGAAAGGCCGGAGGGGTTTGTCGTTTTAGGCGGCGATTTGTGCCTGCCCCGCTTGGCCGATGGAGCCGGGCCGATGCGGCCGGAACATCCCTAGGTTCGCCGTGAATCTGAGCGTTTGCGCCCTGGCGGGGCTTCATCCTGTGTGAAACTCGCCGCCGGAGACGGAAGGTCTCTGCGGCTTTTGCGACATTGGCCAACCGTGTCTGGAGCAGGAATGTGTTTGACGTTGGCGCCTTCATCGAAGTTACGCGCGAACAGATTTTCAGCGTGACATCAACGGGAGCGCCAAGGTGAGTGACTGGCAGACCGATCAAATCGAAAGGCTCGCCCGCTGCGACAACGAAGAGACGCTTCTGCGTCGCTTGGCGGAACTGGCCGCCGAGTTGGGTTTCGAGTTTTTCGCATTCGGCATTCGTTCGCCGCTACCGTTGACCCGGCCTCGAGTCGTTGTGCACAACAACTACCCTGCCGAATGGCAGCAACGCTACGTGGAGCAGGGCTACCTCTCGGTCGATCCCAGCATCATCAAGGCGCTTCGTTCGAGCCTCCCGGTGATCTGGTCGGCGACCCTGTTCGCCGAGAACATCCATCTCTGGGAGGAGGCTCGCGCATGCCGCTTGAAGTTCGGTTGCGCGCAGTCCCGCGTCGACGGCAACGGAGTCCAGAGCCTGTTGACGCTAGCGCGTTCGGATCGAGAGATCGCGCGTGAAGAAGTCGACAGCAAGGCGCACCGACTGCAGTGGCTGGTCTCGCTGTTGCACCAGCGCTTTCTGGACACCCTGGGCAGTACCTTGGTCCCGGAGCTGACGGTCAAGCTCGCCGAGCGCGAAGTCGAAGTGCTGCGCTGGACAGCCGAAGGCAAGACCTCTGCCGACATTGCAGAAATTTTGCGTATCTCCGAGCGCACGGTTAACTTCCACCTCAACAACGCGTCTGCGAAGTTGGGCACATGCAACAAGACGGCCGCGTCTGTCAAGGCGGCGCTCTTGGGGCTGATCTGGTGAGCCGGGTGCTCGGGCAGTTTGCCGACATGTGGACGCATGCGGCCGCACCATTCAGCGCTCTACCGGTTCATGGAACACCGGTGCTTCGCGCCGATCAAGCATGCCGTATTCGCGCACCACGCTGACGGCCCAGTGAGCGCCGTCGAGCGCGGCGCAATGCTCGATCAGATGGCGCTCGGCTTGGTCGGCATCGGCCCAGCGGGTCATCCGCAGCCGTCGGCGCGTGTCGACGACGCCGGTGAAGTCGGAGCAGCGTTCGTCTGCCTGGTCTTGCGGCGGGGTCATGCCGGCCGCGTCGGGGTCGGCGATGTCTCTTGTGCTGACGCTGATCGTGACGAATGGGTCGGTCGATACCGCGCTGATGTCGCGGCGCCGCCCTTCGGTTGCCCGTCTCAGCTTGCCGCTCTCGAACTGCAGGTCGATCTGCCCGACGCGCAAGCGGTAGTCGTCGAGAACGCCCGCGCGCCCGTTGACCTGAACACCGTGGTGCTGCGCATGCGTGCGCCAGCGGATCAGCGCCTTCTCGTCGCGCCACAGCGATAGCGACAAGAGAGTGCCTTTGACGCGATCGTTCGAAAACCGCTCGTTCATCACGAAGCCGTCGATCGCATTCAGCGTGGGCTTGAGCGTTTCGGCAAGCCCCAGGTAGTCAGAGAACCGCTGTCGGTTCGGCAAGGTCTCGAAAATCACGGCAAACATGGTCACAAGTCTCGGTGGTACTGAGGGTTGTTGGTGCGTGAACTAGGCGAGTGCCAAGCGCAGCTCGGGAACGCGGGCGTTGACCGAGCGCCGAAAGGCGGCCGGTCGATGCAGCTGCGATGGCTCTAGCCCAGCTTCGAGCAATTGACTGACCGCAGCCACGACGATGGTTTCGGCAATGCCTTGCCCAGGGCACTGGTGTCGCGCTGCGCCGAAGCTGAACAAGGCCGCCGGGGCGCGCGACGGGTCCCTTCGAGCCGGGTTCGCGTGCAGCGCCGGGTCGCGGTTGGCGGCGGCCAGCAACAGCAACAAGCTGTCGCCGGGGCTCACCTTGGCGGGGCCGAGCTGAAAGCCTTCGGTCGCGAACCGGCGCGTGTTCTGGATGGGCGAATCGTGCCGCGACACTTCGCGAACGAACGCGAGCATCGCGCCGGGCGAGTCACTACCGTGCACAGGCGGTCTCAGTTTGACGTCGACATCGGCCAGCGCCAGCAAAGTGTTGCCGATCAACCCGGTGGTCGATTCAAACGCCTGTGTCATGAAGCCGATGGCGTTGGCAATGACTGCATCTCGCGCCAGACTCTCACCGCTTTGCAGTGCGCGCCGCTGCATCACCCAAAGCAGCCCGGGACGAGTGTTGGAGGCGTCCTGCGCAAGCAGCTCGTCGAACAACGCCCACAGGAGCACGGCGGCCTCGCGACCCGCGCAGACCTGCTGCGGCGTTCCGCCCGGGCTGATGCAGCGAACCAGTAGGCTGGTCAACCGAGCCGCAGCCGTCAGTTCGGCTTCGGGCAAACCCAGCAACAGACCCATGGTCTGGGCTGGCGCCTGGTAGCAATAGTCGGTCAAGCCAATGCCTGGGCGTGTCGGAGAAGTGAGCTCCAAGGTCCGGTGCACCGACTCGCGCGCGGCGGCCTGCAAGGTCTGGGAATCAACCGAGGCCAACGAATCATGAATCAGGCGCTTGAGAAGGCCGTGATACTCGCCGTCGTTCATGCGCACCAAATGCCCGAAGAGCAAACCGGCCTGTGAGCCCAGCAAGCCTGGTGGAACGGGCTCACCTGCCGGGCGCACTTTGCAGTGGGCACTCTGCAGGGCTTCGGCCACGCATGTGGCGCTACTCACCACCCACGATGTCAAGTCGGTGTCGAAGTAGACCGGCCGCTCGGCGACCAGCTTTGCGTAGTAGGGGTACGGGTCGGGGTGGACTGCCGCGTCGAGCGGTGTGAGATTCATCAATGGATCACTCATGGTGTTCTGGTTTCGAAGACGTTCGCATGTGCCTGCAGGTGCTCGACCAGCAATTGCATGACGGTGCCTTCCCGGCGTTCAAAGAAGAAGTGATCGCCTTCGCATTGCACGATCTCGAGCGCGCCTGATGTTTCGTCGGCCCACGCTGGCAATCGCGAGCCGTCGACGTGCGGGTCGTCGGCCCCGTGCATGGCAAGGATAGGAGCGCTGAGGCTCGCCGCGCCAGGGTAACGATAAGAGGCGACGAGGTCGAAGTCGGCCTTCAGCGTGGGCAGCAGCATGTCCAGTACGTCATCGTCGTCGAACACGTCAGCGGGCATGCCGTTGTACTGGCGCAGCGCGTCGACCAGCCCCGACCGGTCCAGCTTTGCCAAAGCCCTGCCACGGTCAGTCGGCCAGTGCTTCGGTGCGATGCATGCCGAGACCGCCAGCGCCCGGAGCCGCGCGGTCGCCCCCGCAGGGTCGGTTTCGAGCCATCGGCGCGCCGATTCGTAGGCCATGATCGCGCCCAGGCTGTGGCCGAGGAAGATGGCGGGCCTGTCGAGCCAGACCGGCAATTGCCGCCAAGCCTCTTCCTGAGCCAGCGCGAAATCATGCAGCGGTGGTGCGCCGCAACGCGCTGCGCGGCCGGGCAATTGCAGCGCCACCAGGTCCCAGCTCGGCGGCAGGTGCTTGACCCACCGTGTGAACGCGGCCGCTCCCGCCCCCGCATACGGAAAACAGATCAGCCGCAGGGTCGGGTTCGGTACCAGCCTGAGCGGCACCCAGCACTGAGACGCGGGGTTGCCAGCGGGCGCAAGAGGCGTGTCGTTCATGGCATCAGGTCTCGACGAAAGCACGTTCGATCACGTAGTCACCAGCTTTGCCGACGCCTTCGGAGATCTTGAAGCCGCGCGCGTCCAGCAGGCCCCGCACCTCGGCCAACATGGCCGGGCCGCCGCAGATCATGACCCGGTCTTCCTTGGGGTTCAACGCAGGCAGGTTCATGTCGCGCCAGAGCTGGCCCGTGCGGATCAGATCGGTCACGCGTGCAAAGCGCTCAAAGCGCTCGCGGGTGACCGTCGGGCAGTACCGCAGCCGCTTCTTGACTTCGTCGCCGAGGTACTCATGCATCGGGAGGTCGCGGAGGATGTAGTCGCGGTACGCGAGTTCGCTGACATAGCGAACTCCATGGACCAGCACCACGGTCTCGAAGCGCTGGTAGGTTTCGGGGTCTCGGATCAGGCTCATGAAAGGCGCCAGACCGGTGCCGGTGGCGAGCAGGTACAGCGTCTTGCCCGGCCGCAGGTCGGAGAGCAGCAGCGAGCCCGTCGGCTTGCGACCGACAAGTAGCCGATCACCCTGCTGCATGTGCGCGAGCCGTGAGGTGAGCGGGCCGTCGGGTACCTTGATGCTGAGGAACTCCAGGTGCTCGTCGTGCACTGACCTTGCCACGCTGTAGGCGCGCATCAGTGGCCGGCCCTCGGACTCGAGCCCGATCATCACAAAGTGTCCGCTCTCGAATCGCAAGCCAGGGTTGCGCGTGGTGGTGAAGCTGAAGAGCGTGTCGTTCCAGTGGCGAACGCTGGTGACCTGCTCGGTGGTGTGAAGTTGCATGATGGCTCCCTGAAGTCGAGATTGACGGTTTGTTGGGCGACGGCGCGTCTCGCCGTTGCGAATCGATCAGGTGGTCTCGGCGAGCTGCACCGACGCGCTTTGCTCGGTGACCGCCGGTCTGGGCCGCGAGACCTGCTTGGCCATGCCGGTGGCGATGATGATTTTTTGGATCTCCGACGTCCCTTCATAGATGCGCAAGGATCGAATCTGCCGGTACAGCTGCTCGGTCGTCGAGCCTTGAACCAGCCCCGCTGCGCCGAAGAGCTGCAGCGCATCGTCGACCACGCGCTGCGCCTCTTCGGTGGCATACAACTTGGCGATGCTGGCCGGTTGCGTGAGCGCCCCACGCCCCACGTCGGACTCCCAGGCCGCGCGTGCCGTGAGTAATGCAGCGGCGTCGAGGTACACGGCCATTCCTGCGAGCTTGTCTTTCGTGATCTGCATGTCGGCGAGCGGTGAACCGAAGACGCGTCGTTTGCGAGCCCACGTGATCGACTCATCCGCTGCGCGACGACAAAAGCCCAGTGCTGCAGCCGCTACGGTGACGCGATAGAAGTCCAGGATCTCCATCGCATACCGATAACCCATGCCGGCCTGCCCGATCAGCGCGCCGCGCCCGAGTTGGCAGTCGACGAACGCCAGACTCCCGAATGCGCGGGGGGCGAGCAGCGCAACGGGCTCGCTCACTGCCAGCCCCGCACTGCCTGTGGGCACATGCAAAAGGCTCAGGCCCAAGGCGCCGGGGCCTTCACCGGTTCGAGCCAGCACGCAGTGGAAGTCGGCGATATCGGCGTTCGACACCCAGGCCTTCGAGCCGCGAATCGTGTAGCCCGCGTCTGTGCGATTGGCGGTTGTTTCCACGGCGGCGAGGTTCGAGCCTGCGTGCGGCTCCGACAACGCGAGTGAGCCGATGCGTTCACCCAGCGCCAGCGCTGCGACCGACTCGTGCCCGGCCGCTGCGCCGCCCCACCACAGCAGCGGCGCACATGCGAGGCCGTGGATCGCGAAGGCAAAGTCGCACAGGTCGTCGAAGTGCGCGAGCGCCTGGCGGATCAGGCACAGCGAGCGCAGGTCGGGGCGGCTGCCGGGTGCGCCATCGGCACCCAGCGTGTAGCGCAGCCAACCGTCGCGCCCGAGGATCCGCGTGTAGTGCACTCCGCGCTGCGACGGGCTCAGCGCAGCGAGTTGCGCCGGAAGCGCCGCATGCTCGTCGACCCACCGCCCCAAGTCGGCGGCGAGGGTGCGGTGGCGATGATCGAAGAACGGCAATTCAAGGATAGATTCGTCAAACAAGGACATGGGCGACTCTCGATCAGGTGGGGTCTGGCGCGGTCGTCGGGATCAGGCTTCTTCGCGCACCGCAGCGCCGAGGTTCTGCAGCAGCGGTGCGTTCTCGCAGGCCACGTAGAGCGTCTCATCGGTATCGCTCGCGTTGCGGTGCTGGTGCCAGGCCCACACGGGGACGTAGAACGCATCACCTGCTCGCCACGTCACCTCCTGCTCACCGATGATCGAGATGCCGCAGCCTTGCACCACGTAGATCAGCGTCTCGTAGTTGTGCCTGTGCTTGCGCGTGGACTGGCCGGGCTTCAGGCCTCCCAGCGTCATGCTGATCGCACGGCTCGGCAGCTTCACCGCGCGCACGAAGTGCTGACGCTGTAGCGAGAAGGCGCTGTCGCCAGCGTCGCCTCCCGGTCGGCAGACCTGGTGGTCAATCAGCACGGCGGGTTGTTCAGCCACTGCGGCTGCGGGCACATTGGCGAAGTCTGCGGAAGAGAACTGGGCGCGCTCCATCACTGCACCCCTTGCGCCAGCGCGTCGAGAAAACGCAGCCGCGCGTGGATCGCAAGTTCACCCGCGTGGACTGCAACCGCCTCATTGCTCGGCGACTCCTGAATCTTGCGAGCGAGGATCGCGTACATCGTGGCCGCGTGATCGTCGTCGTCCTCGACATGGATCGAAAAGAACTCGATCGCCGCATCACCGATGCCGTGGCTGCGAAAGCCCGCGATGATGGACGCATAGTAGGTCGGCACGATCGCCTCTGCCCCCAGGCAAAGGGCGCCGAGGCCGGCCACCGCACCTGGCTGGCGGCACAACATGTACATCGTATCGACCAAATTTTGAGTCGCGTGGCCGGTGCGCTCGTTGTCCATGTGAATGCCGAAGTCCTGCAGCATGCGGGTGTAGATGCGCGCGTGCGGCACGCACGCGTCGCTCGAGAGGCCCAGCTCTTCGGAGAGGTTCTGTGCCAGCGCCAGCACATCGCCCGCATCGCCCAGGCCCGAGATCAGCGCACACAGGTAACGGGTGAAGTGGGCCGAGTACTTGCCTTGCTGCACCAAAAAGCGCTTGAGCTCTTGCATGGTGACGCTGCCGTCAGCGCAGCGCCGCAAAAAGGGGTGCGCCTGCAAGCGCTGCGCGAACTCGCGCGCGCACTCTTGCAAGGCCTGCGGAACGCGAACAAGCGATTCGACACGGGTATCGGCAACGGTGGCGATTGTCATGACTTTTCCTCGGTGATTTCAGTGGTGTGAATGCGTGGGGCGGGGTGATCGATAAGGTGGGTGTACTGGGTCAGATGATGTAGTCCGACAGGCCTTGCGGGAGGGCTGTCGCAGGCTCGACGAACTGCGCAAAAGAGGCGTAGCCGGTCCAGACGCGTTCCCATTCGCGTTGCTGTGCCACAGCGCCGAACTCGATGGCGATCTGGTCGAGGTGGTCGACCACAGCGTCGACTGATGTGCGCGAATGGCCGGAGCCGAAGTTGTCGATCGACAGGTGAGTGACTTCATACGCGGTGTCGAAGCCCCAGTGCCGCATCTTTTGGATCTCGTGCAGGCGCAGCTCGCCCAGACCAAACATCTCGATGCCCAGGTTGAAGCCGAGAATCTCGCTGCGAAGCGTGTCCGGGAACTGCGCCAGGCTCAGCTGAAAGATGGCGAACGGATACAACTCGTCGAGCAGTTCGTCTTGATCGATGAATTCACGGCTTGCGATGTGGGGCAGCAGCACCCCCATCGAGCGCAGCACCCGGTGGATCAACTCGATGTGGTTCTTGCGCACCTCGCCGCCGCCCATCTCGTCGGCGTAGATCTGGAACACCGCCGCGTCGGCGAGGCGGCGGTGTCGCCCACGCAGCCCGACCCGGTAAGCCCACGCGCCATCGATCAGGTTGCCCAGCGCGAAGGTCTTTTGTTGGAACACGACGTCGTCGGCATCGGGAACGCTCGCCAGCGGAGTGAACGGCTGCACCAGCTTGTCGCGGTAGACCGCGCCGAGCCGTGCTTCTAGCGCCTCTCGGCTGTAGGCGAAGTAGCGCGCGTCGGTGTAGCGAAAGGCAGCACCATCGGACGGCGCTTGCAGCAGTACGGCGGCGCGCGCGAGCCCGTCGCGCGCGCGCGCCAGCGCCAGCGGCAGTGCCCCAGGGTAGTTCTCAATGTTGACCAGCATGTGAAACAACGCCCGAGCGCCGTGCGCAGGTTGTGGCGCCGCATCGAGCACATCGAACCGAGCCTCGGCTCGGGCCGCAACGATGATGCGTTCCCAGAGCGAGTTCCCGTGCGCCGCTGCGCAGGCCGCAGCGGGCGTTGCTGCCAGCGCAGCATCCGGGCTGGCTTCATTGGCCCATGCGCTCAGCGTCTGTGCCTCTTCGGCGTTGAAGATGCCGAACATCGGGCCACCAAACTCGAGCGCCGCAAGAAAGCGGCATGCCTGCCCGTCGGGCCGCGCCTGGAGGTATGGCGAGGCTTTGAGCGCGCGCATGAAGGCGTGCGGTTCAAAAGAATCGGCTTCAAGCTGATCGCTCAGCAGCTTGCCACCGACGCGAATCTGGGCGTGTTGCTTACCGGCGTGCGCTGCGTGCCGCTGCAGGATCTGCGCCACACGTTGCTCTGGCGTTTCGCTCTGCAAGCGGTGCACCCGCGCCAGCACGGCCTGCACCTGTAGCGCCTCAAGCCGCACGCACACGCGCACTGCCCGCGCCATCCGCGCCACCAGAGTGGGCCCATCGGCTCGCGCCGCGAAATGCCGCAGCGCGTCCGTCGCGCATGCCGCCGCCTCGTCACGCACCGACAGCGCATCGTCGGCCGGCCCGCCGAGTGCCGCATCGATGCCGAGCATGTGATGAGCCCAATGAACCGCAACGACCTCCGGCAGGTCGTTGGCGCCGTACAGCGCGAGCGCGCTGTAGAAGGCGCCGAGCATGCAGGTCGCTTGAGAGGGCGCACAAGAGGCCACGAACTGTCTGCGTTCGACGCCGGGCAACGCGAGGCCTGCTTGTGCCAGAGCGAGTTCATGTCGAAGCCATTGCGGGGGCACCGGGTCGCGGCCCACCTGATCGACCACGCGAGCGCTGAACAAGCGATTGACGAGTGGATCCGGCTGCGTGGCCGGCTGCGAAACACCCTCGAGCCACACGCCGGCAAGAGCACGCACAGGGGCGCGTTCGAGCAACATCGCGCGTTGCGCCGCGTCGCTGTGGTCGTCGCGCAGCCCGATTTGACGCTGCAGCACATCCCGTGCTTGCGCCAGTTCAGCGGTGAGGTTCTTGAACGCTTGGTCGGCATCGACCGCCAGGCTCTCGCCCACGTCGCACTGGGGTAGCGCCACCGCCAGGGCCGCGTCGATCAGAGCGCGGGCCGCCCAACGCACGGGCTGCGATTCTTTGTCGGCCACGAACCGATGAAAGAGCTGTTCAGGGTCGAGCGCCAAAAGCGCTCGTCCTGCGTCAGCCACGCCCGGGCTGAACCAGAACGCGCTGCGGCCCGCCGCCGTGATGTCGGTTTCAGATCGGCTCATGCAGCTCTCCTCGGTGCGATGGCTCGGTGATTGGCGCGCGCTCGGCAGCCACGATCAAGCCGCCTCGGCCTCGGCGACTTCGGGCGCCGCGTGCACCAAGAGTGCGGTCTTGTTCGGTGTCTCTGCCCATCGTTTGGCATCGGGCAGCGCTGGCTTGACCTGGTTGAGGTTGGGCCAGGTCTTCGACAGGTTTCGATTCAGCTCGAGGAAGATGCGCTCGCCATCGAGCAGTGCGTCGTGCGGCTTGATGGCCTGTACTGGGCACTCCGGTTCGCACAGGCCGCAATCGATGCACTCGTCGGGATTGATGGCCAGGAAGTTCGGCCCCTCGTAGAAGCAGTCGACCGGGCAAACGGTCACGCAATCTGTGTGCTTGCAGTTGATGCACTGTTCGGTCACGACGTAAGGCATTCGGTACTCCTGATGGTGGATTGGGGGGAATCGGGCGCCACGCGGAACATGGCGGTGGCGAGAGTCGGGTGAGTTCGCAGCTGCAGAACGCCTTGCGTTGGCTGCATCACCACGGCGGCAACCGTGGCTTCGCGGCGCACGTCATCGCTCGGCGCGACGAACACGGGCGGCATGGCAAACAGCTCGAACACACTTTCTGCGTCGATCGGCCGCTCGCGTAGCTGGAGCCAGCGATGGCAGGCATCGAGGCGCCGCATCGACGAGGTCTTGGCGAACGGGTTGATCTGGTCGAGCTGAGCCAACTCGGGTGAGAGGAAGTGGTTGGTGTGGGCACGCACCGTACTCGGCAACTCGTGCACCTGGCCCGGCAGGCACTCGACGACGACGCTGCGCTGCATGTCGCACAGCGTGAATGCCCGTGAACTCGCCAACGGCAGCCGGCGCAGCAGGGCAAGCGCCTGGTCGACGTTGTCGGCCTGGTCAAGCAAGTAGCGGATCGCCATGTAGCCCGGAATACCCGGCCGCCAGTCGGCTGCGAGCAGCAAGTTCAGGCCGATCGCCAGCCCGCGGTCGTTCATGCCCAGGTAGCCGATGAGTCCGGTGAAGCTCACCATCAGCACCTGCCGACCGCTTGCTGAATGCACGATGCGCAGCAGGCTCAGCTCGGGCGCCATCGCACCGTTCAGGTCGATGGTCTGCGCCAAGAGGGGCTCGCCGCCGGGCGCGGTTGTCAGGGTCGTGCAGTCACCGCCGGCTGCGATGCGGCGGTAGCCCGTGATCTCGCGGCGCAGTTGCAGCAGCAGCGCCGCGTCGGCGCTGATTTGTGCTCCCTGGGCGAGGCCGTCGATTTCGTCAACCATCTGCGGCATCACACCGCCGATGACCTCACGGTACGCCCGCAGCGTGGGTGCGAGTGCGGTCAAGCCCATTGGCTGCGGTACCACTGCGTTGATGCGTGCCAGGCGGTCATCAAGAAAGGCATGGATGCGCTCTTGCCGCGCGCGGCCGTGCTGCCAACCGATGTCGCGGTGCGACCCGCGCAGCTCAATGACGGAGTGAGGCGACATGCAACTCACACCGCGACGGTTTCGCCGGCCGGTGCAGCGCTGGCGAACCGCGCTGCCCGCACGCTGGCCCACTCGCCCTTCAGGATGCTGAAATAAAGCGCGTCGCGCCGGCGCCCCCCAGGCATCGGGTTGAAGCTGCGCAGCACACCCTCGGCCTGCGCACCTATCCCTTCCAGGCCGTGGCGTGCGGCGGTATTCAACACGTCGGTTTTGAACTCGACTCTCTCGCAGCCGAGCCGATCAAAGGCGTGCTCGAGCAGCAACAGCTTCGCTGCCCGGTTCAGCCCGGTTCGTTGGTACTGTTTGCCCAGCCATGACCAGCCGATCTCGAGCCGGCCATCCGCCTGTGCGAGGTTGCCGTAGGCCATGCTGCCGGCTATGCGGCCGCTTGCACGATCAATCACCGCGTAGACCGCGCGCCGCCCGGCCCGCGTGTCGTCAACGGCTGCGTGAAGGTAGTTGGCGAGGTCGGCATCGCAAGTGATCGCCGTGACGAAGTAGCGCCAGATCGAGTCGTCGAACGCAATCTCCGCAAGCTGCGGCTGATCGTCCAGCCGGAGCGGGCGAAGGGCGACGCGTTCGCCGTTCAAATGCAGGTCAGCGAGCTTGTTCCAAGGCATGGTCTTTCTCCATTTCGAGTTGTTTGCGATCGAGAAGCTGCACCACGTCGCGCAGCGTCTTGACCTCGGCAAGGTCGTTCTCATCGAGTTGGGTGAGTGGCACGTCGCAGGCCTCGCAGACCGAGGTCATGAACAGCACCATGTCCAGCGAGGTCATGGCGTGGTCGGTGAACAGATCGGCTTGTGGGTCGAGTGCGTCGGCGTGCGCGGCGGGCAGGCGAAGTACCTTGGCCAGACAGCGCGCGGCGGTGGCTTGAACGGGGGTCATGCAAAAGCTCCATAGGCATGGTCGATCTCAGAGGAATAGGCCGCTTCGATCTGCGGCCTGCGGGGTTTGAACTGCGCGCTCAGCTGGCTGTTGTCGGCCGAGAATGGTTCGTGCGCGAACAGCACGCGGCCGATGCGCTCCTCGCTGCGCAACCCGACGTTGAGATTGCGCACGTGCTGGCGAACCGCGTCTTCGTCGCTTGCCGGCTCCCGCAGGGCGACCAGCGCAACGAGGAACGGTCGGCCGGCGCCGACCACGACGCACTGCGCTACGGCGGGGTGCTCGGCGATGCGTTCCTCGATGCGCGGTGCGAGCACGTTCTTGCCGCTCGCCAGAACGATCACATCGTCGCCGCGCCCGAGGATGTAGAGAAAGCCGTCTTCGTCGATGCGTGCGAGGTCGCCGGTGCGCACCTCGCCACCCTGCATGAACACGCGCTCGCTGTCGCCCGGCGCGCCGAACAGGTAGCGAGTGTTCACCGGCTGATCGGAGCCCACGTAGAGCACACCGTGCTCATCGATGCGAACGCGCTTGTGCGGCAGCACCTGGCCCGCGCTGCCACGGCGGTGCGCGCGCGGGTGGTTCTTGGAAACGATGCAGGTCTCGTTCATCCCGTAGCCCTCGAACAGCGGGATGCCCACGCCCTCGAAAAAGTCGAGCGTGCCACGCGCAGCTGGGGCGGAACCCGTCCAGAGATAGCGCACTCGGTCGCCGACGGCGGCCAGCGCGGCGGGCGCGAGGCCGACGGCGTCGTCTGCATTCATCTCGATTCGGCGCTTCAGTGCATCGAAGAAGGCAGGCACGCCCATGACGACGCTGGGCCGTGCCAGCGGCATCACTGCAAACACGTGCTCGAAAGTGGTGAGCGTCACGTCGTGGCCGAAGAGCAGCGCCGAATACACCCAGTAGCGTTGCTGCAGCAACGAGAGCGGCAAGAACACGAGCACGTTGTCGCCTTCGCCGTGGCCGAAGAGCTGTTGAACGGCGTGCAGCGACTGCTCAATGCTTTGCACGCTGGCCTCCAGCCCCTTGGGCATTCCGGTACTGCCCGAGGTGAACTTCACCGTGGTGCAGTCGAGCGGCTCGTAGTGCGTGGTGAATGCCTCGCCATCGGGAATGGCGTCGATCGACTGCATCACGGTGCGGATGTCGATCACGCCTGCGCCATGAAGCGGCTCGTCGGTGTAGAGCAGGTTCAAGCCGTAGCGTTGAACCAGGTCACGGTCTTTGGAGTACCGCCCCGGTTCGAAGCAGGCGGTCTGCACGCCGGCTTTGAGGGCCGCGAGGTCAAGCAAAATCCACTCGAGCCGGTTCTTGGCGCAAATGCCCAATCGGTCACCCCGGCGCAAACCCATGTTCCGCAGGTGCCGCGCCAGGCGCAGCGCCATCCGGTCGAGATCGGCCAGCGTGTGAGAGGCATGCCAGCCGCCTTGCCAGCAACTCAGCGTATGGGTCTCGTCGGTACTTTTCGTCGATGCGAGTCGGTTGATCAGCGCAACGCGTTCATGCCCTTCAACCTGCCCGGTGTCGGGCACGGTGCGGCCGGTCGTGCTCATACCGCGACCGCGTCGCGCGGCTCGGTTGTGGCGGGTGCGGCAACGCTGTTCGTGAGGTCGAGAAACCTGCCGGCGCCGAAGCCTTCGATGCGCAAGTGGTTGCCGGGGCTGTCTTCGAGGTAGGACACGATCACGCCGTAGACGGCTTCGAGCCACAGCGTTCGGCGCCGGGCACGCAGCATGTCTTCGGCGGTGTAGGGCGGCTCCTCCATGCGCACCACCCGGATGTCGTAGAAGCCGCGGTAGTTCAGCGACGCGATGCGCAGCGGTGGGCGCGACATGTCGGGGCCGGGCGCACGGATCGAACTCTTCACACGGGCGCGGCTGTGCGCGGCACGGTGCACATCTGAGTGGACAGCAATGTCGGGCACCAGCGGCGGGTAGTACCAGTGCCGCGACTTCGGTACCAGGGTGCGCCCGAGATTGCCCGGGATGAAGTGCCAGCGGTTGAACATCATGCGTTTTTGTACCGACGAGGCGATCGCGTTTGCCGAGACCGGATCAAGCCGCGAGGCGAAGTCGCTGGCGACGAAGCAGGTGTAGAAGTCGGCCGGCGTCAACGTCAGGATCTCGTTTGCCAGCGGCTGTGCGTCGTGCAGCATCAGGCGGCCGAGGTCGCGCAAGGAACTCGACATGCCGTAATCGGACCCGGTAGCGCGCACCGATGACGCGACGATGCGCTCGATCAAGTGCTCGACCCAGGTCGTTGCCGCTGAGCCCGGCTGCGCATACGGCTGACCTTGCAGGTCGCGTGCGAGGCAGGCGCTGGCGAGTTGGGTGAAGAGAAGGCTTTGCGGCAACACCGGGTCAGGGCGGCCCGACATCAGCTCGCCGTACAGATCGGCGAATTCGGTGATGTGCGCGGTGGTGTCTTCGGTGGATTGCGCGTTTGGCAGCAGGCGCTCCTGCTTCTGGAAGGTGAGCGCATAGATCCAGCGATAGCGCAGCGGGCCGCGCCCAGTGAAGCTCGCGGCCATGCGGCGCACGTCTTCGGCAAGATCGAAAACATCGGCATCGATTGCGACGCTGCTCTCGCAGCCGGCCTGCAGGTAGGTCGCGTGCAAGCTGGCCAAGCGGTCGAGCAGGCGCCCCGCCGTGAGTGTGCAGCCGTTGAACTCTTCGAAGCGCACCGCCCGACCCGAGATGAACAGAGCGTGCAAAGCGCCCACGATCAGCTGCTGCTGGTCGGACCACGCCGACAGCGCCAGGCCGCGAATGCGTGGCAGGTAGCCTTTGCCTGCCTTGGTGTCGATGAGATTGGTGAAGCGGTCGATCAGCGCGAAGAAGCGGTCTTCGCTGTAGAAGCACACCGACTCGACGTGCTCGACATGGTCGATCACTTGCTCAAGGATGGCCTGCAGTTCGCCGCTCTCTTCGCGGCGCTGCAGGGCCATGCGAATGCGCTCCAGTGGGCGGGTCTCACCGGCTTGCAGTTGCGCGTGGCGCTGCTCGATGCTGCGTGCGATCTCGTCGGTGAGAAGCACGCTGCCGACCGAGACCCAGTGGTCCTCGGCATGCGAGTCAACCCGCGGCTCGGAGCTGGGCCGCAGGTGAAGGCGCCCCATCGAGTTGACGGCCATGTCGAGGCATGGCGCGGCGGCGTGCGTGGTGACATGCGTGGCGTCGGCAGCGTCGAGGGTCGCAGGCTGCACCGTGAGCTGCGGGTTGTCTCTCAGCACGTCGAACGCGGCCTGATCGATCAGGCCGAGCGCGAGCGACGCCATGTCGGTGGGGAAGCGGTTGCCATGCGTCATCACATCGATGGCGGTCTGCCAAGCGGGTGCCGGGTGGCGCCTGACCTCCGTCATGAATTCAAGAAAGCCCTGGCCATACAGGCTGCCGTGGCCGTGTGCGCCATCGGCGCCGGGTGCTTCAGTTGTCATCGGTGTTCTCCAGGGGGTTGGCGTTAAACGGGGGGCAGCGGCCGCACGGCCGGTGCGTGCGGTGGATGCGCGACTGCGCGGGCGGTTGCGGGGGTCTGCGTCGACAAGAAGCCCGCGAGCTCGCGCACCGTGGGGTGGTTCATCACTTGAGCCAGCGACGCTGCGAGCGCGAAGTCTTTGCGCAGGCGCACGATCAGGCGTGCCGCCTTCATCGAGTCGCCGCCGAGCGTGAAGAAGTTCTGGGTCGGGCTGATTGCCGGCTGTTTCAACAGCTCGCACCAGAGCTGTGACAAGCGTTGTTCCAGGGCCGACATCACCGGCTGCGCCGGCGGTTCCAGCAGTGATCGCGGCTCACCGATCACGGCCTGCAGCGCTGCGAGTTGCTTGCGGTCGACCTTGGCGTTGTCAGACAGTGGCAGCCGCGCCAAGCCGATGAAGCGGCTGGGCACCATGTAGTGCGGCAGGCGTTGAGCCACGTGCTGCTTGAGCGATTCGATCAACGCGGGCGCCAGCGATTCGCACCCGTTGTTCGGTACGACGAATGCGACCAGCACACCGTCTGTGTCATGGGGCCTCGGCCCGACAACGGCGCAGGCGTGCACTTGGTCGTGCCCGGCCAGGCATGCTTCGATCTCGCCCAACTCGATCCGGTGGCCGTTGACCTTGACCTGGAAATCGCTGCGCCCGTGGATCTCGAGATTGCCGTCTGGCAGGTATCGGCCGATGTCGCCGGTGCGGTAAAGCCGCTCGCTCGTGCGCGGATGGGTGATGAAAGCAGCCTGGGTACGTGCCTCATCCTTCCAGTAGCCGCGCGCCAGGCCGGTGCCGGCCGCGTAGAGCTCGCCGACCACCCAGTCCGGGCAGTCGTGCATCTGCTCGTCGAGCACGTGGTAACGGTTGTTTGCGTTGGGTCGGCCGTAGGGCACGTGACTCGCCCCGGGCGGCAACTCGCCGATGGGGCAGCACACGTTCCACACCGTGGTCTCGGTGGGCCCGCCCAGGCTGTGCAGCGCTGCCTTCGTACCTTGCCGGCGCAGTTGCAATGGCAGCGCCGGTGGAATGCGGTCGCCGCTCATCAACACCAGACGCAGGCTGTCGGGCAGGGGTTGAGCCGCCGCCTCGCAATGGTCGGCCAGCATCTGCACGATCGAGGGCACTGAGTTCCACAGGGTGACGCCGTGGCGCTGTGCGAGTTCGAGCCAGTGGGCCGGGTCAGCGACCTTGTCGTGATCGGGCAGCACGATCGCGCCGCCGGCCGCGAGCATGCCGAAGATGTCGTAGACCGACAGGTCGAAGTTGAAGTGGCTGATGCCGAACGCGCGATCCTCGGGCCCTACGGCGTAGCGTTCATTGATGTCGGCCACCAGGTTGACCACGCTGGCGTGGCTGACCATCACGCCCTTGGGCTGCCCGGTCGAGCCGGACGTGTAGAGAACATAGGCCAGGTGATCGGCGCGCGTCGCCAGCGGGCTTTCGGGCTGACCGAGGGCAGATTCGACGCAGTCGACATGGACGCGGCGGTGGCCTGACGGGCCGCTGTGGTCGAAGGCCGATTCGCACAACAGCACGCGCGGCTGCGCGCTCAACAATACTGCCTCGCGGCGTGCGCGTGGCCACGCCGGGTCGATCGGCAGGTAGGCGGCGCCCGCCATCGCCACGCCGAGTACGGCGGCGATTTGCTGCGGCCCCTTGACCAACGCCACCGCCACGGGTTCGTCAGGTTGCACCATGTGCTGCGCCAGCGCCGCAGCCAGCGCGCGGGCGTCGCGCAGCAAGGCACCGTAGCTGACATCACCCGCGCTGGTGAACAGCGCCACCGCCTGGGGCCGTGCCTCGGCGTGGGCAACAAAGCCTTCATGGATCAAGCCTGAAGGAGCCGGCTTGGCCGTGTTGTTGGCAGCGTCACGGCGCCTGCGCTGGGCCGCCGGCAGCAGGCCAAAGCCGCTCTCGTGCCAGGCTGATTCACGGTCGGCGAGCGCTTGCAGCAGCGCTTCGAAGGCGGCCGCCACGGCCTCGGGCACGCCCGGTGCGAACAGGCCTTGCACGGCGTCGATCTGCAGCCACAGGCCACCCTGGCTGCGAAGGGCGAACGCGTTCATCCAAACCTGTGGCGTCTGGCTTGCGCCGAAGGTTTGCCGGCCCAGGGTCTCTACTCCCATCAATTCGCCCTGGGATGTGGCGTGCCCGAGTGCGCAGTTGAAGGTGTACGGCACGCCTGCCGCAAGAGACGGGTCATTGCCACCGGCCAGGTGCCGCATCACATCGAGTGCGCTGAAGTGGCGGTGCTCCATCGACTCCCGCATTGACGCCTGAGCCGCCAGCGCGCGCTGTGCGAAGGTCGCTTGCGTGTGGCCGTGGCGCACGAGCACCGGCACGGTGTAGTTGCCGATCGCGTCATCGGTGTCGTCGGTCAGGGGCAGGCGGTTGGCAAGCGTGACGTTGAGCGTGATCGCCCCGGGCCCGCTCCACCGCGCCAGCACTTCGGCATAGGCCGCAAAGAGCGCGGCGGCGTTCGTGAGGCCACACGCCGCCGCGTTGCGCTCGAACCGTGTGAACCGTTCGGCATCCACGCGTACGTCATGGCGGTCCGTTACGCCACGCGACAGGCTGGCTGGGTCGGCCGCCAACGGCAGGCGGGGTGGCGAGGGCTGCTCGCGCTGCAGGCGTGTAAGCCAGTGTTCGCGCGCGTTGCGCCAGGCCAGGCTGTCACGCAGACGGCGCTCGGCATCGACCTGTGCCCTGTAGCTCGCGGCGAGCGCCGGCAGAGGCACCGCAGGGTCGGCATAGGCGCGAGCCCACTCGGTGAAAAGGATTTGCATCGAGATGCCATCGACCTGAAGGCCATCGTGGCTGACCAGCAAGAGCCCGCGGCCACCGGGCAGCAGCATGAGCTGCGCGTCGACGGCGCACGGTCGATCAAGTGCCGCTACCTGGGCTGACATCACCTCTCGCAAACCCATGTGCAGCGCCACGGCAGCGGCATGGGGCAGCGCCCTTGCATCGTGCACGGCGATCAACGGGGTGGGTATCGCGCTCAAATCCAACACCCGCTGATGCTCGTCAGAACCGATGACGGTGCGCAGCGCGGGGTGCCGTGCAACGACCTGGCGCAGCGCCTGTTGCAGCGGTTCGGTGCGCACGTGCTCGAGCTCGAACTCGTGATAGACGTGCGACGACACGCCACCCAGCGGCAGCAGGTCACCCCGCCCGATCAAGTAGGCGCTCTGCATCTGCGACAGCGCGAATTCGCCTCGCGCCTGCGCTGCTTGCGCTGAACGCGCAGCGACGCGTACCGGCGGCTCGCTCACCACGGGACTCATCACAGAACCTCGGCTTCAGGTGCTTCGGCGGTGCCGAGACGCGCGTGGAGCTGATGCGCCAATTCGTCGAGCGCGCGCGCACCCAAGAGCTCACTGAGCGAGGCTTGAACGCCGAGTCGGTCGTGAATCCGGTACTGGATGCGCAGTGCTCCCAACGACTGCAAGCCGCGCTCCTGGAGCGTGCGCGTCTGCACGCCGTCGAGCTGTGCGGCGTCGGCCTTCAGCGTGGCTGCGACTTCATCGCGGAGCGCCAACAGGATGTCGTTTGCGCTGGCGTCGCGTGGTGTGGGGTCGATGGAAGGCATGGTGAAGTTTCTCGGTGAGTCGGTGGTGGTCAGTGGCGCGTGGGTGCGCCTGTTACGCGCAGAACAATGCCGGTGCGAACCCCCGGCGTTCCCGAGAACAGGCCCAACAGCGTTCCTTCTTCGGGTGCAGTCGCCGCGCAGAAATCGGCAAGGTTGATCAGCGGGTCACAGCCGAAGCAGTGACCGATGGCGCTGATGTTGTCCATGAAGAGCTGCTTCGAGTCGAAGCCGGCCAGCTGCTCGCGCAACGACACGATCGGCTTGAACAAGTTGTCGTGGAAGACCTTGTGCAGGCTGCGAGGGGCGACCTGGGCCTCGCCGAGTTGCCGGTTGGCGCTTGCGGCGAGGCGACCGCCGGCATCCGGGCCGTCGCTGTCTGCTGCGGTGGCCCGGCTGGCGTGCACGGTGTGCACCAACTCGTAGCCGCGAATGGCGGAGCTGCTCAGCAAGCAACTCGCGGCTGCATCGCTAAAGATGGCAAAGGGCTCGAAGCGCTCGCTCTCGTCGCCCACCGCGTCGCACGACAGCACGAGGATCGTTCGGTAGCGGCCCGAGGCCAGCAGGTCGTCGGCCAGTCGGATGCCGGACGTGAGCGTGGCGCAGCGGCTCATCGACATGCCGAGCAGCGGCGTCGTCTCCATGTTCAGGCCGCTGAGAATGCGGTGCGTCAAAACACGCTGCGCACGCACGTCACGCGGGAACACCACCGAGCACAGCACCACTGCATCGACATCGTTCGTGGCTGCGCCGCTGACGGCCAGCGTCTTGCGTGCGCTGGCTATTGCCAGGTCAGCCAGCTCGCGGCAGGTGCGGCGGTAGCGGCCGAATCCCCAAAGCTCGGGCTCGTCATGCAGGCCGTGGCGGGCCAGGGTGGCTCGCAGCTCCGGCATGTCGGCATAGCTCATCTCGTGTTCGCCAAGCTCGTAGGCCACGCCACCGAGACGGACCGCGTGCGAGTGCTCACCCGAGAGCACGGCACCTGCAGCGCGCGGGCTTCGCGGTTGCGCTGTGCCGCCGGATCCGCCCGCGCCAAAGTACGGCGTGGGTGACAGGCTCATCGACAGCATGGCGGTCGAATTCAGACGGTTGCACATTCGAGATGCTCCTGTGTTGACGGTGCGGCGGCTTCGGCCGCAGCCACGTGCATGACTTCAAAACGAGCGTCGCGCCGCAACAGGGCGGCGGCATACGCGTAGCGGCGCCCATTCACTGGCAGCACGCCATGGCCGATGAGCGAGCCGAGGAAGGGCGCCAGCTCGGGCGGCGCGGCGACCAGTTCCAGCGTCTGCGGCTGGGCGTCACGCAGTTCGATCTGGCGAAGGTTCACGCTGAGGCCGTGGCCGGTCGCCTTGAGCAATGCCTCCTTCGCCGTCCAGATGCGGAAGAAGGTGTCGAGCGGCGATTCCAGGCGGCCCGAGCCCCTGCCGCCGGACTCTTGCGGGTGCAGCACGAACTGCAGCAGTCCCGGCAGTTCTTCGAGGGGCGCCATCTCTTCCATGTCGACACCGATCTCGGTGCCGCGTGCCATGGCGCAGGCCACGTAGCCGTTGGTGTGGCTGTAGTTGAAACGCAGTGCGCTGCGACCCCCGTGGTTGGCGAGCGAAGCGTCGAGTTCGGGCTTGCCGCCGCTGCGCCGGGCGAAGGTGATCGGGTCACCGCAGACGCCCAGTTCGCGCCGCAGCAGCGAGCGTGTCCACAGGTGCGCTGCGCGATAGGCTTCGATCCGCGCCGGGTTGTTCATCTTCGCGGCAACCTGTGCCTCAGTCTCATCGAGCTGCTCGGCCGGCAACACGGCCGCGCTGTCGATCAGCCAGATGCGCGCGGTGCCCGAGTCCAACAATGGCAGAGCGCCGTGCGGCAGGTCGGCGTGGCGGTGCAGAGCCGGAGTGTTCATGAGATCGCTTGGCGGGTGGCTCGCGGGTGCAGCGCGGCTTCAGTGCTGGCCGGCCAGCCGTGCCGGCGTGGCGCGGTGCAGGAAGAGCCCGGAAGCCAACGCCACGCCGCCGGCGATGAAGGCGGTGCCCAGCCAGTCGGCGAGGGTCGGGTACTCGCCCAACAGCGGGATCGCGAACACGGCCGAAAGCACCGGCGTCAACGACGCAAAGGCAGCACCGCGCGAAGCGCCGAGAATGGCGATTGCCTTGTTGTAGAACAGCAGCGCCACGATGCTCGAAATCACCCCTTGGTACAGCGCCTGGAACGCGAGTGCACCGGGGCTCGCACGGTGCAGCAGTTCGACCCCGCTCACCGCGAGGTACAAAGGCAGGTAGATCACCATCGAACACACCGCGACGATCGCAGTCGCGTGAAGTGGCGCGATGCCCGCGCGCTTCATCGTCACCGTGAAGCCGGCCCACATGACGGCTGCGGTCAGAAACAGCAAGTGGCCTTTCCATTGGCCCGGCGGCACGTGCCCGGTAAGCACGATGTCCAGGAACACCAGCGTCACGATCCCGCAGAAGATGGACGCGAATCCCATGCGACGCACCCCGCTGACCGGCTCGCGCAACAACCACGCGGCAAGCAGCGCCGCGAACAGCGGCATCGTTCCCGGGATCAATGCGCCCGCGTGGCGCGCCGGTGCGAAGAGCAGGCCTTCAGAGCAAATCAGCGCATAGGGCACGCCGGCGCCGGCCACCATCAGCGCCAGGCCATGCCAGCCGAGCTTGTCGAGCGCGAAACCCCGGCGCCACACAACGGGCGTGAGCAGCCCGCCGGCGACGAAGAACCGCAGCGCGGCAATGTCGGTCGGTTGCAGCTGGGTGTGCAGCAGCCCGGCGCGGGTGAATGCCATCCAGCCGGCCCAGATGCTGACGGCCGACATCGCCAACGCGACGCCCAACCCGATGGATCTGTTCGTGGTCATCATGTCTCCTTTGAGTGCCGACTTCAGCCAGCAACCCAGGGTTGGATTGCTGCCTGAAGCCCGGGGAAGATTGGTGCAGGGGCTGGCGCAATGGCCGCAGACGGCATGGGCGCATAGCACGACAGCGCAGCCACCGTGATGTCGTCGATCTCGATCCAACAGGCATAGACCGGCTCGCCAGCGACCATGCAAGGCGGCGCTGCGCGGTGTGCATGGGCACCCATCCGGCGCAGCAGCCGCTCGATGCCGAGCGGCGAAACCGTGATCAGTCGCTGTGCGCCCAGCGCTGCGGCGCGCAGCACGCTTGCGAGCAGTACTTGCCCTGAGCGCAGGGCCTTCACGCGCGGGGCGATGTTTGCGTCGGCCTGCAGGTCGCATGCAGCGAAGCGCGACAACTCCCAAACTGCGGGGTCGCAAGGCACCGGCATGCCGCGCATCAGGTGCGGGAAGACTTCGCCCAGCAGGTAGGGCCGAGTCGTGGGCAAAAGCCGCCCGCATCCGCTGATTCGGCCATCACTCTCGCGGGCCACAACGTATTCCGTGTCGGGGCTGTCGAACTGATCGAGTTCCAAGCCGTCAGGGCGTCCCATCGGCCAGCCGAGCTGCTCGACGAACACCGAGTGCCGATAGCTGGACAGTGCAGTAAAGGTCGCTTCTGAGAGAGTCCGGCGGTTGCCGCTGACGATGTTCATGCTCTGTCTCCTGTCCCGTTGGATTGAGACGGATTTCACGCGCATTGGCCTTGGGCGACTACTGTCAAAGTTGACACTGACCGTCGAACCCAAAAGCCGAGACCGGCTTGGACAGCGCTTCGAAAACAACGCTTCTGCCGGGCCTCAGAGGGGGTGGGGACGAACTTGGCGGTGTGCTTGTCGGCGGGCCAACACCCACTGAATTGCAATGCGCGCCTGTCAACTTTGACAGTGACCCATTCAACGCAGACTCGTAACATTGCTGTCACAAACTCGCCAATCACAAATGTTTCCCGACGGCTATTTGCGAATCACTTCAGCGGCACTCGACCGTGTGTCTTTGCGGCACGTTCGCAGCGCGATCGACCCGGCGGCTGCGGCGGCTACCGAGGCCGGTGCCATCGCCGGCTACACCGAGTGGCAGGGGTGCGAATTGCCCAATCTGTCGATCGGGTGGGACTGGATCGTGCTGGCGTCCGGCCCGACCGTGATCGACGGTTCAGTGCGCAGCAACGTGATGCTGGTCGACGAGGTCGGGCGAGACGCCGGCCCCGTGGTGACTGCGAGCCACCTCAAGGGCTGCCTGCGCAACTTGGCCTGGCAGAGCGAAGTGCTCAACGTGATCACCTGAGTGAACTGGCGGAACCTCAGGCCGTGCTCGACCCAAAGTTCACTTGAACACGACGGTCTTGTGCCCGTTGATCAAAACCCGATGCTCCACATGCCAGCGCACCGCACGTGAGAGCACGGCGCATTCCACGTCGCGGCCCGTGGCGGCCAGGGCGTCTGGGCCGCAAGTGTGGTCTGCGCGGGCCACGTCTTGTTCGATGATGGGACCTTCGTCGAGATCAGCAGTCACATAGTGCGCGGTAGCGCCGATCAGCTTGACGCCTCGCGCGTATGCCTGCGCGTAGGGTCGCGCACCCTTGAAGCTGGGCAGGAAGCTGTGATGGATGTTGATCGCTTTGCCCTTCAGCGCGCCACACAGCTCGGGGCTCAAGATCTGCATGTAGCGCGCCAACACCACGAGATCGACTTCCTCGCGACAGATGATTTTTTCGATCTCGGTCTCTTGCGCACGCTTGTCCGTGAGCCCTGCACCGATCGCCAGCGGCAGGTGTTTGAACGGGACACCAAAGGTGGCAGCCAGACCGGCAAAGGTGTCGTGGTTGGACAAGACGGCAACGATGTCGACGGGCAACTGTTGAGTCTGCCAACGGAACAACAAGTCATTCAGGCAGTGGCCAATCTTGCTGACGAGCAGCATGACGCGCGGTTTGCGTGCCAGTGCGTGCAGCTGCAAATCGATGCCGAAGCGTCGCTGCGCCTGCGCGAATAGCGCTTGCAGGGCCTCGGGCTGCGCAAGACGAGGCGGTGCCTCGAAGTGCACGCGCATGAAGAATCGGCCGCTCGCCTGGTCACCCCCAATGTCACCGAATTGCTGCGAATCGATGATGTTGCAGCCGGACTCGTACAACTTGCTCGAAATGGCGTGGACGATGCCTTGTGCATCGTTGCACGACGCGGTGAGTACGAACTCAAAGGAACTTTGCATGGCGGGCGGGCTTCGGGCAAGACAAGTCATTCAGCTGATCGCGCCGTTGCGATCACGCCGAGGGGTGCCTTCGCAGCACCGGTGACACCGGCGGTGCGTGGCGGGCGTTGCAGGACCCACAGGGCCATCGCCAGGCCGAGTGCGATGCAGGCGACGGTCATGCACACCCACTGAAACGCGATCGCATCGGCCAGCGCGCCCGTCAACAGTGCCGTGACCACGAGCATGGCCGTGCCGGCGCTGCCGCTCGCCCCCCAGAGCGTGGCGATCTCGTCGGCACCCGCACCTTGAATCAGTTTGGCCTCACCCACCGTGAACGACAGTTCAAACAAGAACATGAATGCGAAGTAGACCGCGAACAGCTGCATCGGTGTGCGCACGAAGGCCGTTGCCATGATCGCAGCGCAGGCCAGCGCGAACACGGCATGCGCGAACCCTCGCCAGCGCGCAAAGCCGGCCAGCAGCGGCGCGGCCAGCGCCCCGAACACGATGGCCGTGCCGCTGACGCCTTGCAGCTGCATGGCCACCGCGTCGGTAAAGCCCAGATGCCGAATCGGCAACAACGTGCGTGCCGCGTTGTGAAACCCCTGAAAGCACCCGGTCGCAATGACGAGGTAGCCCACGCTGGCCATCAGCGGTTTGTTGCGGGACAAGATCGCCCATGCATCGCGCCAAACACCTTGTGTTGCCTTGCCGCTCGCCGGGGTGTGCACTTGCGGAAGCAGCGCATAACACGCGGCCGAAATGACGAAGGTCAGGGCGTCGATCATGCAAATGACCTCGAGCGGTACAGCGCTGGTGAGCACGCTTGCGGCGAGCCCGCCGAGGGTGATCCCGGCGTAGTACGACAGGTTGAACGTGTACGCCGCCGCTGCGAGCCGGGGACCTTCGAACATCAGGCGCACGAACACCACGCGGGCAGTTTTTGTCATCGCCTCGAAGAGACCGCGCACCGCGAAGCAAAGCAGCACAGCGGCCAGTGAGTCGGCGCGCAGGAAGACCGCCACCCCGACCGAGGTCACCGCGCTCGCGAGTTCGCAAGCGATGACGGCGCGACGCAGGTCGCGCGTTTCGCAGACTCGGCGCACCCAGGGCGCCAACACGACCGGCAGCAGCCACTGCGATGCGAAAACGGCCGCTGCTGCCAGGCCTGAGCCCGAGCTGCGCAGTACATGTGCGCTTACCGCGACGAGAAGCGCAAACGTGCCGGTTGCGCTTGCGAGCATGGCCAGCCACAACAGCACGAAGCGGCGGTCGCGCAGCAACGCGGCGAAGTCGCGCATCATGCTTCCTCGACTTCGACCAGTTCAATGCCCAGGGTGGCCTGCGCGTCACGGCGCAAGGCTTCGGCTTGATCGGCTGCCGCAGCCGGTGTGGCTGCATGCACCCGCACCACGCCGTAAGTGTCGGAGTTGCCGTCCATGCGGCGCAGCAACTGGCCGGCGGCGATGTTGGAGTGGCCTTCGAGCAGGCGCGGGCGAAACGCTTCGAACCAGTTGGGTGCAAGGTCCTGCCTGACGAGGCTGTCTTCGCGCGCGGCAAGGTAGGTGTGGCTGCTTGCACCGAAGCAGGCCAGTCGACTCAGCCCCAGCCGCTCGCCAGCGTGAACGCGCACCAGCGTTTCAAACAAGTTCACGCCCGTTGCAGCTCGGACCAAATCCGGGATGCTGCCGCCGGCCACGCGCGGGTTGACTTCGATCAGGCGCGGCCCCTGCGCACTCCAGACGAATTCGACGTGAAACATGCCGAAGTCCAGGCCCAACGCGTCGGTCACTTGCCGAACGTAGCGCTCGGCCTCACAGAACTGCGATTCGCTGAAACCGCAAGGGATCGTTGAACCCATCTCGAGGACCGGGTTATGGCGCGCGCGCTTTCGACGCAAAAAAACCAATGCAGCCCACTCGCCATGCGCGCTCATCGCAACCTCGACCGAGAACATCGGACCGACGGCAATCTCCTCGAGGTTGAACCGGAACGTCACCTCCTCACGGCACGACCTGAGCGCCTGCATCTGTTGCTGCGCACTTGCCATGTGAGCCTCCAACTCGTCGAGGTTGGTGATGACGCGGGCCAGTACCTTGCCTGACCCGGTGGTCGGTTTGGCGATCAGAGGAAACCCGATCCGCACCGCCTCGTGGCGCGCTTGCGCAGCCGACTCGACCACGGCGAAGCGCACCGAGGGCACGCCGTGCGTGACCAGCGCCTCGCGGCACCGTGCCTTGTCATGCGCGTTGAGCACGCCCGCGTGCGATGTGGCACGCAGCCCCAGGCGGGCAGCCGCTTCGGCGGTCGCCACCACGCAAAGGTGGAGCGTACTCAGCACCGAATCGATCGGTGCGCGCTGCATCGCCATGCGCAGACCGAGCTCGACATCGTCGGCACGCTGCGTGTCGGCAACCTCGACGATGTCGGCTGCGAACGCGCGCAGGCGTTGCAAGTCGTGCGGGCCGTACAAGATTTTGTCGAACCGGTGGTCGGTGATGAGGCTCACACGGTGCCCACCGGCGCGTGCCAGCTCGAGCGCCTGAATACTGGCGCGGGTGCATTCCACGAAGACAAGATGACTCACGGCGTCTCTCCAAAGGGTGTTCGCTCGGTGCGCGATCTGGAGACGAAGTGTCGAGCTTCAGTGCGCCACGGCAACTGTCAATGTCGACAGTTGACGGCCGCCATGCCGGGCGAACTGTCGCGCCGCAAAGGCCCAGACCATCGCCGACGCGTCTGGCCCCGATGCGTCGCTGAACGGCTGCCCGGCGGCGCCGCCGCTCCAGGCGTGGCCCAGGCCTTCGACGCTGCACAGCGTCACCAGCGTACGGCCCCGGCATTTGAAGTCGGTCACCACCATCGCGCGGCGTTGGCCGCGCTGCACCGTGCGGCTTGCTGTGCGCACGGCACCGGCCGCGTCGGCCCAGAGCTGGGCTGCGGCTTCGCCGTTGCTCGGCGCGACGACGCGGTCGGCGCTGCCGTGGATGACGAGCAGTGGCGGCCAAGGGGCATCGGCGTCGGGCAGGTCGTTGGTGGCGTTCTGGGGCCGGTTGCCGCGTGGCGCCGTGGTTGCCGATGACGCCGAGGCCACCGCTTGCGCAGCGCGCCCGTGCATCGCGCGCAGCGCCGTCAGCGCCGAGTGGGCCGTGCCCGGCGGCACGCCCGAGTGCATGGCAACGGCCTGGAAGCGCGTCGGTGTGCGCACGGCCATCAGCGCTGCCATGCTGGCCCCGGCCGACATGCCTGCGAGCGCTACCCGGGCCGGGTCGGCACGGTAGAGCGCGCACACCTGGTCGACGGCGGCATTGATGGTGGCCGCCTCGGCAAAGGCGCGCCGGCTGTCGGTGTCGTACCAGTTCCAGCAGCCTTGCAGGTTGGCCAGCCGGTCTTGTTCCGGGTAGAGCACCATGAAGCGCTCGCGCACTGCAAGGCGGTTCATGTGGGTGCTGAGGGCGAATGCGTTCGCGTCCTGCCCGCAGCCGTGCAGCATCACTACGAGCGGCAGCCGCTCGGCGAAGCCCACGTTCGGTGGCCGAAGCAGTTGATAGCGGCGTGCGCCGGCCGGGCCGATGGCGATGCCTGCAGTCCATGCGCCGGCACCTCGCGGAGGCTTCGCCTTCTTCACGCTCGACCGCATCACGCGGCCGGCCGCCTTGAGCGCGCGGCGTGCCTTCGGCGCCTGCAGCTTGCCGAGCGTGCGCATCACGCCGAAAAGCGATGTCGACCAGTGGGGAGAGGCGCGGTTGCGGGGCATGTTGTGGGCATCGTGCGAAGTGGGGCAGCGGGCTCACCATACCGTCGCGATCACACCCTTCGCACCGTGCCCGAGCAAACAGGACGGCGCCCACGCGAGGCGTGCGCGAGCGCCTACGTTGCGTGGCAACCAGGCGGGGTGTCGGCAAGCCGGCCGGCCCGCGAACGGCCGGCCGTCCTACAGGCGGCTTGGCGGGGCACAGGCAAGCTGAAGCTCTTCAGAACGTCCCGAAAGGAGCACGCCATGCTCAACAGCATCAGCCGCATCCACGGCGCCACCATCACTGCCACCGACGGGCAGATCGGCCATGTGAAAGAGGCCTACTTCGACGATCAGACCTGGACGATCCGCTACCTGGTGGCCGACACCGGCTCGTGGCTGTCCGGGCGCAGTGTGCTGATCTCGCCCTATTCGGTGAAGCAGCCGCTGGGCAGCGTCAAGAACATCGACGTTTCTCTGACGCAAAAGCAGGTCGAGAACAGCCCGAACATCGACACGCACGAGCCGGTGTCGCGCCGTCATGAGCGCGACTACCTGAACTATTACGCCTACCCGGAATATTGGGGCGGCGCCGACCTCTGGGGCATCGGCCCCTACCCGTTGGTGCCGGCCGCGCTGCCCACAGAAGTGGAGACCCAGGTGCAAAGCGCGCTGCGCGAAGAAGAGGTGCCGCCTGAAGACGTGCACCTGCGCAGCAGTGCGGCGGTGACCGGCTACGACATCCAGGCCACCGACGACAGCATCGGCCACGTCAAGGACTTCGTCTTCGACGACGAGACCTGGGCGCTGCGCTACCTCGTGGTCGATACCCGCAACTGGTGGCCCGGCGGCAAGAAGGTGCTGGTGGCCACACGCTGGATCGACCGCATCGACTGGTCCGACAAGACCGTCTACACCCAGCTGACACGCGAGCAAATCAAGAACAGCCCCGAGTACGACGAGGCCGGCGAATTGAACCGCGACTACGAGAAGCGCCTGCACGACGCTTATGGGCGCGAGGGCTACTGGAGCTGAAGCGCCAACCCCGCTAGTCGAAACCCCCGCAACCCAAACCAACCTTCAGAAAGCCCCCGCATGAACCAAGTGACCACCAAAGACGGCGTCAAGCTCTACGTGAAAGACTGGGGCCAAGGCCGCCCCGTCGTCATGGCCCACGGCTGGCCCTTGTCGGCCGACAGCTTCGACGATTTGTCGATGGCCATCGCCGACGCCGGCATGCGCGCCATCAGCTATGACCGGCGCGGCTTCGGCCGCTCCGACCAGCCCTGGACCGGCTATGACTACGACACGCTGGCCGACGACATGGCGGCCGTCATCGAGCAGACCGGCGCGCAAGACGCCACGCTGGTCGGCTTCTCGATGGGCGGCGGCGAGGTGGCGCGCTACATGTCACGCCATGCGGGCCGCAGCGTCAAGCAGGCCGTGCTGATTGCGTCGGTCGTGCCCTACATGCTGAAAACGGCCGACAACCCCGACGGGGTCGACGCGTCGGTGTTCGCCGAGATGACGAAAGGCATGACGACGGACCGGGCCAAGTTCTGGTCCGGCTTCTTCAAGGACTTCTTCGGCGTCGGCCTGGTGTCGCACCCGGTGAGCGCCGAAGTGATCGACTGGGCACGCAGCACGTCGATGCAGGCCGGCCTGAAGCCCACGCTGGCATGTGCGAAGGCATTCGCGACAACCGACTTCCGCCCCGACCTGGCGGCGTTCAAGGTGCCCACGTTGATCATCCACGGCACTGACGACAAGACGGTGCCTATCGATGCTTCCGCGCGCAAGGCAGTGCAGGGCATCGCAGGCGCGCGCCTGATCGAATACGACGGTGCACCACACGGCTTGTTCGCGACGCACAAGGAGCGCTTGATCGCCGACGTGATGGCGTTCTTGCACCAATGAACCAATGAACCAATGAACCAATGAACCAGTGAATCGCTGGACCATGAACATGCATCCTTTGAACCCGCGCGCCATGGCGGTTGCCGCTGCGGCTTTCGTCATTGGTTCTTCGGCCATCGCCGAACAGGCTGAGTTGCCGGTGTCGGCCGGCATGGGCCCGAACCCGACCTTGCCAGCACCGCGCTCGTCGCTGTTGCCCACCGTGAACATCGCCCCTGCGAAGGGTTGGCCGCAGGGCGCTGCGCCCAAGCCGGCCAGTGGCCTGCGTGTGGCTGCGTTCGCCAGCGGCCTGGACCACCCGCGCTGGCTGCTCACGCTGCCCAATGGTGATGTGCTCGTGGCCGAAACCAACGCTCCGCCCAAGCCCGATGACGGCAACGGCATCAAGGGCTGGGTCATGGGCCTGGTGATGAAGCGCGCAGGTGCCGGCGTGCCCAGCGCGAACCGCATCACCCTGCTGCGCGACACCGATGGTGACGGCGTGGCCGACGTTCGCACCGTGCTGCTGGAAGGCCTGAATTCGCCGTTCGGCATGGCGCTGGTGGGCGGTGACCTGTTCGTCGCCAACTCCGACGCCGTGGTGCGCTTCCCGTTCAAGGTGGGCGACACCCGCATCACGCAGCCCGGCGTGAAGGTGGTCGACCTGCCGGCCGGGCGCATCAACCACCACTGGACCAAGAACCTGATCGCCAATGCCGACGGCAGCAAGCTGTACGTGACAGTCGGTTCGAACAGCAACGTGGCCGAGCGCGGCATGGCGGCAGAAGCCGAGCGCGCCGCGATCTGGGAAGTCGACACCAAGACCGGCGCGCACCGCGTGTTCGCCTCAGGCTTGCGCAACCCGAACGGCATGGCGTGGGCCGGCGGCAACACGCTGTTCACGGTCGTGAACGAGCGCGACGAGATCGGCAGCGACCTCGTCCCCGATTACCTCACTTCGGTGCGCGACGGGGGCTTCTACGGCTGGCCGTACAGCTACTACGGCCAGCATGTGGACGTGCGCGTCAAGCCGCAGCAGCCCGACCTGGTGGCGCGCGCACTCGTGCCCGACTACGCGCTCGGCCCGCACACCGCGTCACTCGGGCTGGTGGCGTCGGAAGGTACGTCGCTGCCCGCGCCGTTCGCGCACGGCATGTTCATCGGCCAGCACGGCTCGTGGAACCGCTCGCCACACAGCGGCTACAAGGTCATCTTCGTGCCGTTCGCCGGGGGGAAGCCGGCGGGCGATGCGGTCGATGTGCTGACCGGCTTTCTCAGCGACGACGGCAACGCCTTCGGCCGCCCGGTAGGGGTGGCGCTCGACAAGACCGGCGCGCTGCTGGTGGCCGACGATGTGGGCAACGTCATCTGGCGCACGACAGCGGTCCGCTAAAAGGCGGACACGTAGTCATTCACCGCAGAGGCGCCGAGGACGCAGAGGAACGCAGAGGAAAGAAATGAATTTGTGTTGCTCTTCACTGCGCAACTCTGCGTCCTCTGCGACTCTGCGGCGAATGACTTGGCTTTTCACATCACCGCTTCTTCGCCTTCGGCGCGCCAGCCGTTGAACCGCCGCCTGACTGCAGCCCCTGCTGCATGCCGATCAGCACGCCGCTGACCATCGCGGCGTAGCTGTCCATCATGGCTTGCACCGTCTTGGCGCTGGCGGCGCGGCCGTCGCGCAGGGCGGTCTGGGCTTGCGCCACGAGTTGCTCGACGGATTGCGTGGCCTGAGCGCCCGTGCCGGTGCCCTTGAGCTTCATCGCATCGAGCACGTTCGACCACGGCCCTTGCATCGGCTCGCTCACGCCCTGTGCGGCCTTGGTGACGGCGGCGAAGAACATGTCTTCCATCTTCTCGATGTTGCCGATGGCGCTCTTCATCTGCTTGTCTTGCAGTGCCGCGCCCTGGCCCACGAACTGCTGCAGGGCCATGTGGTTCGCCTCGACCGCCTGCAGCAGCGCCGCGTCCATGCCGGCGAATGCCTTGCCGAGCATCGCCTCCACATCCACCGGGCTGGCCACGTTCTGCGCTGCGCCAGTGCTGGCCGCCTGCGTCATGCTCTTGACGACCTTCTTGATGTTCTCCATCGTCAGTTCGCGGCCCTGCAAGGCCTTCAGCGTGGCGTCGTTCACCGCGGTTCGCAGTGCTTCGCCCTGCTTGGCGCTGGCTTCGGAAAACATCTTGACGATGGCGTCGTGATCGATGCCTGACTTGATCATGGGTGAACTCCTGAATCGGGGGTGTGAGAGGTGAGGTCGGCTGCGCCTTACTGCATGTGCTGGCCGCCGTTGATCGCGATGTTGGCACCGGTCAGGAACGCGGCCTCTTCCGAGGCGAGGTAGATGATGAGCCCAGCCACTTCTTCAGGCTTGCCCAGCCGGCCGACCGGGATGTGCGGCAGGATCTTGGTGTCGAGCACTTCCTTCGGGATCGCCATCACCATCTTCGTGCCGATGTAGCCCGGCGAGATGGTGTTCACGGTCACGTTCTTGCGCGCCACTTCGAGCGCCAGCGCCTTCGTGAAGCCGTGCACGCCGGCCTTGGCGGCCGAGTAGTTGGTCTGCCCGAACGCGCCCTTCGAGCCGTTGACGGACGACACGTTGATGATGCGGCCCCAGGCCCGCTCGACCATGCCGTCGGCCACCTGCTTGGTCATGTTGAACAGGCTGTCGAGGTTGGTGCGCATCACCGCGTCCCAGTTGACCTTGTCCATTTTCTTGAACGTCATGTCGCGGGTGATGCCGGCGTTGTTGACGAGCACGTCGACCGGGCCGACCTTGGCCTGCACCTCGGCCACCGCGCGGCCGCAGGAATCGTAGTCGGCCACGTCGCAGGCCACGGCGGTGATCTCATAGCCGCGCGTCTTCATGTCGGCCACCCACTCGCCATGCGTCTTGTTGCCGGGCGAATAGGTCACGACCACCTTGTAGCCGGCGTCGGCCATCTTGGTCGAGATCGTCTCGCCCAGGCCGCCCATGCCGCCGGTGACCAGAACCACGCGTTGACTGTTTGACATCTCATTTCTCCTCGGGTTGTTGTGTGAATCGTTGGGGTCTTGCCTTGCTCGCGCAGGTCAGCGCAGGGCCGCAGACGGCATGTGTGCGTCTGCGCTGTCGAGCACCGCTTCCGGATCATCGGCTTCGGCATCGGTCTCACCGTTGAGCTGGCGGGTCAGCCGGCCCTCGTCGAGGTCATTCGTCCACTTCGCGACGACGATGGTCGCCACGCCGTTGCCGATCAGGTTCGTCAACGCCCGGGCTTCCGACATGAAGCGGTCGATGCCGAGAATAAGCGCCAGGCCGGCCACCGGCACGTGGCCGACTGCCGACAAGGTCGCCGCCAGCACGATGAAGCCGCTGCCGGTCACGCCGGCCGCACCTTTCGAGGTGAGCAGCAGCACCAGCAGCAGCGTGATCTGCTGCGTCAGCGTCATGGGCGTGTTGGTGGCCTGCGCGATGAACACCGCAGCCATGGTCAGGTAGATCGACGTGCCGTCCAGGTTGAACGAATAGCCGGTGGGAATGACGAGGCCGACCACCGACTTGCGCGCGCCCAGGTTCTCCATCTTGGCCATCATGCGCGGCAGCACCGATTCGCTCGACGAGGTGCCCAGCACGATCAGCAGCTCTTCCTTGATGTACTTGATGAACTTCCAGATCGAGAAGCCGTGAAAGCGCGCGATGCCACCCAGCACCACGAAGATGAAGACCAAGCAGGTCAGGTAGAACGTGGCCATCAGCTGGCCCAGCGACAACAGCGAACCCACGCCGTACTTGCCGATCGTGAAGGCCATGGCGCCGAACGCGCCGATGGGTGCCACCTTCATGATGAAGTCGACGATGGCGAACAGCACGTGCGAGGTCTTCTCGATCATGTCGAACACCAGCGTGCCGGGCTGCACCAGGTTGACGATGACGAGGCCGACGACGAGCGCGACGCTGCTCACCACCTCGAAGTACAGCAGCGCCAGCCCGCCGGTCTTGCCGACCTTCTTCATGTCTTCCATGCCGGCAATGCCCACCACCACGGTGCAGAAGATGATCGGCGCGATGATCATCTTGATCAGCTTGATGAAGCCGTCGCCGAGCGGCTTCATGGCCTCACCGGTGCTCGGGTAGACGTGCCCGAGCAGCACGCCGATGACGATGGCGGTGATGACCTGGGCATAGAGGGACTTGTAGATCGGCTTGTGCGCGGTGTTTGTCATGAGCGGGATGAGGGTGCTGCGCGTTCCGTGTGGCTCAGGTGCGCCACGGGTGCAGTGATACCGCGCCGGCGGATGCAGCGCAATAGGTGCAATGCGAAGCCAGCGCGTGAAGACGCCATCGCGGCCCGATTCGCTGTGTTCGGCAGCGCACAGAACCGGTCATGCAGCCGGGCGCCGCAAGGCTTCGGCAAGGGTCGGCATGATGTGCCCGGCGCCGATCACGGCCTCGAAGCCCGAGCGCCGCATCAGCGACAGCGGTTGCTCGTTCACGTCGGCCAGCACGAGCGCAACGTTTCGGCGTTGAAGCAGGCGCAGCAGCTGGTGCAGTGCGTCCAGCCCCGAGGTGCCGAGCAGGACGGTGCGGTATGCCGTGCTGAACTGGCGCAGCCGCGCGAACTCGTGCCGATGGTCTCGACCGGCAGTTGCAACCACACGCTCAGCAGCGTGAGCGAGACCTGCGCCCCGATGGGCGCCGGCCGGCATTCGAGCGCGGCGCTCGCCGGCCCGAGCAGGAACAGCAGCACGCCGGCCAGCGACGTGGCAATGAGCAGGTTCGCCAGCCCGTAGCGCTGGTTGATGCCGTAGACGATGACGATGACGATGAACGCACCTGATGCCTGCGCCCACATCGCTGGTCAGGCGGGCCCGGTTGTAGTGCTGCAGCGCATCGAGCAGGCGCGGGTGAAACCGGTGCAGTGGCGGTATCGGCATGGCGGCCGATGTTCGCATGCGGGCGCGGCGTAGCCGCTCGTCGTCAGTAGCTCAGGCTCGTCATGTCGGTGTCGGTGTCGGTGCCGGTGCCGGTGCCGGTGCCGGTGCCGGTGCCGGTGCCGGCGCTGAAGCTGAGCGTGTTGCGGAGATCGCGCAGATCGATGCGCAGGTGCGCGCTGGCTGCGCCGTCGGTCCAGCGCATCGCGAGCGTGTGCGCGTCGGTCTCGTCGAGCGTGAACGTGCCCTGGAACGCGGGGTGCGTGTTGCGCAGCCGGATCAGCGCGATCAGGCGTTGCACCACCGGCCGGCCCAGGGCCTGCGCCAGTTCGGCGGGGGTGAAGCGGTGCCGGTTGATGTCGCGGCCGACACCTGTTTGCGCGAGCAGCGCCATGTCGTTCGCGCCGGCCAGCAGGCCCACGTAGTAGACCTGCGGCACGCCCGGCATGAAGAACTGGATCGCGCGTGCCAGCAGGTAGCTGCGTTCGTCGCCAGCCAGTGCATCGAAGAACGTGCAGTTGACCTGGTACAGGTCGAGGTTCGATGCGGCGGCGCCGGTGGCCTCGCGGCTCTGGCCGCCGCTGTTCGCGTGGATCATCTCGACGAGCCGGTCGATGTCGGCGGCCGGCACCAGGCCGGGCCTGGCGCTGCGCTCGCTCGCGTCGGCGCCGATGTCGATGATGCCGATGCCGTCATGCGTGTCGAGCACGGTGATGGCGTTGCTCGGCCGCACGCCGATCCACGCCTTGAGCGGCTCGGCGGTCTTGAAGAACAGGGCGTGCAGCACCAGCGGCGGCAGCGCGAAGTCGTAGACCCAGGCCACGCGCTGCGCAATCTCGATCTGCTTGCGGTAGTGCGAGTGCACCTCGACCAGCACCTCGATGCCCAGGCCCTGCGCCTGCGCCGCGAATGCGTCGATGAAGTCGAAGGTCTCGGGCAGCATGAAGCAGCTGGTGCCGGCCTTCTTGATCGCATAGCCCACCGCGTCGAGCCGCACCATGCGGATGCCTGCGGCGGCCAGCGCCGCCAGGATGGCCGCCAGGTAGGCCTGCCCCTGCGGGTGGGTCACGTCGATGTCGACCTGCTGCGGCGTGAAGGTCGTCCACAAGACCTTCTTCTGGCCGTTGCCGAGCACCGCATACGTCAGCGGCAAACCGGGGCGAGGGCGATACACGGCGAGCAGGTCGGCCTCGGTCGCACCGCCAGGGAACACCGCATCGAACGTGAGAAACAGGCCGCTGTGCGGCGAGCCATCGCCATGCGCCGTGAAGTGCCTGAACTGCATCGACTGCGACGACATGTGGTTCACGATCACGTCGGCCATCACGTCGATGTGCTGCGTGAGGGAGCGGATGTCGGCCCAGTCGCCGAGCCTCGCGTCGACACGCGTGTGATCGATGGGGTCAAAGCCGGCATCGGCGCCGTCGATGGGGTCGAAGAACGGCAGGATGTGCACGCCGCCGAACACGCCGGCCAACGGCCCGGTGAGCAGGGCGTGCAAGTCGGCCAGCGTGGCGCCGCCCAGGCGGTCGGCGTAGGTGACGAGCTGGACCTGGTTCTTCATGGTGTCGCGCGGGCCGCTTCGGCCTCGCGTGCCGGCCGCGCTTGGCGCACGAACAGCACCGCCACGGCGGCGCACAGCAGCAGCGCGCCGGCCAGGCGGATCACATTGCGCGGGTCGCCGCCGAGCAGGCTCTGGTAGTACAGCGGCAGGGTCAGCATCTGCAGGATCATGGGCACGACGATGAACATGTTGAAGATGCCCATGTAGACCCCCGCCCGCTCGGGCGGGATGCTGCCGGCCAGCATGATGTAGGGGTTCCCCATGATGCTGGCCCAGGCCAGGCCCACGCCCACCATCGGCACGAAGAGCCACAGCCGGTCCTGGATCATCGGCAGGCACAGCATGCCGGCGCCGGCGAGCAGCAGGCACACCGCGTGCATCACCTTCGGGCCGTAGCGGCGTGTGAACGGCACCAGGCCGAACGCGGCGAGGAACGCGATGAAGTTGTAGAAGCCGCCTATCTGCCCGTTCACCAGGCCGGCGTCTCGGAAACCCTGCGTCGATGCGTCGGAGGTACCGAACAGACCGAGCGCCAGGGCCGGCACGATGTAGATCCAGTAGCACAGCATGCCGTACCACTGGAACAGGCTCATCCACGCGAGCTGGCGCATGGTGGGCGGCATGTCGCGCACGGCGGCCGTGATGTCGCGCCACGCCCCGCCGATGCCGCTCGGCCGGGCCCGGATGGCGGTGCGCTCATCCTCTGACAGCGGCAGCTCGGGGATGGCCTTGATCGACCACCAAACCGTGCTGAACGAGAAGATTGCGCCGATCATGAACGCCGTGAGCGTGATGTACGGAATCTGGTTCGAGTTGACCGCGTCCTTGTTCATGCCGATGAGCACGAGCAAGGTCGGCGTGAGGTAGGCGAGTGTCTGCGCCAGACCCGTGAACGCGCTTTGCGTGAGGAAGCCCACTGCATGCTGCGGCTCGTTCAGCCGGTCGCTCACGTAGGCGCGGTACGGCTCCATCGTCACGTTGTTGGCCGCGTCGAGAATCCACAGCAGGCTGGCCGCCATCCACAGCGTCGGGCTGAACGGCATGAACAGCAGGCAGATGCTGCACAGGATCGCGCCGATCAAGAAGTAGGGCGTGCGCCGGCCGAAGCGGCCGAGCGTTCGGTCGCTCATGGCGCCGATCAGCGGCTGCACCAGCAGGCCCGTCACGGGGCCGGCGAGCCACAGCAGCGGCAGGCTGCCCTCGTCGGCACCGAGGTACTTGTAGATCGGGCTCATGTTGCTCTGCTGCAGCCCGAAGCTGAACTGGATTCCGAAGAAGCCGAAGTTCATGTTCAGGATCTGCCAGAACGACAGGTGGGGTTTGAGGGCTGTCATCGCACGGCGCCTGGGAAAGGGTGGCAGCCCGGGTGGGGCTGCGAAAAACCCCGGGCGCGGCTCATGGCCGCGGCCGGGGCGAGGCTCACAGCTCGATCAGAACTCGTACGCGAGTGTGACCTTGCCGCTGCGCCCGTTGATCGAACGGGCGGCGCCGCGGCCGTCGTTCGTTTCGGTGTAGCCGATCGCGTTGAGCAGGTTGTTCACGCCGAGCGAGACCGACGCCTGCTTGCCGAGCTGGTAGTTCGCAAAGGCGTTGACCACCGTGTAGCCGGGCAGCGTGACGCTGATCGGGCCGGCGGGGCTGTCGTCCTTCGACGACGTGGTGCCCACCAGGCTCGCGCCCACGGTCAGGTCGCCGATGCTGTAGGACGGGCTCAACTGCCACACGAACTTGGCCTGGCGGCGCGGCGTCTGGCCCACGATGGCGGCGTTGCTCGAGTCTTTCACCTTGGCGTCGGTGTAGGTCACGCCGCCGGCAACCCGCAGGCCGCCGAGCGTGTAGACCGACTCCAGCTCGATGCCCTTGGCGTCGTACTTGGTGGCCGTCACCTTGATCGGCGTGGTCGTCGGGTCGACGTTGCTCTCGTCGGTCTTGGCGTAGAACAGCGTCGCGAACAGGCTCACGCCGGCGCCGCGCCACTTCACGCCGCCTTCGGCCTGCTGCACCTTGTTCAGCGGGATCGGCGAGCTGCCGTCCACCTGCTTGGCGGGGTTGAAGAACGCGAGGCGGTCGCCGTTGAAGGCCACGCCGTCGCTGTAGCGCGCGAACACGGCCGTGTCTTTGCTCAGCCGGTAGTTGGCGCCGAGCGAGAACGAGGTGTGCTTGACGCTGTAGTCGATCGCACGTGCCGCGAGTGGGTTGTACGACACGCCGCCCACACCGCCCGTGACGAAGAAGCTCTGGTTGTAGCTGCCGCTCGCCTTCTGCTTGTCGAAGCGCACGCTGCCGTCGAGGTTCAGTGCGCCCATCTCCCACGCGGCTTGTGCGTACGGCGCCGTCACGTTGTAAGTGGCGTCGATGGTGTTGCTGCAGCAGCCACCGAAGGCCGGCGTGCCGTTGGTGGCCGAGGTCAGCAGTGCCGGTTTGTCACCGGTCGCCTCCAGCAGGTACTGGTTGAAGTTCCAGGTCTCGGCGACCTTCTGCGACGACAGGTACAGCCCGGCCGTGGTGGTGAGCTTGCCGCTCGCCGCCAGGTCGAAGGTCTTGCTCACCTTCAGGTCGTTGACGAGCAGGCTCAGGTCGTCGAGCGAGGTGTTGAACACCACGGCCGTGAATGCGTTGCCGGTGTAGGCCTTGCCGGCGTTCGGGCCGGTCAGGTAGGTGGTACCGGCCGGTGCGGTGGTTGGGTCGTCGCCGGGGAAGATGCCGATGAAGCGGCCGGTGTTGCGCGAGCTGCGCAGCTTGTCGGAGACCTTCCAGCCGTTGCCCACGTCGAACTCGCCTTCGACGCCGAACGCCGTGGTCTTGGCCGTCAGGCCGTCGTTCACGTTCGAGCTGACGCGGCCGTTGCTGGCGGTGAGCGTGCTGTCTTGCACCCAGTAGGGCGAATACGAGCTGGCCCGGCGGGGGTCGAAGTTCGGCAACTCGGAGATCGAGCCGTTCGAGAACTTCACCGACACCGGCAGCAGCGTCGGCGCATGGTCGTCGAGGGCCTTGAAGCTCACCCGCACGTAGCCGTTGTCCAGTTCCTGCGTGATGTTGCCGCGCAGCTGGCCGCCTTTCTCGATGTTCACGCCGCCGTTGCGTGCGCCTTCACCGAAGCGCTGGAAGCCGCCGAGATAGAAGCGCGTCTTGGCGCCCAGTGCGCCGCCGTAGCCGAACTCCAGCCGCGTCTGGTCGTAGCCGCCGAAGCCTTTGGTGATCGAGGCCACGCCGCCTTTTTCCTCACCGGTCTTGCTGATGAAGTTGATCAGGCCCCCCGGCGCGCCGGTGGCCAGCGTCGAGGCCGAGCCGCCGCGCACGACTTCGAGGCGGTCCGTCATGTTGTCCACGCGCATGAAGGTGTCGGGTGTGGCGAACTGCAGGTCGCCGATCTGCAGCACCGGCAGGCCGTCTTCCTGGAACTGCACGTAGCGCGCGCCACCGGCCGAGATGGGCAGGCCGCGTACCGTCACGTTGGCGTTGCTTTCGCCGCCGCTCGACTCCGAGCGCACGCCCGGCACGTTGCGGATGAGCTCGGCCGCGCTCGCCGAGTTGGTCTGCTTGATGAGCTCGGCGCCGAGCGTGCTGATCGACACGCTGGACTTCATCTTGGTGGCACCCGCACTCGTGCCGGTGATGATCACCGAGTCGAGCTTGAGGCCGTCGTTGGCGTCGGCCGCAGGTGCGGCGGTTTGCGCATGCACAGCACCGATGTGGCAGGCGGCCAGGGCCGCAGCGAGGGCGATTCGGTGCGGCGCTGTCTTGTGCGTGTGGGTTCGGGTCATCACAGTCTCCAGGTGGTTTTTGATCTCGTCGGTCGTGCTGCGAATGGCCTTCGAGCCAGCGCTCTCTCGACGCTTCGAGCACGAAGCGCCTCGGCTCAACAGGCTCGCCAATTGCGCGTTCCGGCTCGGAAATGTAGCGAAGCGTTGCGCGGAATGCAATCGATTGCACGCTGGGGTTTTCACTCAAATGTGGCGCTCACGCACAGCCCGTTTGGGCCGTGAACCGTCAGGGATTGATCGCGCGCTGCCCGCGTTTTCCGGGTGCGCGGCGCCGCGCGGGGTCAGCCTTTGCGTGCCTGCGTGCTTGCGCGCACCACAAGTTCCACCGGCAGCGCGCGTGGCGGCACCACGGCGCCGTCGATCGTGCGCAGCAGCGCATCGACCAGCTCCACGCCGGCCCGGGCGATGGGCTGGCGCACGGTGGTCAGCGGCGGGTTCGAGTGGCTCGCCCATTCGATGTCGTCGTAGCCGACCACCACCACCTGTTCGGGCACCGGCCGGCCAAACAGGTGCAGCGTTTGCATCACGGCGCTGGCCAGCACGTCGCTGCACGCGAACACGGCGTCGAACGCGACCTCGCCTTCACACAAGCGGGTGATGGCCGCGCGCGCCTCGTTCGCGTCGAACGGCACGGCGAGCAGCAGCTTCGGGTCGGGCCGAAGCTTGAAGGCGGTGTGCGCTTGCACATAGCCGCGGTGGCGGCTCGCAACTTCCGGCAGCGCCGGATCGCCAACGAAGACGATGCGGCGGTGCCCGCCGTCGAGCAGGTGGCGCGTGGCCAGCGTGCCGCCGGCCACGTTGTCGCCGCCCACGGTGCAGTAAAGCTGTTGCGCGATCTGCGTGCCCCACACCACCACGGGCATGCGCTGCGCGGCGAGCTGATTCAGCTGGTCGTGGTGGCGCCACTGGCCGATGAGGATCACGCCGATGGCGGTGCCGGAGTTGATCAGCGTCGCCACCGAATCCAGGCTTTCGGCATCGACGCGCGAGAGCAGCATGTCGAAGCCGCGTTCGGTGAGCGCATCGGCCAGGCTGCCCAGCATGGCGAGGAAGAACGGGTCGGAGATGTGCTGGCGTGACACCCGGTCGTACGGGATCACCACCGCGATCGTGCGGTTCTGTTTCAGCCGCAGGTTCTTCGCGCTGACGTTGATCGCGTACTTCATCGAACGCGCGAGTTGCTCGATGCGTTCGCGGGTGTCGCGGCTAATGAGCGGGCTGCCGTTCAGCGCACGTGACACCGTGGCGACCGACACGCCGGCCAGCCGGGCGATGTCGGCCATCTGCAGGCGCGCACGCTGCGCGCCTGCGCCGGGCTGTGGTTTCGGCGGCTTGGGCGTGGGCAGCGCGGCTGCAGAGGGGGTTTTGCGTTTCGTCGGCGTCATGACGCGATGATGGGCCCGATCAGCCGGCGCATGCCGGCACCACCGTGTCGCCGTCTTCGAGCATGCACCGTGGCGCGAGCTGGTGAGCAAGCCTCGCCGAAGGGCTGGCCGACGGCGACCTGGCGGCCCGCACCTTGCCCACGGTGAACCGCATGCTCGTGGGCGGGTCGCTCGCCTCGCTGCTCGGCATCACGCGCGGCGCGCTCATCGGCAGTTCGGCCGCGGCGCGCAGCTGGCTGCAGCCGATGCTCGAGTTCATCCGCAGCTGCCAGCCTCGGCGGTGATGCCGCTCTCGATCTCGCTGTTCGGCTTGTCGCCGGGCATGGTGCTGGCGGCGGTGGCGTTCGGTGCGATGTGGCGGCAAGCCGCCCGTCCAGCGCCATCCACGACGTGCCGCTCGACTGGTGCTTCAAGTCCGGCGTGAAGCTCGACTTCCGGCACTTCACCGATGGCGATGTGGTGACTGCTGACGACGTGGCCGCCGAGCTCGCGCGAATCGGCCACGCGCTGAGCCCGCTCGAGATCGTGGTGGTCAACACGCGAGCCGGTTCGCGCTACGGCCAGCCTGACGACGTGGCCGGCCCGCGCTGTGCAGGGCCGTAACATGCCCGGATGACCCCCGAGCAACTACAACTCGACGCCGCCATCGCCGCGCTCGAGTCGCAGCGCAACCTGCTCGGGAGCGCTGTCGTCGACCTCGCGCTCGGCGGCCTGCTGGCGCGGCGCGCAGCGCTCATCTCGGGCACGCCAGCGGAAGCGGCCGAGCAGGCGCTCAAACTCGTCACGGTGCTGTTCCTCGATGTGGCCGGCTCGACCCAGCTTTCGCAGCACCTCGACCCCGAAGACACGGGCGCGGTGATGGACGCGCTGCTCGCGGCCTGCACCGGCATCGTCGAGGCGCACCAGGGCAAGGTGCTGCAGTACGCCGGCGACAGCCTGCTGGCCGTGTTCGGCGCCGAGCTGGCGCAGGAGAACGATGCCGAACGGGCCGTGCGCGCCGGCCTGGCGCTGCTGGCCGAGGGCGCGCTGCACGGCCAGCGCGTGCTGGAGCGTCACCGCCCCAGCGGCTTCAACGTGCGCGTGGGCCTGCACACCGGCGGCGTGCTGCTGGGCGGCGGTGTCGATGCCGAGAACAGCATTCGCGGCATCACCGTGAACATCGCCGCGCGCATGGAGCAAACGGCACCGGCCGGCGCGCTGCGCATCAGCCACGACACCTTCACCCACGTGCGTGGCCTGTTCGACGTCGAGGCGCAGGCGCCGATGGACGTGAAAGGCGTCGATGTGCCCATCGCCACCTACCTGGTGCTGCGGGCCCGGCCACGTGCGTTTCGGGCCGCCGCACGGGGCATCGAGGGCGTCACCACGCCGATGGTCGGCCGCGACGCCGAGCTCGAACGGCTGCAGCTCGCGTTCGCGCAAGCGCAACGCGAATCGCGGCTCGTGTGCGTGACGGTGGCCGCCGAGGCCGGCATGGGCAAGAGCCGGCTGCTGCACGAGTTTCAGGCGTGGGCCGAGCTGCAACCGGGTGGCTTCGAGCTGTTCCAGGGCCGCGCCCACCCGCAGACCCGCCACCAGCCCTACGGCCTGCTGCGCGACGTGCTGGCCTGGCGCTTCCAGATCGCCGATGGCGACAGCATGGCTGCGGCGAAGCAGCACTTCGAGGCCGGTATGGGCGTGCTGGTGCAACCCGATGAAGCGCTCGACGCAGCACTCGACCCCGCGCTCGACCCCGCACCCGACCCCGCGCCCGCTGCACCGACCCACCTGCTCGGTCACCTGATCGGGCTGGACTATGCGGACAGCGCCCACGTCATCGGCATTCAGGGCGACGGCCGGCAACTGCGCGCCCGCGCCTTTCACGCCGCCGCGCAAGTGCTGCGCGAGGTGGCGCGCCGCAGTGGCAAACCGCTCTTGATGCTGCTCGACGACCTGCACTGGGCCGACGACGGAACGCTCGACTTCCTGGCGCACTTGTTCAATGCCAACCGCGATGTGCCGATGCTCGTGGTCGGCCTGACACGGCCCGAGCTGTACGAGCGCCAGCCTGCCTGGCCGGGCCTCGCCGATGCGCAGCGCATCGACCTGCAGCCGCTGGCTCAGTCGATGAGCCACCGCCTCGCCGGCGAGTTGCTGCGCATGCTGCCCGAGGTGCCCGACGCGCTGCGCGAGCTCGTCACCGGTGCGGCCGAAGGTAACCCGTTCTACATCGAAGAGCTGATCAAGATGCTGGTCGACGAGGGCGCGATCACGGTGCGCAGCGAGGGCTGGACGCTGAACCCCGACAAGCTGCTGGTCGCCCATGTGCCGCAAACCCTCACCGGCGTTTTACAGGCCCGGCTCGACGCGGCCGCCCCGGCCGAGAAGCTGGCGCTGCAGCAGGCGGCGGTGATCGGCTTCGTGTTCTGGGACCTGGCGCTCGCCGCCATCGACACACAGGCGGCGGCCACCTTGGCAGGCGTGACACAACGCGCGCTCGTGGTGCCGCATGCCGATGCCGGGTTCAGCGGCACGCGCGAGTTCGCGTTCAGCCACCAGGTGCTGCATCAAGTCACCTACGAGACGGTGCTCAAGCGCCTGCGCCGCAGCTACCACGCCAAGGCCGGCGCGTGGCTGGCCAGCCAGACCGGCGCCCGCGCGAACGACTTCCTGGTGATGACCGCCGAGCACTTCGAGAAGGCGGGTGAGCCTGAGCGCGCCTGTGAATACCTGGCGCGTGCGGCCGAGCATGCCGAAGCCCGCTATGCGCATCAGGAGGCCATCGACCAGGCGACGCGCGGTCTCGGGTTGCTGACCGACGAGCCCGCAACCCGCACGCTGCGCTGGCGCCTGCTCGTCAGCCGCGAGGCATCGCTCGGTTTGCAAGGCAAGCGCGACGAGCAGCGCGCTGACATCACCGCGCTCGAACAGCTGGCCGACGATCTGGCCGATGACCGCCTGCGCTTCGACGCGGCCTGGCGCCGTGCCGACGTGGCGCTGCGCGTGGCCGACTACCGTGGCCTGGCGCTGGCCGCGCGCCATGCCATGGCGCTTGGCGAGCGCGCCGGCGATGAAGCGCTGCGTCTGCGCGCACAGCAGCGCCTGGGCATTGCCCTCAGCGAGACCGGCAGCATCAGTGCCGGCAAGGCGCTGATCGAAGACACGCTGAGCGCTGCGCGCGCGGCCGGTTTGCCGCAGGTCGAAAGCCTGTGCCTGAACGTGCTCTCGATCATCGCGTCAGTGCAGGACGACCCGATGCACGCCCTGCACATCGACCAGCAGAAGCTGGTTCTCGACCGGGCGCTGGGCAACCCGCTGACCTACGCCACCACGGTTGCCAACCACGGTGAGTCGTGGTTGCAACTGGGCGACCACGCGCAGGCGCTGCACTACCTTCGCGAAGGCCTGCGCCTCACCGGTGCGGTGGGCAACCGGGCCATGCAGGCGCTCGTGCTGCTGAACCTGAGCCAGCTCATGCTGCGCGCCGGTGACGCAGGCGCGGCCGAGGGCCACGCGCGCGAGGCGCTGGTGATCGGGCGCGCAGTGCAGAGCCCGGAATACGAAGCCCGCGCCGAGTGGGCCATCGGCCATGCCGAACTGGCGCACGGTCGGCATGCCACGGCAGTCAGCGCCTTCGAACGGGCGCTGGCGGTGGCCCGTGCTGCGGGCCTCGATGCCAGCCAGCTCGACGCGGCTGCCGGGCTGGCCTGTGCTGCATTGCAGCAGGGGGACGTGGGGCTTGCATGGGAGCATGCGCAACCCTTGCTTGCCCACTTGGAGAGCGCGGGCCACTTCGAAGGGATCGACGGGCCACGCCTGGCGCACCTGGCGTGTTGCGAAGTGCTGCTTCGCACCGGCCACCCGAGTGGCCCGGCTGCGCTTCAGGCGTTGCACGCCGCGCTTCAGCAACGCGCCGGGCTTGTGACGCAAGGGGTGCTGCGCGACGGCTTTCTGCGCAACATCCCCGAGCACCGCACCATCATCGCGATGTGGGCGGCGCGCTGACCGGCGCCCGCACCGCCGGCGCCTCAGGCGCGGCGCGTCGTCATGAAGCCCACCGCGAGCAGCCCGCCGAGCAAGAGTGCATAACTCTGCGGCTCCGGCACCGGGCTGGCAAAGTTGATCACGCCGCCGCCCTGGCTGATCACGAACTCGTTCGGTGAAACGATGCGCACCTGGTTCGGGGTGTTAGTGAACGCCGCGAAGGCCGCGGTGTAGAACGACGCCGGCGCCGAGAAGAAGCCCGCTTCGGCGGGCACCGGGTTGAAGCTCAGTTGCGCGAACGCGCCGGGTGTGAAGCCGGTGCCCGTGGGCTGGGTGTTCACCGTGCCGAACACCAGACCGCCGGTGGCCAGCGCGAACGCACCGGCGGCTGTGGTTGTCGGGTTGTTGCTGCCGTCGAAGCCGAAGGTCGCCGCCGGGCCGTTGTAGCCGTAAAGCGTGTAGTTCAAGGTCGAGAACGTGCCCGAGTTCGAACTCGTGAACGGGTTGCCGAGTGTTTGCGTGCCGGTGCCGCTGAACTGGAAGTACAGACCATAGGTCGAGTTCAGGCCGGGCGCGGTGATGGCGGCGCTTGCGAGCTGGAACCCCTGTACCGCCAGGAAGCCAGTGTCAGTGAACGCGCCGGTGGCCCCGTTGATGACCACATGCGAGTAGTCGGAGATCACGATGTTGTCGGCCGTGAAGATACTTCCGAGCAACCCGGGGTTGGCTCCTGCGGGGTCAAGCGTGAACTGCGGCAACGCGGCCGAGGCGCTGGCGCACACGACGGCCATTGCAATGGCCAGCGGCGTACGCCGAAGGGCGCGTGACATGAACGACCGAACATGTTTCATGACTGAACTCCCGGAGTGGTAGGTGTGGGAAAAGTAGTTCACCACTTGGACGAATCGCCGTCTGTGCGCTGCCGTACGTAAACAATTTAGTCGCCAGCCAGGGTTGCGCAAGTACCCAATTGCACCCACCCCACGAATGAGTGACTCTCCTACGGTGCGGCAGGGAGCAAGCGACGAAACTGCCCGGTGGGCCGCATACCGGGTGACCAAGGCGAGGTGGCAGCAGTGGCAACTCAAACGTTCTCGTACGACGAAGCTTTTTCACGCAACCTCGGCTGGGTGACAGCGGCGGAGCAGCAGCGCTTGAGGCAATCGCGCGTGTGCATCGCCGGCCTGGGCGGCGTGGGCGGCGTGTACCTGCTGACACTGGCCCGGCTCGGCATCGGTGCGTTCTCCATTGCCGACTTCGACACCTACGCGCTGGCCAACTTCAACCGCCAGATCGGCGCCACGGTGTCGTCGCTCGGCCGCCCGAAGATCGACGTGATGCTGGCGATGGCGCGCGACATCAACCCCGAGATCGACGTGCGCGTTTTCGAAGGCGGGCTCGACGCGGCGAACATCGCGCCCTTCCTCGCCGATGGCGACGCCTACCTCGACGGGCTCGACTTCTTCGCACTCGACATCCGGCGCGCCGTGTTCGCCCAGTGCTTTGCCAAGGGCATGCCCGCCACCACGGTGGCACCGCTGGGCATGGGTGCGGCGCTGCTCAACTTCGTGCCCGGTGGCATGAGCTTCGAAGAGTACTTCCGGCTCGATGGCCACAGCGCCCACGAGCAGGCGCTGCGCTTTCTGGTCGGTTTGTCGCCGGCGATGCTGCAGATGGCCTACCTGGTCGACCCTTCGCGCGTGGACCTGGCTGCCCGGCGCGGCCCGTCGACCGTGATCGGCGTGCAGCTGTGCAGTGGCATTGCCGCCGCGCAGGTGCTGAAGCTGCTGCTGCGGCGCGGGCGGGTGGTGGCGGCGCCCAGCGGCCTGCACTTCGATGCGTTTCGCAACCGGCTCAAGCGCACCTGGCGGCCCGGCGGCAACCGCAACCCGTTGCAGCGCACGCTGCTGGCGCTGGCCGCACGGCGCCTGCGGCCGGCGTAGGTGCCGTCGCCGATGCTGCCACTGCCCGATGCCCTGCGGCGCATTCTCGAAGCCGGGCTGCTTGCGCCGTCGGCCGAGAACAAGCACGACCTCGCGTTCAAGTGCGACGACGATTCGGTCGACCTGATGGCCACCGACCTGAGCTCGTGGGCTGCGCAGCCGCACCGCCAGATGCTGGCGCTGTTGTCGTATGGCGCGGTGGTGCAGAACCTCGCCTTGCGGTCGGCCGAGCTGGGCTGGTCGATGAGCGTCGAATGGGCTGGCGACCTGCGGGTCTCGGGCCGCGTCGCGCGCCTGCGCTGGGGCGCGTCGGCAGCCACCGCCGACCCGCTGTGCCACGCCATCGAAGGCCGGCACACGAACCGCCGCTTCTATCGACGCACTGCGTTGCCTGCGCCCACGCTCGAACGCCTGTCCGCTGCCGCGCACGCGGTGCCCGGCGCGCGGCTTTTGTGGCTTGCCGATGCGGCCGATGCAAACGAGAGGAGGGCCGCGCTGCGGGCCATCCGGCTCGCCGAGACCGAGCGCTTCCGGCGCCGCGCGCTGCACGCCGAGCTGTTCGGCGCCGTCCGCTTCGAGCTCGGCTGGGAGCAGTCGGCCGACGAGTGGCTGCCCCCCGGCGCGCTCGAGGTCGAGCCGCCGATGCGCGCCGGCTTCGCCCTGCTGCGCCACTGGCGCGCCATGCGCGCGGCGTGCTGGTTCGGCCTGCACCACGCGCTCGGCCTGCGGGCCGGCTACCTGCCGTGCGCGCTGGCGCCGCAGCTCGGGCTGATGCTGGCAGAGGGCTCGCCCGAGACGCTCGCGAACCTGCAGGCCGGCAGTGCGTTCCAGCGCATGTGGCTGGCGGCCACCGCCGAAGGCCTGGCGCTGCAGCCGATGGCGGCCGTGACCGCACTGCTGCGCCAGGCCCCGGGTGGCGGGTGGGTCGATGCGGGCGTGCAGGCGCAGTTGGCGCGGCTGGTGCAGCCGTTCTGCCGCGGCCCCGGCGAGCGGCCGTACCTCTTCTTCCGTGTCGGCCAAGCCGACCCACCAAGCGTGACCGCAACCCGCCTGCCGTTGCACCACCACCTGCGGTGATGGCATCGGGCCTGATGCCGGCCTACATGCGGTAGGGGCCGCCATGCGGCGCCGCGTGCGCCGGCGGCGGCACGAAGCCGCTCGGGGTGCTCGCGCCTTGCAGGCGGCCCGCAATGCCGGCCTCGTCAGCCGGTGAAAAGAAGTACGGGTACAGCGACCTCGCCGGCCCGACCGGCTTGAGCGTGCCCCCGACTTGTGCGATTTGCGCCTGGGCATGCGCGAAGTCCAGCCGCATGAGCACCGCCGGCGCGTTGACGCGGTGGTTCAGCCGTGCCGGCGCGATCACTTCGAAGCCCAGCATGCGCTTGTAGTAGGCCGTGTGGCGCGGGTTCACCTCGATCAGCAGGTCGCTCGCGCCCATGATCCGGTGCGAGTAGATGAACGCCACGTGGAACAGCGTGGCCAGCACGCGGGTCGAGCGCACCACGCTGTCCATCGCCAGCTTGGTGAACTCGCACACGGTAAGCCCGGCGCGGCGCAGCTCTTGAGTCTCGGCGCCGAACAGCTCTTCGACTAGCAGGCCGGTCGGCGAATCGAAGCCGATGGTGATGGTGCCGATGGTCGCGTCGTGCTCGCTTGCCACCAGCGTGATGCGGCTCGGCGCGGCGCGCTCGGGCAGGCCGGCACTGCGGTAGCCGCGCGTCGCATACATGCGGTTGATGAGGATGTTGGCGTCCGAGCGGCGGCCCAGGGAGTCGGCCATGCGGATCTGGAACAGGCGCCGGCTAATCTGTGCGCCAGTCGGGCCGTCGGGCAGACCGTCGTCGCAGAGCATCGACCGCAGCGCGTGCTCTTCCTCGAAGGGCACGCCGATGATCGTGTCACTTTGCACCGGCACCTTCGTGTGGCTGGCAGGTTCGCGCCTGTCCAGGGTGGGGGCCGAACCTGGGGGCGCCAGGCGGGGCGGCAAAGGCAGATTGTCCGGCGGCCATGGGCAGGGGCTGCAAGCAGGCGTAACCGGGTCAGGGCGCAGCCGCGGCGCCGCGCAGCACGCGGTCGAGCGCGTCGCCGGCGCGTGCGTCGGCCGAATGGGTGTCGATGGCGCCCTGCACCAGGTCGCAGATCAGCGGGTCTTCCACCGGCGCCGGCACCACGATGTCGAAGCCGGCCGCATGCGCCTGCGCCAGCGCGTGGCCGTCGGTGCGGTCGGTCAGCGCAACGAGCGTGATCCGCTCATCGCGCTGCTTCGAGTGGCGCAGCACGCGCGCGGTCTCGATGGCGTCAGGCGTGGGCGGGTCGATGCTCAGGATCACCAGTTGCGGCTGAAACTCTGCGGCGAGCGCCAGCACGTCGGCCATGCCACACGCGGCGCGCGCGGCATGGCCGCGCCCGACCAGCAGCCGCACCAGCGCATCGGCAGCCGGCTTGTCGTGGGCGGCAACCAGAATTCGATGCGGTGATGGGGCCGGGGTGTCCAATGCTTGAGCGCTCCGCTGACGGGCGGGAGCGGTTGTGGCGAGCGTGGCTAGCGTGGCTAGCGTGACTTGTGCGAGCCGCAATGGGATTGCGCCAGATCAAGATTGGTTCCGGTGAGGGCGCGCCGGCCCGACACCACTGAGCGCTTGACATTCCCATCATGGGAAGCTTTAGACTTTGCACGAACTCGTTGCGCCGCGCTGCCCGCGCGGTGCCCAGACTGCCATGACCACCGCCACCCTTGCCACCCTCGCCACAGCCGCCCCGAACCTGCACGACTGGTCGCTCGCCATCGACGGCATGACCTGCGCGTCGTGCGCGGGCCGGGTCGAGAAGGCGCTGGCCAAGGTCGGCGGCGTCGTGTCGGCCGAGGTGAATCTGGCGACCGAGACGGCGCAGGTGCGCACCGTCGGCGCCGCCGTGGGCATCGACGCCCTGGTGGCGGCGGTGGTGAAGGCCGGCTACGCGGCCAGTGCCCTGCCCGACGAGGCCACCGCCGTGCCGGCCGACCGGCCTGCGGTGCCGTGGTGGCCGGTGGCGGTGGCAGCGGCCTTGTCTTTGCCGCTCGCGGCGCCGATGCTCGGCTTGCTGTTCGGCCGCCACGTGATGCTCGACGGTTGGCTGCAACTGCTGCTGGCCACGCCGGTGCAGTTCTGGCTCGGTGCGCGCTTCTACAGCGCCGGCTGGAAGGCGCTTCGCGCCGGTGCCGGCAACATGGACCTGCTGGTCGCGCTGGGCACGTCGGCAGCGTATGGGCTGAGCGTGTTCGAGTTGCTGCGCTCCGGCGCTGCCGAGGGGCACAGCGCAGGCGCCATGCCGCCGCTCTACTTCGAAGCCTCGGCCGTCGTCATCACGCTCGTGCTGCTCGGCAAGTGGCTGGAGGCGCGCGCCAAGCACCAGACGACCGAGGCCATCCGCGCGCTCAACGCGCTGCGCCCGCAGACGGCGCGCGTGCGTCGTGATGGCACCGAGCGCGACATGCCGATCGGCCGGGTGCGTGTGGGCGACGTGGTCGTGGTGCGCCCCGGCGAGCGCATTCCGGTCGACGGCGTGGTGCAAGAGGGCGCGAGCCATGTCGACGAGTCGCTGATCACCGGCGAGAGCCTGCCCGTGGCGCGCGAGGCCGGCGGCCACGTGACTGGTGGGGCGGTCAACGGCGAAGGCCTGCTCGTCGTGGGCACCACGGCGGTCGGTGCCGAAAGCACGCTCGCGCGCATCGTGCGCATGGTCGAGTCGGCCCAGGCGAAGAAGGCGCCGATCCAGCGGCTGGTGGACAAGGTGAGCGCGGTGTTCGTGCCGGTGGTCATTGCGCTCGCGCTGGTCACGCTGCTCGGCTGGGGGCTGATCGCGGGGGAGTGGCGTTCCGGCATCCTGAACGCGGTGGCGGTGCTGGTGATTGCCTGCCCGTGCGCGCTGGGTTTGGCCACGCCGACAGCCATCATGGCCGGCACCGGTGTGGCGGCGCGCCGCGGCATTCTCATCAAGGACGCCGAGGCCCTGGAACTCGCGCACGCCATCACCGTGGTCGCGTTCGACAAGACCGGCACGCACACCGAAGGCCGGCCGCAGCTCGTGGCGGCCGTGCCCGCCAGCGGCGAGCGTGCCGCGCTGCTGGCCGCAGCGGCAGCGTTGCAGCGCGGCAGCGAACACCCGCTGGCGCGCGCGGTGCTCGATGCGGCCACGGCGGAGCAGGTGGCCGTGCTCACGGCCACGCAGGTGCGGGCAGTGGCCGGCAAGGGGCTGGCGGCAGTCGTCGCTGGCCGCGAACTGCGCCTGGGCAGCACGCGCTACATGCAGGAGCTGGGTGCACTCGCCGCAGCACCGCAGGCGCTGAAGGCCGAAGCGCAGCGGCTCGAGTCGGACGGCCGCACCGTGTCATGGCTGGCTGACGTTGGAGCGGCTGCTGATGTGAGCGCTGCGGCCGGCGCCGCCAGCGCGCCCGTGCTCATCGGCCTGTTCGCGTTCGGCGACACGTTGAAGGCCGACGCGCGCGCGGCCATCGACCGCCTGCACGCGCTGCACATCCGCACCGTGCTCGTCAGCGGTGACAACCACGGTGCCGCGCAGGCCGTGGCGCACGTGCTGGGCATCGACGAAGTCGAGGCCGAGGTGCTGCCGCAGCACAAGGCCGACATCGTGGCGCGGCTCAAGCAGGGCGGGGCGGTGGTCGCGATGGTCGGAGACGGCATCAACGACGCGCCGGCCCTCGCGGCGGCCGATGTGGGCATCGCCATGGCCACCGGCACGGAAGTGGCCATGCAGGCGGCCGGCATCACGCTGATGCGGGGCCGGCCGAGCCTGGTGGCCGACGCCATCGACCTGTCACGCCGCACCCACGCGAAGATCCGGCAGAACCTGTTCTGGGCCTTCGTCTACAACCTCGTCGGCGTGCCGCTGGCCGCGTTCGGGCTGTTGAACCCGGTGATCGCCGGCGCGGCGATGGCGCTCAGCAGCGTCAGTGTGGTGGGCAACGCGCTGCTGCTGCGGCGCTGGAAGGGAGGTACGGAGTGACGTTGGCAACGGGTTCGAAGATGCAAGCTTCGGAGCTGCCGGCCGGGCCCTTCAACATCGGCGAGGCGGCGGCGCGCTCGGGTGTGTCGGCCAAGATGCTGCGGCACTACGAGTCGCTCGGGCTGCTGCCGAAGATCGGCCGCACCGAGGCCGGCTATCGGCAGTACGTCGAGCGTGATGTGCACACGCTGCGCTTCATCCGGCGCGGCCGCGAGCTCGGCTTCAGCATGGTCGAGATCGCGGCGCTGCTCAAGCTCTGGCAGAACCGGCGCCGCGCCAGTGGCGACGTGAAGCGCATTGCGCTCGCCCACGTGGCCGACCTCGACCGCCGCATGGCCGAGATGGCGGCGATGAAGCGCACGCTGGAAGCGCTGGCCGACTGCTGCCATGGCGACGCGCGGCCCGACTGCCCGATCCTCGACGAACTGGCCGAGTGACGCGGGCGTTTCGCGTTCATCGGTGCAAGCTCAGCGGGGAAGGGCCATGGGCAAAGGCAGCCGCAGCGTGACTTCCAGCCCCGGCTGCGCATTGCGCAGCAGCAGGCGCCCGCCGTGGGCCTGTGCGACCAGGCGGCACAGGTGCAGGCCCAGGCCCACGCCGCCGGTCGTGCGCTGGCGTGCGGCGTCGGGGCGGTAGAAGGCCTCGGCGAGTTGCGGCAACACCTCGTCGGGCACACCGGGGCCGTGGTCGCGCACCACGAGGCAGAGTGCTTCGGCGTCGCTGTAGGTGCTCACGCGCGGCGGGGCCGTGGGGCCGTCGCCCGTGCTGTTGCCTGCAACCGCGCCGTGGCGCAACGCGTTGTCGAGCAGGTTGCGCACCAGCATGCGCGTGCGGGTGCGGTCGAGCATCAGCGTGGGCACATGGGGCACCAGATCGGTCTGGATGCCGTGTTCGCCGAAGCTCGTTGCAAGCAGCTCGCGCACCAACTCGTTCAAGTCGGTCGGCTCGCATTGCAGCGTGGCATGGCCGGTGGCCAGGCGCTCGCTTTCCAGCAGGTCGGTGATGAGGTCGCGCATCTCGGCCAGGTCGTGCAGCAGCGCGGTGCGTGGGGCGCTGTCGTCCACCAGCTCGGCATTCAGCCGCGCCCGCGTGAGCGGTGAGCGCAGCTCGTGGCTGATCGCGAGCAGCAGCGCGCGCTTGGCATCGAGCATGCCGTGCAGCGCCTCGGCCATGTGGTTGATCTGGCCCGCCAGGTCGCCCAACTCATCGTGCCGGCGCGTGGCGATGGGCTGCGAGAAGTCGCCCGCGCTGTACCGGACGGCACCTCTGCGGATGTCGGCCAGCGGGCGCAGCAAGCCATGCACTGCCGCATAGGCCAGCGCGGTCAGCACCAGCAGCGCGGCCAGCGTGGCCCAGCCGATCAGGCGCGGCGTGTCTTCGGGTGAATCGTCGCGCGCCACGGTGGCCAGGCCGAAGGTGATGCGGTGGCCGTCGGCCAGCACGCGCTGCGGGCGCCACGGGTTGCTGGTGTCCACGCGGCCCGCGCTGTGCGCGTCGTGCCAGCGGCCGGCCGCGAAGCCGGGTTGCGACGACCAGTTGACCACCGGCCCTTCGATGCGGATGCGCAGCGGCAGCCGCTGCGCCAGTGCCAGAGCGCGCTCGGTGTTCGGCGGCGTGCCGATCTCGGCGGTGAGCGTGTCGATGTAGTTGGCGATCAGCGGCTGCGCATAGCCCTGCCAGCCGAAGCGCAGCGCGGCCTGCGTGCCGGCGAGAAACGTCAGCGTCATCAACAGCGCGAGCAGCAGGAACAGGCCGATCAAGCGCGCGCGCAGCGAGTGCCGTGCATGGCGCCAGCGCCGGCGCCACGCACGGCGCCGAGTGGTCACCGCCGGGGCATTCAAGCGCGCGCCCCGGCGAAGGTGTAGCCGGCGTTGCGCAGCGTCTTGATGCAGTCCAGCGGCTCCAGCTTCTTGCGCAACCGGCTCACGATGATGTCGACCGCGCGCGTGACGATTTCAGCCTCGATGCCGCGCAGCCGGTTCAGGATCTCGTCGCGGCTCCACACCTTGTTCGGCTCGCTCGCCAGCAGCACGAGCAGGTCGAACTCGGTGCTCGTCAACTCGACAGTCGTGCCCGCGCATTGCACCGAGCGCCGCTCCAGGTCGATCTGCAGGCCGTCGAAGACCAGGCGTTTCGGCGAGACAGCGGTGGCGTGCGCGGGCGCTCTTGCACGGCGCAGAACGGTCTGCAAACGGGCCAGCAATTCGCGTGGCTCGAAGGGCTTGGGCAGGTAGTCGTCGGCGCCGAGTTCGAGGCCGATCACGCGGTCCATCACGTCGCCGCGGGCGGTCAGCATGATGATGGGGATGTCGCTCTCGCGGCGGATCGTGCGGCACAGCTCGAAGCCGTCCATCTCGGGCAGCATCACGTCGAGGATCGCGGCGTCGTAGGCATGGGCGCGCAGCAGAGCCAGGCCGCTGCTGGGCGTCAGCGCGCTGGCCAGCGCCACGTCGAAACGCGCGAAGAACGTGGCCAGCGGCGCAGCCAGCAGCGCGTCGTCGTCGATCAGCAGGATGCGGCGCATCACCAGATTGTGGCTGCGCCGCACCCCGGCCGACGTACCGACACCGACACCGACTGGCAGCTCGCGGGTCAGCCGCGCATCCATCCGCGGCGCTTGTCCATGAACTCACGGACCTGCGCCTGCTGCTCGGGGCGCAGGCTGTCGTAGAAGTCGGCCGCCGCCGCCACCACTTCGGGGCTCTTGGTGCGCACCGCAACGGTCTTGCCTTCGATGAAGGCTTGTGCGCGTTCGCGGTCGAACTTGGTGCCGGCCACGAGCGCACGCATCTCGTCGCGCGGGGTGGTGGCGCCGGCGGTCAGTGCGGTGCGCTGCTCGCGCAGCTTGTCGGCGAGCACGCCCAGGCGCTGCTTCTGCGCGTCGTCGAGCTTGAGCTCCTTGGTGGCGCGTTCGATCACGCGCTCGCGCATCTTGGCCGAGTCGGCCTCGCTCATCTGCCAGCTGCCGTGCGTGTGGTGCCCGCAGGCAGCCATGCCGCCGAGCAGGATCGTGGCGCCGAAGGAGGCGATGAGGGTTCGTTTGATCCAGCGTTTCATGGTGACGTCCTTTGAATGAATGCCTGCGATTCAGGCATGGACGTCATCGTGCCGCTGGCGGCGGCCGCCGTGGTTGCACGGCCGTATCGGCGTGTTTCGTTTTATCTCAGCGCGCTGGGCGCGCAGCGCGCATCAGCGCATGAAGATGCCGTACGCGCCCACGGCGTACAGGTTGTGGCGGCCTGAATCGATCTGGCGCATGCGGCGCTCCAGGTCGTAGATGTCGGCGGATTCGGCGAGGTACTGGTCGTCGCGGTCCTGTTCGGGGGATGCCGTGGCGGTGAACAGGTTCTGGATCGACTTGAGGAGGGAGTTCATGGCTGACCCTGTCGGGCTGTGAAATTGAGGCTCGAAGAATAAGGGAAAACCCTAGTTCTTGCTCCCTAGTGGGGCCTTTCGCGTTCTGCCTGCGTATTGCCATCCGCCTGTGTGCCGCGCTGGTGCGCAAAGCACCTTCATGGTTCTCGGGCTGGCGCACCACGCGCCGGGGGCGCATCGGCTACCCTCCCAGGTTGCCTTCTGCGGCCACCGCCGCACCCCAGGCACCCGACCCATGGAGACCCCCTTGTTCGGATACTTCGAAAGACTGCTCTACCCCTACCCCGAAGGCCCGCCGCCCGCTGCGCCGCGCGGCTTCTTCGCGTTCCTGTGGGCCGGCACCGAAGGCGCGCGCCCCTACATCGCCGCGATGACCTTGCTGACCGCGCTGACCGGCGTGTTCGAGGCCCTGCTGTTCGCGATGATGGGCGGCGTGGTCGACTGGCTCGCCACGGTGCCGCCCGCGCAGCTCTGGGCGCAGCAGCGCACCCACCTGCTGTTGCTGGCCGGCGTGCTGCTGCTCAGCCCGCTGGTCGTTGCCCTGCAGACCATCTTCAAGCACCAGACGCTCGCCGGCAACCTGCCGATGCGGCTGCGCTGGAACTTCCACCGCCTGATGCTCGGCCAGAGCATGAGCTTCTACCAGGACGAGTTCGCCGGCCGCGTGGCCGCCAAGGTGATGCAGACGGCCCTGGCCACGCGCGACGTGATCATGATCCTCGGCGACATCATGGTGTTCGTCGCGATCTACTTCGTGACGATGGCGGCGGTGGTCGGCCGCTTCGATGCGCGCATGCTGCTGCCGTTCGCGGGCTGGGTGCTGCTCTACATCGGCGCGGTCTGGTACTTCGTGCCGCGCATGGCGCGGGTCTCGAAAGACCAGGCCGACGCACGCTCGCTGATGACGGGCCGAATTACCGACGCCTACACCAACATGGCGACGGTCAAGCTGTTCTCGCACGGCCAGCGCGAGGCCGGCTTCGCGCGCTCGGCGATGCAGGAGTTCATGGTCACCGCGTATGCGCAGATGCGCATGGTCAGCGGCTTCGAGGTCGTCAACCACACCCTGAGCATGCTGCTGTTGCTGGCCACCACCGGCACCAGCCTGTGGCTGTGGACGCAGGGCGAACTCGGTGTGGGCGCGGTCGCGGCGGCCACCGCGATGGCGCTGCGCTTGAACGGCATTTCGCACTGGATCATGTGGGAGATGTCGGGCCTGTTCGAGCACATCGGCACGGTGCAGGACGGCATCAACACGCTGTCACGCGCCAATGCGGTGGTCGACGCGCCGAACGCGGTGGCGTTGAAAGTCACGCGCGGCGAGGTGCGCTTCGACAACGTCTCGTTCGCCTACGGCGCGACCGGCCCGCTGGCGGTCGACGTGATCGACCGGCTTTCGCTGCACATCCACCCCGGCGAGAAGATCGGCCTCGTCGGCCGTTCGGGCGCGGGCAAGTCGACCATCACCAACCTGCTGCTGCGCTTCTACGACGTGCGCTCGGGCAAGGTGCTGATCGACGGGCAAGACATCGCGACTGTCACGCAAGACAGCCTGCGTGCGCAGGTCGGCATGGTGACGCAGGACACCTCGCTGCTGCACCGTTCGGTGCGCGACAACATCCTCTACGGCCGCCCCGACGCGGGTGATGCCGACATGGTGCGCGCCGCCGAGCGCGCCGAGGCGCACGAGTTCATCCAGAACCTGGCCGATTTGAAGGGCCGCAGCGGCTACGAAGCGCATGTCGGTGAGCGCGGCGTGAAGCTCAGCGGCGGCCAGCGCCAGCGCATCGCCATCGCTCGCGTGATGCTCAAAGACGCGCCGATCCTGTTGCTCGACGAAGCCACCAGCGCGCTCGACTCGGAGGTCGAGGCCGCCATCCAGGCGAGCCTGTACAAGCTGATGGAGGGCAAGACGGTGGTGGCCATCGCGCACCGCCTGTCGACCATTGCGGCGATGGACCGGCTGATCGTGCTCGACAAGGGCCGCATCGTCGAGCAGGGCAGCCACGCGAGCCTGCTGGCCAGCGGCGGCCTGTATGCGCGGCTGTGGGAGCACCAGAGCGGCGGGTTTCTCGGTGAAGAGGTGGACGACGAGGTGCCGGAGCCAGCGCGTGCCACGGCGTGATCGCGTGTGTCGCCCCGGCTTCTACGGCAGGGGCTGTACGCCGTCTTCCTTGCGCCGCAGTGACCACAGCAGGTAGGCCACGACCGCCACGTTCGACGCCAGCGTGCCTGCCTTGATCCAGCCTGGCCGATGCCAAAGCTCGTATGCCTCCACCGGCACGTAGATCGCACCGCTCACCGCACCCAGCCACAGCCCCCAGCGCCGGCCGAACCACAGGCCGTAGCCTTCGCTGAAGCGCAATACCGAGTAGGCCAGCGCGAAGGCCGCCAACGCCCACAGGCGCGTGTCGTTGAGCTTGCCTGCAGCGTCGAGAAAGACTCCGGCATAGTGCTTGTCCGGGTCCAGGTGCAAGCGCGTGACGAAGGCCATCGCCGCATGCCGAATGTCGTGGTGCAGCAGTGACAACAGGCCGAAGCCGGCGCCCAACACGACCCCGCCTTTGAGTGCTTCCATGATTGCCACCGCGCGCATCACGCGGGGCGATTGGCCGTGCAGGTTCAAGTGCGCATCGCTTTCATCAGGTGGGCTGCCGATGCGGCGCTTCAGCCAGCCGCCGGGCATTGTGCGGGGCCGCACAGAGCGCGGCAGGCCAGGGCCTATTCGGTCAGCAGGCGAACCTTCACCTTCTTGCCCTTGACCTTAGCCGCCGACAGGCGCTTCACCGCTTCGGCCGCGATGGCGCGGTCCACCGCCACATACGTCGAGAACTCGTTGACGTTGATCTTGCCGACCTGCGCCGCCGTGAAGCCGGCCTCGCCGGTCAGCGCGCCCAACACGTCGCCAGGGCGGATCTTGTCTTTGCGCCCGCCGGTGATGTGCAGCGTGCGCATCGGCGGCAGCAGGCGGCCGCCGGGCTGCGGCGTGAGCTCGCTCAGCGGGTGCCATTCGCTCTCGGTGCCCTGTGCCGCCTCGATCTTGCCGATGCTGCCCATCTCGTCCAGGCTCACGAGGCTGAGCACCAGGCCCTGTTCGTCGGCGCGGCCGGTGCGGCCGATGCGGTGGATGTGCACCTGCGGGTCGTGCGACACGTCCACGTTGATCACCGCTGCGAGCTGCGCGATGTCGAGCCCGCGCGAGGCCACGTCGGTTGCCACCAGTACCGAGCAGCTGCGGTTCGCGAACTGCACCAGCACCTGGTCGCGGTCGCGCTGCTCCAGTTCGCCGTGCAGCGCCAGCGCCTCGATGCCCTGCGCGCGCAGCACATCGACAAGGTCGCGGCACTGCTGGCGCGTGTTGCAGAACGCCAGCGTGCTCGCCGGGCGGAAGTGGTTCAGCAGCTTGCCCACCGCGTCGAGCCGGTCGACTTCGATGACCTCGTAGCAACGCTGCTCGATCTTGCTTTGCGCATGCTGCTCCGCAAGCTTCACCTCTTTCGGCGTGCGCAGGAAGCGCGCGCTGAGTTCGGCAATGCCTTCGGGGTAGGTCGCCGAGAAAAGCAGCGTCTGGCGCTTCTTGGGGCAGTGCTTCACGACCTGCGCGATGTCGTCGATGAAGCCCATGTCGAGCATGCGGTCGGCTTCGTCGAGCACCAGCGTGTTCAGCGCGTCGAGCGTGAGGTGGCCGCGCGTCAGGTGGTCGATGATGCGGCCCGGCGTTCCCACCACGATGTGCGCGCCGTGCGCGAGGCTCGCCTTCTGGCCGTGCATCGGCGCGCCGCCGCACAGCGTCAGCGTTTTGATGTTGTCTTCGCTGCGCGCGAGGCGGCGGATCTCCATCGTCACCTGATCGGCGAGTTCGCGGGTCGGGCACAGCACCAGCGATTGCACGGCGAAGCGTGGGCCGGTCGATTGCCCGGCAGCGTCGGCGTCTTGCGGCGGCCGCGCCGCGCGGTCCAGGTTGTTCAGCAGCACCAGCGCGAACGCGGCGGTCTTGCCGCTGCCGGTCTTGGCCTGCACGATCAGGTCATGCCCGGCCAGGGCCAGCGGCAGGCTCGCAGCCTGCACCGGCGTCATGGTCTGATAGCCGAGCTGGGTGAGGTTCGCGAGCTGCGAGGCGGGCAGCGCGAGGGTGGCGAACGCGCTGGCCGCGTCGGCTTGCTTGGTTTGATTTTGGGTCTCGGTCATCCCCGATTATCGGGACAGCGTTGAGTGGGTACCCGACGGCCCGGTTAGCGAATCACTGACATGTCAAACCACCGCTTGCCGACATCGCCGGGCCGCTGTGTTGTCGATACTGTTGTTCAGCGCGGGTCATGTCGACCGCGCACCCGAGCGCTAAAGGCGAGACCATGAATGCTTTGTACGAAATCCGGTTCCAGTCGCTGTTCCACGAGGGCCGCGCGTTGAGCTTCCCGTGCGATGCACAGGGCCGTGTTGAGCTTGATGCACTCAGTGATCGGGCGCGCGAGAACTACCTCTACGCGCGGGCTGTGGTCGGCCGTGATTACGCCTACCCGGCGGTGCTGGCGCACGAGCCGCACTGACCACGCACTGACACCGAACTGACCGCGCGCCGACAAGGCGCCGACGATGGTCAGCGCTTTGCGATGTCGATCAACTCGACCTCGAACTGCAGCGTCGCGTTCGGCGGGATCACGCCGCCCGCGCCGCGCGAACCGTAGGCGATGGCCGCCGGGCAGGTGAGCTTGGCCTTGCCGCCCAGCTTCATGCGCTGCACGCCTTCGGTCCAGCACGGGATCACGCCGCCGAGCGGGAACTGCGCGGGCTCGCCGCGCTTGTAGGAGCTGTCGAACTCCGTGCCGTTGGCGAGCGTGCCCTTGTAGTGCACCTTCACCGTATCGGCCGCCGTCGGGCTGGCGCCGGTACCTTCCTTCAGCGACAGATAGACCAGCCCGCTGGGCGTGACGACCGCGCCCTTTTCCTTGGCATAGGTCACCGCCAGGTCGGTTTGCGCGAAGGTGGGTGCGGCTGCGGCGAGGCACAGCAGCAAGAGGGCGTTGCGGGGAAAGCGGGGCAAGTTCATGGGCATGTCTCGGGTTGTCGTTGTTCAGAGGTGTGCGCGGTGTTCAGCTGAGGCCCGGATGATCGCCGCGTGAGCCGGCCCCCGCGTGAGCAAGTGTTGCGGGCGTCGCGATGGCCGGTCACCGGTCACCGGGCAGCGCTCAATGCGCGTGGGGCTGCGTGGCGCCGATCAGCTTTTGCCGCAGCACGTCGATCGGCATGAAGCCGCTGCCGACCAGGTGCAGGTGGTCACCGTGTTCGGCCAGCACGGTCGGGAAGCCTTGAATGCCCCAGCCCTGCGAGCGCTGGAAGTCGCGCAAGGTGGCGTCGCGCATGGTCTGGGATTCGAACGCCTCCATGAACGCGTCGCCCGGCACGCCGAGCGACTCGGCCACGTCGGCCAGCACCACCGCCTCGGTCACGTTGCGGCCGTCTGCGTAGAAGGCGTGCTGCACCGCCTTGAAGTACTCCCAGGTCACGTCGGGCCAATGGCTGCGCACCGTCACCACGGCGCGGCTGGCGGGCTCGGTGTCGTAGGTGAAGCCGGGTTGATGCATCGCCGTATCGGGTGCCTGCAGGAAGTACTGGCCGCTGGCCTGCTCGACCTGGCGCCAGTGGCCGGCCAGCTCGTCAGCGCGTTCGGGTGTCATCGGCTCCTTCGTGAAGGGCCGCAGGCCGCCCAGCACGATCAGCATGCCGACGGGCGCGGCCGCCTGCGGGTCGGCCAGCAACTGGTCGAGCGGTGCGGCGAAGCCGTAGCACCATGAGCACATGGGGTCGCCGACATAGATCAGGTTCATGGCCGAGTCCGTGGTTTTGATCGCCGCGACTCTAGCGGAAAGTACCGTCCGGGCGTTCGCGAGTGACGGCCATGCCGGCAGTGCTTCTTACACTAGCGGCCTTCGCTGACCCACGCCATGCCACTCTCCCGAACATCCCCGACCCTGCTGCTCGCCCCGATGGAAGGGCTGCTCGACTTCACGCTGCGTGACGTGCTCACCCGCGCCGGCGGGGTGGACCGCTGCGTGTCCGAGTTCATTCGCGTCACCGGCACGCTGCTGCCCGAGCGCGTGTTCACGCGTGTGGTGCCCGAGCTGATGCACGGCGGCCGCACACCCGCCGGCGTGCCGGTGCGTGCGCAGTTGATGGGCTCCGACGCGCAGTGCCTGGCCGAGAACGCGCAGCGCCTGGCGGGCCTCGGGCCGCACGGCATCGACCTGAACTTCGGTTGCCCGGCCAAGGTGGTCAACCGCCACGGCGGCGGCGCCGCGCTGCTCGTCGACCCGGCGCTGCTGGAGCGCATCGTCGGCGCGGTGCGGCGCGCGGTGCCTGCCGCCATGCCGGTGTCGGCCAAGATGCGGCTCGGCTTCAACGATGCGAGCCGCGCGCTCGAATGCGCGCAGGCGATTGCCGCAGGCGGCGCCGATGAACTGGTGGTCCATGCGCGCACGCGGGCCGATGGCTACACGCCGCCGGCGTACTGGGAGCGCATCGCGCCGATCCGCGCGGCGCTCGCGATCCCGGTCGTGGCGAACGGCGAGATCTGGTCGGTGGCTGACGCGCAGCGTTGCCTCGACATCTCGGGTTGCAGCGCGCTGATGCTGGGGCGCGGCATGGTGTGCGACCCCGGGCTCGCGCTGGCGATTCGCGCCGGGGCATTGCCGGGTGGCGCCGATACGCCCGAGGTCGGTCTGGCCTGGAACGCGTTACAGCCCTTGGTGGCCGAGTTCTGGCGCCTCGTGTCGCGCCACATCGAGCCGCGTGCGCGCGCCGGGCGCCTGAAGCAGTGGTTGAACTACCTGCGCCGCAGCCACCCGCAGGCCGAAGCCGTGTACGCCGCGGTGCGCACCCTGAATGACCCGGACGTGGTGCTCAGCGTGTTGCAGGCGACCTGGGCAACCGATGCCGGTGCCCCCGAATCCGCATTCGAAGCCGCCCAAGAAGCCGCCCAAGAAGCCGCACCCGCCGCCGCGTGCAATGCGCCAGCCAGGCGCGCCATCAACGATCAGCTGGAGGAAGCCCTGTGAAGACCTACACCATCGAAGTGCAGCGCGTGAAGGCCATGACCTTCGGCACCGGGCTGATCCGCGCGCAGGTCGATGCGCTGGTGGTGCCTGCGGCAGCGGCCGATGACGGCGCGCCGACCACCGTGCTGAACTTCAGCGAGCAGACGGCGCGGGTGCTGCTGTCGCTGCTCAAGACCCAACTCGCCGAGCTCGATTCGCGCAAGGCGAAGAGCCGGCGCTGAGTCGAGGCACGCGGCGTCTAGCCCTTGCGCGCGCGGGCCACCAGAAAGTCGACCACCGCCAGCGCGCGTTCGGCATTGCCCGCCAGCCCCGGCGACGTGACATAGCGGCCTTGCACCGCCATGGTCGGCACGCCGTCGAGCCGGTAGGCCTCGGCCAGCTTCTTTGCGCGCGTCACGCTCATGGCCACCGAGAACGAGTTGAACGCGCTCATGAACTTGGCACTGTCGCCGCCGTTCTTGGCAACAAGCGCGGCGATGTCTTCGGGCTTCTCCAGGCGCAAGCGGTCGACGTGGACGGCGGCGAAGATCTTGCGGTTCAGCGCGTCGACCTGGCCGATGGTTTCGAGCGCGTAGTAGGTCCGCGCGAAGTTCTCGGCGTTCATCAGGAAGTGCACCGGCACGCGCTTGAACGACACGTCGGCGGGCAGCTTCTTGGCCCAGGCGTCGACCGACGGCTCGAATGCGTTGCAGTGCGGGCAGGCATACGAGAAGAACTCGAGCACCTCGATCTTGCCGTTGGCCACCGGCGGCACCGGCGGCTCGACGCGGGTGAACTGCGCGCCTTCTTGCGGCGCACCGGTCTGTGCGAATGCGGGCAACACCGCGCAGGCCGAGGTTGATGCAATGCCCACGCCGATCAGGCGGGTTGAGAAGTCTCGACGGTTCACGTGCTTGTCCTTGGTTCGGCAGAGTCGGGGCAGAGTGCCCTGCGGGGTTGAAAGTTCAAACCCATCACGGGTAGCGCCCTCCGGAAACGGGATTTTCCACGATAGCTTCGGGCGCATCAGGCGATGGGTGCGGCGTCGAGCGCATGGAAGAAGCGCAGCATCTCACGCGTGGCGTCGGGGCCGCGCGCGTCGGCGTAGGTGCCGGTCGTGCTGCCGCCCGACCACGCATGGCCGGCACCGGCCAGCAGCCAGTGCTCGGCCAGCACGCGGCCATTCGCGTCATGCCAGGTGCGGCGGGTGGTGGTGCGGCCATTGTTCGACATGCGCTCTTCAACGGGCGCCGGCACGCCGGCGTTGACCTGTGCTCCTGCAACGCAGGCCTGCACCACCTGTTCGCCGTTGACGACATTCACCGTCGCATCGGCATCGCCATGGAACACGATGGTCGGCGGCGCACGGCGCGGGCCCGGTGTGGCCGCAGGCCGCGCACCGGCACGCATGCCGCGCAGCAGCATGCCGCCGCCGCCGTCGGAGCTACCGCCGCCGCTACCGCTGCGCATGGCGCTGAAGGCGCCCATCACGTCGGTCGCCGCGCCGGTCGGCAGGCCGGAGTGCACGCCGACCGCTGCAAACACGTCGGGGTAGGCGTCACCGAGGATGGCCGCCATCGCGCCGCCGGCCGACAGCCCCGCCACGAACACGCGGGCGGGGTCGATGCGGTGTTGCGCCACCACCGCCTGCACCATGCCCGCGATCAGCGCCGGCTCGCCCGCGCCGCGCCGCTGGTGGTTGTGCTTGAACCAGTTCCAGCAGCCCGAGGTGTTGGCGCTGCCGGGCTGGGCCGGGTACAGCACGACGAAGCCCTGCTCGCGGGCCAGTTCGTTGGCGCGGGTGCCCGCCGCGAAGTCGTCTGGGTTCTGGGTGCAGCCGTGCAGCATCACGAGCAGCGGGCGCAGCGCGCCGCCTGCCGACGGCGGCAGGTAGAGCTTGTAGTCGCGCTGGCCGTGCGCGTCTTGGTAGCTGGCCGCGATGAATTCACCTTCGCCGACGGGCGCAGCGCGGGATGCGTCAGGCGTTGTCTGTGCCGGTCTGGCTGGGGCCGGCGCGTCGTTCGCCGCGTCGGGAACCTCGCGGGCTTCGACATCGATGACCTGCACATCGGTGGGCGCGAATTTGGTCGCTGAATCGGCCGCTGGCGTCGGCGCGCGGGGTGGGCTCGCCGGCAAGTGCGCGCCGCCGCGCAAGGCGGCCTGGATGGCGGCCGTGGCCTCGGCCAGGCGGCCGGAGCGGGTCAGTTGGGTGGCCTTGCCGAGCAGGCGTTCGAGGAGTGCGTTCATGGGGGTCGGGTCCGGGTCGGAGTATTCGGGGCAGGAAGGCCGCGTCAACGGATGCGGTCGGCGAGCGCCGCCTTGACGGCGGGGCTCGCGTGCAACGCGCCGAGCACGGTGAGCGATTCGATGCTGGCCAAAGCCAGCGCGGGTGTCACATCGGCAGCGATGGTGGCCAGGCCGAGCACGCGGATCTGCAAGCGCTCGCCCGAGGCCTTCGCCGCACGCAGCGCCTGCGCATCGAAGTGGTGGATGCCCAGCACCAGCAGCTTGCGCGCCACCACCTCGCGCACCACCTCGGCGTGGCCGGCCAGGTGGGTGCGAAGGGCGGTGCGGATCAGGTCGGTGCGGTTGGCGTAGAAGCCTTCGGCGACGAGCAGGTCGATCTGCCCGAGGTCGACCACGCCGACGTTGATGGTGATCTTCTCGTCGAGCGCCTTGGCGGTCGGCGTGGCGGTGGGGGCGAGGGCGCGGCGGGCTGGCATGGCGCCATCTTAGCGCCATCCAAGTGGAATCTACTTGGCGGTGGTTGCGCCGGCCCTCGGGGTGGCGTGGTTACTTCGGTGCGGGCGTTGTGGCCGGCGGGGCGGTCGATGCGGCCGGCGCAGCCGGCAAGAAAAGCGCCGGGTCGACCATCGCCCGGTTCAGGCTCACCGACCAGTGCAGGTGCGCGCCGGTCACGCGGCCGGTGGCGCCTACGCTGCCCACCCGCTCGCCAGCGGCCACCACATCGCCGGGCTTGACCGCGATGGCGCTCAGGTGGCAGACCATCGTCAGCAGGCCGCCGCCATGGTCGAGCCACACGGTGTTGCCGTTGAAGAAGTAGTCGCCGGTGTCGATCACGCGGCCGCCGGCCGGTGCCACCACCGGCGTGCCGGTGGCTGCTGCGATGTCCATGCCGCTGTGCGGGTTGCGAGCCTGGCCGTTGAACACGCGGCGCAGGCCGAACGAGCTGGAGCGCGGCCCCGGCGTCGGCTGGCGCATGCGCAGCGTGGTGGGCGTGGTGTCGCTGAAGGTGGCGGCCACGTCGGCCAGGTGCAGGCGCTCACGATCGTAGCGCGCGAGGTCGGCTTTCGACAAATCGACCTTGCCCGGCGCCACCGTCAAGCGCTGTTCGGCGTAGCGCGCCGGGGCGATCACGAACGGCCGTGCTTCTTGTGCGCCACCGCGCTGCAGCAGCAATTGGCCGGTGCCTGGTGCGGTGCCCAGGCCGATGCCGACCACCGCCGACCAGCCCGTCGCATCACCCACCACGAGCACCCGCGTGCCGTTGTAGGTGGCCACAGGCGGGTCGGCGGATGGGCCCAGCGCCAGCACGGCCACGCCGCCGGGCACGCTGCGTGGCTCGGGCAGTTCGGCTGCGCCGGCCGGCGTGCAGGCGGTGAGCGCGAGCCCCAGGGCCATGCTCGCGGCCAGCGCGCGGGCGGTGGCCGACCAGGCGATTCGAAGGCGGGGCGAACGAGGGCTCGGGTGAAGGCGCATGCGGTGGATTCTCGGCCGCTTGGCGCGAATGACCCAGCGCGGTCGTGGTGTGACGACCGATGGCCATATGGGCGGCACAGTTCGTGCAATTCGTCACACCCGACTGCATGGCGCCCGCTAGATTCACCGTCGTTCATGCACTTTTCGCGGCCTCACGGATGCAGACCGAGACCCACGCTTCAGCCCCGGGCCGATGGCCCCCGCAACGCCACAAGGCGCCGCCCCGCTGGTTGTCGGCCGCCTGGCTGTTGGCCTGCGCACTGCCCGCCGTCGCAGCACAGGCCGAACCGTCAGTGCCGTGGACGCCCAGTGCCGCCGGCCGCCACGCCATCGAGCTGCTGGTCGACGACGCTGGCCTCGCCCTGATCACCACGCACTGGCCGCTGCCGCGCTCGGCCGTGGCGCGTGCCATCGATGCGCTGCCGGGCGAGCTGCCTCCCGCGCTCGACGCCGCGCGCTCGCGGGTGAAGCGTGAGTTGAATGCGCAGGAAGGCAGCCTCGGCACGCTCACGCTCCGCTCTCGCGCCGAGGTGCTGGCTGGCTTCGGCGACGACGCCACGCCCGGCTCGGCGATCGCGCTGCGCAGCCCGATGTACACCGCCCCGAACCTGGCGCTGCAGTTCGGCGCGCGGGTCGATGTGCGCTCCAGTGCCGATACATCCGGCACGCGTTTGCGGCTCGACGACAGCGCCGTCGCGACCGAGGCCTACGGCGTGCAATTGCAGGCGTGGGCGCACCGCGCGTGGTGGGGCCCGGGTTGGCAAAGCGCGCTGGCGCTGAGCAACAACGCCCCGGCGCTGATGGGCGTGGGGCTGCAGCGGGCGTCGGCAGCGCAGTCCGGCTCTAAGTGGCTCTCGTGGTTGGGCCCGTGGAACGCGGAGTTGTTCGTTGCGCAGACCGAAGGCGTGAACTCGCCGCCGCACCCGTTGCTGATCGGCAACCGGGTCACGCTGCGGCCGTTCCCGCAGGTCGAGATCGGCTTGACGCGCATGGTGCAGTGGGGCGGCGGTGGGCGCGACAACTCGCTGCGGTCGTTCTTCTATGCACTGACGAGCCTGCATTCGAACGCCGATAACCCGACCGAGCAGCGCATCGACCCCGGCAACAGCCTGGCCGGTTTCGACCTGCGCGTGCGCTGCCCATCGAGCTGGGCTTGCGCCGGCTACGCGCAGTTGATCGGCGAGGACAAGACGAACTACATCCCGACCAAGTACCTCGGCGTCATGGGCCTGGAGTTCTGGCCCGGCGACGCGAGCCAGCGCTTCGTTGCCGAATACGCCGAGACCGGTTGCCACGCCGCGTTCTTCAGGTCCGCCCTTCTGCAGTGCGCCTACTTCAACTACGCCTACCAGCAGGGCTACGCAAGCGCCGGGCGCTGGCTGGGTGCGAGCCTCGGCCCCGATTCGCGCGTGCTGACGCTCGGCTGGCTCGATGCCGCGAACGACAGTGCGCTGAAGCTGCACGTCGGGCGCGTCGGCTGGCGCACCGGCTCGTTCAGCCCGACGCCGGACGACCCTGCCAGTTCAGGCCGGCTCGTCGGTGTGTCGGCACAGCACGGCTTCGCACTCGGCCGCGCGACGCTGACGCCACAGGTGAGTTGGCAACGAGTGGCAACCAACGATGGCGCGCGCACGCAGGCCAGCATCGGCGCCACGTTCAGCATGAACCTCGACGCCGAGATCAACCGCAGCAGCGAATGGCTGGGCACGTCGCTTTCAGGGAGTGGCGGCTCGGCGCTCAAGCCGGCGTTGCTGGGCCTCGGCCTGATCGCCGGCTCGGCCCTGCTCGACCGGCGTGCCGACGACTATGCGGCTCGGCACGGCAACGGCCCCTCCGCCAAAGCGCTGCGCCGTGCCGGCGACTGGCTGCCGCTCGCAGGCCTGGGCCTCGCGGGCTTGTCGTGGGCCACGCAGCGTGGCAGCGCGCAGGGCGACGTGGGCTTCGCGGCGGTCAGCGCGGGGCTTGGCGCGGTGGCGCTGGCCGAGGTCATCAAGGTCGCCGTCGACCGCGCACGCCCGACCGACGGCTTGGGCGCCGGCAGCTTCGGCCAGACCAGGCGCCAACAAAGCGCGTTTCCGTCGCTGCACGCCACGCTGGCCTGGGCGGTGGTCACGCCCTACGCCGAACACTTCGACGCGCCCTGGCTCTACGGCGCGGCCGCACTCACCAACGCCGCGCGCGTGGGCGGGCGCCGGCACTGGCTGTCGGACACCGTGGCCGGCGCCGTGCTCGGCTATGCGGTCGGCGACTACGCCTATCGCCGCAGCGGCGCCGCAGCCGGCCGCAACGCCGGCGCGCGCCTCTGGGTCACGCCGCGGTCGGTGATGTTGGACCTGCCCTTCGAGTAGCCGCCGGCGCACATCGAGCGCACATCGAGCGCACATCAAGCGGACATCAAGCGCACATCAAGCGGACATCAAGCGCGGTGCACCACCCCAGCATCGAGCAGCCGCTCCATCGCGCCACCGCCCACCTTGCCCGCCACTGCCACCGCCGCACCGGCTGCGAGCATGCGCTCGAACACGCGCCGCACCTGCGCGGCCGTCACGCTGGCAATGCGTGCCGCCAACTCGGCGCGCGGGCGCACGCGGTCGAACACGAACAGGTCTTGCGCGGCGTCTTCGAGCTGGCGCGCGGGCCGCTCGCTGGCCTGCCACTGGCGCACCAGCAACTGGTTGCGCGCACGTTCCATGTCGATGCGTGCGGTGCTTGCCGACTGGTGCTGGAGCAGCGTGTGAACCTCGCCGAAGAACTCGCCCAGGTCCGCCGGCTGCAGCGAGGCTTCGACCACGAACAGGCCCCAGCCATCGGCCACGTCGGCCGTGCACGAGGTGTAGTACGCCAGGCCCCGCTTCTCGCGGATCTCATGCATCAGCGGCGAGCTCATGCCTTCGCCGAACAGTGCCGCCGCCATCAGCGCGGCGGGTTCGTCGGCCTGCAGCGCCGGCACCGGCCAGCCCATCACCACATGGCTCTGGCTGCTGCCACCTTGCCGCCGCGCCTTCGCACCGCCGGTGTAGGCGGGCACGGTGATCGTGTTGGCGCTGCCTTGCGGGAGGGTGCCGAAAGCAGCGTCGACCGCATCGCGCATCGCAGCCGCGTTCACGTCACCGGCAATGCCGACCACCACGTTCGCGCCGGTGTACTGCTGCTGCACGTAGCCCAGCAGGTCGTCGCGCGTGAAGCGCTCGATGTTGCGCCGCGTGCCGATGACCGGCTGCGCCAGCGGGTGCGCGCCGAAGCACAGCTTGTCGAACAGGGTGAAGGCGGTGTT
>JANNBF010000146.1:0-21257 GCA_031385155.1 Rhizobacter sp.
AGTTGCTCGATGCGCACACTGCGGAAGTCGCAGGTCACGTCGGGCAGCACATACGCGCCGGGGTCGCCGATCTCGTACAGCAACTGCTCGGCCACCGCCGCGCGCAGCACCGCACCGCCGGTGCCGGGCGGCTTGGTCACGACGAAGCTGCCATCGGCGCTGCACTCGACGATGGGGTAGCCGATGTTCGGCCAGTCGGGCACGTCTTGCCAGTCGGTGAACAGGCCGCCGGTCGCCTGGCAGCCGCACTCGATGATGTGGCCGGCCAGGCTGCCGGCGGCGAGCCGGTCGAAGTCGCTCATGGCCCAGCCGAACGCGTGGATCAGCGGCCCGAGCGTGGCGGCGCTGTCCACGCCCCGGCCGGTGATGACGATGTCGGCCCCCGCCGCCAGTGCCTGCGCGACCGGCAGCGCGCCGAGGTAGGCGTTGGCGCTCAGCACCTCGGCGGGCAGCGGCTCGCCACTGAACATGTCGCACGCGCCGGTTGCGCGCAGCCCGGGCATCAGCGCGCTCACGTCGTCGCCCTCGACCACCGCGATGCGCGGCGCGAGGCCTTGCGCTGCGGCGAGCGCACGTAAGGCCTCGGCGCAGCCGCGCGGGTTGATGCCGCCCGCGTTCGCAACCACCTTGATGCCTCGGCGCATGACCTCGGGCAGCACGGCCTTCATCGCCACATCGACGAAGTCGGTGGCATAGCCCAGTTCGGGCTTCTTCGCGCGCATGGCGGCGAGGATGGCCATGGTGGTCTCGGCCAGGTAGTCGAAGACCAAGTAGTCGATCAGGCCCGAGTCGACCAGCTGCGGCGCGCCCAGCATGCTGTCGCCCCAGAACCCGCTGGCCCCGCCGATGCGGACGATCCGGTTGTCGTGATCCATGAACAAGGTCTCCTCGCTGCGCATTCGGTGGGCGCGCGAACCCATACGAGGCTAACCGCAGCGGCGATACTTGCAAGCTCGCCAGCCCGCCCGCGAACATCATGGAATACCCCGGCAACCTCTTCGTCGTGGCCGCCCCCAGCGGGGCCGGCAAATCGAGCCTCGTCAGCGCGTTGCTGCAGGTCGACTCGCACCTGGTGGTCGCCGTCTCGCACACCACGCGCGCCCCAAGAGGCCAGGAGCAGCAGGGGCGCGAATACCACTTCACCGACGAAGCCACCTTCCGCGCGATGGTCGAGCACGGTGACTTTCTGGAATGGGCCGAGGTGCACGGCAACCTCTACGGCACCTCGCGCAGCGCGATCGAAGAGCGCATCACCGGCGGGCAGGACGTGGTGCTCGAGATCGACTGGCAAGGCGCACTGCAGATCCGCAAGCTGTTCCCGAACGCGGTGCTCGTGTTTATCTTGCCGCCGAGCTGGGACGAGCTGCAGCAGCGCCTGAACCGGCGCGGCGAAGACCGACCCGAGGTCATCGACCAGCGCATGGCCAATGCGCGCATCGAGGTGTCACAGGCCCGGCACTTCGACTTCGTTATAATCAATGCCTTGTTCGAGACGGCGCTTTTCGATCTGAAAGCCATCGTTCACTCGCAGCGACTCAAATACGCTGCGCTGCAAAGAAGCAGACCTGCGGTCTTTGCGGCACTCGAACTCAGCTGAGGCGCCCCTGCCGGCTGAAACCTCCGAACGCACCCCGACCAGGACACCATCACATGGCCCGCATCACCGTTGAAGACTGCCTCGTCAAGATCCCCAACCGCTTCCAACTGGTGCTTGCCGCCACCTACCGCGCGCGCATGCTGAGCCAGGGCCACGCACCCAAGATCGAGACGAAGAACAAGCCCGGCGTGACCGCCCTGCGCGAAATCGCGGCCGGTGAAGTCGGCATCGAGATGCTGCGCAAGGTGCCGGTCTGACCTTGTGTTGAGCCGTTGATCATCCCGCGCCGCGAGTCGGCGCGCAAAGCAAGTTAAATTCGGGGATGGGTGCCCGAACGCCAGACGATCTGAAAGATGCCAAGCCGGCGTTGAAACCAACGTCAGGTGCACCCAAGCGCGCGAGTACGCCGCCCCCGTCTGACGCTGCCGCCGCCTCCTTCGCGGCCCTCACCCACAAGCTCGACTACCTCGACCCGGCCGACATTCGCCGGGTGCGCGACGCCTACCGCTTCGCCGATGAAGCGCACCTGGGCCAGTTCCGCGCCAGCGGCGAGCCCTACATCACCCACCCCATTGCGGTGGCCGGCCTGTGCGCCGAATGGAAGCTCGACGCGCAAGCCATCATGGCCGCGCTGATGCACGACGCGATGGAAGACTGCGGCGTGACGAAGCCGGAGCTGATCGAGCGCTTCGGTGCGCCGACCGCCGACCTGGTCGACGGATTGACCAAGCTCGACAAGCTGCAGTTCTCGACCCGCGAAGAGTCGCAGGCCGAGTCGTTCCGCAAGATGCTGCTGGCGATGGCGCGCGACGTGCGCGTGATCCTCATCAAGCTCGCCGACCGGCTGCACAACATGCGCACGATGGACGCGGTGGCGCTGCCTAAGCGCAACCGCATCTCGCGCGAGACGCTTGAGATCTACGCCCCCATCGCGCACCGGCTGGGCCTGAACCAGACCTACCGCGAGTTGCAGGAGCTGTCGTTCCAGCACCAGCGTCCGTGGCGCCAGGCGGCGCTGTCGAAGGCGGTACAGAAGGCGCGCGGCTACCGCCGCGACATCGTCGAGCGCATTCAGCGTGACGTGGAAAAAACCTTCGTGCAGCACAAGATGACGGCGCAAGTGTTCGGCCGCGAGAAGACGCTGTTCTCGATCTACAAGAAGATGCGCGAGAAGCACCTGACATTTGCTCAGGTGAATGACATCTTCGGCTTTCGAATCGTCGTCGGCACGCTGACCGAGTGCTACATGGCGATGGGTGTGCTCCATCAGCTTTTCAAACCACTGCCCGGCCGCTTCAAGGACTACATCGCGATCCCGAAGGCGAACGGCTACCAGTCGCTGCACACCACGCTCGTGAGCCCGCTGGGCACGGCGGTGGAGTTTCAGATCCGCACCGAGCAGATGCACGCGGTCGCCGAGAAAGGCATTGCCGCGCACTGGCTCTACAAGACCGGCGGCGCGCAGGGGCAGGAGGCGCAGCGCCTGGGTGCGATGTGGCTGCAGTCACTGATCGACATTCAAGACGAAACCCACGACGCGAACGAGTTCCTGGAGCACGTCAAGATCGACCTGTTCCCCGACGCGGTGTATGTATTCACGCCCAAGTCGAAGATCCTCGCGCTGCCGCGCGGCGCCACGCCGGTCGACTTTGCGTATGCGATTCACACCGACGTGGGTGCGCATTGCGTGGCCGCCAAAGTGAACGGCGAGCCGGTGGCGCTGCGCACCGAACTGCGCAGCGGCGATGTGGTCGAGATCGTCAGCGCGCCCGGCGCGCGGCCGAACCCGGCGTGGCTGAACTTCGTGCGCACAGGGCGCGCGCGCTCGAAGATCCGCCATTACCTGAAGAGCATGGAGCAGGAAGAGTCGCAAGACCTGGGCGAGAAGATGCTCGCGCAGGCCTTGCGCGCCGAAGGCCTGCAGCTGCCCGGCACCGAGGGCACGGACGCCGCACTGTGGCAGCTGCTGACGCGCTGGAGCGGCAACAAGACGCGCGCCGACCTGTTCACCGACATTGGCCTCGGCCGCAAGATCGCGACCATCGTGGCCAAGCGCCTGGCCAAGGCCATGACCGAACGCGGCGCCCGCCCGGATGCGCTGACGCTGACGATGGGCCGCTACGCGGCCGACGACACCGCGCCGTCGCAGGGCCTGGTGCTGATCGACGGCAACGAGGGCGCGTCGGTGCAACTGGCCGGCTGCTGCCGGCCGATCCCGGGCGACGCCATCGTCGGCTACCTGGGGCGCGGCGAAGGGCTGGTGGTGCACACCGCCGAGTGCAGTGTCGGCAAGCGCTTGTTCGAGCGTGACAGTGAACACTGGATGGGCGTTGACTGGGCCGAGCAGCCCACGCGCGCGTTCGAGGCCGGCGTGCTGCTGCTGGTGAGCAACGGCAAGGGCGTGCTCGCGCAGGTGGCTCAGGCCGTGAGCGAGGCCGAGGCCGACATCACGCACATCGACATGGGCAACGAGCCCGCGGCCGATGCGACCGAACTGCAACTTCGCATGAGCGTGCGTGACCGGCTGCACCTGGCCGAGGTCATGCGCACGCTCAAGCGCGCGCCGAGCGTGCTGCGGGTGGCGCGCATCAAGCCTTAAGCCGCAGAAGACGGGTAGCTCACGCTCAGCACCTCAAGGTGCTCCAGGCCACCCGGCGTCATCAACTGGACTTCGTCGCCCACACGGGCCTTCAACAGTGCGCGCGCCACCGGTGATACCCAGCTCACCTCGCCTTGCAAGTTGTCGGTCTCGTCGATGCCCTTGATGGTGATGGTGCGCTGCTCATCGCGCTGGTTCACGTACGTGACCGTCGCGCCGAAGAACACCTGGTCGGATGCGAAGTGCACCGACGGGTCGGCCACCTCGGCGATGTCGAGCCGCTTCGTGAGGAAGCGGATGCGGCGGTCGATCTCGCGCAGCCGCTTCTTGCCGTACAGGTAGTCACCGTTCTCGGACCGGTCGCCGTTCTTCGCCGCCCACGACACCACCTCGACGATCTTCGGGCGCTCGGTATCGAGTAGCAGCATCAGCTCGTTACGCAGCCGCGCGTAGCCTGCCGGCGTCAGGTAGTTCTTCGTGCCTGCGGGCAACGCCGGCAACACGCCGGACGACGCATCGTCGTCATCGGCATCGGCGTCGGGTTCCTTGGTGAAAGCCTTGTTCATGGGTGCCGTTTGAAGCGAACTGGATCATAGCCAGCCACGCGTCGCACGCGGGGCCATTGCATCGCTTGCAGGCGAGTTCCTACACCGAACAAGGAGGGGCGCTGATCGCCGCAGGCCGTGCAAAAGCGGACAACTCACACACCGGCCGCAGACGCGCCGGCCTCGCGCGGGGCACGCGGTGATGCCGCAAACCCTTCACACCGCCACTATCGGAGACCGCACCATGAACACTTCCCTCACCAGCACCCACGACGTCATTTCTTCGGACCGGGTCGAAGGCACGAATGTCTACAACGCATCGGGCGACAAGCTCGGTTCGGTCGACAACCTGATGATCGACAAGCGCTCCGGCCAGGTGCGCTATGCCGTGCTCGAGTTCGGCGGCTTCCTCGGCATGGGCACCGACCGCTACCCGCTGCCATGGAACATGCTGAAGTACGACACCGACAAGGAAGGCTACGTCGTGCCGCTCGACAAGGCCACGCTGGAGGCAGCGCCGAAGTACAACGAGGCTGATGTGCCCGCCTACACCCCCGAGTACGGCAAGCAGGTCAACGGCTACTACGGCATCAACTGACCGACGCGAGACGGAGCCCCCCCATGAGCGCAGCCATTCCCCTTGCAGCCGACCTCCGCAGCATCGATGCGCGAGGCCACGGCGCGACCGTTGTCACCACCGGCAGTAACACCTCAGGCGTCTCGTGGGGCGCGATCTTCGCGGGTGCGGCGGCAGCGGCCGCGCTGTCCTTGATTCTTCTGGTGCTGGGCACCGGCCTGGGCCTGTCGTCTGTCTCACCCTGGGCGAATCAGGGAGCCAGCGCGATGACGCTCGGCGTATCGACCATCGCCTGGCTCACGTTCACGCAGGTGGCTGCATCCGGCATGGGTGGCTACCTGGCGGGCCGGCTGCGCTCGAAGTGGGTCTCGGTGCACACCGACGAGGTCTACTTTCGCGACACGGCCCACGGCTTTCTGGCCTGGGCAGTTGCCACGCTCGTCACTGCCTCGGTGTTGCCCTCGGTGATCGGCGCCATCGTCAGCGGCGGCGCGCAACTGGGCGCGTCGGCCGGCGGCGCAGCGGCCGGTGTGGCTGTGGCTGGCACCAACGCCGTGAAGAGTGACACCTCGCCCAACAACGACGCGATGGGCATGGGCTACTTCATCGACACCTTGTTCCGCAAAGACATGGCCGCTGCGGCCGCGACGCCTGCGGCCGCCGAGGGATCGGGCCCGCCGACGAATGCCGAGGTCGTGCGCATCTTTGCCAACGACCTGCGCACCGGCTCCATGCCGAGCGACGACGCGCGCTATGTCGGCCAACTCGTCTCACAGCGCACCGGCCTGCCCCCGGCAGACGCCGAGAAGCGCGTGACCGAGGTGTTCACGAAGGTGCAGGCCAAGCTGAAAGAGGCCGAAGTGGACGCACGTGATGCAGCCGACAAGGCCCGCAAGGCGTCTTCCTATGCCGCGCTGTGGCTGTTCGTTTCACTGCTCGCGGGTGCCTTCGTGGCGAGCCTGTGTGCCACGTTCGGTGGCCGCCGCCGCGACCTTTGACACCGCACCGCTTCGGCGCCACACCCCACCCGAAACTCACAGGAGACCATCGATGCGTTCACTGCTGCTGTTTTTTCTGGGCATTCCGATTCCCATCATCATCCTCATCGCACTGTTCGTGCACTGAGCGGCTCGCAGCCCTGCCGTGACCCCGGCCAAGCGCCGAATCTGCCGTCTACGGCAGATCGCGGAACAGCCGCCCTGAGCGGGTGATGCGCCGAGTGTCGGCGCCGACCAGGCGCAAGGCCTTCCAGACCACGGCCGCGATGCTGTCGTAGATCGGCACTCCGAGCTCCTGCTCCATGTCCTCGACAAGCGGCGCGCCGGCCAGGTTGGTGCAGAAGATCGTCAAGGCCTCAGGGCGGTTCGATGCCGGCCCGCGCATGGCCTCACGCAGCATCGAACGCAGCTGCTCGGCTGACACTTCCGAGAACGAGAAGTTGTCTTGCAGGCCGAGGTGCCGCTCTGCAACGCACTCGCAGCCCGCGCGCGCATAGTTGGCGATGATCGCCGCCTGCACGTCGTCTCGATAAGGGCTGATCAGGCCGAAGCGGCGCACACCGGTGAGCGCGAAGACCTCGTTGAGCGCAAGCACCGACGTACAGGCGCGGGCGCCGGTCTGGCGCTCGATGGCGGCGCACAGGTGCTGGTCGGCGTCGAAACCCAGCCAGCCGGCGGCCGTGCCGCTCCAGCCGATCACCTGGCAGCGGGCGTGCGACAGCAGCTCTGCGGCGGCCAGGATGCCGGTCAGGTCGAACTGCGCCAACGCGTTGCCTGACAACGCGATCTCGGTCACCTTGAATCTTGCGAAATGCGCGCTGGCCTCGGGCAGCTCGGCGATCAGGCGCGTGGTGACGGGCTCCAGCGTCGTGTTGGATGACGGCGTGAGCATGCCCAGCAGGGTGCGGTTCGACATGGTGTGCTTTCGAAGCGGTGCGTGCCGGCCCGATGCGAAACCCGTGCCAACGAATCTTGCATCCGATCAAGGGGCGGATCGTACCCAGCACGGCGGCTGCGGGCTTGCTCCTGGCCGCACAATTGCTTGAGACGCTTGAGCCATATTCACTGCACCATGCCCAACATACCCAAGCCGCGCAAGCGCGGTGCCGCAGCCGAGCCCGCCTCCAAGGCCGACATCCACGGCCGCATCTACAACGCGATCGTCGAGCACCGTTTGCAGCCCGGCACCAAGCTGACCGAAGAGCGCCTGGCCGAGCTGTTCTTGGTCAGCCGCACCCAAGTGCGCGGCGTGCTGCAACGCCTCGCGGTCGAGCAGGTCGTCACGCTCGTGCCGAACCGTGGTGCCTTCGTGGCCACACCGACCGCCGCCGAAGCGCACGACGTGCTCGACGTGCGGCGCACGCTCGAACCCGGCGTGGTGGCGCGGCTGATCGAGCGCATTGCCGCCGGCGAAGCGCCCGATGCCATCAAGCAACTCCGCGCGGTCGTCAAGCGCGAACAGCAGGCGAATGCAAGCGGTGACCGGCGCGCGGCGGTGCGCTTGTCCGGCGAGTTCCATGTGTTGCTTGCAGAGCTGTCGGGCAGCAGCATTTACCTGCGGATGATGCGCGAGCTGACGCCACTGACCTGCCTGGCGATCCTGAGCTTCGAAGCGCCGACCGCCGCGGCCTGCCCGAACGACGAACACGCGCGGCTGATCGACGCGGTCGCTGCCGGCAATGCGAAGGCCGGTGCCGCGTTGATGGTCGAGCACCTGAACCACATCGAGCGAGCGCTCGAGCTGGATCGCACCGACGCGCAGCCCGAAGCCGACCTGAAGGAACTGCTGTTCGGGTGAGAGCGCGGGCCTCAGGCGCTCATCAGCGTTGAAGCCGGTGACACCCCGAGCACCTGCTCGGCATGCCAGGCCAGTTGCAGCACGCGCGCGTCGGCAAAGCGCGGGCCGGCGATCTGCAGGCCGACCGGCAGACCATGGCGGCCGCTGCCGCAGGGGAGCGAGACCGCAGGCACACCGCCGTAGTTGAAGAGCGGCGTGAACGCGGCGTGACCGCGGGGACCGGCCGGCAGCCCACCGATGACGTTCGGCCCCAGTTGGCCGAGCGGCCACGCCTCGACCGGCGAGACCGGGCACAGCAGCGCATCGAACCGATTGAACAGTGCCGTGAAGCTTGCATGGAAGTGCTCGCGCAGCCGCAGCACCTCGGCGATGCGCGGGCCGCCGAGCGCCAGGCCGAGTTCGATTTGCGCGCCGATGTCGGGGTCGAGCAGCTCGGGCGTGCGCCGCCACACGTCGCCGAACAGTTGCGCGAGGCCGGCCTGCTGCAACGCGATCAGCGGGTACTCGCGGGCGTGCTCGGGCCACACCGGGTCGGCCAGCTCGATGGCCCAGCCGGCGCTGCGCAGGCGCTCGATGGCGGCGTCGAGCGCGGCACGCACATCGGCGTCGACTGCAAGCCCGCAGCCCAGTTGCGGCGAGTACGCGATGCGCAGTGGCGGCAGCGGCTGCTTCAGATGCGCCATCGCGTCGGGCAGCGCGAAGGCCGGGCTTGACAGCGGATCGGCCGGCTCCCACGCGGTGAGCAGGTCGAGCAGCCAGGCGACGTCTTCGACGTCGCGCCCGATCTGGCCGATCACCGACAGCAGGTGGTTCGGGTCATCGAAGCCCCACGGGTTGGGCACGCGGCCGAGCGTGGGCTTCATGCCGACCAGGCCGGTGTGCGCGGCGGGCCGGCGGGTCGAGCCGCCGGCGTCAGTCGCGAGCGCGAGCGGCCCCAGGCCCGCTGCCACCGCCGCGACCGCGCCGCCCGACGAACCGCCGGGTGTGCGTTGCAGATCCCAGGGGTTGCGCGTCTCGCCGTGCAGCGGTGTGGCGGTAATGCCCTTGCATGCGAACTCAGAGCAGTTGGTCACGCCCAGCGGCACGGCACCCCATGCGCGCAGGCGCGCCACGCACCACGAGTCACGCGGGGCAATGAAGTCGGCGAACACGCGCGAGCCGAACGTCGCGGGGCGGCCGCCGAGCCAGAGGTTGTCTTTCACCGTGAACGGCACGCCCGCCAGTGGCAGCGATTCACCGGCCGCGAGCCGGCGGTCGACTTCGCGTGCAGCGGTCAGTGGCACGGCGGGGTCGAAGTCAGCGAACGCGTTGAGCAGCGGGTCGAGCCGCGCAACGCGCTCGCACATCGCCTGCGCCACCTCGGCGGCGGAGAGCGCGCGAGCGTGAACGCTGGCGGCCAGCGCGCGCGCCGAAGTGCGGTGAATGTCTGATTCCATGGGCAAACTCCCGGTGGCCCACGATTGGGCACTATTTCAATCTCGTTTGTATCCAATCCGGTGCGTCGGCAACTCGGAACGGTGCGCGCGGTTGCGGTTTCTGCACCGCTTGCAAGACCGGTTCCTGCCGTCAAACGACGCTGCCCGCCCGGTGAAGCGCAGTTTCGGCGCGGGGTGCAGTCGTGGTGGCATGTTGGTTGCTAAACAGAGTTCCATGGATGCATCCGCTGCTGGCCAGACCCTCACGCTCGACGACATCGAGCACCGTTACAGCGGCGGCGCCATCGCCGTCGACCACGTCACGCTCGAGATCGCGGCCGGCGAACTGGTGGCATTGCTCGGCCCGAGCGGCTGCGGCAAGACGACGCTGCTGCGCATCATTGCCGGCTTCATCGCGCAGACCTCGGGGAAGGTGATCGTCGGCGGCAAGCGCATCGACGAGCTGCCGCCGAACCGCCGGAACATCGGCATCGTGTTCCAGAACTACGCGCTGTTCCCGCACATGACCGTGGCCGAGAACGTCGGCTACGGCCTGGCCGCACGCGGCACCGATTCGGCTGCCGCCGCGAAGCGCACCACCGAGATGCTCGAGCTGGTGCAGCTCGGCCACCTCGCCGGGCGCCTGACCAAGCAGCTGTCCGGCGGCCAGCAGCAGCGCGTGGCACTGGCCCGCGCACTCGCCATCGAGCCGCGCGTGCTCTTGCTCGACGAGCCGTTCTCGGCGCTCGACAAGAGCCTGCGGCTCGACATGCAGATCGAGATCAAGCGCATTCAGCGTGCTGCCGGCACCACCGCCATCATCGTCACCCACGACCAGGAAGAAGCGCTCGGCATGGCCGACCGCGTGGCCGTGCTGAGCCAGGGCAAGCTGGAGCAGTTCGCGGCGCCGTCGGCGGTGTACGACACGCCGGCCACCTACTTCGTCAACCAGTTCGTCGGCACCGCGAACGTGTTCCCCGGCACGCTGGAGGCGGTCGAAGGCGACGGCGCCCGCGTGCGCCTGGCAAACGGCAGCACGATGCTCACGCGCGCGCCGGGCAGCGCGCTGTCGGTCGGCACGAAGGTGCTGGCCTGCGTGCGCCCCGAGAACCTGCGCCTCGGTGCCGAGGGCGATGGCCACGCCGCCACGGTCGAACTCGGCATGCCGCTGGGCGCCACCATCGTGCACGAGCTGCGCACCGCCGCCGGCGAGCGGCTCAAGCTCGCCGAGCCGCGCGCGCCCGGCACCCAACCGCGTGCGAGCGGCGCGCCGGTGTGGGTCAAGCCGGTGTCGGCGGCCAGCGTCACGGTGTTCGCTGCGCCCTGACGCGCCGCCCCATCTTCTCGTCACCCTTCAACCCATACCCGAGGACACGCCATGACCCACACCCGCCGACAACTGCTGGGCAGCGCGCTGACGCTCAGCGCGATGCAGCTCTTCCCCGGCATGGGCTTCGCGCAGGCGCGCAAGCTCGTGTTCGCCACCTTCACCGGCAGCTGGGAAGAGGCGCACAAGGCCGAACTGGTGCCGGCGTTCAAGAAGGCCACCGGCCAGGACATGCTGCTCGACGCGATGCTCTCGGTCGACCAGATCGCCAAGGTCACCGCCGCACGCGCCAACCCGCCCATCGACGTGATGCTGCATGACCCGGGCCCCGCCCTCACCGCCATCGGGCAAGACCTGGTCGAGCCCTTCCCGGTGGCCGGCAGCAAGTACTACAAAGACCTGATCCCCGAGGCACAAGACCCGATGGGCCCGTCGATGTTCTTCCAGGTCGTGGGCCTGACCTACAACCCCGACAAGATCAAGACGCCGCCCACGAGTTGGGGCGACCTGTTCAAGCCCGAGTACAAGGGCCGCGTCGGCATGACCAACCTGAACTCGACGCTGGGCACCGGCTTTCTGGTCGAACTGGCACGCATGAACGGCGGCTCGGAGGCGAACGTCGAGCCCGGCTTCAAGGCCATCGAAAACTCAAGCCCAGCCTCGCCGCCGTGGCCGCGAACCCGGGCGCGCTGGCGGCGCTTTACCAGCAAGGGCAAATCGACATCAGCCCGGGCAACTTCAACGCGATCCAGATCCTGAAGGCGCGCGGCGTGCCGGTCGAATTCATTGCGCCGAAGGAAGGCGCAATCGCGTTCAAGACCAGCATCCACATCGTCAAGAACTCGCCGAACAAGGCGCTCGCCGCGCAGCTGATCGACGTGGCGCTGTCGCCCGAGGTGCAGACCAAGCTGATGCAGGCGCCCTACCTCGTGGTGCCGACGAACGCGAAGGTCAAGATGGAAGGCGAGATCGCCAAGGTGCTGGCCAAAGACACGGCCGATCTGAAGAAGAAGTTCGTGTTCCAGGACTGGAAGAAGATCAACGAGCACCGCGCGGAATGGATCGACCGCTTCAACAAAGAGATCAAAGTTTGACCACGTACGCTCCATGAAGAACGTCGCCTCCGTCTCCGGCTACAGCCTCGCGTTCGCGACGCCGCTGGCGACGTACTTCCTGCTGTTCTTCCTGGCGCCGCTGGTGCTGCTTGTGGTCATCAGCTTCTACGCGGACGCCCAGCTCAACCACTTCGGAATCGAGCAATACCAGAAGATCGCAACCGACGGCTTCTCGCTGCCAGTGTTGGCCGACACGCTCTGGCTCGGCGTGCAGGTCACGCTGCTGTGCCTGGTGCTGGGCTACGCGCTGTCGTGGTCGTATGTGCGCAGCCCCGGTGCGCTGCAGAAGGTGCTGATGCTGATCATCGTGATGCCGCTGCTCACCAGCGTGGTCGTGCGCACCTTCGCGTGGGTGGTGATCCTCGGGCGGCAGGGCATCGTCAACTCGGCGCTCATCGACCTCGGCTGGATCGACACACCGATGAAGCTGCTCTACACCCGCAGCGGGCTGATCGTGGCACTGGCCAACGTGCAACTGCCGCTGATGGCACTGCCGCTGATCACCGCATTGCAAAAGCTCGACCCGAACCTCGAAGACGCGTCGGCCGCACTCGGCGCGAGCGCGTTTCGCACCTTCTTCCGCATCACGCTGCCGCTCACGCTGCCGGGCATCGTGGCGGGTTGCCTGCTCACGTTCGCGGCCACGATCACCGCGTTCATCTCGCAGTCGCTGATCGGCGGCGGGCAGATGCTGTTCATGCCGATGTACATCTACCAGCAGGCTTCAACCCTGCAGAACTGGCCTTTCGCGGCGGCGATCTCGCTGGTGTTCCTGGTCGCGGTGCTGGCCTGCGTGGCGCTGTTCAACCAGGTCGGGCGCCTGAGCAAGGCCAGCGCATGAGCGCACAACGCCAAGCCCCTTCGACGCTCGCGCTGCGCGGCGTGCTCGGCAGCATCGCGGCGCTCGCGGTGCTGCTGCTGCTCGCGCCCACCTTGGTGGTCATCGTCGTGTCGTTCACCAACGGCTACTCGCTGAAGTTCCCGCCGCCCGGCTATTCGCTGCGCTGGTACGAGGCGCTGGGCGACGCGTGGCAACTGCAGTTCGCGGCACTGAACAGCCTGAAGGTCGCGAGTGCGGCCACTGCCGTGTCGGTGCTGCTCGGCGTGCCGGCGGCGATGGCGATCGCGCGGTCTGAGAAAGCGATGGCGCGCGTGCTCGACTCGCTGTTCATGTCGCCGTTGATCCTGCCGGCGCTGGCGTTCGGCCTCGCGTCGTTGATCTACTTCTCGCGCATGAACATCAACCTGTCGCTGACCACGCTCGTGATCGGGCACTCGGTCGTCGGCGTGCCGTATGTCATTCGCACCACGGTCGCGGCCTTGTCGCAATTGCCGCCTGCCCTGCTCGAAAGCTCGGCCAGCTTGGGTGCCAACCGTGCCTACACCTTCCGCCGCGTCACGCTGCCGCTGATTGCGCCGGGCATCGCGGCGGGCGCGTTCATCGCGTTCATGTCATCGTTCGACAACGTGCCGGTCTCGCTGTTCCTGCGCGACGCCTCGACCGACATGCTGCCGATCCGCATGTGGCAAGACCTCGAAGGCAAGCTCGACGTGAGCATCGCGGCGGTGTCGAGCCTGATGGTGCTCGGCACGCTGATCCTGATGATCGTGATGGAGCGGCTGACGGGCATCAGCAAGCGGATTCGGTAGATGAATCCCGACTTCGACTTGGTCGTCCGCAACGCCGTCGTCATCACGGCCTCCGAAGAGATGCGCTGTGACATCGGCGTGCGCGCCGGCCGCATCAATGCGCTCGCCGAGACACTCGGCCCAGGTGCGCAAGAGATCGACGCTGCCGGCCGCTGGGTGCTGCCAGGCGGGGTCGACGCCCATTGCCACCTCGACCAGCCGATGACACCACCCGCGCGAATGGCCGACGACTTTCTCACCGGCACGCGCTCGGCCGCGTGCGGCGGCACGACCACCGTGATTCCGTTCGCGGCGCAGGCGAAGGGCGAGTCGCTGCTGGCGGCGGTGGCCGACTACCACCGGCGTGCCGAGGGCAAGGCGCTGATCGACTACGCCTTCCACCTGATCGTCAGCGACCCGACGCCCACGGTGCTGAACGACGAACTGCCTGCGCTCATCGAGCAGGGCTACACCTCGTTCAAGGTCTACATGACCTACGACGACCTGAAGCTCGACGACGGCCAGATCCTCGACGTGCTCGATGTGGCGCGCCGCCACGGCGCGATGGCGATGGTCCACGCCGAGAACAGCGAGTGCATCGCGTGGCTCACGAAGCGACTCGAGGGCGAAGGCCGCAGTGCGCCGCGCTACCACGCGCATTCGCGGCCGATGCTGGTCGAGCGCGAGGCCACGCACCGGGCCATTGCCTTGTCGGAGCTGGCCGACGTGCCGATCCTGATCGTGCACGTGTCGGGGCGCGATGCGATCGAGCAGATCCGCTGGGCGCGTTCGCGCGGCTTGACGGTCTATGCCGAGACCTGCCCGCAGTACCTGTTTCTCACCGCCGACGACCTCGGCACCGACGACGCCTACGAAGGCGCCAAGTGCGTTTGCAGCCCGCCACCGCGCGACAAGGCGAACCAGCAGGTGGTGTGGGACGGCCTGGTCGACGGCCTGTTCACGGTGTTCTCGAGCGACCACGCGCCGTTCAAATTCGACGCACCCGAGGGCAAGAAGCCCGGTGGTGAAGAGGTGCCGTTCGCCTACATCCCGAACGGCATCCCGGGGCTGGAGACGCGGCTGCCGCTGCTGATGTCGGCCGGCGTGATGGACGGCCGCATCACACCGCAGCGCTTTGTCGAGCTCACCTCGACCGCGCCGGCGCGTGCCTACGGCCTGTACCCGCGCAAGGGCACCATCGCCATCGGCGCCGATGCCGACCTGGTGATCTGGGACCGCTTCGCACCCGGCGAAGAGCGCACGATCCGTAACGCCGACCTGCACCACGCAGTCGACTACACGCCTTACGAAGGCATGCGCGTGAAGGCCTGGCCCGCCGTCACGCTGTCGCGCGGCGAAGTGGTGTGGGACGGCACGCAGCCGCAAGGCGCCATCGGCCGCGGCCGCTTCCTCGAATGCGGGCCGCCGTCGCTGGCGCCGCGGCGCGCATGAACCTGTCGATGCGATGAAGCTGCTCGTCATCAACCCCAACATCTCGGACAGCGTCACGGCGTTGATTCGTGCCGAGGCCGAGCGCAGTGCGGCGCCCGGCACGCAGATCACGGTGCTGACCGCGCCGTTCGGCGTGGCCTACATCGAGACGCGCTTCGAAGCGCTGATCGGCGCGTATGCCGTGGCGCAGCTCGCAGCGGAGCACCACGCGGGGTTCGATGCGGTGGTCGTTGCCGCCTTCGGTGACCCCGGCCTCGGGGCCCTGCGCGAAGTGCTGCCGGTGCCGGTGCTCGGCCTGACCGAATCGGCGCTCGCCAGCGCCTGCCTGCTCGGCCACCGCTTCTCGATCATCGCGATCTCGCAGCGCATCCAGGCCTGGTACCGCGAGGTCGTCGAGGCCAATGGCTTGATCGGGCGGCTGGCCAGCATCCGCGCGCTTGATCGGCCTTTGGCGAGCATCGGCGCCGTGCAAGAAGACCACGCCGCCGCACTGCGCGAACGGTGCGAGCAGGTGGTGCGTGAAGACGGCGCGGAGGTCATCATCCTCGCCGGTGCGCCGCTCGCAGGCTTGGCGCGCGCGCTGCGCGGGCAGTGGCAGGTGCCGGTGGTCGACGGGGTCTCGAGCGCGGTGCGGCATGCCGAATCGCTGGTGACGCTGGCGCCTGGCAAGGCGGTGCTCGGCAGCTTCGCGGCACCGCCGATCAAACCCAACCGTGGCCTGCCGGATGCGATCACTCGCCTGCTCGGCGGGCCGTGAGCCGCGCCTTCGGCAGCCACTCGACAGCGCGAAGGCGCTGTCTTGGTGCGGCCTCAGGTACCGCGAAACAGGGCGCAGCCCCAGGCCGTGAACTTGAGCGGCAGGTGGATGTGCTGCGCCACATCGCGCACCTGAAAGCGGAACGGCAGCACGTCGAGAAACGGGCTCGCATCGGCGCCACCCTGCGCGCACAGGTAGGCGCCCACATGAAACAGCACTTCGAAGCTGCCCGCTTCCACACCGTCACCACGCACGCTCGGGTGGTCGAGCTGGCCGTTCGCGCCCAGCAGGCCGTCGGCCACCAGCCGCCGCGCCGGCGCGAGCGCCCAGAGCTCGACGCGCATGCCCTGTGCCGGCACGCCGCGTGCCACGTCGACCGCATGCAAAGAGATTCCGCCTGCCATGGTGCTGCTCCTCGGGTGGGGTACGGCACTGTAGCGATCAGCGTGCCATGTTGAGCCCGCTCGCCCGCGCACTGCCGGCGATGACCGCACTGCAGGCCACGGTGGCGCTCGGCATGTTCGCGCTCTCGGTGCTGGCGCCGCAGCTCGGCCTGTCGGTGCCCCAACTCGCGGCGCTGAACACCTTGCTCTTCACGGTCGGCGCGCTCGGGGCGCTGTGTGCAGGCCGGCTGCTCGAACGCTTCGGCGATTGGCACGTGGCCGCCGGCTGCGCGGCGGCCGTCGCTGCCGGCATGGGCTGCCTGCTCGCCGGCGGGCCCATCGCGCCGTGGCTGGCGGCGCTGCTGTTCGGCATCGCGTTCGGCCCCGAAACGCCTGCAAGCGCCTCGGTGCTGTCGCGCTTCACGCCGGCGGCCAAGCGCCCGTGGGTGTTCTCGGTGCGGCAGACGGGCAACCAGATCGGCGCCATGGCCGGGTCGCTGCTGCTGCCGCTGTTGATCGTCATGAACCCGCAGTTGCCGTATGCCGTGGTCAGCGTGCTCGCGCTCGCGATGGCGGCCTGGTGCTGGCGGCTGTCGCGCGACACGCGCCTGGCGCGTGGCGCCGCAAGCGGCGGCGGGGTGTCGGGCTCGACGCGCGCTGCGCTGCGGGCCGTGTTCGGCTCGAAGCCGTTGCGCGCGCTCAGCTTCGCGGCGCTGTGCTACACGGCCGTGCAGATGTGCCTCAACACCTTCCTGATGAGCCTTGCGGTGCATGACTGGCAGCTCGGTGTGACCACGGCCTCGCTGTGGGTCGCCGGCGTGCAGGCCGCCGGGCTGGCCGGCCGCCTGGTCTGGGGCTGGCTGGCGCAGCGCAGCCGCAGCGCGGCGCGCCTGCTCGGTGGGCTGGGGCTGCTGATCGCAGCCACCGGCATGGCCGTCATGGCATGGCCCGGTGCGCGCAGTGGCGCAGGCCTGGGCCTGGCCGTTGCGCTGCTGGGCTTCAGCGCGAGTGGCTGGAACGGCGTGCTGGTGGCCGAGGTGTCACGCCTGGCCGGCCCGCGCGACGCCGGCGCGCTGACGGGTGCCGTGCTGATGTTCGGGTATGCGGGCCTCGCCCTCTCGCCGCTGGCGTTCGCCGGCGTGAGCGCGGCCATGTCGATGACGGCAGCGTTCATGGGCTTGTTCGCGGCGGCGGGCATCGCCGGGCTGGTGTTGCTGCTCGCCCGGCGTTGACGGCCGCAGGCTGAACGGGCCGGCCGTTGAACCGGGGCGGTCATTTGCTGCCCGCAACAAGTCCCGGTGCCGGTGCCGGTGCCGGTACCGCCAACCCCCTCGGAAAAGAAAAATGGCCTAGAGGCGAAAGCCTCTAAGCCATTGATCCATTTCTTGTTTTTCTGGTGCGGCTGGCAGGAATCGAACCCACGACCCCTTGGTTCGTAGTTCTGCCATCGCACCTAAAGGTTTGATTTTATTGACCATTGGTGCCGTCCATTCCACCGACATTGCGCCGGTTTGTACAGGTTTTTGCAGACCAGTCCCCCAAAATTCCCCCACCGCCCTGAAACTGCGTGGCGCGGTTCCAGGGCGCACCTGAGTCAGTCGACCCTGTCGCGCGGCCCGCGCAATGAGTTTCGAAACTCAGTCGCCAGTATGGAAGAGATCGGCTGCCTGAGCGACTTCAACGCGGTATCCCATCGCGCGATAACCGACTTGGCGCTTCGCCCACATCCGCATCAGTGCAGGATGTCCAGCATCGACGAAGTCCACGATTTGCACATGCGACTTGCCGGCGTGCTCGCGGTGCAGGCGTCCGGCGTATTGCTGCAGGGTGCCCTTCCAAGAAATCGGCATCGCCAGCACCAGCGTATCGAGCGGCGGATGGTCGAATCCCTCGCCCACCAATTTGCCGGTGGACAGCAAGACCCGCGGCACGTCTGGTGCCAGCGCTTCCAGCGTCGCCAAGCCGGCCACACGCTGCTTCTTCGACGATCGGCCCTGCAGGGTGACCAGATTTTGAACACGCCCACTCAAGGCAGCCTCGACCGCCGCGAGATGCTCGGTGCGCTCGGTCAGGACCAGGATCTTTCTGCCCCTCTGGTAGGCGTCGACAATCTCCACCGCAATCCTGGCCGTACGGGCGACATCGACCGCCAGCGTCCTAAAGATCTCCTGGATGCCGGCATCGGGCGGCACGACGATGGTCGCGGACAGGAACTGCGGCGTCACCTCCAACGTCTGCGGAGCACCTTCCGGCTTCGCCGCTGTATGCCGAATCGGCCCGCACTGCATGAAGATGATGGGCTGCTGGCCGTCGCGCCGTATCGGTGTGGCCGTCAAGCCAAGCACGTACTTGGCCTTGGCACGCTTCAGGATCGCCTCGAACGAGAATGCGGACAGGTGGTGGCACTCGTCGACGACGATCTGTCCGTAGTTCTCGACCAAGGAATCGATCTCGCCCTGGCGCTGACCCCTCCCGGCAAGGGACTGCATCAGCGCCACGTCGAGCCTTCCGGTCGGTCTGGCCTTGCCGCCGCCAATGGTGCCCACCACGTCCGGACCAACGCCGAGGAATGACTGCAGCCGTTCCTTCCATTGATTGAGCAATTCGATCCGATGGACCAGGACCAGGGTGTTCACGCCACGGCTCGCAATCAGAGCGGCGGCGGTGACTGTCTTGCCAAACGCCGTCGGCGCGCACAAAACACCAGTGTCATGCTTCAGCATTGCCTTGGCGGCGGCCTGTTGGTCGGGACGCAGCGTGCCCACGAAGGCGATTGCAAGTGGTTCGCCCGCCGACCGCTCGTCCCGCAGTTCGCAGCGAATGCCGTGGCTCCGCAGCAGTTGTTGCACGGCATCCCGGCACCCGCGCGGCAGGCCGATGTGCTGGGGAAAGTCCTCAGCACACCCGATGACACGCGGTTTGTCCCACACCGGCATGCGCATGGCTTGAGCACGGTAGAACTCCGGATTCTGGAAGGCGGCCAGGCGCACCAGGCGGTTCGCCAGAGACTGCGGCAGCGATCCCTTCTCGACGTAAATCAAGTTGGCCTGCGTCACCAACAAGGACTCCGGCATCGGGCCGGTCAAGCGCTGGTTGGCTGACGGGTGCGACTTCCACGGTTCGAGCGAGTCTTCGTCGGCCACAAAGGTCACATCGAGTGGATGAGAGCCACCAGTGGCGAGAAGAATCGTAGGCTCGATGTCGCGTGGTTCCATCGGCGTGACAGACGCCAGGAAGCCCCATTGATCCGGATACGTTTCAAGCGCTTCGTCGACAAAAACGCTTCGACCCAACTCGCGGGGTAGCTTCTGCAACGGCAAGGCAATCAGGTTTCCGAACCCACCCTTGGGCAGGATATCCTGGCTTGGAAAGAGGCGGTCGTAGGAGGTGAGCTTCAACTGCCGGGTTCGGGCACAGGTGAAACTAAGCAAGGCCGTGCCGAGGCGACGGGCGTCGCGGGCTGCAACACTCGCCGAGAAGAACACCCAGGCATGGGCGCCCTCACCCGAGCGTGACACCTCCAGGGCCACGGGCACCCCCAGTTCCCTGCAAGACTTTGCGAAGCCCTTGGCGTCCTCACGCCATTCCGCATCGTCGAAGTCCACTGCCAAGAAATTGCATGTGTCGTTGGTGAGCAGCGGGTAGACGCCGGTGGTGTGCCGTCCGGCGAGGTGATCGAAGATCGTCCGGTCGGTCAGCGCGATCAAACTGCGGTTGCCGCAGTCTGCGCACTTGATCCTGGGCTTCTCGCAGACGCCGGCTCGCCACTCATTGGCGCAGGCCGGTGCATAGCCGGTCTTGCCTGCTTTGCTTTCCCAGCGCACCGGGTAGACATCGGTCCGACCAAGGAACAGACGGCGAAACAGCGTGACCTTCTGATCAGTGCTCAATGCCGACGCTGCGGGTTGAACATCGGGTCCGGCGGGTTTGCTCGAATCGATGCCGTGCAAGGCCAGCAGAGCTACCAGGCGCGCGTTCTCTGCGCGTAGATCAGCGTCATTGCCGCTATTGCAGCTACCGTTCATGGCTGGTGGAGCCTGGCCTGCATAAGGGCTGGCCACAGAACTGTGCGCAGGACCGCCACCACGTCCACCAGCGACCGGTAGACGATGGCGTTCTTCTTCAGCAAGGCTTGCCACAGCGCCACGCGGGTGGCGTCACCCCCAAACTCGTCGCCCAAGCCTACTGGCAATGCGTCCGGCAAGTCGGTGCCACGCCTCTGAAACGTCGCGGCGATGGCCAGCGCCAGCGTCGGTGCATCGAGGGCCTCGCGCTCCAACATCACTACGAGGTCGAGATAGTCCTTCAGGCGACTGTTCACCATGCCGAGCACCACGACGGCATGCAACTTCTCGGCGATCACGGTGTAGACCGGATAGGTGCGCAGATGCGGCGCCGGCAGATCGTCCAACAGCACCGGGTAGACCGCATCGCTCGGCCCTGGCGTCACGGCGTCCCCGAACCCGACGTCCACCTGGGCCACACAGCGCGCGTTGGCAAGCTGGCCGTTCAGCGTCACGCGCACACCACCGTAACCGGCATTCTTGCGGATCGCCTCGACACGAACCGATGCGGGAGCGAAGACGATGCCGTCATCTGCGTCGACAGCAGCGATGTCCGTGAACGCCTCAGCCATCGACGCCATATCGCTCGGCCCAAACCCCAGCAGGTCGGCGTCCCGAGTCGCGCGGTGCGGCAGGTCGTACCAGAGCGTGAAGAGCAGCGCGCCCTTGAGCACAAAGCGGTCGGCATGGGCCGAGGTGGACAGGCGATACAACAACCGCTCCAAGGCGAAACGGACAAGCACCAGGTTGAAGTCCGTGCCGGTGGCTTCGGCGACGTTCAGCAGACGTGCCCGCACCGAGGCCGCGCGATCCCTGCTCATGCCACCGCTTCCATGTAGGGCCGCATCACGTTAGCGACACGGCAGACCTTGCCACTGCTGCTGTGCGATCGGAACCGGCGCGCCGACCAGGAGCGGACGGCACGTTGGCGGGATCCTTGATCCGCCAGACCGGCGCGACGACGTGGCCGGACGGCACGCGCCTGCCTGTGGCCAACCGCC
>JANNBF010000160.1:0-21920 GCA_031385155.1 Rhizobacter sp.
GCCTGTTGCGCCACGGCTGGTGCGCACCGGCGCGGCGCTGCCGCCGACCGTGCTGCGGCCGATGCTGCCCCTGCCACCGCCGCCACCCGCGCCCACGGCGGCCGCGCACGCCACGCGGCTGCGCGGCGTGGCGGCTGCGGAAGAACCTGCAGCCGCGCGCAGCACCGCGCCGCCGCCGGCACCTGCTCCGCCGCGCGAACGCGTCGTGCAGACCACCGTGTTCGTGACCCCCGCGCCGCGCACGCTCGATGACCTGGCCCACAGCAGCGGCATGGCGCGTTTCGGCATCGGCCAGGGCTGAGGCGCTCAGGAACGCACCATGGCACTGCTGGACCTGGGCCTCGTGACCCGCTGCTACACCACGCTGCTGGCTGAGCAGCTGCCGATGTATGGCGACTGGCCGGCCGCCACGCCGCTGCTCGCGTCGGCCGGCGCGCCCGACCTGGTGAACGCCGCGCACGCGCTCAGCTTCTACCTGTACCACGTGCGCGAAGACGCCCACACCAAGACGCAGGGCTGGGGCGTGAACGACGCCGTGCCGCAGCGCTTCAAGCCGATGGGGCTGACGCTGTACTACCTGATGACGCCGCGCAGCAACATCGTCGACCCGAACCTGCGCGCGCTGGCCGACCAGCTCGTGATGGGTCTCGCGCTGAAGACCCTGCGCGACCTGCCGGTGATCGACGACACCAGCACCGTCGACACCCTGGGCGGCCCGGTGCTGCTGATGCCGCTGGCGCTGCGCGGCCGCAACAACCGGCTGCGCACGCTGCTGCAGCCCACCGCCGCCACCGACGCGGCGCAGTACTGGCAGGCCGGCTCGCAGCCGCTGCGGCTGGCCGCGTACTACGAGGTCGCGGCCACGCTGCTCGAGCCCGAAGAGACCCGCTCGCGCAGTGGCCGGGTGTTGATGCTCGGGGTGCACACCTTCACCCGTGGCCGGCCGCAGGTGGAGCGCACGCGCAACGTCATCAGCTTCACGCCGCCGGGGCAGCTCGATGCGCGCACGCTCGAGATCTCAGCCGCCGAGGTGGCCTTCGGCCAGACGCTCGAAGTGCACGGCGCCGACCTGAAAGGCGACAACACCGCGCTGCTGCTGACGCACCGCGACTTCCCCGCGCCCATCGAGGCCGACGCGCCCTGGAGCCTGCACACCGACGGCAGCCTGCTGACCGTGACCGTGCAGCCGACCAGCGGCGCGCAGGCCCTGGTGCCCGGCATCTACGGCGTGGTCGTGCGCACCACCGCGCGCCACACGTTGCCCGACGGCTCGCAGCGCGACTTCGATGCGTTCTCGAACGAGTCGGGCTTCGCCATCGCGCCGGCCATCGTGTCGGTCACGGGCGCAGGCCCGGTGCTCACCGTCACGGTCGCGAGCTTCGTGCCGCAGTTGTTGGCCACGGGTGAGCTGCTGATGTTCGCGGGCGCGGTGCGGCTGGTGCGCGTGGGCGCCAACCCGCCGGCCGCCGGCGAGTTCTTCACGCCGCCGGCCACGAACACGATCCGCTTCCGCTTCCCGGCCGGCCTCACGGCCGGCAGCATCGTGCCGCTGCGGCTGGTGGTGCGGGGCGCCGAGTCCGGGCCGTGGTGGGAGACGGTGCCGTGAAGACTCGCGCTTCGGCTCCCGCAGCTTCCGTGATCGCCGACGCGCCGCTGCCCGAGCTCGGCGAGCGCGCCGCGCTGCGGGCCCGCCTGGCCGGTGCGCTGCGCGGTGAGGTGCTGCCGGCGCGGCTAGGGCGGTTGGGCGACCTGATTCAACGCTTCGGCCTCGGCCCGCTCGATGCGGATGTGATGGCCACACTGTGGGTCTGCGCGTTCGACCCCGAGCTGCGAGCGGCCGCGGCCAGCCGCGAAACGTTCGCCGGCCAGATCACCGTTCGCCTGATTGCCGGGCTCTTCGGCCATGCGCCGCGCGTGCGCCTGCCGAGCGAGTCACCGCTGCGCTTGTGGCAGATGGTGCAGGAGCACCCGCTGATCGACGGCGGCGCGGCCCTGACACCTGACGCCGCGCTGCTCGCATGGCTCGAAGGCGAGCACGAGCTCGACCCGGCGCTCGCCGGGCGCATGCAGTTGCTGCCCGCCGAACTGGCGCTGCCGCAGTGGCGGGTGGATGCCCTGGCGCGGCAACTCCGTGACGCCCTGGAGCGCGGCCAACGCTGCCGAGTGCACCTTGCAACCGGCGACGCCGTCGCCGCCCGCTGGCTCGCGGCCGCGCTCGGCGCAAAGCTCGGCCTGCCCGTACTCGATGCGCCGGCAGGTGCACTGGCAGGCGAACCCGACGCGGCCTTGCGCGTGCATCGGCAGGCCTTCCTCGACGGCTGCATTCCCTGCGTCGCACTGGCCGATGCGGCGTTGACGCAGCCGGTCTGCGCTATGCCCTACCCAATCCAGATCGTCCACGGCCACGGCCCCTTGCCCGGGTCGGCCCAAGGGGTGCACGACATCGAGTGGAGCGTGCCCGCGCCCGACGTGGCGGAACGCGAGTTGCTGTGGCGCCACCTGTGGCCCGAGTGCGCGGCCTGGCCCGCCACGGCGCTGGCCGATCTGGTGCTGTGCCACGAGGCCGATGCGGCCGACATCGCCGCCGCTGCGGGCACTGCGCCCCAGAACGCCAGCCAGGCCGCCGCCGTGCTGCGCGAACGCCTGCGCTGCGGCACGAGCCTGCTCGCACGGCGCATCGAGTCCGGCTTCACCTGGGACGACCTGGTGCTTCCCGACGCAGCGCAGCTGCGCCTGCGCGAAATCGCCTTCGAGGCGCGTGAGCGCGCCCGCGTCTGGGCCGACCCCGCGGCGGCGCGCCTGTTCCCTTACGGCCGCGGGTTGATCGCGCTGTTCGCCGGCCCGCCCGGCACCGGCAAGACCATGGCCGCCCAGGTGATCGCGGCCGACCTCGGGCTCGACCTGCTCGCGGTCGACCTCTCGGCTGTCGTCAGCAAGTGGGTCGGCGAGACCGCGCAACACCTGCAGCAGTTGCTGTCATCGCGCACCGCGCAGCGCTCGGTGCTGTTCTTCGACGAGGCCGATGCGCTGTACGCCAAGCGCGTCGAAGACGTGCGCGACGCGCAAGACCGCTTCGCCAACCTCGACACCAGCCACCTGATGACGGCGCTCGAAAGCTACCCCGGCATCGTGCTGCTGGCGAGCAACCTGAAGGCCAACATCGACAGTGCCTACCTGCGCCGCATTCGCCATGTGGTCGACTTCCCGAAGCCCGGCATCCAGGCCCGCGAGCGCATCTGGCGGCAAGTGGCCGCAGCGCTTTACCCGCCCGACTGGCAGCACGCGCTGGGCAACGGCTTCGCCCGCATTGCACGGCTCGAAGCCACCGGCGCCATCATCAAGAGCGCGGCCCTGTCGGCCTTGTTCGCGGCGCGGCGAACGCAGGCACCGCCGAGCGTGCGACTGCTCGGTGACATGCTCGCGCGCGAGTTGGCGAAGGAAGGTGCAGGCCTGTCGCCGCGCGAACTTGACGCGCTGTTGGAAGGCGCCACATGAAAGCACTGGGCCGAGCGATGCGCAGCAGCGCCAAGCCGCTTTCTGGCGTACGCGCCGCAGCACCCGTTGCGCGGCGCAGCCGCCATGCCGCGCATGAAGCTGCGGCCACCATCGCCGCGCGGCGTTTCGTGCAAGGTGAGGGCAGGCTGGCCGGCAACCTCGGCGTGGCGCCTGCCGCGGCCCTGCGCGTGCCGGGCAGCCTGGGCGCCGGGTTGCCGGTGGCATTGCGCACGCGCCTGGAAAGCTCGTTCGATGCCGACCTCGGCGGTGTTCGCGTTCACACCGACGCCGCTGCGCAAGCCGCAGCGCACGGCCTGCAGGCGCGGGCTTTCGCGGCCGGCCCCCACATCTACTTTGGTTCCGGCCACTACGCGCCGGGCAGCCCGGCCGGGCAGGAGCTGGTCGCGCACGAAGTGGCCCACGTGCTGCAGCAGACCGGGCGGGTGGCCAGCGCCGGTCGGGTTCGCACCGAAGCGGCCGAAGGCGCGGGAGATGTGCAGTGCGACGACGACCCCAACGCCGACAGACTGGTGGCCTTTCTGGCTGCCGAAGATGCTTCGCTGCAGGCGCTGACGACGCGGCACGCTGCGGCGCCCGGGGCCGACGACAACCTGCGCGCGTTGATTGGCCTGGTGCAGGCCGAGTCCGGCGGCAGGCTTGCGCGCACCAAAGACTCGGCCATCGGAAAGCTGCTGATCCGGATTGCTGGCGACGCTGGGTTCGACACACCCGACGCTGCCGGCCAGCCGGTCCGGGCAGCGCTCGGCATTGCCGCGAGCGGCTTCCTGCTCGACTGCCTGAAGGTGTGCGGCGACGAAACCCACTTCGCGGCGGCGGCCAAGCTGCTCGACGCCGACAAGACGTTCGAGTTGCGCAGCGCGTTCGGGCCGCGCACGGCGTTCCGCGCCTACCTGGCCGACATGCGCGGCGAAGACTGGGTTGCCCCCGCCTTTGCCCACCCGGCGCTTGCGAAGTTCTGGCCCGGAAGGTTCTTCAATATCGTCGAGCAATACATGTTCAACCCCGGTCGAGGCCGGCAGGAGCTGTACGAATTCGACGCCGCGCGCAACTTGGCCCTGAAGAACATCGACGCCGACACCGACGACCTGCTCGCAAGCGACCGCGTCGTGCTGGCGTTCCAGTTGCTCGATGCGTTCGACCAGCGCCGCACGGCCATGATGAAGGTGCTGGACGAGGTACTTAAAAAGCGTGGCGCGACCCTGTCCAGGCCGTTGCAGCGCCTTGCGGCGGTGCAATTCATGGCCGACTGGCTGCGCACCCGCGAGGCCACCGCCGGCTCGCTGATCTGGGGCAAGACCCTCGCGCGCATGCGCGCCACCGCCACCGACGCCGCCGGGTACTGGCTGGCCGTCAGCGGCCTGATCGACCGCACCGGCGCCGATGTCAATGCACTCGGCCGGGACACGCTCGACGGCGTGTCCTCAAAGATCAAGCACGTCGCGCTGACCCACGAGACCTTCGCACCGCTGCACGAGTTGCTGCAGGGTCTGGCGGCGCCGGGGGGGCTCTACGGCCTGGATGCCGCAGGCCTGCTCGGCGACTCCCTGCCCAACGCCGCGGGCTACGAGAAGCGCCAGCGCACACTGGCTCGCGCTTTGGGGGTGGCGGCCTCCGGCAACCCGGCGAACAACCTGCTGCTGGTGCTGCAGACGAACCTGATCGCGCAGTACCACGCCACGCCCGCGCTCGATTCCGAGCTGGCTGTGGGCACCGGCTTTGCCATCTGGTGGCTGCTCCAGTTCCAACCCACGCTGCTGGCCTATGACGCCGCCCTGGACTTCGATGCCAAGCGGGGCTTCGCCGACCGCCGGCTCGCGCATCGGCAGCGGGTTGCGGCGGCCGTGGCCCACCTCAGCCAGATGGTGGGCTGGGGCGACACCTTGAGCGCCGCTGCCCGGGTGATGCGCGGCAACGACATTCCCGCCAGCATGCTCATCGTGCGCGACGGCTGGCGGCTCGACGAAAGCGCCGAGTTGTCGCAGATGGCGACCGACTTCAAGAACCAGTCCTTGTCCGACGACAACCCGTTCACGCCGGATCAGATCGCACGCTTCTTCCATGCCGAGACGCTGCGCCAGACCGCCGATGCCGTGATGGCGCAGGTCGACGGCGTCCACCAGGACCCGAAGCGCAAGCTCGACGCCGATGCGGTCAACAAGGTCATCCGCGCTGCTGCCCGGCCGTGGCGCTGCGTGCCCGACGGCCCGATGCTGGTCATCAAGCCGTCGGATGTGGAGGCTCCAGCGGCGGGCGCTTCCAAGGCGGTGGTGGCGGCGGCGGCGGCGCGCTATCCATCGGCGAAGAAGCTGATCGGCGGCAGCCCCAAGTCGCTGGCCGAGTTGCGCGAACTGGCCAAGCTCAAGCACCTCGAGACGACCTACTGGTGGGCTGCGCTGAGCACCAAGACCTTGCCTCTGTTCGCCTGGATCTACCCCGATGCAGGCCCGCTGATTGCGAAACTGCGCGGCCTCGATGCCTTCTCGAAGGCCGTGGCCGGCCCTGACGCCGACAAGCTCTCTGACGCGGACTGGATCAAGGCGTTGATGCAGAAGCTCGATGCGGGCCTGCTGCGCAAGGCCATCGACAGCACGCTCGTCGACTACGCAAGCGGCGAGGCAGCAGGCCTCGAGATGGCCTTGCGCGAGTACACCACCGTGCTGCGCCGGGAGCGCCGTGTCACGGTGGCCGGCTGGCTCAAGCGTTACGCCAAGGACCGCTCGGTCGTCAATTTCCAGGTGCCCCGAAACGCGGTCGATGCGATCGACTCGCTCCGCTTCGAGGCGCAGCCGCAGGTCGATGCGTCTGCCCAGCAAGCCCTGCTGCTGCTGAGCCTGGGTGACGAACTCGAAGCCGCGTTCCCGGCGGTTCGCAATGCGGTGCGCCTGCCCCCGATGTTCCACGCCACGCTGACCCAGGCGGTCGCTTTTTGCGACAGCGAACTGGCGCCGGCCGAGAAGGGCGACACCACCTTTCGGCGCGCGCTCACGCCCCTGCTTTTCATCAGCCAAAAGGACCCGGCGCAGAACGAGACGTTCCAGCAGTTCCTGCCGCACCGCGACCAGCTTCAGGCGCTTGCCGACCGCATCGAAGAGGGCCGGCTGGAGATTCAGGAGTCGGGCGGCTTCGGCAGCGAGGACGGCGAGAGCCTGAAGTCCCTGGGCTTCTACAGCACGGTCAAGCCCGGCCGGCAAAACGCGTTCGAGGTCGACGGCGACGAGTGGGAGCTGGTGCAGGTGCACCAGAAGTTCACCTACCACCCGCCACTGAGCCTGAGCGCCATCACCGACAAGTCGGCCAAGCCGATCCTGAAAGACGCGCAAGGCCGCCCGGGGCCCATTGACCACCGGCTGCTCGCGAGCTTTCTCGTCAACGGCCTGGAGTTCGATCTCTACGCCGACGAGACGGCCAAGCTGGTGAAGTTGTCGAACGCGCTGTTCAACTTCGGCTTCCAGCGTTCGATGGAAAACCTGGCCGAAGGCCTGGAAGCCGGCGCCATGTTCCTGATGGACGTCATCGAGCTCGTGCCCGGCGTCGGGCAGGAGTTGATGGTCGCGCGGCTGGCCGCGCAGACCGCGAGCTTCCTCGGTGTCGAGCTGCCGGTGATCGCCGATGCGCTGCGCAAGGACCCGGTCGAGTTCATCAAGAAGATCGGCGTCGACCTGATGGAAAAGTACCTGACGCTCGACGGCTTCATCACCTTCGTGATGCTCGGCGGCAGCTCACCGCTGGACTTGCTGCGCCGGCCAACGAACGACAAGCAGTCCACCCGCAACAAGCCGCACGGCAAGCTGGGCCGCATGCTTGCGATGCTGCGCAAGATCGGCATGCGAATCGCCGATGCGATGCAGTGGTTGCAGCTGCGTGTGACGCGCCCGGTGCGCTCGCTGCAAAGCTCGGTGGCGACGCGGCCGCAGCTCGGCTGGGTGTTGCGCAAGGCGGTCGACATCGCGCTCTGGGCCCGTGACGTGCTGCCGCCCGACGCGCTGGCCGATGCCGGCAGCAAGCAAAAGCGCTTGCTCGCGGTCATCGAGCAGTTGCTGCCCGGCGACAACGCGCTTCCGGAAGGCGGCACCGACCAGGACGCCGAAGCCTTCGGGCGCAGCCTGCTTGCACGCATCGAGGCCGAGGTCAGCCAGGCCGGCGGGGAGTTCAAGGCCGAGCTGGGCGAGCGGCTCGAACTGCTGGCGCAGGTCGAGCTGCCGGGCGAGATCATCCCGCTGCCGTCGCTGGTCGGCTATGTCATCGACTTCTTCCTCAGCCGGCTCGGTGCCAAGGTGCGCATCGCGAAGTCGCTGCTCGAGAACACCGGGCCGTACCAGGCGCTGCGCACCAAGGTGGCCAGCGCCGTGGGCGACGAAGTGCGCGACACCCCGCTGGACCCCAACAAGTACTGGCGCGAGAACGTGCTGGACAAGCTCGAGGGCCGCTTCGCCGACGCCCGCAACCAGCTCGTCGACACGCTCTACGGCTTGACCGACCAGGTCTCGAAGGAAACCGGCGTCGCGGCCTTCCGCCTCGACCGGCCGGCCGCGAAGGCGCCGGGCGAGATGAAGTTGCAGCGCACGCCATTCCCGAGCGACGAGATCGAACTCGCCCCCAGCAACGCGGCGCCCAGCGTGCATGCCGACGTGCCCGGCGGTGGCCGGTTGGCCGAGCTGCCGTCGGCGCCGGGCCAGCCGCTGGCGGTGCGCGTGCGACGCAGCGAGGAAGCGCGCTTCGGGCACGACTTCGGCCATGTGCGGCTGCATGCCGGCAGCGCCTCCGGCGAGGCGCTTCGCGGGATGCAGGCCGACGCCGCCACGTCGGGCAGCCATGTGTTCCTTCGCCCGGGGCTCGACGCCGAACGGGGCGAGGGCGCCAGGCTGCTGCGTCACGAGCTGACCCATGTGCTGCAGCAGACCGGCGCGCGCCCGCTGGGCCAGCGCCACGAAACGCGCGCGGTGCCGGGCCGCCCCGGCGTCGGCGTGACGCTCGATGCGATACGCGAAGCGGCCGCAGACGCCATGGCGCGCAGCGATGCGCAGGTGGCCCCGGGGCCCTTGCAGGTGCTGGCCGGAGCCGAGGGCGTGCAGCCCAGCATGGAGAGCACGGCGGTGCACATGCTGCAGCTCTTCACCGAAATCCGCTCGGCGGGCGAGTTTGAACACGCTGCCGACCCGAAAGACAAGGTCGGCCCGGCGGCGGCCTCGAAGCTGCTGCTGGCGGTGCGCAAGCGGCTCGGCCAGAAGTTGAACAGCGACTTCCTGCCGTTCGCCTACCCGGTGGCAGCACACATCGCGAAGCATGTGGACGACACCGACCTCAGCGCCGACCTGCCCAGGCTGGCGGCCGAAGCGCAGAAGCCGGTGAAAGGCGCGCGCGGCAAGAAGCCCCGCACCGAACTCGACTTCGACCGCCTGGTGACGTTTCTCGAAGCGGTGCTGTTCCTGAAGACCGGTGTGGCGATGCAGATCAAGGCCACGGCCGGTGCCGCGCCCAGCGTTCAGAGCCTGCGCGTCACCTACATCCACCTCGGCTGGGTGCTGCCCGGCACGCCCGGCAAAGTTGCGCTGTGGGACGAGGTGCTCGCCAACAGCCCGAAGGTGATCGACGGTGACGACCCGAAGCTCGTTCGCAAGGAACTGTTCGAGCGGCTGCAGACCCTGGGGCCCGACCCGTTCGTCTGGAAAACAGGGACCGCCGCCTACCGCTTCAGCGACGACTTCGCCGAGGGCTTTGCCAAGTGGCGGGCAACGCGCAAGCCCGAGGTGATCAAGAACCTGCCGGTGAAGGGAGCCGCGCCTTCGGCCAACCCGACCGACATTCCGAAGTTCAAGAACGAGTACCTGAACCCCACCGGGCAGAGCGGCATCGGCCTGCGCATCGGCCTGCATGGCGGGCACACCGGGCTCGACAAGCAGGCCGGTGCCGACCGTGAATCGCACCACATGGTGCAGTACCTGCTCGTGCAGTTCTTCCGCAACGACAACAACATCAAGGCCTGGCGCAGCGGCGTGAACTACAAGGGCCTCAAGCGCGCGGGTGGCGCGATCACCGCTTACGACGGTGGCAGTGCCGGCACCTTGCAGCTCGAAGCATTGGACAAGGGCGGGCCCGGCAAGCGCGGCAGCGCCATGCCGGCCATCCTGATTGCCGCCGACACCCACCGGCGCGGCCAGGTGCACGTCGAGAAGGAATCACAGTGGAAGGGCGACGCCGGCGACCCCGACAGCGGCGACGCCCAGGGCCGTGCGACCCAGGGCTTTGCGATTCGAGCCGAATTCCAGCGCCAGCAGGCCCACCACCTCGGCCTGCACGACGACAACCCGGGCTGGGCCGCCGCCGTGCAGCGCCCCGACGCGCAGGCCAAGTTGCAGCAGGCGATGGTCGGCACCTACGGCTGGATGTACCAACGCATGATGGGCCAGCTCAGCACGGCGCTGCAGACGCGCGAACGTGCCTACTACCGCGCCGTGGCCGCGCGCCTGCCGAACGCGCTCGACACCAGCACCGGCAAGCTGCGAGCCGAGTACGACCTCAGCGGCGCCGACATCGCGAGCGTGTTCGCACGCGCCAAGAACCACACCGACGCCGTGATGGCGAGTGCCGGCTGGACCGCAGCCTGAAAGCGCGCGATGAGCTACCCCAACGCCCCGTTCGTGCTCAAAGGCGCGCTGATCTACTTCGGCGCGCCGATGCTCATCCCGATCCCCAACATCATCGTCTTCCAATACAACCCGGAGTCGATGACGCGCACGCTCACGCCGTGGCAGCCGCCTGCGCGGGTTGCCGATGCCACGAACCAGAGCGAGCTCAAGGCCTACGGCGAGGCGCTGGCCCAGCTGTCGCAGCCCTTCGATCCAAAAGAGTCGTTCTCGCTGACGCTCGAGCTCGACGCGACCGACGCGCTCGAACACCCCGAGACGCACCCCGTGGCCGTGGCCACCGGTGTGGCCGACCGCCTCGCGGCGATCGAGATGCTGATGTACCCGCCCGGCGACAGCCTGCTCGGCGGCCTGCTCGGCTCGGTCAGCGGCTCGGTGTCGTTCTCGGCCGGTGGCGTGAGCGTGGGCGGCGGGGCGAGCGCCGACAGCCTGAAGCAGCTGAAGCGCCGTGATGCCCCCATCGTGCTGTTCTTCTGGGGGCCGGGCCGCATCGTGCCGGTGCGCATCACCTCGCTCTCGATCGAAGAGCAGCAGTTCTCGCCGCTGCTGTACCCGCTGCGGGCGAAAGCGACCATCGGCATCCGAGTGCTCGACCTGGACGACCTGGTGCAGGTCACCGGCGACCCGGCGACGAGTGCTGCGGCGGAGCTGGCCGCCGCTTGCTACAAGTTCACGCGCGGCCAGAAGGAGGTGCTGGCCACCGCCAACCTGGCCAACGCGGTCGAGTCGATCGTCGGCATGTTGCCGATCTGACTGCTGACCTGAAACCCGACCTGAAACCGACGGAGTCATCGATGAGCCTCTTCGACCCCAAGAGCCGCTATGCCAGGTTGCCGACCGTGCTGATGGTCGACGCACGCGGCCGCACGGTCGAGGTTGTGCCCCCCGCGCCGGCCCCACTGCAAAGCCTGCGCGGCCGCCACCTGCGCCGGCAGGGCGAGCGCGCCGACCACCTGGCGGCGCTGTACCTGTCGGATGCGGCCGGCTACTGGCGGCTGGCCGAGATCAACGACGCGATGACGGCCGAGGTGCTCTCCGAGCTGCGCGCGCTGGACATCCCGAACCTGCGCTGAGCTGCCCACCATGCCCCTCGGCTGCGAAGTTCTCCCCCACGGCGTGCCCGACCCGTCGATGCCGCAGCCTGCGCGGGTCGAGGTGGTCGAGGCCGTGGGCGCCAGCACGACCTACCGGCTGTTCTACGACTTCCACATCGAGAGTGGCGACTTGCCGCTGCTGAACGAGGCCCGGCTCGGCCCCGAGGCCGAGATTGCGCTGCGCGTTCCGGACGGTGACGCGCTGGCGGTGCTGGTGCGTGGGCCGGTGACGCAGCAGCGCATCTCCATCGTCACTGGCGGCGAGGGCTCGGTGCTGGAGGTGATCGGCGCCGACCTGACGGTCGAGCTGGCCCGCGAGCACAAGGTCAATGTCTGGCCCTCGGTGACGGATGCTGCGGCCATCACCGAACTGCTCAGCGCGGCGGGCCTGGTGCCGAAGGTGAACCTGCCGTCAACCGTGGTGCATGTCGAGACCAAGAGCGCGCTGGTGCAGCGCGAGCCCGACCTGCACCTGATCCGCCGCCTGGCGCGCCGCAATGGCTGCTGGCTCTGGCTCGAGTACGACCCGGTCGCGGCCATTGCGACCGCACGCGTCGAGCGCCCGCCGGTCGACGCGCTGCCCGCCGTCCAGCTGCACCTGGCCGGGGCAACGCGCAACATCGAGCAAGCCACCATCGAATGGGACATCGAACGCGTGGTCGCAACCGATGCGCTGAGTCGCGACGTGTTCGGCGCCACCGACATGGACGGCGCCACCGAACGCTCACCACTCAGCCCACTGGCCGGCCTGGCGCTGGCCGACATCGCCACCAAGCCGCGCCGCGCCCGCCTGACGATGCCGGTGGACGACGCCGGCGACCTGATGGTGCGCAGCGAGGCGGCGCTGATCGAGCAGGGCTGGTTCGTGTCGGTCGCGCTGCGGGTCAGCGCACGCGTGCTCAAGCAGGTGGTGCGTGCGCACAGCGTCGTCGAGCTGACGGGTGCCGGAGCGCGGCATTCAGGCAAGTACATGGTCGCGCGCGTCGCGCACCGCATCGACGATGACGACCACTGGATGGACGTGGCGCTCGTGCGCAACGGCTGGAACGAGGCCTGACCATGCTGCATGACGCGCTGCTCGACGTCCAGCACGCCCAGCTCCACAAGGTGTGGGGCAAGTACGCCGGCAAGGTGGTGAACAACAGCGACTCGCAATCCATGGGCCGGCTCGAAGTCAACTGCCCGGCGGTGCTCGGCGTCGCAACCGTCTGGGCCCTGCCGTGCGTGCCGTATGCCGGGCCCGGCGTCGGCTTCTTCTTCATGCCGCCGGTCGGTGCCGGCGTGTGGGTCGAGTTCGAGGGTGGCGATGTGTCGCGCGCCATCTGGACCGGCTGCTACTGGGCCCAGGGCGACCTACCGGCCGATGCAGCCTCGGCCGACATCAAATTGATCCAGACCGACAAGGCCACGCTGAAGATCGACGACGCGTCGGGCGAGGTCGTGCTGAAGAACGCGAGCGATGCGAGCGTGACCTGGGGCGACGACGTGACCACCGAAGCCGGCGGCGCCACCCACACGGTGGGCGCCTCGGGTGTGGTGTCGGAGTCATCGCCCGGCAAGGTCGAGGTCGGCGCGGCCGGCGTCACGATCAACAACGGCGCGTTCAAGGTGAGCTGAAGATGGCTGCTGCACTGCTCACCACCGCCTCGTCATTGCAGTGCCCGCACGGTGGCACGGTGGCCATCGCATCGGCCAACAGCACGGTCGTGGCTGGCGCCGCACTGGCGCTGGCGACCGACACCTTCACGATCAGTGGCTGCCCGTTCCAGATACCGGTCGGTGCCGGCACCGCGCCGCACCCGTGCATGACGGTGCAATGGACGAAGGCCAACGTGCTCACCACTGTCAACGGCACGCCCACGCTGGCCCAAGACAGCGCCGGCCTGTGCCTGGCCGCCGACCAGGCACCGCAGGGCCCCGTGTCGGTGGTCAGCACCCAACCCACCGTCATCGGCGGCTGAGCAGCTGAGCAGCACAGCAGGAGAAAAAACCATGGCCACCTTGCCCTTCACCAGCCTGCGCTACCCGATCGCGGTCGACCCCGCGCGCGGCCGCCTCGCGCAAGAGCAGGACTTCAGCGCCCACATCGAGCAGCTCGTGATGCAGGTGCTGATGACGGCGCCCGGCGAACGCATCAACCGGCCCGACTTCGGCTGCGGCGTGAAGCGGCTGGTGTTCGCACCCGGTGGCGACGTGGCCGCCGCACTGGCCCAGACCACGGTCTACCAGGCGCTCACGAAGTGGCTGCCCGATGCGATCAGCGTCATCGAGGTCACGGCGCGCGCCAACGACTCGACGCTGCAAATCCGCATCGGCTACATCGTCAAGGCGCGCGGCGAGCGGCGCTACCTCAACCTGCAGGTGGCACCGTGATCATTGACCGGGCCGATTTGCTGCGCGCGTCCGCCACGCTGACGGGCATCGACTTCATCCAGGTCGCGCCGTCGCAGACCGAGTTGGTCGTCTTCCTGCAGCACGACGTTCTCCCGCCGGCCGTGGCCACCGCACTCGCGGCACTCACGCCTTCCGACATTCACATCGAAGGCGAAGGCCAGGTCGGCCCATCGCGGGTCAAGGTGGTGACGAACGTGTCGCCGCTGCCGCCGCCGGTCGATGGCCGCGCGGTGCTGCGCTTCATGGTCGCGATGCCCGGCGGCTTCGGCCACTACCGGCTGCGCATCGACAGCCCGGTGATTGACCCGTTCTTCAACAACCTGCGCTTCTCGTTCAAGGCCGCCTGCGACAGCGAGCTCGACTGCCTGCAGGTCGAGCCGCCGTGTGCCGACGACACGGCGGTTGACTTGCCCGTCGACTACCGGGCGCGCGACTTCTGGAGCTTCCGCCAGGCGCTGATCGACTTCGCGTCCACGCGCTACCCCGACTGGCAAGACCGCGTCGAGGCCGATGTCGGCATGATGGTGCTGGAGCTGCTGGCGGCCATGGGCGACGAGCTGGCGTACGCGCAAGACCGCATCGCACGCGAATCGGCGCTCGCCACCGCCACGCAGCGCCGGTCGCTGCGCCACCTGGCAAGGCTGGTCGACTACCCGCTGGACGACGGCTCGGGCGCTTTCACGTGGCTCGACATCACTGCGACGGCGGTCGCCACGCTCGACGCCGGCACGCCAGTGTGCGATGCGCAAAGCCAGGTCTTCTTCGAGGTCGGCAAGGGCCTGCGCGACATGCCGCTCGCACCGCCACCGCTGCCCCCAACGGCGCCCGTGGCCTACCCGGTGGACCCGGCGCGCAACCAGGTGCTCGCCTACCTGTGGGACGAGAGCGCCACATGCCTGCCGGCCGGCAGCACGAACCTCACGCTGCAAGGCGCGCACGCCGCCGTGCTGCAGCCCGAGCCCTTGATCGACGCCATCGGCCGCTGGGTGTTGCTGCGCACCGTGCCCACGTCGCCCGACGTGCCGGAGCGGCGCCTCGCGGTGCGCGTCATCCGTGCGGTCGACGGCCTCGACCCGCTGCTCGCGCTGCCGATCACGCGCATCGAGTGGGACGTGCCGACGCCGTACGAGCTCGACCTGGAAACGCTGATCCTGCGCGGCAACCTGTTGCCCGCCACCTCGGGCAAGACGCGCACCGAGCGCTTTCGCATCGGGCCGCACGCGAACCCGCTCGACCCCGAGCCCGACCTGGCGCTCGCGGTCGAGCGCATCGGCACCCGCAGCCCGCTGTGCTACGCCGAGCCCGGCAGCGCCGAAGATGCAGCCTCGCGAGTCAAGTTCCTCTACCCGCTGCCGGAGTCGGATCGCACGCCGCTGGTGTGGCTGCCGGTCAGCACCGCGAGCGGTATCCGCATGGCGCCCGAAGTGCTGCTCGCGCGCGATGGTGATGCGGCCTGGAGCTGGCTCGAGGCGCTGGTCGGCGAAGAGACGGCGGCAGCCACCGCGAAGGTGTTCACGCTCGAAGACGGCGTGTACCGCCGCGTCGTCGGCTTCGAGCGCCTGGGCCGGCTCACCGAACTCGTCGACTACGCGAGCGCCGACGGCAACAGCCTGCGCTTCGGCGACGGAGAGTTCGGCCTGGCACCGACCGAGGGCTCGAAGTTCACGCTGCGCTACCGGCTCGGCAACGGCAGCCGCACGAACGTGGCGCCCGACACGCTGGTGCTGTTCCCGGGCGGCCTGCCGGCGGGCGTGGCGGCCGTCGTCAACCCGCTCGCCGGGCTCGGTGGGCGTGACCCGGAGACCACCGAGTCGATCCGCATCAACGCGCCGCAGGCGTTCCGCGCGATGACCTACCGCGCGGTGCAGCCGGCCGACTTCGAAGACATCGCCGAGCGGCTGCCGTGGGTGCAGCAGGCCGGCGCCGCCGTGCGCTGGACGGGCAGCTGGCCGACCGTGTTCGTGACCCCTGATGTGCGTGACACGGTGGGCCTGCCGCGTGCGCTGCGGCGCGAGTTGGCGCAGTTGATCGACCGCGTGCGCCAGGCCGGCCGCGAGGCCAAGGTGATGGAGCCGCGCTATGCCGACATCGACCTCGAGATCCGCCTGTGCGTGGCGCCCAACGCCTACCGCGGTGAGGTGAAGCGCGCGGCGCTGGCCGCGCTGTTCGGGCTGCACGGCGGCGAGGGCTTCTTCGACCCCGACAACTTCCGCTTCGGCCAGCCGCTGTCGCGCGCCGCGCTGATCGCCACGCTCCAGGCGGTGCCCGGCGTGCGCGCAGTCGAGGCCATGCGCGTGCGCCGCCGTGGCGGGTTCGACTGGCGCGCGTTCGACGAGTACGCGCTGAACGTGGGCGTCAACGAGCTGGTGCGCGTGGCGAACGACCGCGACCTGCCCGAGCGCGGCGCGGTGCGCCTGATCATGGAAGGGGGCGCGTGATGAGCTGCCGCTGCGACGAACACCACTGCCCGAGCCCGCTGGCCATCGCGGCCGGGCTGGCCTGCCTGCCGCGTGCGCCGGGGCTGTTTTCGGACTGGCGGCGCAGCCTGCTCGCCGCAGTCGGCCGCGAAAGTGCGCTCGATCAATGGCGCGCCCGCGAGCGCGGTGATCTCGGGCTGATGCTGGTCGAGATGGGCGCCTACGTGCTCGACGTGGCGAGCTTCTACGACCAGCTCATTGCGAACGAGAGCTACCTCGGCACGGCGCGCCTGCCCGGTGCGCAGCGCCGCCACATCGGCTTGCTGGGTTACCGGCCGCGGCCGGCGATGGGCAGCAGCGTATGGCTCGCCGCCGAGGCCGACGGCACGCACCTGCTCAAGCTGCCGGCCGGCACCGCGATACGCAGTGGCGCATTCGACGGCCAGCCGCCACAGGTGTTCGAGCTTGGCGCCGATGCGTTGATCGAGCCGCGCGTCAACAAGCTCGACGTGCAGCGCGTCGCGGCCACGCTGCTGGCGTCGCCGCTGGCCAGCGTGCAGGCGCGCTCGGGCAGCGTGCGCGTGCGCAGCGGCGACCTGGTGGTGCTCGTCGCAGGCGGCGGGTTGCGCCCGGCGCGTGTGGCCGGCGTCGGTGCGCAGGCCTTGCGCATTCGCGACTCGATCACGCGCATCGCGTTCGCGAGCGCCATCGTGCCGCCGGCCGGCGCCACCTATGCCGGCGCACGGCTGCTCAAGGGCGGCTCGGTCTGCGGCGTCTGGCAGATTCCCGCCGGCACCGTGGGCGACCCGGCGGTGGTGTCGGGCACCGAGATCTCGCTGAACGCGCGCGTGAACCTGCATGCCGGCGAGATCGTGCTGATCACCGATGGCGCCACCGTCGTGGCGCGGCGCATCGCGCAGGTCACCGAGGCGCAGCACACGGTGCTGAACCCACTGAGCAGCACCATCACGAACGCGGCCAACGTCGTCACCAACCACCTGATCAGCCCGCAGGTGCGCACGGGCGTGACGCGCCTGATCCTCGACGGCGCGGTCGGCTTCACGGCAGCTGACGCCGGCAAGCTGGCGGTGCACCACACGATGGTCGATGCCGCCACGCTGCACGCGCCGCTGAAGGATGTGCTGGAGCAGACCGACCCGATCAACCTGCCGGGCTTGGTCGATGCGCCGCGCACGGCGATCACCGAGCTGCTGTTCGAGGACGCGCATGGCGATGGTGTCGCGGCCACCGGCGTGCTCGATGCCGCTGCGCGCAGCGCGACGACCACCACCACCCCGCCCTGGGGCCGAGCCCTGTGGGCGCCGGTGCAGCTGTTCGGCAACGTGCTGCCCGCCACGCGCGGCGAGGCGGTGCACGGCGAGCTGCTGGGCCGCGGCGATGCCTCGCTTGCGGTCCAGCCCTTCCGCCTCAAGAAGAGCCCGCTGACCTACCTGCCGGCCGCCAATTCGGCCGGGCGCCAGAGCACGCTGGTGGTCCACGTGGCCGGCATCCAGTGGCAGGAGGTCGAGAGCTTCTACGGCGTCAGCAGCGAGCGCAGCGTCTACACCGTGACGCACGACGACGACGGCCACACCGACCTGCAGTTCGGTGGCGGCGCGCGCCTGCCGAGCGCAGCCCTCGTGGTGGCGGACTACCGCTTCGGCGCCGGTGCGGCGGTGCCGCCGGCCGACTCGGTCAAGCAGCTGGCCAAGCCGGTGGCGGGCCTGCGCAAGATCCGCAACGTGCTGCCCGCGTACGGTGGTGCCGACGCCGAAGGGCCGGCCGAACTGGCGATTCGCGGCCCGCGCTCGGCGCTGCTGCTCGGCCGCGCGATCTCGCTCGTCGACATCGAGACCGCCACTGCGCAGCAGCCCGGCGTGCGCGCTGCACGCGCCGCCTGGCGCTGGGACGAACTCGGGCTGCGGCCGGCGGTGATCGTCAGCTACATCGGCGACGCGCAGCTCGCACCGGCGATCCAAGCCACGTTGCGCGCGCTGGCCGAGCCCGATGCGCCGATCCGCGCGGTGAGCGCACCCGCGCAGCCGGCCCGGCTGGATGTCGACGTGCAACTCGACCCGCTGCACGTGCCCGCCGATGTGGTCCGTGCCGTGAGCGCAGCGCTGTTCGCGGCGGTCACGCTGCCCGGCACCGGCGGGCTATTGCGCGCGGAACGGCTCGGCCCCGACGGCGTGCTGTTCGCAAGCGTCGTGGTTCGCGCGGTGATGGAGGTGCCGGGCGTCGCCGGGCTGCGCGCGTTGCGCATGGATGAATCGCCGTTCACGCAGACCGGCCGCCGCCCGGCGGCAGGCGCCTACTTCGACTTCGCCCTCGGCGGCGTGTGGGTCAACGGCCAGCGCGCCACATAAGGAGCCGACCATGTCCAGCGCACGCGACCACTACACCGAGTACTTCACAGAGCGCCTGTGGGACTGGGTGCCTGCGGTGCACCGCGAGCTCGACGCGCTCGAAGGCGGCGACAGCCTGCGCGCGTTGCTCAAGGCCATCGGCTCGCAAGCCGCGCTGGCCAAGCGCAGCCAGGACCGGCTGTGGGACGACGCTTTCGTCGAACTCGCCGACGACTGGGCCGTGCCCTACATCGCCGAACTCGTGGCGACCCGGCTCGTCTCGGCGTTGAACCTGCGCGCGCGCCGCGCCGATGTGGCCAAGACGATCTACTACCGCCGCCGCAAGGGCACGCTCGCGGTGCTGGAGCAACTCATTGCCGACATGAGCGGGTGGGACGGCAAGGTCGTCGAGGAGTTCCGCCGCCTCGCGCGCATGCGCCACGGGCTCGACGGCGCGGCGCTTGCCGGCCGCATCACGGGCACGCCCGAAGGCGGCCTGGCCGACCTGCGTTCGGTGCGCGGCGCGCGCCTGGCCGGCGACCCGTTCGACGAACTGCACTACACGCCCGAGATGCGCCGGCCCGCCGGGCGGCTCGGCCTACGCGGCATCCCGACACTGGGCTTTCACCTTTACCGGCTGCAGTCGGTCGAGTTTCTCGGCGTGCAGCCGCGGCTCGTCAACAACCTGGCGGATACGCGCGACGGCTTCACCTTCGACCCGAGCGGGCGCGATGTGCCGCTGTTCGCCGGCAACACGCCGGCACGCGACTGGGTCGGCTGGCGCACGGCCGACGAGTGGGCCTTGCCCCGCGCCATCGATTGCCGGCTGCTGAGCGAGGCCGTCTTCGAGATCGGCGACGCCGAGGTGGCGTGGATGCTCAACAACGCACCCATCGCGAACCTCGTTGATCGGCAGAACTCGGCCGCCGACTTGCGCAAACTCATCGGCCAGCGATTCACCGGCAGTGCGGCGCTGCAGCGCGTGTTGGCGGGCATGCCGCAGGCGGTGTTCATCACCTCGCCGGGGGTGCTGGCAGGGCTGCTCGCGCAGGCGCTGGTCGAAGCCTGTGGAAGCGCCGCACTGCTGCCGGGTGCGAGCGGGCAGGGCGCCTTCGGTGCGCCTGCGATGCAGGTCGGGTTCCTCGGTGCGCTGCCGGTGGTTCGCGCCCACACCCGCGGCGCCAACCTCGATGGCTGGCCGGCGCCGGTGGTGGCGGGGGTCGACCTGCTGATCGACCCGGCGCGCGGGCGCTTTCTGTTCGACACCGGCGCCGCCAGCCCGAACGACCTGCGCGTGCGTTATCGCGTCGGCATGGCCGGGCCGATAGGCGCCGGCGCGTTCACGCGCGAGATCGACCCGACACCACCCAACGTGCACTGGGCGCAGCGTTCGTCGGCTGCAGGTGTGCCTGCGAGCGGCATCGTCGAGGTCGACGACAGCAGCACGTTCGCGAACCCGCCGAACCAGCTCGCCGTGGTCAATGCGACCGTGCGCGCCGCCGAAGGCCAGCGGCCGTTCGTGCTGCTCTCGACCGACTGGCGTTTCACCGCTGCCGGGGCCAACCGCGAGCTCGTGCTCGACGGCCTGTGGGTCGGCGCGCGGCCTGCGGCCCGGCTCGTGCTGGGCGGTGACTTTGCGCGCGTGACGCTGCGCTTCTGCACGCTCGACCCGGGCGGGCTCGACGCGGCGGGCGCGGTGTTGCCGCCGTGCGGGCTCGTCATCACCGGCACCATCGACGAGCTGGTGATCGAGCGCTGCATCCTTCCGGGCGTGAGCCTGCAGGGCGTTGCAGCCGGGCTGGATCGCCTCACGATCAGCGACTCGATCATCGATGCGAGCCGCCCCGGCAGCACCGGCCTGATCGCGCCGCGCAGCAACCTCACGATGACGCGCTGCACGGTCATCGGGCCGGCGATTGCCGCCACCTGCGTGGATGTCGAGAAGCTCGACGCGACCGACACGTTGATCGCCGCCGTCGCTGACGTCACCGACCTGCAAAGCGGCTGCTTCCGCTTCAGCGCGCGCGCTGCGGGCTCGCGCGTGCCGCACCCGTATGCGTCGCATACGCTGACTGAGACCGCGCGCCTGTTCGCGTCGCGCCGCTTCGGTGACCCGGCCTACGCCACGCTCGCGCCGCATGGGCCCGCCGGGCTGCTGACCGGTGCGAAGCAGGGCAGCGAGATCGGTGCGTTCTGCGCCGAGATCGGCCCGATCAAGTTCGAGAGCCTGCGCACCAAGGTCGACGAATTCATGCCCTTCGGCCGCCTGCCCGCGTTCATCACGGAGAACTGACCATGTCCACCATCGACCTGTCACGCCAGGCCACCGACCCGCGCAAGCACTATGCCGGCGTGCGCATGCAGCAAGGGCGCGTGCTGACCGACGACGACTTCAATGAGGCCGCCGCGCTCGACGCCGAGGAACTGCGCCGAACCCGGCTGCACGCCATCGGCGCCTACGGCACGCCGGACGCGGGCTTCCTGCCGAGCGGCTTTGCAGTTGTCGGCGGGCGGCTCGACTTCACGCTCTCGGTCGGCAACCTGTACCTGGGTGGTGTGCGGCTGGAGATGCACGCGCCGGAGCACTTTCTCCTGCAGAAGGACTGGCTCGACTTCGACCCCGCAACCGATGGCGCCGGCGCGCCTGCCAATGGCGCGACCCGCACCGACCTGGTCTGGCTGGAGACCTGGCAGCAACCCGTGACCGCGACTGAGGACAGCGAGCTGTTCGAGGTGGCGCTCGGCGGCCCCGACACCAGCACGCGCTGGCGCACCATGCGCCGCGTGCACCTCGCACAAGGCGTGACCGAGACCGACTGCGCCGACGCGTGGGCCATCGTGTCGGCCGGCTTCGCCGCGCTGGGTTTGATGACGCCGGAGTTCGAACTCGCCACCAGCGCTGCGCTGCGCGTGACCTTCACTGCGCCGTCAGGCACCGGCGACCTGTGCGCGCCGCCGCTGCCGGGCGGCTACCTCGGCGCCGAGAACCAGGCGATCCGCGTGCAGATGGTCGACGCCACGCACTACACCTGGGGCTTCGACAACGCCGCGCCGCTGTACCGCGTGCAGCTCAGCCCGAAGAACGGCCAGCTCGTCAAGCTGACGCTGTTGAACCAGCCGCGTGACGCCGTGCACTGGCCGCTGACCGGGCAGGTCGTGGAGCTGCTGCCGTGGTCGGCCGCACTCGCCAACGGCGAACGCGTGGCCGAGGTCGCGGGGCTGATCTGCAAGGTCGCAATCAGCTACAACCCGGACGACCACACGCTCGAACTCGACACGGCCGTGCCCGCGAGCTTCGGCACGCGCTGGAAGGCCCGCAGCGACAAGGCCGAGTTCTTCGACGGCAGCGCGGCGGAAGACTTCTTCTACCTGCGCGTCTGGAACCGGGGCGATGACCTGGCTTCGCCGGCCGCTATCCCGATTGCGACCGCTGCGCTCGGCAACACGGGGTTGCAGATCGCCTTCAACGGCGGCCCGCTTCGCCGCGCCGACCACTGGATCATCGCGGCC
>JANNBF010000171.1:0-5763 GCA_031385155.1 Rhizobacter sp.
CCCTCGGGGGGTAGCGAGCGAAGCGAGCTTGGGGGCACGTTAAATGGCAGCAGGCAAAGAAATACGCGGCAAGATCAAGAGCTTCGAGAACACGCGGAAGATCACCAAGGCCATGGAAATGGTCTCGGTCGCGAAGATGCGCAAGGCGCAAGAGCGCATGCGCGCGGCGCGCCCTTACGCCGACAAGATTCGCAACCTCGCGGCCAACCTGGCCAAGGCAACGCCCGAGTACAAGCATCCGTTCATGGTGAAGAACGAGGCCGCCAAGACGGCAGGCTTCATCCTCGTCACGACCGACAAGGGCTTGTGCGGCGGCTTGAACACGAACGTGCTGCGCGCCGTCACGAACAAGCTCAAGGAAGTGGAAGCGTCGGGCCAGAAGAGCGAAGCGGTGGCCATCGGCAACAAGGGGCTGGGCTTCCTGAACCGCATCGGCGCGAAAGTGGTGTCGCACGCCACGCACCTGGGTGACAAGCCGACGCTCGACAAGCTCATCGGCCCCGTAAAGGTGCTGCTCGACGCCTATGCGGAAGGCAAGCTCTCGGTGGTGTACCTGTGCTACACGCGCTTCATCAACACCATCAAGCAAGAGCCGGTGGTGATGCAGTTGCTGCCGCTCTCGCCCGAGAGCATGGTGGCCGACAAGGCGCCCGATGGCCAGACCCACAGCTGGGACTACCTCTACGAGCCCGACGCGAACACCGTGATCGACGAGCTGCTGGTGCGCTACACCGAAGCACTGGTGTTCCAGGCGCTGGCCGAAAACATGGCCTCCGAGCACTCTGCGCGCATGGTGGCCATGAAGGCGGCGACCGACAACGCGGGCAACCTGATCGGCGAGTTGAAGCTGATCTACAACCGCACGCGCCAGGCCGCGATCACCAAAGAACTCTCGGAGATCGTCGCTGGTGCAGCGGCCGTCTGAAGAACATTTGAATTTGAATTGAAGAGGATACGAACATGTCTGCAGTGATGACCGAAGGCAAGATCGTTCAGTGCATTGGCGCGGTGGTGGACGTCGAGTTCCCCCGCAACGCGATGCCCAAGATCTATGACGCCCTGAAGATGGAGGGCGGCCAACTGACGCTCGAGGTGCAGCAGCAACTCGGCGACGGCGTGGTGCGCACGATTGCGCTCGGGTCATCCGACGGCCTGCGCCGCGGGCTGATGGTCACGAACACCGGCAAGCCGATCTCGGTGCCGGTCGGCCGCGCAACCCTCGGCCGCATCATGGATGTGCTCGGCGCGCCCATCGACGAGCGCGGCCCGGTGAGCCAGGAGCTCACTGCGTCGATCCACCGCAAGCCGCCGTCGTACGACGAGCTGAGCCCGTCGCAAGACCTGCTGGAGACCGGCATCAAGGTGATCGACCTGGTGTGCCCGTTTGCCAAGGGCGGCAAGGTCGGCCTGTTCGGCGGCGCCGGTGTCGGCAAGACCGTGAACATGATGGAGCTCATCAACAACATCGCCAAGGCGCACAGCGGCCTGAGCGTGTTTGCCGGTGTGGGCGAGCGCACCCGCGAGGGCAACGACTTCTATCACGAGATGTCGGACTCCGGCGTCGTGAACCTCGAGAACCTGCCCGAGTCGAAGGTCGCGATGGTCTACGGCCAGATGAATGAGCCGCCGGGCAACCGCCTGCGTGTGGCCTTGACCGGTCTGACGATTGCCGAATCCTTCCGCGACGAAGGCCGTGACGTGCTGTTCTTCGTCGACAACATCTACCGCTTCACGCTGGCCGGCACCGAGGTTTCGGCACTGCTGGGCCGGATGCCCTCCGCCGTGGGCTATCAGCCGACGCTGTCCGAAGAAATGGGCCGCCTGCAAGAGCGCATCACCTCGACCAAGGTTGGCTCGATCACCTCGATCCAGGCCGTTTACGTGCCGGCCGATGACTTGACCGATCCGTCGCCTGCGACGACGTTTGCGCACTTGGACGCCACCGTGGTGCTGTCGCGCGACATCGCCTCGCTGGGCATCTACCCGGCCGTGGACCCGCTCGATTCGAACAGCCGCCAAGTTGACCCGAACGTCGTCGGTGAAGAGCACTACGGCACCACCCGCGCCGTGCAGCAAACCCTGCAGCGCTACAAAGAGCTGCGCGACATCATCGCCATTCTGGGCATGGACGAGTTGAGCCCGGAAGACAAGCTGGCCGTGGCGCGTGCGCGCAAGATCCAGCGCTTCCTGTCGCAGCCGTTCCACGTGGCTGAAGTGTTCACCGGCTCGCCGGGCAAGTACGTGCCGCTGAAGGAAACCATCCGTGGCTTCAAGATGATCGTCAACGGCGAGTGCGATCACTTGCCGGAGCAGGCCTTCTACATGGTCGGCACGATTGATGAGGCTTTTGAAAAGGCCAAGAAGATTCAATAAGGGGCCGACATGGCAACCATTCACGTCGACGTCGTCAGCGCAGAAGCCAGCATCTTCTCGGGCGAGGCCAAATTCGTCGCGCTGCCGGGCGAGATGGGCGAGCTCGGCATCTACCCGCGCCACACGCCGCTGATCACCCGCATCAAGCCCGGCGCGGTGCGCATCCTGCGCGCCGACACCGGTGAGGAAGAGCTGGTGTTTGTCGCCGGCGGCATTCTTGAAGTGCAGCCTGGCACCGTCACCGTGCTGGCCGACACGGCGATCCGCGGCCACGATCTGGACGAGGCCAAGGCCAACGAGGCCAAGGCCCGCGCCGAAGAAGCGATCAAGAACGCCAAGAGCGACATCGATCTGGCGCGTGCGCAAAGTGAGTTCGCGATGATGGCGGCGCAGATCGCGGCGATCAGCAAGCTACGCAAGAAGTAGAAGCGCTGCAGCCGCGGCTGCATCAAAGCGCCCGCTTATTGGCGGGCGCTGTGCTTTGTGGCGGGCGCTTTGCTTTGTGGCGGGTGAATTCTGTGGGTCGGGATCAGCAGGCCGTGGTCTTGGGGTCCGCGCCAATGGCTGGCCACCGCCGCGCGGCCTAGACTGCCGCGAGCCCCACGCACGGAAGGACCCCCATGACCCGCGTCGTCATCACCGGCACCGGCATCTACACGCCACCGCACATCATCACCAACGCCGAGTTGGTCGAGGCCTTCAACGCCTACGCCGGCAAATTCAATAACACGCATGCGGCGCGCATCGAGGCCGGCGAGGTGGCGGCGATGGTCGGCTCCAGCGTCGAGTTCATCGAGAAAGCCTCGGGCATCAAGCAGCGCTATGTGATCGACAAGCAAGGTGTGCTCGACGCCGACCGCATGTACCCGCACTTCGAGCCGCGCGCCGACGACCAGCTCTCGCTGATGGCCGAGATCGCCGTGGTCGCCGCCCGGCAAGCCCTGGCCGCCGCCGGCAAGCGCGGCGAGGATGTGGTCATGGTGCTGTGCGCCAGCGCCAACATGCAGCGCGCCTACCCGGCGATGGCGGTCGAAATCCAGAACGCCATCGGCGCCCGGGGCTATGGATTCGATATGAACGTGGCCTGCTCGTCGGCCACCTTCGCCATCGAGCAAGCCGCCAATGCACTGCGCGGCGGCACCGCGAAATGCGTGCTGATGGTCAACCCCGAGATCACCTCAGCCCACCTCGAATGGCGGGACCGCGATTGCCATTTCATCTTTGGCGATGTGTGCACGGCGATGGTGCTGGAGGTTTTTGATTCGACGCTTGTGGACGCGTCGAATGGATGTTGGGAAATCTTGGGCACCAAATTGGCGACCCAGTTCTCGAACAACATCCGCAACAACTTCGGCTTCATGAACCGCTGTGAGGACACCGATCCCAACGCCCGCGACAAGACCTTCATGCAAGAGGGCCGCAAGGTGTTCAAAGAGGTCGTGCCGATGGCCGCTGCGCACATCGAAGCCCACCTGTCCGCGTTGGGTTTCGAGCCGACCGCCGCCCGCCGCTTCTGGCTGCACCAGGCCAATCTGGGCATGAACCAGTTCGTGATGCGCAAGCTGATCGGCCGCGATGTCGATGCCGACATCGCGCCGCTGATCCTGGATGAATACGCCAACACCGCCTCGGCCGGATCGATCATCGCCTTTCACCACCACCGCGCCGATCTGGCGGCCGGCGATGTCGGCGTGATCTGCTCGTTCGGCGCCGGCTACTCGATTGGCAGTGTGGTGGTGCGGCGGCTCTGAGCGAAGGCCCGCCCTAACCCGTCGATCAATGCGACGCCGCCGCGTTGGCACCGCGCTCGATGGTGTAGGTGCGGCTGAACAGCGCGTTGCCGTGGTGCATCTCGGATTGCGAGATCAGCACCGAGAGCTGCGTGCCGCGCAGCGCGCTGATCACCTCCACCAGGCGTTGCGCCAGCGCCGGGGCCACGCCCTCGAAGGGCTCATCCAGCAGCAGCAGCCGCGTGCCCACCGCCAGTGCGCGGGCCAGCGCCACCAGCTTTTGCTGGCCACCGGACAGCAGCAGCGCGCGCCGGTCGCGCATCGCCTCGACCTCGGGCAGCAGCCGGTAGGCCAGGCCTAAACGATCCGCCTTGACCAGTGTTTTGCTCACCCACAGCGGCAGCAGGATGTTCTCTTCCACCGTGAGCTGCGGCACCAGGCCGCGGTCCTCGGGCATGTAGCCGATGCCGGCGGCGGCGCGGGCGTGGCGCGTCATGGCCTGCATGTCGGCGCCGGCAAAGTGCAGCCTGCCGGCGCTGGCCGGCAAATGGCCCATCACGGCGCGCATGAAGCTGGTCTTGCCGGCGCCATTGCGGCCGACCAGGCTGACCATCTCGCCCTCGTCGACTTGCAATGTCAGGTCGCGCAGCGCCGGCATGGCCTGGATGTGTGCGGCCAGGTGGCTGACTTGCAGCAGCGGCGTGCCGGGCACACCTGCGGCGGCTTGATCGGTTGAGCTAACGACTGAACTGGGCGAGTTCATGCGGCGCCCTCGCGCTTGGCCTGGCCAGTGACATAACGCTGAACATCGGCGTCCGACAGCACCTGCGCCGGCGCGCCATCGGCGATCACGCGGCCACTGTAAAAGGCCAGCACGCGCTCGGAGAATTCGGCCACGATGTCCATGTCGTGCTCGATGAAGACGACGGTGGCGGCCTCACCGGCCAGGGCCTCCATCACGCGGCGCATGGCCGGGAATTTCTCGTCGGCGCTGACGCCCGAGGTGGGCTCGTCGAGCAGCAGCAGCTTGGGCTTGCGGGCCAGTACCAGAGCGATGTCCAGCACCTTGCGCACGCCGCCGGCCAGCTCGGCCACCGGCCGGTGCGCATCGGCGGCCAGGCCGAAGCGCAGCAGCAGCTCATCGGCGCGGCCGCGCTGCGCGGCGCCATCGGCCGCGCGCCACAGCGAGTGCTTGCCCTGCGCGGCGGCCACCGCCACCAGCAGGTTGTCGAGCACCGTCAGCTCCAGGCACAGCTGCGGGATCTGGAACGAGCGGCAGATGCCCAGCGTGGCGATGTGGCGGTGCGACAGCGCGGTGATGTCCTGGCCATCGAGCGTGATCTGGCCCGAATCGGGTTTCAAGAAACCAGTGACCATGTTGACGAAGGTGGTCTTGCCCGCGCCATTGCTGCCTATCACCGAAAGTCGCTGGCCAGCCGGCACATCAATGTTGATCGCATCGGCCGCCACTACCGCGCCGAAGCGCTTGTTCAGCCCGCGCGCGGAAAGCAGCGGCGTCACGGCTTCACCTCCGCCCGCCGCTTGTTGAACCACCCCGACCACAGCGAGCCAATCCCCGCCGGCCGGAACAAGATCACCAGCAGCATGAACCCGCCCAGCGCCAACTGCCAGGTGTGCGGGAAGTACAGGTTCGAAAACG
>JANNBF010000180.1:0-20992 GCA_031385155.1 Rhizobacter sp.
CGGGCGCGGGCGCGGCGCAAGGCGCGCGCGCGGGCGCGGCGCAAGGCGCGCGCGGTCACGCCGACAACGCGAGCCAGGGCATCGACACCAGCCCGGTCGGCTTCGTGGTGTTCGACCAGGTGCTGCTGACCGTGCACCCGACCGACTGTCAGGTGCGCGACTTCTTTGCCAACCGCCTCGAACAGCAGGGGGCGCCGAGCGAGGCGCGCGCATCGACGCGCATGCCCACGAGCCCGGCCGACCTGATGTTGCGCATGGTCAACCACATCGTCGACAGCTACCTCGACCTGCGCAAGCTCCTCACGCGCCAGCTCGACGAGTGGCAACAGGAACTGTTCAGCCCGAGCGGCCGCTTCGACAGTTGGCAGACGATGCTGAACTCGCGCAACCAGCTGCACGTGCTCGAAGACACCTGCGAAGACCAGCGCGCGGCCGTCACCGAATGGATCGATGCGCTCGATGAACTGCCGCCCGCCGCCGAGCCCGGCCCGCAGCGCGAGCGCGACCTGCTGCGGGTGCGTTCGCGCGACGTGCTGGAGCACATCGAGCGGGTGCTCACGCATGTGCGCCGGCTCGAATCGTCGGCCGAGGCTGCCGTGCAGATGCACTTCTCGGCGCAGAGCAACCGCACCAACAACATCATGCGCACGCTCACCGTGCTGACCGCGATCTTCATGCCCTTGAACCTGGTGACCGGCTTCTTCGGCATGAATTTCGAGGGCATGCCGCTGATTCACAGCCTGCGCGGCTTCTGGATCACCTTCGGTTTGATGCTGACGCTCGGCGTGGGCATGAGCTGGCTCTTCTGGCGCAAGCGCTACCTCGGGCGTTCCACACCGCGCTGAGCGACCACCTCGGCAGCGCCGGCCCGGGGCACGCTGGCCGCAGCGCCGACCACGTGTGCGATGAAGAATCCCGCAACCGCCTGCTCGGCGGCGCGCAACACGCTCCGGTCGAAGCCCTTGGGGTCGTTCAACAGTTCACCGGCCAACCCGGGAAGCACCGGCACCGGGGGTGACAGCCACGCGCCGTGGCCGCCCTCGGGCAGGTCGAACAAGCGCACGCAGCGCGCGCACACCGCCAGCACGCGCTCGGCGTGGAACTTCGGCACCAACCAGGCGTCGCGGCCGGACGTGAGCAGCGCCACCGGCACGGCAGGCTGGGCCAGCGAGGCTATGTCGAAGTCGGCTGCCAGTGGCACGGCCGCGATCACCGCGGCCACCCGTGCGTCGCGGTGCACGATCGGTGTGTCGTCATCGAACTTCCAGTCGATGACCCGGCGGGCGACGGCGAGCTTGATGCCGTCCAGCGCATTGCCACGCAGCTGCGTGATCAGGCCGACGCAGGTCTGGAAGTCTTCCGCGAGGTGGGCGTCGCAATGCCGCTTGAAGCCGGCGCGCGAGAAGCTGCCGCCGGCCATCGACAACGCCGTGTGGCCACCGGCCGACATGCCGTAGATGCCGACCCGGTCGAGGTCGAGCAGCCGGGCCAGGCGCGGGTCACGCCCGACCGCGTCGATGGCACGCGACACCTCGCCCGGCCGCAGCGCCCAGCTGTCGGGGCCGGGCCGGCTCGGGTCGAGCGAGTTGTCGGCGCGGTGCCAGGGCGCTGCGACCATGAAGCCGGCCTGCACCAGCGCGCGCGCCATGTCGGCATGCACCCACGGCGAGCCGCCCGAGCCGTGCGACATGACCACCAGCCGCCGGTTGCCGGGCGCTGGCGGTGCGTCGGCCGCCAGCTTCAGCGCGAACGGGCCGCGCTGAACCGGGGCCTCGGCGGCGGCGGTCGGGTAGAACACCGTGACCGGGCCGTCGGGCGCGACCGCGGGCAGCGTCAACATGCCCATAGATGCAGCGGCACCGGCCAGCGGTGGGGCGGCGGCACCGGCCAGCGGTGGGGCGGCGAGAGCGAACGTCGCAGCGGAAAGCGCGACGAGATGGGCAACGAAATGGGCGGCGCAACGCGCGGCGAGGCGGCGCGCGCGCTGGGTCGGCATCGGGAGGGTGATCATGGTCGTGGGCTCCTGCTCGAAGGCACCATGCCTCCGTGAGACTGCACGATCAGGTGTCTCGCCCGCGCCGTCTGGCCGGGCCTTGAAGCGGGCACGAATCGGCTGGCCGACTTCAGGAATCGGCCAGCGCGCGCTCGCGGTAGTCGGTCGGCGTCATGCCGCTGGCCGCTTTGAAGGCCCGGTTGAACGGGCCGATGGACGCGAAACCGGCTTCGAGCGCGATCTCGAGCACGCTCGTGGCCCGGCGCGCCGGGTCGGCCAGGGCCGCGCGCGCTTCGGCCAGCCGCAGGCCGTTGATGTAGGCGTTGAAGTTGCGGTGCCCCAGGTGCCGGTTGATGGCGCGGCGCAGCCGGTACTCGGGCACCGCCAGCTTGAGCGCGAGCAGGCCGAGGGTGAGGTCGTCGATGCGGTAGGCGTGGTCGCGCGCCATGGCCAGGTCGAGCGCTTCGACGATGCGCAGGTCGGTGGCATCGGGCGGGTCGGCGCCCAGCCGGTCGGCATCCGGCAAGTCGGCGACCTGAACGGAGGGCGGGGCCGGCACCTCGCCCGGCGGCTTGAGCGCGGCGGCCGGGCGCGGCGGCCCGGGCAGCGCGAGCCGCAGCGGCAACGCCTCGTTCGCGAGCAGGCCGCCGTCCGCAATGCGAACGATGGCGAGCGCGCTGCCGAACGCCACGAGCAGCAACGCGCCCACGTCGAAGCCGGCCGCCTCGACCGACAACACGCCCGTGGGCGAGCTCAGCCGCAGCACGGCGATCATCACCGCGTACGCCGACCCGCCGACCAAGATGAAGGCGCGCAGGCGGCGCCGGCGCTCGACCAGGTCGCCTCGCCAATGCGCGACCGCAGCCCCGATGGCGAGGGCTGCGAACACGACCGGCACCCAGCGCAGCGCGAACCTCAGAAGCCTGGTCGGCGCGGCGAACGGCCCGAGCACACCGACACTCACGCAAAACACGGCGCCGATCGCAACGACCGCCAGCCACAGGGCGATGGTGCCGGGGCCTGCCGCGAACTCGTCATCGAACAGCGCGCGGGCGAACAGCCAGAACAACACCGAATTGCCGATCGACACGCCGACCAGGGGCGCCTGCCAGAGGATCGGCCAGCCTTGCTCGACGGGCGGCAGCGTGGCGAACGTCTGCACCAACAGCCCGGCCATCAACGCGATGCCGGTGCGGCCGGCCGCGTGCCGGCGCTGGTCGCGTGCCAGCAGCGCGCCGAGCAGCAGCAGCGTGGCCACGAGCGCGCCACGCAAGCCGGCGTCGACCAGGGGCAGCACGCTGGCCAGCGGGGGGGTCATCGCACCGGCAAGTACGGGTCGGCGAACCCGAGTGCGCGCATCACTTCGCTCTCGCACGCTTCCATCACGCGGGCGGGTGCGTCGAGTTCATGGTCATGGCCCTGCGCATGCAGCGTGCCGTGCACCAGCAGGTGGGCGTAGTGCGCCTGCAGGTCGATGCCTTGCTCGGCAGCTTCGCGCTGCACGACCGGTGCGCACAACACCAGGTCGGCCGCAACGACCGGTGCGTGCGCGTAGTCGAAGGTGAGCACGTTGGTCGCGTAGTCCTTGGCGCGGTAGTCGCGGTTCAATGCGCGGCCTTCGTCCACGCCGACGATGCGCACCGTGATCTCGCCCGGCAACAAGAGCGCCGCCCGCACCCAGCGCGCGACCTTGTGGCGCGGCAAAAGCGCGCGGTCGGTGGCGTCCGCGAACTGCAGGGACAGGGTCAGCGCAGGTCGCATGACAGGGCCGGTTGACAGGGGATGGAACGGCGCGCGCAACGGAATGAGTCGCGGCGCTGCGTCACACCACGACCGTGCGCGCTGCGTCGTAGGCTTCGACGATGCGCGCGACCAGCGGGTGGCGCAGCACGTCGACCGACGTGAAGCGCGTGGTGGCAATGCCGCGCACGCGGCGCAGCACGCGCTCGGCCTCGATCAGGCCACTCTCGGTGCCGCGCGGCAGGTCGATCTGGCTCACATCGCCGGTGACGACCACGCGCGTGCCGAAGCCGATGCGCGTGAGGAACATCTTCATCTGCTCGGCGGTGGTGTTCTGCGCTTCGTCGAGGATCACGAACGCGTGGTTCAGCGTGCGCCCGCGCATGAAGGCAAGTGGTGCCACTTCGAGCGTGCCCTTCTCGATGGCGCGCGCCATCTTGTCGGCGCCCATCAGGTCATGCAGCGCGTCGTAGAGCGGGCGCAGGTACGGGTCGACCTTCTGGGCCAGGTCGCCGGGCAAGAAGCCCAGCCGCTCGCCGGCCTCGACCGCAGGGCGCGTGAGCACGATGCGCTGCACCGCGCTGCGCTCCAGCGCATCGACCGCGCAGGCCACGGCGAGGTAGGTCTTGCCGGTGCCGGCCGGGCCGATGCCGAAAGTCACGTCATGGGCCAGGATGTTGCGCAGGTAGGTGAGCTGGTTGGGCGTGCGGCCGGTCAGGTCGGCGCGGCGGGTGCGCAGGCTGATGTCGTTCGGCGCGGTGTCGGGCGCTGGGTGGGGCGGCGTGGCCGAAGGCATGTCGGGCCCATCGGCATCAGCGGCGGAGCGGCGCGCGCGCGGCACGGGCGGCTGGGCGCGGGCCTGGGCCAGCGCGAGCTGCAGCTGCTCTTCGCTGATCGGGTGCAGCGCCTGCTCGTACAGCGCCTGGAGCAGCGCCATGACCAGTTCGGCCGCCGCCTTCGGCCCTTCGATGCGGAAGAACTCGTGGCGGCGCGAGATGCTCACATCGAACGCCTGCTCGATGCGGCGCAGGTGAGCGTCGAGGCTGCCGCACAGGTGGGCGAGGCGGGCGTTGTCGGGCGGCTCGAACGAATGGCGAAGGATCACAGGGCGGGGGTTCCAGGGCGGTGCGCGCCGCGCGATTGTCACCTGCCGCACGTGCATTTGTCGGCACCCGGTGCGCGCCGCACAGGAGGCTCGGCGCCCTGGCGCGGCAGGGCGTCCGGCAAAATGCGCGACGATGCCGAACTGCCCTGCCCTTGCCGCCCGCACCCGGTGCGTTGCCGACCCCGACCCGGGCTTGCAGACACAAGGCGGCTGGCGCGCGCGGTGGCGTGTCGCTGCCCTCTGGCTCGTTGCGTTTTGGGTTCTGGTACCCAATGTGCACGCCCTGGCGGGGCCGACGCTGGGGGTGCAGGGTGCGGCATCGGCTGCGGCCGCCGCCCCGGTTTCGGCGGCGTCGAGCACGGCGGTGGTCGCCATGCCGGCCACGCTGCTCGTCGTCGACACCACGCTGTCCATCAACCTGTTGCCCGACAGCGTTGCACCCGCTGCGGCGCCCGAGCTGACCAAGCTGCCCGATGACTGGGCCGCGAGCCGGCCGCGCTTTGAAGGCACCGTCTGGTACCGCACCGGGTTCGACCGGCCGCCGGGCGTCGGGCCGCAAGAGCTTCTGTCGCTCTACATCGAGCGCGCGTGCAGCAATGTCGAGGTGTTCCTGAACGGCCACCGCATCGCCAGCGGCGGGCGCATGCGCGAGCCGGTCACGCGCAACTGCCACTACCCACAGCTCATCACGCTGCCGGCCGCGCTTTTGCAAGAGCGCGCCAACCTGCTCGACCTGCAAGTGCAAGGCCACGCCCTCGAACGCGTCGGCTCGCGCCAGCGTGCGGGCGGTTTGTCGGCGCTGGTCATCGGCCCGCAGGTGGTGCTGGCTCCGGAGTACGCGACGCGGCTGTTCTGGAGCGTGAGCTCGGTGCAGATCATCAGCGTGGTGCTGGCGGTGCTCGGCGCCGTGCTGGTCGTCTTCGGCTGGTTGAACCGGCGCGAGGTGTACCTGGCCTACTTCGGCTGGCTGCTGCTGAGCTGGGCGCTGATCTCGACGCGGCTGTGGTGGCGCGACATGCCCTGGGACACCGGCATCATGGAGTTTCTGTTCTGTGCCGCCTTCGCGCCAGTGTTGGCATTGCTCGTGCAGTTCCTGCTCAGCTACGCAGGCCTGCGCTCGCGGCTGTTCGAGAACGTGCTCGTGGCGCAGTGCGTGCTGCTGCCCGCCACGCTGCTGCTGGCCGGGCCGAACCGGCTGTTCGCGCTCGGCAGCCTCTGGTACGCCGTGCTCGCGCTGGAGGTGTTCGCGGCGGCGGGCCTGTACATGCGCGCCACGTGGCAGCGCCAGCGGCAAGACTTCTGGCCGATGGCGGGTTTGATCTCGGCGGCCGCGTTCATCGTGCTGGTCGAGTTCGCGATCCAGCACGAGGCGCTCGCGCTGCCGCACATCCAGCTGTTGCAGTTCACGGTGCCGGTGCTGTTCATCGGCGTGGCCACACGCTTGCTGCAGGTGTTCGGCCGCGCGCTGCAAACCGCCGAAGCCGGCCGCGCCACGCTCGAAGGCCGGGTGCGCGACGCCACCGCCGAGATCGAACGCAACTTCGCGCAACTGGCCGAGCTGCGCGTCGAGCAGGTCACCGAGAAGGAGCGCAAGCGCATTGCCGGCGACCTGCACGACGACCTCGGCGCGAAGCTGCTGACCATCGTGCACACCAGCGAGAGTGAGCGCATTTCCACGCTGGCGCGCGAAGCGCTGGAAGAGATGCGCCTGTCGGTGCGCGGCCTGACCGGCCGGCCGATGCGCCTGGCCGATGCATTGGCCGACTGGCGCGCCGAGACCGTCATGCGCCTGGGCCAGGCGAACATCGAAGCCGACTGGCGTGGCCCGACCGAAGAGACCGATCAGTTGCTGCCGGCGCGCGGTTTCGTGCAGACCACGCGCATCCTGCGCGAGGCCGTCAGCAACATCATCAAGCACAGCGGTGCCTCGCATTGCAAGGTGCGCTGCGCCATCAGCGAGCGCCAGTTCGGCCTCACGGTGCAAGACAACGGCAAGGGCATTCCGCTTGAGCTCGACGGCAAGCTCGACCGCGGCCACGGCATGTCGAGCATGAAGCACCGCGCCAAGCAGATGCAGGGCCAGTGTCTGGTGGAATCGGCCCCCGGCTACGGCACCGTGATAAGGCTCACGCTGCCCCTGTGAGCAAGCGCCCACAGACGTCGCAGCCGCAGGTACGATGAATTCGGCGCGGCTTCGCGCTGTGAAAGACGCGCCATGAACAACATCCTCCTGCTCGAAGACCTGCCCGAAATCCGCGCCTGGCTGAAGGTGCTGATCACGCAGGTCTTCCCCGATTCGCACATCCACGAAGCGGCCCGCGTGCACGACGCGCTGGGGCTGGTGTCTGCCGTCAAGTTCAACCTGGGCCTGATCGACCTCGGCCTGCCCGACGGCTCGGGCGTGGACGTGGTGGCGGCCCTGCGCGAAGCGCAACCCGAATGCCAGTCGGTGGTGGTGACGATCCACGATGACGACGACCACCTGTTCCCGGCCCTGCAGGCCGGCGCGTTCGGCTACCTGCTCAAGGAGCAGGCGCGCGAACTGATCGCCGAGCAGCTCAAGCGCATGAGCGCGGGCGAGCCGCCGTTGTCGCCGTCGATCGCGCGGCGCGTGATCTCGCACTTCGCGTCGCAAACGCGCCAGCAGGAGCGGCCGCAGAACATGCCGCACGTGGCCCTGACCGACCGCGAGAACGAGGTGTTGCTGCGCGTGGCCAAGGGCTTCACGCTGCCCGAGATCGGTGTGCAGCTGAGCCTGTCGCGCCACACGATTGCCGACTACGTGAAGCAGATCTACCGCAAGCTCAACGTGAGCTCGCGCGCCGAGGCGGCGCTGGAAGCGCAGCGCCTCGGCCTGTTCCGGCGCTGACGCCTTCGGGCCGGCAGGCCCGGCCGGGTGCCAGGTGCCCGCGCGCACCGATATGATCGCAGCGGCATTCCCCGGAACCCGACCATGACCACTGCTGATCGACAAACCGCAGGCTACATCGGAGCCATCCTCGCCGGCGGCAAGGGCACGCGCATGGCGCCGTTCTCCGAGCGCTACCCGAAGCCGCTGCTGCCGGTGGGCAACAAGCCGCTGATCCAGCACCAGATCGAGTTGATGCGCGAGCTGGGCATCACCGACATCCTGCTGCTGATCGGCCACAAGGGCTACGAGATCGCCAGCCGCTTCGGCGACGGCTCGGCGCTGGGGGTGAAGATCCGCTACGTCGAGCAGGCGCAAACACTCGGCATTGCGCACGCGGTCGGCCAGCTCGAACGCCATGTCGACCGGCCGGTGCTGCTGTTCCTCGGCGACATCTTCTTCGTGCCGCGCGACCTGCGTGACATGTTCCGCCGCTTCGAGGCCCAGCAAGGCGGCGCGGTGCTGGCCGCGAAGGTCGACACACCGCAGGCGATCCAGAAGAACTTCGCGATGCTGCTCGACGACGTCGGCCGCGTGAAGCGCGTGATCGAGAAGCCGCGCCACCCGCCGAACAACCTGAAGGGCGTGGGCCTGTACCTGTTCGACCCGGTGGTGTTCGATGCCATTCGCCGCACGCCGCGCACCGCGATGCGCGACGAGTACGAGATCACCGAGTCGGTCCAGGTGATGATCGATGACGGCCACCCGGTGGGCGTGGCCACCTGCATCGAAGACGACATCAACGTGACCACCCCGCGCGACCTGCTGCGCTGCAACCTGCTCGTGGCCGAGCGCGAAGCCGGCGGGCGCCTGCACGGTGAGAACGTGATGCTTGCCGATGGCGCGCAACTGAGCAGCGTGGTCATCGGCAGCAACGTGGAGGTGGCTCACCCGATCAGCATCCGCAACTCGGTGGTGTTCGACAACACCTACGTGGGCTGCGCCGAAGACCTGAACCAAGTGATCGTGATGCCCGACCTGATCGTCGATTGCAGCCACGACGCCGCGACCGTGAGGGCGCTCGCGTGAGCGGTGCGGCGGTGCCTGACGGCGTGGTCGCGACCGGCGTGTTCGTGACCGGTGGCGCCGGCTTCATCGGCTCGCACCTGGTTCGCGCCCTGCTCGCGCGCGGCGAGCGCGTCACGGTGTTCGACAACCTGAGCACCGGCTTGCGCAGCAACGTGGCGGCCGGTGCGGCCTTCGTGCAGGGCGACGTGACGGACGTGGCCGCGCTCGAACAAGCGGTCGAAGGACATGCGCGCGTGGTGCACCTGGCGGCGCGCGTAGCGATCCGCTCGTCGTACGAGTTCGCGGTGGAAGACACCCACACCAACGTCGTCGGCACGGCCGCGCTGATGCGTGCGGCCCAGCGCGCCGGCGGCGTGCAGCGGGTGGTCGCGGCCTCGTCGATGGCGATCTATGCCGACAGCCCGGGCCCGCAACCCATCGACGAGCAGCACCCGACGCACCCGATCTCGCCCTACGGCGTGTCGAAGCTCGCGCTCGAACAACTGGTGCACGGCATGGCGCATGCCGCCGGCATCGGCAGCACGGTGCTGCGCTTCTTCAACACCTACGGGCCAGGCCAGGCGCTGAGCCCGTACGTGGGCGTGGTGACGATCTTCGCGAACGCGCTGCGCGACGGCCGCGCGCCGACCATCTTCGGTGACGGCGAGCAGTGCCGCGACTTCGTCCATGTGGCCGACGTGACGCAAGCCTTGCTGCGCGCGCTCGATGCACCCGAGGCCACGGGCGCCACCTACAACGTGGGCACCGGCATCGCCACCTCGGTGAACCAGCTCTACGCGCTGGTGCGCGGCGCGCTCGGTGTGCCGCTCGATGCGCTGCATGCGCCGGCCGTGGCGGGCGAGCTGCGCTACTCGATTGCCGATATCGGCCGCATCGGCCGAGCACTCGGCTACGTGCCGGTGCACAGACTCGAAGACGCGTTGCCGGCCGTGGTGCGTGAGATCGCGGGCGTGTGACGCCCGCTGTGATGCGCCCCGCTTCCTGACCCACCCTTCCTGAACCCGACATGAGGAGTCTTGCCATGCCCCACGTTCACAGCGCCCGAGGCACCGCCCCATGAGCGCGCAGCGCCTAGGCATCGTCGGCGGCAGCGGCCTGTATGACCTGCCGGGCCTGACCGACACACGCTGGCAGCGCGTCGACACGCCCTGGGGCGCACCGTCTGACGAGTACTTTCTCGGCCGACTCGGCGACCTGGAACTGGTGTTCCTGCCGCGCCACGGGCGCGGCCACCGCATCCCGCCGTCTGAGCTGAACTTTCGCGCCAACATCGCCGGCTTCAAGAGCCTGGGTGTGACCGACCTGCTCTCGCTCAGCGCCGTGGGCAGCCTGCGCGAAAACCTTGCGCCCGGCATGTTCGTCGTGGTCGACCAGTTCGTCGACCGCACCGCCGGCCGCGCGAGTTCGTTCTTCGGCACCGGCCTCGTCGCCCATGTGTCGATGGCGCACCCGGTGTGCGCTCGCCTGGGCGGCCACCTGCAGGCCACGCTCGAAGGCATGGGCCTGCCGAGCGTGCGCGGCGGCACTTACCTGGCGATGGAAGGGCCGCAGTTTTCGACCTTCGCCGAGTCACAGCTGTACCGCTCGTGGCAATGCGACGTGATCGGCATGACCAACGTGCCAGAGGCCAAGCTGGCGCGTGAGGCCGAGCTTTGCTACGCCTCGGTCGCGATGGTCACCGACTTCGACTGCTGGCACCCGGCGCACGACGCCGTCACCGTCGACGCGATCATCGGCGTGTTGCTCGGCAACGCCGCGAACGCACAGCGCCTCGTGGTCGGCCTGGCCGAGCGCGTGGGCGGCGACGCGCAGGCTACCGCCTGCGCCTGCCGTCACGCGCTCGACCACGCCCTGATCACCGCCCCGGCAGCACGTGACCCAGCGCTGGTCGAAAAGCTGCGCGTGGTCGCCGGGCGGGTGCTTTGATCGGTCGCATCACCGGCCTGCTGGCCGAGAAGTCACCACCGCAACTGTTGATCGACGTGAACGGTGTCGGCTACGAGGTCGATGTGCCGATGAGCAGCTTCTACAACCTGCCGGCAGTTGGCGCGAAGGTCACGCTGCTCACGCACTTCGTGGTGCGCGAAGACGCACAGGTGCTGTTCGGCTTTCTGACCCACGACGAGCGCGCCACCTTCCGCATGCTCATCAAGATCAGCGGCGTGGGGCCGAAGATGGCGCTGTCCATCCTGTCGGGGCTGAGCGTCAACGAACTGGCTCAGGCGGTGAGCCTGCAAGAGGCATCGCGCCTCGTGAAGGTGCCCGGCATCGGCAAAAAAACGGCCGAGCGGCTGCTGCTCGAACTCAAGGGCAAGCTCGGTGATTCGCTCGCCGCGCCGGTCAGCGTGGCCGCAGGCGCGCAGAACGACATCCTGCAGGCACTGGTGGCGCTGGGCTACAGCGACCGCGAGGCGAGTGCGGCGCTGAAGGCTCTGCCGGCGGACGTGGGCGTGAGCGACGGCATCAAGCTCGCGCTCAGGCAACTCGCCCGGTAAGGCAGTTCAGGGCTTCGGTTTGAGCATGGGCATCGGCATGGCCATGCCCGCATCGGCGCCTGGCGCCTGCACGTTGACCGTCACCTTCACCTCACCCGCCTTTTCGAACTTGAGCGTCACGGGCAGCGTGTCGCCCGGTTTGAGCGGCGCCTTCAGGCCCATGAACATCAGGTGCAGCGCACCGGGCTTGAGGTCGACCGTCTTGCCCGCGGGCAGCGCGATGGCATCGACCTGGCGCATGCGCATCACGTCGCCGTCCATGCTCATGGAGTGCATCTCTACGCTCTTGGCTGCTGCCGACGTGGCCGAGAGCAGGCGGTCGTCCGCGCCCTTGTTGGCGATGCTCAAGAAGCCGCCACCCACGCTCTGGCCGGGCACCGTCGGGCGCGCATAGGGGTGGCCGATGGTGAGGCTGCCGAGCGTGTACTCGTGGGCGCTTGCGCAGAGGGCGCACAAGCACAGCGCCACGCCGATCAAGCGTTTGCCAAGGGAAGAGTGGTGAAGCGTCATGGTGTGCCCCGGTGAAGAAGTGAAGCAGGTGCAGGCGCGGCCCGCACCTGTCGGTAGCCAATCAAAGATCGAAACCCAGTTCCGCGTGGAAAGTGCGCTGCGGGTACGGGTGGAATGCCCAGTAGCTGCGGTTGCCGAGGTTGTCGATGCCGAACGACGCTTTCCACTGCTTGCTGATGCGGTATTGAACGCGAACATCGGCGACGAGGTAGTCGCTGACGCCGGCGTACGCGTTGCCGTTCGGGTCGCTGTTGTCGAGCGTGCCGTATTGTCGGCCGCTGTAGCGCAAACCCCCGCTGAAAGCCCACACCTCGTTTGGTGAATACGTGGCCGACGTGGCGCCCCGCCAGCGCGGCACGCGCGGCTGCGTTTGACCGACGCTGGCAGGGAACTTGTCGTTTTGCGTGATCTTCGAGTCGGCAAACGTCAGGCTTGATGCCAGTTCCAAGCCGTTGATGAACGCATTCGCCTGCTGGAACGCCAGCTCCAGCCCCGAGGTGCGGATCGCATCGACGTTCTGGATGTTGGTGACGTTGGGCGTGACGCTGACGTTCGTCTGCGAATACAGCGCGTCCCGCGTGCGTTCGTGGAACAACGTGGCGCGCAGGCTGCCCTGGCCCAGGTCGCGCTCGGCCGTCCACTCGGTCGTCCACGAGGTCTCGGGTTTCAGATTCGGGTCGTTGTTGACCACCGCACCGGCCGAGATCGAGCCCTGGTACAGCTCGGCCACGGTGGGCATGCGCACGGCGCGGCCCGCCGAGGCCTTGAGCGTCCAGGCGGGTGCGACTACGTACGACAGCGCGAGCTTCGGCGAGACGCGCGTTTCCACCCGCTCCGCGAAGGGCTTCGCCGGGCTCGCGGTGGCGTCGCCGATCGAGCCGTTGAAGGCGCGCCACTCTTCGATGCGCGCACCGACCACCGCCTTCCACTGCGGGCTGAAGCGCCACGCGTCTTGCGCCCACCCGCTGAGCAGCGTGGTGTTGCCGTCGAACGATGAGAAGCGCCCACCGGCGTCGCCGGCCAGCCAGCCGGCGGTGTTCGACACCAGCGTGCGCAGCTTGAACGCATCGCGCTGGAAGCCGCCTTCCACGGTGTGCGCGCCGCCGTCGCCGAAGGGGCGCCAGATGCCCTTCAGGCTCAAGGTGTTCCAACCCGTGCCCTTCAGGTCGGTGATGCGGCCGGCGCCACCCATCGCCAATGTGGGCAGATAGTTAGTGGGCAGCGGCGAGCGCACTTCGTCACGTAAACAGTCGTAGAGGCTGGCGGTCACTTCCCAGTCGAATGTGCCGCGTGTGTTGCTCTTGATGCTCAGGCCCTGGGCGATGTGCGCCAGCTTGCCGCGGCTCTCGGCAAAGTCGCTGCCGGCCAACGTGTAGTCGCGCCCGTCGATGTTGACCTTCGGCGCAGCCCTGCTGCCGTACACCGGGTTGCCCGCGGCATCGCGCAGGTAGGTGCTTGCGGTGCGCTCGTTCGTGTTCGTCCACAGGCCGAGGGTGTACGAGGCGCGCACGCCGGGCGCAAGGTCGTAGGCGAGCTTCAACTTGGCGTGGTCTTGCACGGTGTGGATGCGGTTCGTGTCACCAAGGATCAACCAGTCCTTGTTGGCGGGGTTCCGGTCGGCGATGGCCCCTGTGACAGGCGCCCCTGCATTGCCGGCCACGCCGCTCGAGACAAGCCTTGTCGCAAACGCGATCGGCTGGCCGGTGTTGTCGAGCCGGTTCAAGTTCACCCACCACGCCAACGCGCCGCTGCGGCTGCCCAGCGAGGCACTGCCCGAGCCGCCGCTGAAACGGTCGTCGGCTCCGTACTGCTGGAACTTCTGCGTGAAGCCCTGCAGCTTCACGTGGGCTTCGAACTGCGTGGGCAGGCGCGTCACATAGTCGACGATGGCCCCGGCCGAGTTGCCTGAATACGCCGCCGAGAACGGCCCGTAGAGCACATCGACCCGCTCGATTTCTTCGGGCGTGACGAGGCCCCAGCGCGGCGTGTAGGTGGCGCCGTTGCCGAGCAGGTTCGACAGCAGCATGCCGTCGGCGTAGACGAGCGAGCGCGCGCTGTTGCCGGTGCCCGAGGCGCGCGACGCCAGCACCGCGTGGTCATAGTCGCCGATGTAGCGCTTGCGCACGTTCAGGCTCGGGAAGTACTTGAGCGCGTCTTCGGCATCGGTGGCGTTGATGCTGCGGGCGACCTGTTCGGCGGTGATCGACATCAGCGTGGTCGGGATCTCTACCGGCAGCGTGGTCGGCCGGCCACCAGTCACAGTGATACGCGCAAGCGTGGCCGCGCGCGCGGGTCCCGCGACCACGTCGAGCAGCGCCGCCGGCGCCTTCAGATCGTGCAGTGACTGGCCTGCGGCGGGCACCTCGGCCCAGTCGACACGGCCGCTCTTGCACACCTGCGCCACCTTCCAGTACAGCGGGCCAGCGCTGCGCGGCAGCTGCACGGTCAGCACGAACTCGTCGCGCTGCATCGGTGGCAGCACGCCGCCGCGCCACGCCACTTGGGCAGTGCCCTCGGTCGTGACTTGCCAACCCGGCCTGGCCACCGGCTCGTCGATGCGCACGCCGGGCGGAACGGTCACGACAAGCGCTGTGGTGGGCGAGCCGCTGCAGCCGTGGCCGACGCGGAACACCGCGCGGTAGGCGGCGCCAGCCTCGGCCAGCGGCTGCGCGAGCGTGACGTGGGCGTGGGCGCTGGCCGCGAGCCCCGTTGCCATCGCCGTGAACGTCAGCGTAAGTGCAACGCGCGCAAGCGCGGCGCGCGAAAGGTGTGGGTGGCCATGGTGCATGGCGCTCTCCTGATGTCGGTGTGAACGGCGCCAGCAGCGCGTGACGCATCACGCGCGGCCAGCGGGCAGCAACGGGTCAGGAAAGGTGGGGTGGCGCGCGCGCCTGTCCGCTGGCCCACGCGAACAGCGTGTGCGGTGCCGTGAGAAAACGCAGCGCGACGAAGGCAACGCCTTCGGGCGCGGGCACCGCAGGCACAGACGCCGGCGGCATGCCCATTGGCTGGGCCGCCAGGCAGCACAGCGCGCAGTGTTCGAGGTGCAACGCGCTCCCCGAGCCTGGCTGCGACGACGCGGCCGAGGCACCGGGCGCCGACGCGGAGCAGACCTCGGTCCACGGGTTCGATGCCTTCTGCGCATTCAACGCGTGCGACACCGTCGGCGCCAGCGCGAGCGCGAGCATGGCAACGAGTGCGAGCCAGGTGAAGGCGCGAAGGTGGTGGCGGAACGAAGTCACGGGCAAGAGTCTAGCTGCAGCACATGACGGGTTGTCGGCCGCGTGCCCGGCCGGCTTGAGGCGCGAGGCGCGTGTTCATAATCGGCCATGAGCATCCAGACCGACGAGTTCGAGCCCGCGCGCCGGGTGCTGAGCGCTGCCTCCGCATCACCGAACGAAGAGGCCGTGGAGCGCGCTCTGCGCCCGAAGGGCCTGGTCGAATACGTGGGTCAGGTCAAGGCGCGCGAGCAGCTCGAGATCTTCATCGGTGCCGCCCGCATGCGCACCGAAGCGATGGACCACGTGCTGCTGTTCGGCCCGCCCGGCCTGGGCAAGACGACGCTGTCGCACATCATCGCCAACGAACTGGGCGTGAACCTGCGCCAGACCTCCGGCCCGGTGCTGGAGAAGCCGAAGGACCTGGCCGCAATCCTGACGAACCTGGAGCGCAACGACGTGCTCTTCATCGACGAGATCCACCGCCTGAGCCCGGTCGTCGAAGAGATCCTGTACCCCGCGCTGGAGGACTACCAGATCGACATCATGATCGGCGAAGGCCCGGCCGCGCGCTCGATCAAGCTCGACCTGCAACCCTTCACACTGATCGGCGCCACCACCCGCGCCGGCATGCTGACGAACCCGCTGCGCGACCGCTTCGGCATCGTGCTGCGGCTCGAGTTCTACACACCGGAAGAGCTGGCGCGCATCGTGCACCGCTCGGCCGGCCTGCTGAACGTGCCCATCGACGCGGAAGGCGCGTTCGAGATCGCGCGCCGCTCACGCGGCACGCCGCGCATCGCCAACCGCTTGCTGCGCCGCGTGCGCGACTATGCCGACGTGAAGGGCGACGGCACGGTCGGCAAGCCGCTGGCCGACAAGGCGCTGCGCATGCTCGATGTCGACGGCGCCGGCCTGGACGTGATGGACCGCAAGCTCCTGGAGGCCGTGGTGCACCGATTCGACGGCGGCCCGGTGGGGCTGGACAACGTGGCTGCCGCCATCGGCGAAGAACGCGACACGATCGAGGATGTGATCGAGCCGTACCTCATCCAGCAGGGCTATCTGCAGCGCACGCCGCGCGGGCGCATCGCCACGCCGGCGGCGTACCGGCACCTCGGCGTGGTGCCACCGAAGGTGGCAGGGAGTGACCTGTTCGACGCCGTGTGAGTGCTGGCGTGTTCAGACCAACTCTTCGTTCACCAACCGGTTGTACTTGACCGCCGACTTGGCCTCGAAGCGCGCGGCGACTTCGGTGACTCGCGCGGTGGCGTCATCTTCCGGGCAGTACACGATGAGCCAGCCGCAGCCTTCGCCGGCGAGCACGAGGTAGCGGCGCAGCAGCGTGATCTCGTAGCCGAAGCCTGCGCCCTGGCCGGCGGTGTCCACCATCGTCTGCAAGCGCGGCTTGACAGCCTCGCTGGTGTAGGCCAGTACGTCTTCTGCCGTGAAGCCGGCCGCATGCAGAGCCTGCTCGGCTTGCGCCGACACCGCGCTATCGGCGAAGGCCAGCACGGCGTGGCCGGTCGGGTTGAAGTTGCCGGTGGCGGTGCGGATGTCTTCTCGCGAGAGGCGTTTGAGTGTCATGGTCAGGTCTCCTGGAATCGGTACACACCCAGTTTAGGGCCTGTTGCAGGGCCGTCCGCGAACCCTTCAGCGGCCGCGCCGCCGCTGCTGCCAGGCATTCAACTCGCCGATGATGCCGCGCCGGAACGCGACCACGCAGACGACGAAGATGGTGCCGATGATCACGTTGATCCACGAGCCCACGCGGTCGGCCAGGAAGTTCTGCAAGCCGATGATCGTGAACGCGCCGACCACCGGCCCGGCGAACGTGCCCATGCCGCCGAGCAGCGTCATCAGCACCACCTCGCCGGAAAGCGACCAGTGCGCATCAGGCAGCGCGGCAAAGCCGACCACGATGCACTTGAGCGAGCCCGCCAGCCCTGCAAGCGTGGTGGAGAGAACGAACGCCAGCAGCTTGTAGCGGTCCACGTCGTAACCCAGCGAAATGGCGCGCGGCTCGTTCTCGCGGATGGCCTTGAGCACCTGCCCGTAAGGCGAGTGCACGATGCGTTTGATGCCCAGGAACACCGCCACGAACACCGCCAGCACCACGTAGTAGAGAACCCGGTCGTTGGCGAGCGACAGCACGCCGAACAGGGTGCCGCGCGGCACGCCCTGCAGGCCGTCTTCACCGCCGGTGAAGGGGGCCTGAAACAGCACGAAATAGATCATCTGCGCCATCGCGAGCGTGACCATCGCGAAGTAGATGCCCTGGCGCCGAATGGCGATCAGCCCGACCGCCAGGCCGCACACGCCCGCCAACGCGGTGCCGGCCAGCACCCCGAGTTCGGGCGACAGGTTCGCCGAGCGCACCAGCCAGCCGGTGGTGTAGGCGGCGACACCCAGGTAGGCCGCATGGCCGAACGACAGCAGGCCCGTGAATCCGAGCAGCAGGTTGAAGGCGCAGGCGAAGATCGCGAAGCACAGCGCCGTCATCATGAAGATCGGGTACAGGCCGATGAACGGCGCGGCGATCAACACTGCCAGCCCGACCCAGAGCGCGCCCTGCGCGATGCGCGAGGTGGGCGCCGGCGTGGTGGCCGGCACGGTGGCGCCCGCATCAGGTGTTTCGGTGGCTGAGCTCATCAGGCTTCCATGCCGAACAGGCCGGCGGGGCGACTCATCAGCACGATGGCCATGATCACGAACACGACCACGCTCGACGCTTCCGGGTAGAACACCTTCGTCAACCCTTCGACGAGGCCGAGCGCCACGCCGGTGAGGATGGAGCCGAGGATCGAGCCCATGCCGCCGATCACCACCACCGCGAAGACGATGATGATGAGGTTGCTGCCCATCAGCGGCGTCACTTGAATGATCGGCGCCGCCAGCACGCCGGCCAGCGCTGCCAGGCCGCAGCCGGCGCCGTAGGTCAGCATCACCATCACCGGCACGTTGATGCCGAACGCCTGCACCAGCGCCGGGTTCTCGGTGCCGGCGCGCAGGTAGGCGCCCAGCCGGGTGCGCTCGATCACGAACCAGGTGCCCAGGCACACGCTGAGCGACGCCACCACGACCCAGGCGCGGTAGTTGGGCAGCACCATGAAGCCGAGGTTGGTGGCGCCTTGCAGCAGCTCGGGCACCGCGTACTGCTGGCCCGACACGCCGAACTGTTCGCGGAACAGACCCTCGGCGATCTGCGCCAGGCCGAAGGTCAGCAGCAGGCCGTAGATCGGGTCGATCTTGTACAGGTGCTTGAGCAAGGTGCGTTCGATCAGCACCCCGAGCGCACCCACCACCAGCGGCGCCGTGAACAGCGAGAACCAGTAGTTGATGCCCAGCTTCTCCATGCCGATCCACGCGACGTACGCGCCGATCATGTACAGCGCGCCATGAGCGAAGTTCACGATGCCCAGCAGGCCGAAGATCACCGCCAGCCCCAGGCTCAGCATCGCATAGAACGAGCCGTTCACGAGGCCGAGCAGGAGCTGGCCGAGAAAGGCCTGCAAGGGGATGCCGAAGATTTCCATCGCTTAGTTCGGCGGTCAGCGGCGAGCGCGCGACCCCCACGGGGGGTCAAGCTCGGTACGCCGAGCTTGGGGGGTCGTCGTCATTTCCATGCAGCGCACTTGGTGTCGGCCTTGGTCGTCCAGGCGGTGTCGCCCTTGAACGTCTCGACCACGTTGTAGTAGTCCCACGGCTCGGTCGACTTGTCGGGCGACTTGACCTGCATCAGGTACATGTCGTGCACCATGCGGCCGTCTTCGCGGATGTAGCCGCCCTTGGCGAAGATGTCGTTGACCTTGGTCTTGCGCATGTGCGCGAGCACCTTGTCGGCATCATCCGATCCGGTGGCCTTCACGGCCTGCAGGTAGTTCAGCGCGGCCGAGTAGTCGCCGGCCTGAATGCTCGACGGCATGCGCTTGATCTTCTCGAAGAACTTGCGGCTCCAGGCGCGGGTTTCGGCGTCGCGGTTCCAGTACCAGCTGTCGGTCAGGTACATGCCCTGCGTGGCCTTCAGGCCGAGCGAGTGGATGTCGTTGATGAACATCAGCAAGCCCGCGAGCTTCATCGTCTTGGTGATGCCGAACTCGTTCGCCGCCTTGATGCTGTTGATGGTGTCGCCACCGGCGTTCGCGAGGCCCAGGATCTGCGCCTTGCTGCCCTGTGCCTGCAGCAAGAAGCTGGAGAAGTCGCTCGCCGCCAGCGGGTGCTTGACCGAGCCGACGATGGTGCCGCCGGCCCCCTTCACCACGGCCGAGGTGTCGGCCTGCAGCTGCGCGCCGAAGGCGTAGTCGGCGGTCAGGAAGTACCAGCTCTTGCCGCCGGCCTTCACGACCGCGTTGCCCGTGCCCTTGGCCAGCGCCACGGTGTCGTAGGCCCAGTGCACGGTGTACGGTGAGCACTGTTCGTTGGTCAGTGCCGAGGTGGCGGCGCCGACCGAGATGAACACCTTCTTCTTCTCGAGCGCCACCTTCGACATCGCCAGGTTGGTGCCCGAGCTCGTGCCGCCGATCAGCATGTCCAGGCCCTGCGTGTCGAACCACTCGCGCGCCTTGGCGGCCGCCACGTCGGGCTTGTTCTGGTGGTCGGCCACCAGCACTTCGATCTTCTTGCCGGCGACTGCGCCGCCCATGTCGGCAATCGCCATCTTGATGGCCTCGGCACCGGCCGGGCCGTCGATGTCGGCGTACAGGCCCGACATGTCGGTGATCAGGCCGATGCGGATCACGTCGCCCGAGACCTGGGCTTGGGCGGGTACGGCGATGGCTGCGACCGTGAGGGCGCAGGCGGCAGAGAGTCGGGTCAGTTTCATGAGGGTTCTCCTGTGGGGCGAAAAGGGATGTGGAAGTGGCTTTGCGCCGACGGCTCAAACGCCGAGGTATTCATGCAGCCGCTCCATGCGCGCGGGCAGTTCCGCCTGCGTGAAGCTCTGGATCACCTGGCCGTGCTCCATCACCATGAAGCGGTCGGCCAGCGGGGCGGCGAAGACGAAGTTCTGCTCGACCATCACGATGGTGTAGCCCTGCTTGCGCAGTGCGATCACCATCTCGGCGAGCTTTTGCACGATGACCGGGGCCAGGCCTTCCGAGATCTCGTCGAGCAACAGCAGCTTGGCGCCGGTGCGCAGGATGCGCGCCACAGCCAACATCTGCTGCTCACCGCCCGACAGGCGCGTGCCCTGGCTGGCGGCGCGCTCTTTCAGGTTCGGGAACATCGCGTAGATTTGCTCCACGGCCATGCCGCCAGGGCTGAGCGTGGGCGGCAGCATCAGGTTCTCTTCGCACGACAACGACGAGAAGATGCCGCGCTCTTCCGGGCAGTAGCCGATACCGAGCCGCGCGATCCGGTGGGTGGGCATGCCGATGGTCTCTTGCCCGCGCACCTTGATCGAGCCGGTGCGTGCGCCGATGAGGCCCATGATCGCCCGCATGGTGCTCGTGCGGCCCGCGCCGTTGCGCCCGAGCAATGTCACGACCTCGCCTTCGTTGACATGGAAGTTCACGCCGTGCAGCACGTGTGATTCGCCGTACCAGCCTTGCAGGTCCTTGACTTCGAGGAACGGCGTGCTCATGTCAATGGGCACCCTTCAACTCGACATTCGCACTGCCCATGTAGGCCTCGATCACGGCAGGGTTCTTCGACACTTCCGCATACGGCCCTTCGGCCAGCAGCGCGCCGCGCTGCAGCACGGTGATGGTGTCGGCAATGCTGGCCACCACGCTCATGTTGTGCTCGACCATCAGCACGGTGCGGCTGGCGGCCACCTTCTTGATCAACTGGCGGATGCGGTCCACGTCTTCCAGGCCCATGCCCTGCGTGGGCTCGTCGAGCAGCATCAGCTTCGGCTCCATCGCCAGCGTGGTCGCGATCTCGAGCGCGCGCTTGCGGCCGTAGCTCAGCTCGACCGCCGGCAGCGCGGCGTAGGCTTCCAGGTCGACCTGTGCGAGCAGCGCGAGCGCCTGCGCGTCGAGCGTGTGGAGCGAG
>JANNBF010000011.1:0-1674 GCA_031385155.1 Rhizobacter sp.
GCGCACCGCTGGATCCCGGTCGGGCCGTTCAGCTTCCAGCCTTCGGAATTCGCCAAGCTCGCGATCGCCATGTACGCGGCCAGCTACATGGTGCGCAAGATGGACATCAAGGAAAAGTTCGTGCGCGCGGTGGCGCCGATGACGGTGGCGCTGGCCGTGATCGGCATGCTGCTGCTGGCCGAACCCGACATGGGCGCGTTCATGGTGATCGCTGTGATCGCGATGGGCATTCTTTTCCTCGGTGGCGTGAACGGCCGCATGTTCTTCCTGAGCGTGGCGGTGCTGGTCGGTGCGTTCGTGTTGATGATCGTCAGCAGCCCGTGGCGGGCCGAGCGCATCCTGGCGTTCCTGAAGCCCTGGGATCCTCTGTACGCTCAAGGAAAGGGTTATCAGCTCACACACTCGCTGATCGCCTTCGGTCGCGGCGAGATCTTCGGTCAGGGCCTGGGCGGCAGCGTCGAGAAGCTGCACTACCTGCCCGAGGCGCACACCGACTTTTTGCTCGCGGTGATCGGCGAAGAGCTCGGTTTCGTCGGCGTGGCCTGCGTGATCGTCGCCTTCTTCTGGCTCGCGCGGCGCATGTTCCACATCGGCCGCCAGGCCATCGCGCTCGACCGCGTGTTCGCGGGCCTGTTCGCGCAGGGCATCGGGCTTTGGATGGGTGGGCAGGCCTTCATCAACATGGGCGTGAACCTGGGCGTTTTGCCGACCAAGGGCTTGACGTTGCCGCTGATGAGTTATGGCGGCTCGGCCATCGTGATGAACATGATTGCCTTGGCGATCGTGCTGCGGATCGACATCGAGAACAGGCAAATGATGCGAGGGGGCCGCGCATGAGTGCGAACCACCTCGTCGTGATGGCCGCTGGCACAGGCGGGCATGTGATCCCAGGCCTCGCGGTTGCGCGGGAGATGCAGTCGCGCGGCTGGACCGTGAGCTGGCTCGGCACGACCACCGGCATGGAAAACCGCCTCGTGCCGCCGACCGGCATCGACCTGGACACGATCGGATTCTCCGGCCTGCGTGGCAAGGGCTGGATGCAGACATTGAGCGGCGGCTTGCGCCTGCTCGGCTCGTTCTGGAGCTGCCTGCAGATCCTGCGCCGTCGTCGTGCCACGGCCGTGCTCGGCATGGGCGGCTATGTGTGTTTTCCCGGTGGCCTGATGGCGGCCTTGCTGCGCAAGCCGCTGGTGCTCGTCAACGCCGACGCGTCGCTGCTGATGAGCAACCGCGCGCTGTTGCCCTTTGCCGAGCGGGTGGTCTTCGGCTTCGATGGTGAAGCGGCACGCTGGACGAAAGACGCCATCGTCACCGGCAACCCGGTGCGCGCCGAGATCGAGGCGCTGCCCGAACCCGCCGAGCGCTTCAGCGGCCGAAGCGGCCCGCTGCGTCTGCTCGTCGTCGGCGGCAGCCTCGGGGCGCGGGTGCTCAACGAGTGCGTGCCGCAGGCACTCGCGCTGCTCGACGCAGCGCAGCGTCCGCGTGTCACGCACCAGACCGGCGAGGCCAACCACGCTGGCGTGCAGGCCGCATATGCGCATGCGAACCTTCAGGCGCACGTGCTGCCCTTCATCGACGACATGGCCTCGCGCCTGGCCGAGTGCGACGTGATCGTCTGCCGCGCCGGTGCGGTGACGGTGAGCGAGCTGTGTGCGGCCGGCGTGCCGGCGGTGC
>JANNBF010000013.1:0-2948 GCA_031385155.1 Rhizobacter sp.
TCACCGCCGGCACCATGGAGGACATGTACGAGCGGGCGGAATTCGCCCGGGAGCTGGGCAGCGTCATCGTCATGATCGATCTCGTGATCGGCTACACCGCGATTCAGTCGATGGCCGTGTGGGCGCGCAAGAACGACATGATCCTGCACCTGCACCGGGCGGGTAACTCGACCTACTCGCGGCAGAAGAACCACGGCATGAACTTCCGCGTGATCTGCAAGTGGATGCGCATGGCCGGTGTCGATCACATCCACGCCGGCACCGTGGTCGGCAAGCTCGAAGGCGACCCGCTGATGATCCGCGGCTTCTACGACACGCTGCGTGACACGCACACCGAGCAAAACCTCGAGCACGGCCTGTTCTTCGACCAGGACTGGGCGTCGCTGCGCAAGGTGATGCCGGTGGCCTCGGGCGGCATTCACGCCGGGCAGATGCACCAGCTGATCCACTACCTCGGCGAAGACGTGGTGCTGCAGTTCGGCGGCGGCACCATCGGCCACCCGATGGGCATACAGGCGGGAGCCACCGCCAACCGCGTGGCACTGGAGGCGATGGTCATGGCGCGCAACGAAGGCCGCGACTACCTGCGCGAAGGCCCGGAGATCCTGCAGGCGGCCGCCAAGTGGTGCTCGCCGCTGAAGGCCGCCATCGACACCTGGGGCGACATCGCCTTCAACTACGAATCGACCGACACGGCCGACTTCGTGCCCACCCCCACCGCCGCCTGAAGGAGCCGCCGCCATGATGACCAACACCGGCAACCGCCTCACGCAGGGCCAGTTCTCGTTCCTGCCCGACCTGACCGATGCGCAGATCACCACGCAGATCGAGTACGCGCTGAAGCAGGGCTTCGCGGTGAGCGTGGAATACACCGACGACCCGCACCCGCGCAACACCTACTGGGAGATGTACGGCAACCCGATGTTCGACCTGAAAGACCCGGCCGGCATCCTGATGGAGATCAACGCCTGCCGGAAGGCCTACCCGAGCCACTACATCCGCGTGATGGCGTTCGATTCGGCGCGCGGCTGGGAGACGCCGCGCATGAGCTACCTCGTGAACCGGCCGAAGGTCGAGCCCGGCTTCGCGCTGGAGCGGCAAGAGGCCGAGGGCCGGTCGATCCGCTACACCATGCGCTCGTACGCGGTGAACAAGCCCGAGAACGAGCGGTACTGATCGCACGTCGATTGCCCACTCCCATTGCCCACCTTCCATGGACGCACCCACGGCACTGACCGTCGCCGACGTCCTGGCGCAAAGCCAGGTCGAATCGGTGATGGACGAACTCGACACAGACCTCATCGGCCTGGCGCCCGTGAAGGCGCGCATTCGCGACATCGCCGCGCTGCTGGTCATCGACAAGCTGCGCGCGAACATGGGCCTGCAGTCGCAGGCGCCGTCGCTGCACATGAACTTCACCGGCAACCCCGGCACCGGCAAGACGACGGTTGCGATGCGCATGGCGCAGATCCTTCACCGCCTCGGCTATGTGCGCAAAGGCCATGTGGTGAGCGTCACGCGCGACGACCTCGTGGGCCAGTACATCGGCCACACCGCACCGAAGACCAAGGAGGTGCTCAAGCGCGCGATGGGTGGCGTGCTGTTCATCGACGAGGCCTACTACCTGTACCGGCCCGAGAACGAGCGCGACTACGGGCAGGAGGCCATCGAGATCCTGCTGCAGGTGATGGAGAACCAGCGTGATGATCTGGTCGTGATCCTCGCCGGCTACAAGGACCGGATGGACACCTTCTTCCAGTCGAACCCCGGCCTCAGCTCACGCGTCGCGCACCACCTCGACTTCCCCGACTACAGCGGTGCCGAGTTGCTGTGCATCAGCGACAAGATGCTCGCCACGATGAACTACGGCTTCGGTGCGGGCTCGCGCGAAGCCTTCGATGAGTACCTCGGCTTGCGCTTGAAGCAGCCCCACTTCGCCAACGCGCGCAGCGTGCGCAACGCGCTCGACCGGGCGCGGCTGCGCCAGGCGAGCCGCTTGTTCGCGCAGCGCGACCGGGCGCTGACGCGCGACGACCTGACCACGTTGCTGCCGGCCGACATTCGTGCGAGCCGTGTGTTTGCGGCAGCATCCAGCCCGACCTAGCCGCCGCACCCGACGCCCGAAACGCACGCCGAAAGCCGACCATGCCCTTGTCCCAACGCTGGACGCTCACGCGCTACCTGATCGAAGAGCGGCGCCGCTTCCCCCAGGCGCGCGGCGACCTGAACGCGCTGATCCTCGACATTTCGCTCGCCTGCAAGGCCATCGCTCGCATCGTCGCGTTCGGCAGCCTCGGCGACTCGCTCTCGCAGTCGGGCGCTGCGCCATTGCCGGGCGGCGGCAATGTGTACGTGGAGGGCGTAGTGCAGAAGCCGCTCGATGTGTTGAGCAACGAGATCTTCATCCGCATGAACGAATGGAGTGGCCACCTGGCTGGGATGGCGTCGGAAGAGATGGAAGACGCGCGGCAGATCCCGCCCGCCTACCCGCGCGGCAAGTACCTGCTGGTGTTCGACCCGCTCGACGGCTCCAGCAACATCGACGTGAACGTGTCGGTGGGCAGCATCTTCTCGATCCTGCGCGCGCCGCAAGAGGTGGTGGACAGTGGCCGTGACGTGACAGAGGCCGACTTCCTGCAGCCCGGCACCACGCAGGTGGCGGCCGGCTATGCGCTGTACGGCCCGACGACGATGCTGGTGCTCAGCGTGGGCAACGGCGTGGCCGGCTTCACGCTGAACCCGAACCTCGGAGAGTTCGTGCTCACGCACCCGCACATCACGGTGCCGGCCGATACGAACGAGTTCGCGATCAACACGTCGAACGCGCGTTTCTGGGAGCCGCCGGTGAAGCGCTATGTCGATGAGTGCCTGGCCGGCAAGACCGGCACGCGCGGCAAGGACTTCAACATGCGCTGGATCGCCAGCATGGTGGCCGAGGCGCACCGCAT
>JANNBF010000020.1:0-20544 GCA_031385155.1 Rhizobacter sp.
AATTCAACTGAATGAATAGAACTCTGCGCAACTCCGCCAACTCCTTTGACTCTGCGGTGAATGAATTGCATTGAACCAAGACCCATGACCAACGACCACGTCAACATCGCCGACTTCGGCATGGACACGATCACGCTTGCCGGCACGCTGCCGCAGAAGCTCGCCGCTATCAAAGGGGCGGGCTTCTCGCAGGTGATGCTGCTGGCGCGCGATCTGGTGGGGCACGCCGACGGCATCGAGGATGCGGTGCGGGTGGTGAAGGCCAGCGGGCTGCGCGTCACCGGCTTCCAGGTGCTGCGCGATTTCGAGGGCCTTTCGGGTCACCTGCACGAGTACAAGATCGACGTGGCCAAGTCGATGCTGCAGATGTGCCATGCGGTCGGCGCCAAGGTGCTGCTGGTGTGCTCGTCGACCTCGACCTACGCGACCAGCGACCCCGACGCGCTGGCGCGCGACCTGCGCAAGCTCGCGATGCTGGCGCTGCCGCTGGGCATCCGCGTCGCTTACGAAGGGCTCTCGTGGGGCCGCCATGTCAACGAGTTCACGACCGCATGGGACGTGGTTTGCCGCGCCGATGCGCCGAACCTCGGCATCGGCATCGATTCGTTCCACGCGCTGGCCACGAACACGCTGCTCGAAGACCTGGACATGCTCGACCCGGCCAAGATCTTCCTCGTGCAGTTGGCTGATTTCATGTGGACCGAGGTCAAGTCGAACGAGGAACGCATCGACACCGCGCGCCACTTCCGCGTGTTCCCGGGCGAGGGCGTGCACAGCGAGGCGCTGGCCGAACTCGTGATGCGCCTGGACCGCCTGGGCTATTGCGGCGACTACAGCTTCGAGGTCTTCAACGACGACTACCAGCAGATGCCGCTGCCGGTGGTGGCCGCACGCGCGCGGCGCGCCGCCGTGTGGCTGGGTGAAAACGTGCTGCACCGCTCGGTGCCGCTGCCCGGCCGCATGCGGCTGCGCCGCAATTGAGGTGTGCCGGCAGAGCTGTGACACCATCCGCGCCTGCACTCAACCGATGCCCGCCATGCCCCAGATCCTGCTGCTCAACGGCCCCAACCTCAACCTACTCGGCACGCGCGAGCCGCAGACCTACGGCCACACCACGCTCGCCGATGTCGAAGCTGCGGCCGTGGCGCAAGGCCAGGCGCGCGGCGTCGCGGTCGCGTGCTTCCAGAGCAACCACGAAGGCGCGTTGATCGACCGCATCCACGCCGCGCGGCTTGACGGCACGGGCCACATCGTCATCAACCCGGGCGGCCTGACACACACCAGCGTGGCGCTGCGCGATGCGCTGGCCGGCGTGGCGATCCCGTTCTTCGAAGTGCATGTGTCGAACGTGCACAAGCGCGAGGCGTTTCGCCACCACTCGTACCTGTCGGAGAACGCGGCCGGCATCGTGGTCGGCTTCGGCGTGGCCGGCTACACGATGGCGCTGGGCGCTGCGCTCGACCGGCTGGCTGCGGCCTGACGGCGCGCACTGCCCGCGTCGCGCGGGCACGAAAACAACTGTAAAGCCGGGCCGACCCGGTCATCCAGACGCGTGTTGCGCGGGTTAAGCGGCATGACGCGGGCGCTTCGCTCGCGCGCCTTGTTGTTGGAGCCCATCATGTTCTTGACCCGATTCCGGCTTGTGCCGATTGCAGCATGCGCGCTTGCACTGTCTGCCTGTGTGGTGGCGCCGTACCCGCGCCAGGTGGCTTACGGCGGCTCGCCCGATGGCGACGTGATCGTCGACATGGCGCCGCCCGCGCCCTATGTCGAAGTGATGCCCGTGTTGCCCTACCCGGGCGCCCTGTGGATCGGCGGGTACTGGGGCTGGCATGGCAACCGCCATGCGTGGGTGCCCGGCCGCTGGGAGCGCCCGCGCGCCGGCTATGCGTACCGCCCGCATGCGTGGGTGCAGATCGGCGGCCGCTGGCACCTGCGCGGGGGCGGCTGGGTGCGCGGCTGAGGCACGTAAAAAAGCCCCGCATGTGCGGGGCTGTGAGGCGTACCCCACAGCAGCGGGGTATGGAAGTGCGAAGCGCAGTTGTTCAGGCGGCCTGGGCCTTGCGGCGGCGCGCGACGAAGGCCATCGAGGCCAGGCCGGCGAGCATCAGTGCGTAGGTTTCGGGTTCCGGCACGGCGGTGACTTCCATCACACCATACTTGGCGCCGTCGTAGTTGTTGTTGTTGCCGGCCAGGTCGTTCCATTGGCCGTTGCCGTACATGTGGACGGCGTTCTCGATGCCACCCGCGTTGTTGGGCTCACCACCGGCCCAGTTGCGGAAGGTGCTGGCCGAACCGTCAGTCCATGCGAAGTCGGCGAGGCCATTGCCGGCGCCCACACGCTCCAGGCCGAGCCAGATCGAGCCGTTCGGGCGGAACGTGCCCAGGATGAAGGTGTTCTCTGCGGCGTCGTTGATCGACACCAAGTGGCCGCCTTGGCTGATCGCGTAGGCCTCGCTCGCGGCCCAGTCATCGCTGGTCAGCAGCGTGTAATCGTGGCCCATGTAGCTGATTGCCGGGCCGTTGGTGGTGGCGGCCTGAGCGGCAGCGCCGATGAGGGCCAGGGCAGCGAATGCGAGGGTGCGGAGTTTCATGGGGGTCCTTGAAAGGCGTTGATGTTTTGACTGCGTCGGTGCTTGCCGTAGCGGCGTCATCCAACAACTGCAGTGTTCCGCAGCGACATTGCGCGCGGTACCCCCGAGCTCGGGGAGCGGCCCCCATCGGCGTGTGACGCAGTGCGCACAGACCCGGCATACGCGTGTCGCCCGCCGCGAAGGGAGGGGCACCACCCGTTGCCCGACCTCAGGCGTGCGCCGGCGCCAGGCCCCGGCGCCAGCGGCTGCTCAGTGCATCGACCGCCACCACCAGCACGCACATCGCCCCCAGCACCGTGGCGGCCTGGGCCTGCTGGAACAGCGACAGGTGGAAGTACAGCATCTGCCCCAGGCCGCCGGCGCCAACGAAGCCGAGTACCGCCGCCATGCGGATGTTCATCTCCCAGCGGTACAGCGTGTAGGCGAGCCACTGCGGCAACACCAGCGGCAGGCTGCCGTAGACGAAGGCCGCCACAGTGCCGCTGCCGGCGTCGTGCAAGGCGCGTTCGGGGTCGCGCGGCGCGTTCTCCAGCGCCTCGGCGAACAGGCGCCCGAACACGCCGGTGGTGTGCAGCGCCAGCGCCAGCACGCCGGCAAACGGCCCGAGGCCCGCAGCGAGCACCATCAACGCCGCCCACACCCGTTCGGGCACGCTGCGCAGCACGTTGAGCACGAGCCGCGCGCCTTGCCGTGCTGCGGTGCCCAGGCGGCCGGCGGCGGGCAATGCCAGGGCTGCACCGGCCACCACCGCGAGCAGCGTGCCCACGGCTGAGACGGCAAGCGTTTGCAGCGCGGCCCACGCGGTCTTCGCGAGGAACGCGCTCGACACGTCCGGCGGGAAGAACTCCAGGATGAACTTCAGCATCAGCCGCAGCGAATCACCTGCCACGAGCGCGCGGTAGTCGATGCCGAGGTAGGCAAAGCTCGCGACGACCGCCACGACGATCAACGCCATCGCGGCCATGCACGTGATGCACGGCCCGGCGGCCTGCGCGCGCTCGGTGGCGCTGACCCGCGAGTCGATCATGCGAGCAGCTTTCGCAAGCCGGCGCTGAGCGCATCGGCCAGCAGCACCAGCGCCAGGAACATCAGCAGGATGCTGCTGGCTTCGCCGCCGTTGAGCATCTTCATCGACTGGTCCATCAACTGGCCCAGGCCACCGGCGCCGACGAAGCCCATCACGACCGACGCGCGTACCGCGCACTCCCAGCGGTACACGGTGTATGACGCGAGCTCTTGCGCCGCGCCGGGCAGCAGGCCGTAGCAGAGTGCTGCGATGCGGCCGCTGCCGGCTTCGAGCAGGGCGCGCGCCGGGCGTGTGTCGCCCGACTCCAGGATCTCGGCGTACACCTTGCCCAGCATACCGCCGTAGGTGATGGCCAGGGCCAGCACACCGGCGGCCGGCCCGAGGCCGAGGGCGCGCACCAGCACCAGTGCCCACACCACTTCGGGGATGGCGCGCAGCAGCGTCAGCAGCGCCCGCGCCGCAGCGCGCAGCGCAACGCTGCCCCAGCGCCCCGGGCCCGGGCCGATGCGCGAGACCGACAGCGACTGCGTCATCACGAACGCCAGCGGCAGCGCGAGAACGAAGGCGAGCGCGATGCCGGCGGTGGCCATCGCGAGCGTCTCGAGCGTGGCCTTCAGCAACAGGCCCAGGAACTCGGCATTCGTGGCCGGCGGCAGGAAGCCGGCCAGGAAGTTGCCCATGACCTTCAGGTTCGCGCCGTCGAACAGCAGCCAGGGCTTGAACTCGGCCAACTGCGCCAGCGGCCACAGCACCACGAGCGCCAGCAGCAACGCGCCGAGCCGCGCCTTGGCCTGCGGGTCGCGCTGCGCCTCGGTCAGCAGCGCGGGCCGCAGCACCGTGCTCATCGGCAACCCGGGCGCACCAGTGGCACGACGTTGATGCCGGCACTCGGCGTTGGCCGGCCCGGCAGTGCCACGCCGTCAAGGCCCTGGGTCGGCAACACGCTGCCCTCGGTCGCGTACAGCTCGTGCAGCATGGCGCGCGTGACCTCGCTCGCCGGCGCGTCGAACACCACCGCACCGGCGCGCATGCCGACGATGCGCGGGAACCACTTCAGCGCCAGATCGACCGCGTGCAGCGACGCCACCAGGGTGGCACCGCTCGACTCGCTCTGCGCCACGAGCGCGCGCACGGCCTCGTCGGCCAGCGTCGGGTCGAGGGCCGACACCGGCTCGTCGGCCAGCAGCAGCGCCGGCGCCTGGTACAGCACCCGGGCGATTCCCACGCGCTGCAACTGGCCGCCCGAGAGCCGGTCGCAGCGGTCGAACAAACGGTCGGCCAGGTCGAGGCGGGCCAGCACCTCGCGCGCGCCCTGAATGTCGCTCGGGTACAGCAGGGAGCGGAGAGCGCGGCCGGTGCTCCACGTGCCCAGCCGGCCGGCGAGCACGGCCGTGACCACGCGCAGCCGGGGCGGAATGGGCGGCGCCTGGTGGACCATGCCGATGCGCGCGCGGTGCAGCCGCAGCACGCGGGCCGACAGCTGCCAAGGGTTCGCGTCGAGCGTGCCGATGCTCCCGTCGGTCGGCCGCAGGCCGCAGGCCAGCAAGCGCAGCAGCGTGGTCTTGCCGGCGCCCGACGGGCCGATCACGGCTACGCGCTCACCGGCCGCAGCCGACAGCGTCACGCCCTGCAGCGCGCGGTGGCCGTTGGGGTGAACCAGGCCGACCTGTTGGAGTTGAAACGTCAACGCGCCACCCTTGATTCGTGCGGTGTCACTTGATCAGCCCGGCCGCCTTGCCTGCGGCCTCGATGCCGTCGTAGTTCGACGCCTTGGTCGGGATGAACTTCGAGGCCCGTTGCAGCGCCAGGATCTCCTTGTGCTCGGGGTTGGCCGCATCGAGCTTCAGGAATGCGTCGGCGAGCTTCTTCGTGAGTGCGGCGTCGAGGCCGGGGCGCACCGTCCAGTTGTAGTCGAAGTAAGGCGCCGTCGTGGCGAGCACGCGCACCTTGACGGCGTTCAGGTTCGCGGTCTCGACGAGCTTGTCCATCACCGACGCGTTCAGCACGCCGGCATCGGCCCGGCCCGAGGCCACGAAGGCCACGGTCGCGTCGTGCGCGCCGGAGAAGGCGATGGTCTTGAAGTCACGGTCAGGCTCGATGCCGGCCTGCGTCAGGTAGAAGCGCGGCATCAGGTGGCCCGAGGTGCTGGACGGCGAGCCGAACGCGAAGGTCTTGCCTTTCAGGTCGGCCAGGGTCTTGGCGGTGCTGTCGGCCGGCACGATGAACTTGCTCGTGAACTTCTCGTCTTCGGCGCGCTGCACGATGGGCACGGCACCGCCGCCGGTTCGCAGCTTCGCCTGCACGAAGGTGAAGCCGCCGAGCCAGGCCAGGTCGATCTTGCTGGTGGCCAGGCCTTCGACGACGGCGGCGTAGTCGGTGACGGGGGTGAACTGCACGTCCAGGCCCGTCTCCTTGCGCAGGTAGTCGCCGAGCGGCTTGAACTTGCGCTGCAACTCGGTCGGCGCTTCGTCGGGGATGGCCGAGACGCGCAGAACAGTCGTTTGCGCCAGTGCGCCCGTGGTGGTCGCGATGCTGGCGATGCTGACGATTGCCAGTGCGCAGACGGTGAGGGTGCGGTGCAGGAGCTTGATCATGGTGGTCGTGGGATTGCGTGGATGGGGTGAGGTGCGCACGGGGGCACGGGCAGCAGGGTCGGTCGATCAGTGATTGTCGCGTCAGCCGCTCACGGGCCGCGCGCCACGGTCCGAAAGCCCGTGAACACATCGCAGCGCTCGGGCGTGAAGAAGTTGCGGTAGCGCAGATCGTGCATGCGCGCGTGCGTGGCGAACGCGCCGCCGCGCAGTTCGCGGTGGGTGTGGAACCACGGCGCGGCGTAGTCGGCGTACGGCCCGGGCGTGAAGCCGGGGTAGGGCGTGAAGGCATCGCGTGTCCATTCCCACACCGAACCACCCCAGCCGAAGCCGGTGCCCGAATGCTGCTGCGCGGCGTGCTCCCACTGCGCCGCGCTCGGCAGTTGCCGCCCGGCCCAGCGGCAGTAAGCCTCGGCTTCGAAGGCGTTGACGTGGATGACCGGCTGCGCCGGGTCGAGTGGCAGCCACTGGTCGAACCAGCGCGTCTCCCATCCCTGCTTTCCCTGCCGATGCTCGCCACGGCGCCAGCGTTCCGGGTGGCTGCGGGCCGTGGTGGCGCGCCAGGCAGCAGCCGGGCCGCCCCAATACGTGGGCTCGTCGTAGCCGCCGGACTCGACGAAGCGCAGGTACTCGCCCGCGCTGATGGGGCGGGCGTCGATCTCGAAGTCGGCGAGGTCGAGGTCGAGGCCGTGCTGCTCGTTGTCGAAGACGAAGCCTCGCGCTGCGGCCGTGGCACCGATGTGCACGCTGCCGCCGCGCACTGCGAGCGTTGCCGCCGCACCGAGGCTCGGCAGGTTCACGCCGCACGGTGCGGGGTAGCCGAGGGCTGCGCGCAACCACGCCAGGGCCTCGCCGTGCATGTCTTCATGGAACAGCACGAGGCGGTGGAAGTAGAGCGCAGAGTCGTCGGCGCCGTCATCGCCTTCATGGCTCAACGGCAGGGCGGCGGTGCACGCATCGAGCTGCGCGGCCAGCATGCGCAGTACCTCCGTGCGCTGCGGCAGGGGCGCCTGCCAACGCTGCGCATGCGGCAGCAGTGCCGAGTCGAGCAGCGCGTCCGGCCCGGCATGCACCGGCGGTTGTGCGGCGCGCGGCGCGCCGTTCGCGTCGACGATGTGCGGCCCGCGCAGCACCCAGAACTCGGCGAACCAGGCGATGTGGGCCAGCTCCCAGGCGAGCGGGTTGATGCCCTCCTGCTGAGGCACCTGCCACTGCGCATCGCTCAAGTCACCGGCCCACGCCAGCGTGCGTTTGCGCGCATCTTGCAGCGCCAGCACGAGGGCCGCGCCGCTGAGCCGGCGTGCGTCGCTCATGCAGTGCGGGCGGTCAGGCGTGCAGCGCATGCCAGACTCGCGCGATGAGCAAGCCCCGCGTGTGCCTCGTTTCCCCAGCCCTCGCTTCGGCCAACAACGGCAACTGGCACACGGCCGCGCGCTGGCAGCGCTTCCTGGCGCCGGTGGCCGACGTGACCATCGCGCTGGGCTGGAACGGCGAGCCGGCCGATGCGCTGATTGCGCTGCACGCGCGCCGCTCTGCCGACTCGATCAACCGCTTCGCGCAACGGTGCCTCGACGCGCCGCTGGCGCTGGTGTTGACCGGCACCGACCTGTACCGCGACATCGACGGTGATGCGTCTGCACTTCATTCGCTCGAGTGTGCCAGCCACCTGATCGTGCTGCAGGACGAAGGGCTCACGCGGCTCGGCGCAGCGGCGCAAGCGAAGGCACGCGTCATCGTGCAGTCGGCCACCGCCCTGCGGGTGCGCAGCCGCGCGGCCACGCCCATCAACCTGGTGGCGGTCGGCCACCTGCGCGAAGAGAAAGACCCGCTCACGCTGATGAGCGCGGCGCGCCTGCTGCCGGCCACGACCCCCATCCGCATCCACCACATCGGCGATTCGCTCGATGCGGCTCTGGCCGATGCGGCGCGCCGCACGTCGGCCAGCTGCCCGCACTACCGCTGGCTCGGTGGCCTGCCGCGTGCGCAGGCGCGGCGCTGGATCGCGCGCTCGCACGCCTTGGTTCACATGAGCCGCATGGAGGGCGGCGCGAACGTGGTGATCGAGGCGGTGCGTTCCGGCGTGCCGGTGCTGGCGAGCCGCATTGACGGCAACGTGGGCCTGCTCGGGCGCGACTACGGTGGCTACTTCAGCGTGGGTGATGCACCGGCGCTGGCGCACCTCATGCAGCGCCTGGCAAGCGCGCCCGCCTTCGCGGCCGCGCTTGCGGCGCAGTGCGCGCTGCGCGAGCCGCGTTTTACCCCGGCAGCCGAGCGCCACCAGGTGCGCCGCCTGCTGGCCGACATGCTCCGAGCCAAACCGCGACAATGACACGATCAATATTGCTCGAAAGACAGCGACCATGAACAGCACCTCTGCGCCCACCGCCCCGATCCGCCTCACGAGCTTCTCGCACGGGGGCGGCTGCGGCTGCAAGATCGCACCGGGCGTGCTCTCCGAGATCCTGAAGAACAGCGCCGGCGGCATCATCCCGAAAGAGCTGCTGGTGGGCATCGAGACGGCCGACGACGCGGCCGTCTACCAGCTCAACGACGAGCAGGCGCTGATCGCGACGACCGACTTCTTCATGCCCATCGTCGATGACCCGTTCGACTTCGGCCGCATCGCCGCCACCAACGCCATCAGCGACGTGTACGCGATGGGCGGCACGCCCATCATGGCGCTGGCGCTGGTCGCCATGCCCATCAACCAGTTGCCGGTCGAAGTGATCGGCGAGATCATCCGCGGTGGCCAGCAGGCTTGCGCCGATGCCGGCATTCCGATTGCCGGCGGCCACACCATCGACTCGGTCGAGCCGATCTACGGCCTGGTCGTGATGGGCCTGGTGCACCCGAGCAAGGTGCGCCGCAATGCCGACGCGAAGGCCGGCGATGTGTTGATTCTCGGCAAGCCGATCGGCGTGGGCGTGCTCTCGGCAGCACTCAAGAAAGAGAAGCTCAGCGCGGCCGGCTACGCGCAGCTCGTGGCCACGACCACGAAGCTCAACAAGCCCGGCGCCGCGTTCGCCAACCTGCCCGGCGTGCACGCGCTGACCGACATCACCGGCTTCGGCCTGGCCGGGCACACGCTGGAAATCGCGAGAGGCGCAGGGTTGACGGCAGTGATCGAGTGGCCCAAGGTGCCGTTGATGGACGGCGTGGCCGCGATGGCTGCCGATGGCTTCATCACCGGCGCATCGGGCCGCAACTGGGCCGGCTACGGCGCCGACGTGGTACTCGACGCCGCGCTGCCGAAGACCACGCAAGACTTGCTGAGTGACCCGCAAACATCCGGTGGCCTGCTGGTGACGTGCGCGCCCGACACCGTCGACGAAGTGCTGCGCGTTTTCCATGCGCAAGGCTTCGAGCAGGCTTGCGTGATCGGGCGGATGGAAGCCGGCGCGAAGCAGCTTCGCGTGCTGGCCTGAACGTCACGAACGCCACGCGTGCCGCCAGCTTCAGCAGTACTGCCATGAGCAACACTTTCCACCTCGCCGCTGCCAGCCTCGCGCTGGTGCTCCTGACGTTCGCCGTCGCCCTGCGCATGCTGGCCGCGCGGACGTCGGAGATGAAGCAACTCAAGATCCACCCGCAGTCGACCGCGACCTCGCTGCAAATGGCCGCTCGGTTGAAGGACGTGCAAGCCGCCGACAACTTCCGGAACCTGTTCGAAGTGCCGGTGCTGTTCTACGCCTTGATGGCGATGGCCGTGGCCAGCGCCCATGTGCCGCCCTGGCTCGTGATCGGAGCGTGGTTCTTTGTGGCGCTTCGGTTCGTGCACAGCGCCATTCACTGCACCTACAACACCGTCATGCACCGGTTTGCCGCGTTCGGCATGAGCATGCTGGTCGTGGTGGCGCTTTGGGTGGCATTCGTCGTCACCCTCGCACCGAAGGCGGCGAGCTGACATGCGCAGCGCCTTTCGACGCACCCTTGCCGCCGCAACGCTGTGCCTGTGGTTCGCAACCAGCGCGAGCCACGCCCAGACCGCCGTGCGCGTCGGCTCCAAGATCGACACCGAAGGCGCGCTGCTGGGCCAGTTGATCCTGCAGGCGCTGGAGGCGAATGGCGTGAAGACCGAGAACCGCCTGCAGCTCGGTGCCACCAAAATCGTGCGTACCGCGCTCGTGGCCGGCGAGATCGACATCTACCCCGAGTACACCGGCAACGGTGCGTTCTTCTTCGCCGACGAGAAGAACCCGGTGTGGAAGAACGCGCAGGCGGGCTTCGAGCGCGTGCGCGGCCTGGATGCCGAGAAGAACCGGCTCGTCTGGCTGGCGCCCTCGCCGGCCAACAACACCTGGGCCATCGCCATCCGCCGTGATGTGGCCAGCGCAAACAAGTTGAAGTCGCTGGGCGACTTCGGCAAGTGGGTCGCGGCTGGCGGCAAGTTCAAGCTCGCGGCGTCGGCCGAGTTCGTCGAGCGGCCCGATGCCTTGCCGGCGTTCCAGGCCGCCTACGGTTTCAAGCTGACGCAGGCGCAGATCGTGACGCTCGCCGGCGGCGATACGGCCGTGACGGTGCGCGCAGCAGCCGAGCAAACGTCCGGCGTGAACGGCGCCATGGCGTACGGCACCGACGGCCCGGTGGCAGCGCTGGGGCTCGTCATCCTCGACGACACGCAGCACGTGCAGCCGATCTATGCGCCCGCGCCGGTGGTGCGGGCCGAGGTGTTGGCGCGCTGGCCGAAGATCCGCGAGGCGCTCGCGCCGGTGTTCAGCTCGCTCGACACCGCCACGCTGCAAACGCTCAACGCGCGCATCGCGCTCGAAGGGCAGGACGCGAAGCAGGTCGCGGCGGCCTGGCTCAAGGCCAAGGGCTTCGTGCGCTAGCGCGCGAGGCGCAGCGCGCGGTGGTGACGGGTTCGCGGCGCATTGGCGAGCACAGCAGCAGGCCATACCGGTCGGCAGCGCCTGTTCGATGGATCCAGCGCCGCGTGCTGGCGCTGCTCGTTGCCACTGGCTTCTGCGCAGCGTTCGGCCTGGCCTTCGTCAGCCATGCGCCGAACCGGCTCGTGTCGGGCGTGGGCGTGTCATTGGGCAGGGCGCTGAGCTCAGCGCCCGGGGTGCTGGCGGCAGTGCTGCTGTTGACGACCGCCGTGCTCGCAGCAGCCGTGTTCACCCGGCCCACCGCCCGCTCGCATGCGCTCGTGGCCCTGGCCTCGGCAGTGCACTTCGCGCTTCTCGCAGGCCTGACGGGCATGCATGCGGCCACGCTGGCGGCGGGCTCGACGCCGCTGGCACGCACCTCGCTCGGTGCTGGTTTCTGGCTGCTCGCGCTGCTCTGCGCACTGGCCCTTGCCGACGCGCTGGCGGCCCTGCGCTTGCCGAACCGGGCGCAGGCAATGGCGTGGGCTGCTGCCGCCGCGCCGCTGGCCGCCATGCTGGCGTTCGGCGCGCTCGACGACCTGTCGCTGGTGAAGGAGTACTTGAACCGTCGTGATGTGTTCGGCGCGGCCGTGCTGAGGCACGTGCAGATCGTGGCCGCGAGCCTTGCCGCGACCTTGGCTGTCGGCGTGCCGCTGGGCGCCGCGCTGCACCGCCACGAGCGCGTGGCGCGCCCTGTCTTCGCGGTGTTGAACGTGCTGCAGACAGTGCCGTCGATCGCGCTGTTCGGGCTGCTGATGGTGCCGCTGGCGGCACTCGCCGCAGCGCTGCCGGGGCTGGCGCGCCTGGGCCTCAGCGGCGTGGGGTTGGCGCCTGCGGTGGTGGCGTTGACCTTGTATTCGTTGCTACCCATCGTGCGCAGCATCGATGCCGGCCTGCGCCAGGTGCCGGCTGCGGCGCTGGAGGCGGCCACCGGCATGGGCTTCACGCCGCGTCAGCGCTTCTGGCGCGTCGCGGTGCCGTTGGCGCTGCCGGCGTTGTGGGCCGGCCTGCGCGTGTGCACGGTGCAGGCCATTGGCCTGGCGGTGGTGGCGGCGCTGATCGGCGCGGGCGGGCTCGGTGCCATCGTGTTCCAGGGCCTGCTCGGCAGCGCGCTCGACCTGGTTTTGCTGGGCGTGTTGCCGGTGGTCGCTCTGGCGGTGCTGGCCGACGCGGCGTTCAGCGTGGTTGCCGCTCTCTTGCCTGGCGCCTTGCCCGGCGCGCAACCGGGCGTGCAACCGGGCGCGCAGTCGGGGCCGGCGCGGTGATCGAACTGCTGCGCGTCAGCAAAGCCTTCGGCGGCACGCCGGTCATTGCCGACGTATCGCTCAGCGTGGCGCGGGGCGAGTTCGTGGTGCTCATCGGCGCGTCGGGTTCGGGCAAATCGACGCTGTTGAAGCTGATGAACCGCATGGTCGAGCCGGACAGCGGCATGGTGCTGTTCCAGGGCCAGCCGGTGCACGCCATGCCGGCCGAGGCACTGCGCCGCCGCATGGGCTACGCGATCCAGTCGACCGGCCTGTTCCCGCACTGGACGGTCGCGAAGAACGTGGCCGCCGTGCCCACGCTGCTGGGCTGGGAGCCGGCGCGCATCGAGGCACGTGTCAACGAACTGCTCGATCTGCTGGGCTTGCCGCCCGGTGTGTACCGCGGCCGCTACCCGCACGAGTTGTCGGGCGGGCAGCAGCAGCGCGTGGGCGTGGCGCGCGCACTCGCTGCCGACCCCGACGTGCTGTTGATGGACGAGCCCTTCGGCGCGCTCGACCCGATCACGCGCGGCGCGTTGCAGCAGGAACTGCTGCGCATTCAACGCAGCACGCGCAAGACCATCGTCTTCGTCACGCACGACATCGACGAGGCCCTGCTGCTGGCCACCCGCATCGTGCTGGTCGACCACGGCCGTGTGGTGCAGGCCGACACACCGGCCGCGCTGCTGGCCCGGCCCGCGAACGACTTCGTGGCCGATTTCATCGGCCGCAACGAAACCGGGCTGCGCTTGCTGGCGCTGTACCGCGTGGTCAGCCGGGTGCGCGCGGGTGCAGCGGCTGCCGGCGCGCCGATCCAAGCCGATGCGAGTTTGCGCGATGCGCTCTCGCTGTTCGTTGCACGCGGCGTCGACCGGCTGGCCGTGGTCGATGCGCAGGGCCAGCCGCTGGGCGCGGTCTTTCTGGCCGATGTCGTTGCGCTGTCAACGCCATGAAAGCGGCGCGCGCCTTCGCCTGGGCGCTGGCGCTGCTGGTCGCGCTGACCCTCGGCCTGCACCGGTTCAAACCGCTGTTCGCGGCGCTGTTCCCGCAGCTCGACCGGCCGATGTACGAGCAGGAGCCATTTGCGGCGCTGATGCTCGCGCACATCGGGCTGGTGGCGGCGTCGAGCGCGGTGGCGGCGGCGGTCGGCGTGGCGCTGGGTGTGTTCGTCACGCGCGGCATGGGGCGCGAGTTCCGCCCGCTGGTGCAGACCATCGTCGCGATGGGCCAGACGGTGCCGCCGCTGGCGGTGCTGGCCATCGCCGTGCCGGTGCTCGGCTTCGGCGAAGCGCCGGCGCTGATCGCGCTGGCGCTTTACGGCGTGCTGCCGGTGGTGCACGGCACGCTCGCGGGCCTGGCTTCGGTGCCGCAAGGCGCGCGCGAGGCGGCCGAGGGCCTGGGCTTCAGCCCGAGGCAGGTGCTGGCCCGCATCGAGCTGCCGCTGGCGGCACCGCTGCTGCTGGCGGGCATCCGCACCTCGGTGGTCGTCAACATCGGCACGGCCGCCATCGCATCGACCGTCGGCACCTGCACGCTGGGTTCGCCCATCATCATCGGGCTGTCGGGATTCAACACGGCCTACGTGATCCAGGGCGCGCTGCTGGTGGGCCTGCTGGCCATCACCGTGGACCTCGCCTTCGACGCGCTCGCGCACTGGCTGGCAAGCGCGCGCTGAGGCGTGTTAAGCCGGCATCGTTGGCGCGGGCAGCACGCAGGCCACCCACACGCCAACGAGCCTGCGCCCGGCCTAGAAATCGACCGCCAGCGACACCCGAAATGACCTCGACTCGATCGGGTGGAAGTGGATGTCGTTGGCGCCAGCGGCGGGCTCGCCCTGCAGGCGAGAGGTGTAGTAGTAATCGATCGCCGAGGCCTTGCGGTTGGTCAGGTTGAAGCCCTCGAGCTCGACCCGCATCTTCGGGCTGATTTTGTAGCCGATCCGCCCGTTGAGTGTGGACGTGCTGGCCGAGCGGACCGAGTTGTCTTCGAGCAGCGGCCGGGGTCCGAAATAGCGCAGCTGCACCGCCCCGAACCATGGGCCGAGGTTGTCGAACGCCACCGCGACCGTAGCGACACCTTCGACCGCCCCGGGAATCCTCAGGCCGATGCCGTCCGGATCGTTGTCGCTGAACCGCGCGCGGGCGAATGCGACGTCCGCATCGACCGTGAGCCAGTCGGACAGGCGGTAGTAGTTCGCCAACTCGAACCCCGTGCGGCGGCTCGGCCTGCCGGCTTCGGTCGTGCCGGCGTCGCCCGCGAAGGTCAGCTCCGACCCGAAGTCGAGCCGGTACACGGAAAACGCGGTCTGCAGGCCGGGGATGAAAGAGGTCCGCACCCCGAGTTCGTAGCCCTTGGATCGAACCAGCGCGGGAACCCTGTCTGCCGGTGCACCGTTCTTCGGATCGACCGTCGAGGTCGTCCCACGCGCGTCGTTGCTGTGGAAGCCGCCACCCGCGTTCATGTAGAACTCGGTGTCGCTCCAGGGCCCGAAGATCAACGCGAGCTTGGGGTTCGCGATGGTCGCGTTCACCTTGCCTGCGTTGGCGGGGTGGTCGCTCTTGACGTCGAAGCGGTACGTGTCCGCGCGTGCGCCGAGCACCGTCCTGAACCACGGTGTCCAACGGGTCGAGTTCTCGACGTAGATGCCCACGCTGGTCTCGATGAGGTGGTCACGCCGCGTCGTCGACAAAATCTGCCGGTCCTTCGTGTTGTTCAAGGCGTTGAAGATGTTGTCGCTCTGAAACTGCACGCCAACGGTGTTCTCCGACTCGGCCCCGAGCCCTGTTTGCTGCCAGGTCTGGCTGGCGTTCAGCCCGGTCGTGCGGCGGCGGTCGGGTTGGTTGAACTGATCGCCGTTGACCGGGTCGTCGAGAAAGTACGTGAAGTTGGAGAACAGGTCCAAACGCCAGTCGATAAGGTAGGCGTTGACCTGGGTGCTCGTCGTGGCATCGGCTCGCCGCCATGCGCCCGACACGCTGTAGCGATGCGACTCCCCACCGTCGCTCGGGTCGATCGCGTCGAAGCGGCCGAGTTGGCCGGCATCCACGGCCCGCTTCGGGATCTGATCGGTCGCGTTCCACTTGGCGCGGTAGCCCATCGCCGTGATGTTGAAGCCGTTGGCCGCATCCCCCTCGCTGTACCGCAAGACGGCGTTGACCTTGCCGTAATCGTCCCGGTGGACGAACGGGCCGTCGTTGTGCATCGCCTCCACCGCGTAGAGCAGGTTGCCGCCGCCCAGCTTGGGCGAATCGGCCAACAGGACGCGCCGGAAGCCGTTCTGGCCGAAGCCGACGCTGGCGATGCCGTGTTCGAGCTTGTTCGCATACCGCAGGCTGACCGCACCGGCGGACGAGAAGTCGCCTTCGTTGGCGTAGTACGGGCCCTTCTTGTATTCGAGCCCTGTCGCCAGTTCCGGAATCACGAAGTTCAGATCGGTCCAGCCTTGACCATGCGAGTGCGACCGCTGATTCACGAGCATGCCGTCCACGGTGGTTCTGAGATCGGTCCCGTGATCGAGGTTGAAGCCGCGCAGGTAAAACTGGTTCGCCTTGCCTTCGCCGCTGTGCTGGCTGACGACGAGCCCGGGCGTTGCTTCCAGCAGCTCGCCCGGACGGTAGACGGTGCGAGCTTCCAACTGCTTTTGTGTGACCGTGCCGACGTTGGCCGAATCGGCAACGCCCACCAGATTGGTGGCGTTGCCGATCACGATGACCTTCTCGAGTTCCTGTGTGCCGCCCGCATGTACTGCGGGAACCGCGAGGATGGAAAGCGCTGCGCACGCGACAGCCGAGCGCTTGAGACCGCGAGGGTGATGGATGGAATTCATGTTCTTGCTCGGTAGGGCCGCCGCGTGCCGAAGGCACACACGGAACGGCTTTCGGTTCGATGAGCGGGTACAGCCGTGCGTTCGCCATCGAGGCGGACGATCCACGGGACCCGGATATGGCGTTGCTGGCCACTGCCCGCACGGTGCTGCCTGCGCCGCACTGGAGCGAACACGCTCTGGGCACGATGCGACACCGCCCATCAACGGCTTTGATGGAAGACCCGGACAGGGCGGTTCGTGCGAACCGCGCGATCCGCCGACCGCGAATGCCGGTGTCTTGTGCGGGGGCTAGACCGCCTTTGGCGGTCGGTCGAGTGGCGCGACGACCACACTGACCGCAACCCAGGAGGGGCGGGCTGCCGAGGCGTTGGACGCTGAGGTGGGCCCCCATCGGACGCCGCCCGAATCGATGGCCCAGAACGAGGCAAGCAAGGTGCTCGTGCTCAAGACCTCATCGAGGCTGGCGCCGTTTGCGGCCGAGTCGACCTCGAGATTGACGACACTGACATCGTCCGAGGCGTGGTGGTGGCGCTGGGTGGAGGCCGCCCCGTGTGAGTGCCCGAGGAACGCAAACGCGCTCGGCTGGCGCAGGCGGCTCGGCTTCCAGCGTCGCACATCCTCCAGAACCAGCACCGACTCGGTCGGTTTTTTATGAAAGTGGGCGGGCCCCAATGTGCTGAACACCCCCACGGCCATCCCTTGCAGCACGAGCACAGCGGTGAGCAGAACCACCAGCGCGAGGCGTGTGGATCGGCGGCTGAGGGAGGAAACGGTCAAGGCCACGGATTCGCAGGGCAGTTGGATCGACGCAATTCGAGACAATACGCACGCGCTACCGGTTTGGATTCAGTCGGGCGAGCGAACTGAAGCGAACCGAAGCGACCCGAAGCGACCCCAAAGGCAGGAAGAATTCCGGGCGGTGGATGGCTGGTGGAAGCGGTGTCCTCCGAATCGCCAGCATTCATGCGGTTTGCGGGGGCATCAATTGGAAAACCCATCATGCAGCCCATCAATTTGAGCTTGGTGCCGGAGGTAGGCGAACCTCGGCGCCAGACGAGGCTTTCGAGACGAAATCAAGATTTCGTACCCCCAAAGGAATCCCGAAAGCCTTGGGCTGTCGTTGGATGAGATGAGCATGCTCACCGTTGACCATCGACATCATGATTTCTACTGGCCTTTTGTGCCTTGGCGTAGCTCCAGTCCGTAAATTCGTCGGCGAACCCCTCTCGGCGTGGCACCTGAAGCAGTTGCAGAGCCGCGTCAGCGTCGGGCGGCTGTCTAGACAACAGCCACTCAGCTTCGGCGTTGTAGATCGCGGCGCTTCGGGTACCTGCGGCAATGAGTGACCTGCGAAGACTGGAAGCCTCGTCCCCTCGGCCCATCACCTCCAATACAGCGGCGCGCACTGAAGCCGAATAGTCGTCAGCGCATCCACGCTGCATTGCAAGGTCCAAGATCCTGAGTGCTTCCTGTGGGTTTGGAGGCCGCTTGTGCAGTTGCCAATGCGCCTCGGACGTATAGAAAACCTCGGCACGGCAATCTGAGTCAATCCACTCACGCCGCAGCCGCGATGCTGCATCCGGTTGCCCTAGCGCTTCCAGCGCCTTCGCCTCAACCGAAGCCGTGTGCTCAGCTGCACATCCGCGATGCTTGGCTAGCATCACGATTCGCATCGCCTCATTGGCGTCACTCGGCCGCTTCCCCAATTGCCAGTCAGCCTCGGCGGTGTAGAACGCTTCGGTATGACTTCCGGCTGCAATCTGCTCATGGCGTAGGCGCGACGCCTCGTCTCCCAGTCCCTTTGCTTCCAACGCCGTTGCCCGAATGGAGACCGTGTATTCGTCCGCGCAGTCAAGCTGACTAGCGAGGTCAAGAACCTCCAACGCTCTGTCGGCATTCGGTGGTCGTTGGTTGAGGAACGCCATCGCTTGCCCGTGATACACGGCGGCGTTCAGGCTTCCTCTGCGAATCAAGTCCTCTCTGATTGCGCCAGCCTCCCGGTGTAGCCCCTTCGCGTCAAGTGCCTTGGCTCGGGTGCCAGCAGCAAACTCGCCGTGGCAGTCGCGAGCCTGCGCCAGATCGAGAACGCGCAGCGCGTCATCCGGGTCCGGTGGTTTTCTTCGCAACTGCCATTCGGCCTCATCCGTGTAAAAGGCCTCGTGGCGGCTACCGGCATCGATGCGTTCGCGTCGTCGCTTGGAAGGCTCATCAGACGTTGGATCAAGACTTGCAATGCAGCGCAATTCGACAGCGACTACTTGGTCATTCACCGCCGATGGGAAGCTACCTCTCGCACCGCTGACCAAAGTGAGGAACTCACGCGCGCCTTCAGGCCCGGAAGCCTTTAGCGCGACGCCCAGGTTGCATAGATACGGCGCAAAGCCAGGCCGCAGTTCAATCGCACGACGGAAACAGTCAACCGCTTCCGGGTCCGCTTGGCCTCGGATACGCTGAAGACTTTCACCCAAAAAGCGAAATGCCTTGTGAGAATGCGGATCGATCTCAAGGATCAGTCGGAGCACGATTTCCAGTTCCCGCCTCGGACGACGGCGCGCATGCATGGAATCGCACAGCACCCACAAGCGTTCAAGCGCGCCATCCTCGCGACCTGAGATCAACGTTGGAGCAATTTCCCCAAGCCTGTTGGATCGATCGGCCGCGATCACATGATGAAACGCCTCGAGCGCCCGTTCAATATTCAGTACCGAACGGCGCGGATGGCCTTGCACCTGTCGGAGCCAACAATCAGCAATCAATTCATGAAGCTCTCTGGCTCGCGCGTTCTTCGCGGGAGCGTCGGCGGTCATGGTTCGATCACTATCGAATGCCGGATAGCCCAATATCTGACGAAGCCACTCCGATACGAAGCCGTGTAGGAAATACCGTTCTTGATGTTCGTCGCTTGGCAGCAAACAGCGCTTGTCAAGGCCCTGCCATGCACCTCTCGCGTCAAGACCAGCTTCCAGCCAGCCCACATGATCATGAGGTACCCAACTGCGATACAGGCCCAAAGCGAGTAGGAGTTTTCGTTCCGGCTCCGACAGCACGTTATGGAACAGATCGGACAGTAGGTTCTCGATCTGTTGTGCTGGCTGCGAGAGCAACCTTTCGCGGACCTGCAACGGTGTCGATCCAGTACCCAGCGCGACCTCAACCAAGAGACTGGTTGCCAGGGGATGCGCCTGCTGCCCGTGGCCCCCGCCTAGCCACTGATACATGGCCTTGAGCCGGTCCCCAGACAGTGCCCAGTCGGGACGTTGGGAGGCTGGTGCGGCAGCCCCAAACCATTGAGCAAGCGCACTCTTATCGAGCCCAGGAATCTCAAAGCATCTGGCCGTTGCCTGGAGGGGTGCCGGCGGGCGTTCGCGAAGTTCAAACACCCAGTGCCATCGATCTGCGGTCAACCGCTGAAGGGCTGTGATGAGGTTTCCGAGTTCGGGACTGCACCACTGGTCGCGCGTAAACCAGCAATGCGCTTGGTCGATCCATATCAGAGCGGGATGCACACTCGAAAGGCGAGGCGTCAGCGCATCCATGATCTCAGCCACAGAGCCGCTGGGCGCACGCGGGTTCTCGTCCGGGATGCCAAGGGCTTGCGCGAATACGCGAAAGACATCATTCCGATTGCTCGTTGCGCCTGCGAACACTCGAAGGGGGAGCCCCCAATCCGCCCAAGGACTCTCTCGGGAAATCGCCTCAACGACGCGCGACTTGCCGATTCCACGCATTCCGTACAAGAGCAGACGGCCGGAGCTTTTCAAAGCCGGCAATACGCTGCTCAGCAGCCCATCCCTTCCGTATAGAGTGCCCGATCGGCTAAGGCTCGGGCTGCCACTGCTGGGTACTGCCGCCTCGACCGGCTCATCAGGGAATAGGATCGGCGTGCCTGCGGGCTTGGGCTTGGATGGCGCGTCCAAGATCGGCCCAGGCGTCACCCCGGCTTCGCCCTTTAGAAACTCGCAGAGCTTCCTGTAGTCGGCGCTGTTGTTGAGAACGTAGCGCGTCATTCCGCGAAGGGGCTCAGGTATGAAGTCGTCTTGTCCCGGCGCCATAGCGACGGGCACGAACTTGTCGGTCCGGCTGCGCGCCTCATACAACGCCTGCGTAATGATCGCGCCTTCCCAGTCTGAGCCCTTGCCCTTTCCAGGCTCCTCATGTCCACGAAACCTACGGTAGTAGGCATTCGAGCAGATGACCAAGACGAAATCGGCAGAATCGATTTCGTTCAGCATCCACCGGGGCCAGCCCTCCTCTGGACTGACCTTGTCCCCGAAAAACGTACTCCGTAGCTGATGTTCAAATTCAGCAAACGGAGAAGTGAGCATGGGCAAGAAAGACGACACGGCGCACCGCGCGCGATACACCTTGGAGTTCAAGCTGGAGGCGGTGCGGCTTGT
>JANNBF010000054.1:0-37289 GCA_031385155.1 Rhizobacter sp.
GGCGAGCCCAGCGCCGGCTTCGTCCCAAAAGACGCGAGCGGCCAGTTGCTGTGGCCGTTGATCGCGGTGCGCTGGGTCGGCGCGTCGCTGCTCGTGCCGGTGATGGAAGAGCTGTTCTGGCGCTCGTTCCTGATGCGCTGGGTGCAGAGCCCGCAGTTCGAATCGGTCGTGCCGCAGCAGGTGGGCTTGAAGGCCGTGGTGCTGTCGACCTTCGTGTTCATGCTGGCGCACACGCTGTGGCTCGCCGCGATCGTCGCTGGCCTCGCCTATGCGTGGCTTTACGTTCGCACCGGCAAACTGTGGGTGCCGATCATTGCGCACGCGGTGACGAACGGCGTGCTGGGGGTGTGGGTGCTGCAGACGCAGCGCTGGGCGTTCTGGTGACGGCGCTGGTTGCGGTGACTGGAGCGGCGCCGCGCTTGCCGCAGGCCCGCGCACGGGGTAATATAACGAACGTTATAACTTCGAGGCCAACACCATGCACGCCCTCAAACTCACCCAGATCGGCAACTCCATCGGCGTGATCCTGCCCAAGGAAGTGCTCGCGCGCCTGAAGCTGAGCAAGGGCGACACGCTGCATGTGATCGACACCCCAGACGGCGTGCGCCTGACGCCGCACGACCCTGTGTTCGAGGGCCAGATGACTGCAGCACGAGCCATCATGCGCAAGCGCCGCAACGTGTTGCGCGAGCTGGCGAAGTGAGCGCGGCAAACGCGCCTTGGGTCTGGATCGACGCCACCGTCATTCCAGCCGTGCACGACGAGCAACTTGCAGAACACGGCGGGGCTGCGGGCTTGCGTGACCTGGGCTTGCTCGAATCGGCGCTGGCGCGGCCCCAGCAACTGGCAGCCTACGGCGAGCCCGACGCAGCTGCGTTGGCTGCCGCCTACGGCTTTGGCCTGGCGCGCAACCACGCGTTCGTTGACGGCAAAAAGCGCACGGCGTTCGTCGCGGTGGAACTGTTCCTGGCGCTCAACGGTTTCGCGTTGACTGCCACCGACGTGGACTGCGTGCTGACCATGCTCGAACTCGCTGCTGGGCACCTGAGCGAACCCGCCTTCGGCGACTGGCTGCGCAAGAACACGGCCGTGACCTGACCGCACCCGGCGCGCCCGGCACATCACCCCACCCGCGCCCCCAACGGCGCTTGCACCAGCCGCTCGTACTCCGAGATCACCTGCGCACCGAACAGCAGCAAGGTCGCTGCGATCTCCAGACTCAGCAGCACCACGATGGCGGTCGTCAGCGAACCGTAGACCACGCTCACCTGCGACAGCGTCGCGAAGTACCAGACCAGCGCGTGGCGCGTCAGCTCCCACAGCAGCGCGGCCGTCACACCACCGAGTAGCGCGTGCGAAAGGCGCAGGCGGCCGATGGGCATGACGAGGTACACCGAGGTCAGCATCAGGATCTCGCCGAGCAGCCCGAGCAAATACAGCAGCGCGCCCGACACCCCGCCGAGTGACCAGGTGCGCCCCAGAAAGTCGACCCGCTCCTGGCCGATGGCCTGCAAGCTGCCGGCCACCAGCGTGGCGAGCAGCATGCCCACGCCGAGCGACAGGATGTAGAGGTAGGGCATCACCGCCGACACCAGCGCATGCCGCCGCCGCGCCTGCGCGCGGTGCAGGAAGATCACGCACATCGCGCTCTCCAGCACCGTGAACGCGAGCGAGCTGAAGAACAGCATCGTGACCAGCAGCACGCCGCCCATCAGATCGCGGTGGTTCAGGAAGTTGCCCAACTCGCCGACGATGGCCCGCGCCTGGCTCGGCAGCAGCCACTCCAGGTAGTGCTGCAGCGTTTGCAGCAACACGGCCTGGTCGGTGACGTGCGACAGCGCGATCACCATCAGGATGAGCAGCGGCACGATGGACAGCAACGCGTAATACGCGACCGCGCCCGACAGCAGCAGCCCCTGGTTCGCGCGAAACCCCCGCAGCGCGCGCAGCAGGAACGCCGCCGGGTGGCGCATCACCTGCTCGGCTTGGGGCCCGAGCAGGCGGTGGGCCCAGGCCCGCGCGTTCACAGGCCGCGCGCCTCTTGCAACGCCGTCAACCGACGCCCCTTGCGCGGTCGGCCGCGAACTGCATTGCGAACGCCGCGAACGTGCCGGCTTCCAGCGCCTCGCGCGCCTCGCGCATCAGGTTCACGTAGTAGTGCAGGTTGTGCACGCTCGCGAGCATGGGGCCGAGCATTTCGCCGCAGCGGTCCAGGTGGTGCAGGTAGGCGCGCGAGAAGCCGCCGGCGCCGAGTGTTGCGCCCTGGCAGGTGGTGCAGGTGCAGGTCACGTCGATCGGCCGCTCGTCGGTCCTGTGGCGCGCGTTGCGGATCTTCAGGTCGCCGAAGCGGGTGAACATGTGGCCGTTGCGCGCATTGCGCGTCGGCATCACGCAGTCGAACATGTCGACGCCGGCCATCACGCCGTCGATCAGGTCTTCGGGCGTGCCCACGCCCATCAGGTAGCGCGGCTTGTGCGCGGGCAGGCGATGCGGCGTGTGCGCCACGATGCTGCGCATCAACTCCTTCGGCTCGCCCACGCTGACGCCGCCGATGGCATAGCCGGGCAAGTCCATCGCCACGAGTGCCTCGAGCGACTCTTGCCGCAGGTTCTCGAACATGCCGCCCTGCACGATGCCGAACAGCGCGTTCGGGTTCTCGAGCCGCTCGAACTCGGCACGGCAGCGCTGCGCCCAGCGCAGGCTCAGCTCCATCGACACCCGCGCCTCGCGCTCGGTGGTGATGTGGCCCTTGGTCTCGTACGGTGTGCACTCGTCGAACTGCATCACGATGTCGCTGTTCAGTGCGCGCTGCACCTGCATGCTGACCTCGGGCGTCAGGAACAGCTTGTCACCGTTGACGGGCGACGCGAACTTCACGCCCTCTTCACTGATCTTGCGCATCTCGCCGAGCGACCACACCTGGAAGCCGCCGCTGTCGGTCAGGATGGGCTTGTTCCAGGCCTCGAAGCGGTGCAACCCGCCGAACTGCTGCAACACCTCGACCCCCGGCCGCAGCCACAGGTGGAAGGTGTTGCCCAGAATGATCTGCGCGCCCATCGCCTCCAGCGACGAGGGCATCACGCCCTTCACCGTGCCGTAGGTGCCCACCGGCATGAACACCGGCGTCTCGACCACGCCGTGGTTGAGCGTCAGGCGGCCACGGCGCGCGTGGCCTTCGGTCTTCAGAACATCGAACGTCAGCATGGGGTTGATTGTCTTGCGAGAAGCATCGCATCGCCGTAGCTGAAGAAGCGGTACTGCTCCGCGATCGCATGGGCATAGAGCGCGCGGATGTGCGCGTGGCCGGCGAACGCGCTCACGAGCACGAGCAGCGTGCTCTTGGGCAGGTGGAAGTTCGTGACCAGCACATCGACCACACGGAACTCGAAGCCCGGCGTGATGAAGATGTCGGTGTCGCGGCTGCCGGCTTGGAGTGTGCCGCCGAGGGCTGCCGACTCCAGCGCGCGCAGCGTGGTGGTGCCGACCGCGACGATGCGCCCGCCGGCCGCCCGCGTGGCGTTGATCGCGCGCACTGTTGCCTCGCTCACGTCGAACCACTCGCTGTGCATGCGGTGCTCGGCCAGGCGCTCGGTGCGCATCGGCTGGAAGGTGCCGGCGCCCACGTGCAGCGTGACGTTCGCGGTGCTGATGCCGCGCGCGCGCAGGTCGGCGAGCACGGCTTCGTCGAAGTGCAGTGCGGCGGTCGGTGCGGCCACCGCGCCGGGGTTGGCGGCGAAGACGGTCTGGTAGCGGCGCTCGTCGTCGGCGGTGTCGGTGTGCGTGATGTAGGGCGGCAGCGGCACGTGGCCGTGGCGTTCGAGCAGCACGAACGGGTCATCGGGGAAGCGCAGGTGAAAGAGCGATTCTTCCGGCCCGGCGCGGCCCAGCACGTCGGCGTCGAAGGCATCGGCAAAGCGCACGCGGCTCCCAGCCTTGGGCGACTTGCTGGCGCGCAGGTGCATCAGCACCTCGTGGTTCGGAAGCACCCGTTCGACCAGCGCCTCCACGGCCCCGCCGCTGGCCTTGGCGCCGAGCAAGCGTGCCTTGATGACGCGCGTGTCGTTGAACACCAGCAGGTCGCCGGCGCGCAGCAGCGCGGGCAAGTCACGGAACTGGCGGTCGAGCAGCGCAGCGCTGCGGCCATCGAGCAGCCGCGAGGCGCTGCGCTCCGGCGCGGGGTGTTGGGCGATCAACTCCGGCGGCAGCGCGAAGTCGAAATCGCTCAGCGTGTAGGGGTGGTCTGGGCGGTCGGGGCGGTGCATCACGGGCGGCAGCGTGGCGTCAGTTCGGCCGGAAGCCGCAGGGCCCGCATTGTTTCACGCAGCCCCCGCCGCGCGTGTTGGCCGGCGCCGTTCCCGGCTGGGCGGCGCCCTCAGCGCCCGGTCTGCGCGGACGCGTTGGTTTGCTGCTCGGCCTGCTGCGCGGCAACCCGGTCTCCCTGATCCCAGGCCAGTGCAGCGGCGGCGCTCACGAAAAGGATCACGAGCAGGCAGGCGGTAAAGCGCAGGAACGGGTTCATGGAATCGGCAGTGAAATGGTGGGGAGCGAGCGAAGTGTGGCGGCATCAACGGGCGCTGCCCATACGCTTGCGCGTAACAGATGTAGGGCTTCACGGCGCGCCGCCGCCGTACCACGACGCTTGGCACGAAGTCACACCCGGTGCGCAGCCGCCGCTCGCAAGGCGTACCCCGAGAATCGCGCCATGGCCGCACCTGAACCCACCGCCGGCTCCGTGCCGGCCGCGCCAAAGTCAGCGCCTAAGTCAGCGCCGAAATCGGCACCGAAATCGGCGCCCCAGAAGGCGATGGACAAGCTCGGCCTGGTGCGCGCCATCGACCTCGCGCTGCACCTGCCGATGCGCTATGAAGACGAGACTCGCATCACCCCCATCGCCGCACTGCGCGACGGCCAGCAGGCGCAGGTCGAAGGCGTGGTCAGCGCCTGCGAGGTGCAGGTGCGCTCGCGCCGGCAACTGGTGGTGCACCTGCATGACGCCGCCGGTGACGACGGTGGCAACAACGGCAGCAGCGGCGCTGACCTCGTCCTGCGCTTCCTGAACTTCTACCCCTCGCAGCAGAAGGCGCTGGCGGTGGGCCAGCGCGTGCGCGCCCGGGGCGAGGCGCGTGGCGGCTTCTTCGGGCTGGAGATGGTGCACCCGGTCGTGAAGGCGGTGGCGGCCGACACGCCGCTGCCCACGGCCCTCACGCCCGTCTACCCGACGAGCGCACAGCTGCCGCAGGCCTACCTGCGCAAGGCCGTGGCGGCCGGGCTGGCGCGCGCCGACCTGTCGGAGCTGCTGCCGCCGGGCGTGGTGCCGGCCGGCATGGTGGCGCTGCGCGAGGCGCTGAACTACCTGCACCACCCGCCGCCGAACGTGAGCCTGGCCGCGCTCGAAGACCGCAGCCACCCGGCATGGCAGCGCCTGAAGTTCGAGGAGCTGCTGGCGCAGCAGTTGTCGCAACTGCAGGCCAAGCGCGAGCGTGAACTGCAACGTGCGCCGCCGTTCGCGCTCGCCCCCGGCGGCCTGCAAGACCGGCTGCTTGCTGCGCTGCCATTCGCGCTGACCGAGGCGCAGCGCCGCGTGGGCAGCGAGATCGCACACGACCTGCAACGCGCGGTGCCCATGCACCGTCTGCTGCAGGGCGACGTGGGCTCGGGCAAGACCGTGGTGGCCGCACTCGCCGCCGCGATTGCCATGCAGCAGGGCTGGCAGTGCGCGCTGATGGCGCCGACCGAGATACTGGCCGAGCAGCACCTGCGCAAGCTGGTCGGCTGGCTCGCGCCGCTGGGCATCACGGTCGCGTGGCTCAGCGGCAGCCGCAAAGGGAAGGGCCGGAAGAGGATGCTGGAGCAGGTGGCGTCGGGCGAGGCCGCGCTGGTGGTGGGCACGCACGCCGTCATCCAAGACCAGGTGCAGTTCGCGCGGCTGGGTCTCGCGATCATCGACGAGCAGCACCGCTTCGGGGTGCAGCAGCGGCTGGCCCTGCGGGGGAAGTTGACCACCAACGGAATCGAGCCACACACGCTGATGATGAGCGCCACGCCCATCCCGCGCACGCTCGCGATGACGCTCTTCGCCGACCTCGACGTGAGCACCATCGACGAGCTGCCGCCCGGCCGAACGCCGGTCGTCACCAAGCTCTTCGCCGACTCGAAGCGCGACGCCGTCATCGCGCGCATTCGCGACGAGGTGGCGCAGCGCCGGCAGGTCTACTGGGTGTGCCCGCTGATCGAGGAATCGGAAGCGCTCGACCTGCGCAACGCCACCGAAACCCACGCCCAACTGTGCGAGGCCTTGCCCGGCCAGACGGTCGGCCTGCTGCACGGCCGCATGCCGGCCGCCGACAAGGCCGCCGCGATGGCGTTGTTCACTGCCGGCGAGACGGGCGTGCTGGTCGCGACCACCGTGATCGAGGTCGGCGTGGACGTGCCGAACGCGTCGCTCATGGTGATCGAACATGCCGAGCGCTTCGGCCTGTCGCAGCTGCACCAGTTGCGCGGCCGCGTCGGGCGCGGCGCGGCCGCCAGCGTGTGCGTGCTGCTGTACACCGCGCCGTTGTCGGTCACGGCCAAGGCGCGCCTGAAGGCGATGTTAGAGACCAGCGACGGCTTCGAGATCGCGCGCCGCGACCTCGAGATCCGCGGCCCCGGGGAGTTCATGGGCGCGCGGCAATCGGGCGCACCGCTGCTGCGCTTCGCGGACCTGGTGCTCGATGAAGCGCTGGTGCACCAGGCCCGCGCCGCGGCGCTGCTGCTCCTCGCCAGCCACCCGCAAATCGCCGACGCGCACGTGGCCCGCTGGCTGGGCACGCGCGCCGACTACATGAAGGCGTGATGCCGGTTTGCATTTGATCGCTTCCTGCGCTCGCAATTCAAAGGCTTCACCGCCGAGTCGCAGAGGACGCAGAGTTGCGCAGAGAAAAGCAAAGCATTGACTTGTATTCCTCAGCGTTCCTCTGCGACTGCGGCGAATGACTTGCTCTTTGCCGTCGCCCCCAGGCCCGCGCTGCCCCGGATAGACGCTGCCCCACAGCACCCCGAGAATCCACGCCATGACCTTGACCGAACTCCGCTACATCGTGGCCGTGGCGCGCGAGCGCCATTTCGGGCGGGCGGCCGAGGCTTGCTTCGTGTCGCAACCCACGCTGAGCGTGTCGATCAAAAAGCTCGAAGAAGAGCTCGACGTGAAGATCTTCGAGCGCGGCACGAACGAGATCAGCGTTACGCCGCTGGGCGATGAGATCGTGCGCCAGGCGCAGCAGGTGATCGAGCAGGCCGCAGCGATCAAGGAGATCGCCAAGCGCGGCAAAGACCCGGTGTCGGGCCCCCTGCGCATGGGCGTGATCTACACCATCGGCCCCTACCTGCTGCCCGACCTGGTGCGCCAGGTCATCGACCATGTGCCGCAGATGCCGCTGATCCTGCAGGAGAACTTCACCGCCAAGCTGCTGGAGATGCTGCGCCTGGGCGAGCTCGACTGCGCCATCATGGCCGAGCCCTTCCCCGACACCGGCCTGGCGATCGCACCGCTCTACGACGAGCCCTTCATGGCGGCCGTGCCCAAGCTGCACCCGCTGGCCAAGCGCAAGATCATCAGCGCCGAAGAACTGAAGGCCGAGACCATGCTGCTGCTCGGCACCGGCCACTGCTTTCGCGACCACGTGCTCGAGGTGTGCCCCGAGTACGCGCGGTTTTCGAGTGACGCGGAAGGCATCCGCAAGAGCTTCGAAGGCTCGTCGCTCGAGACCATCAAGTACATGGTCGCGTCGGGCATGGGTGTCACGGTCGTGCCGCAACTCAGCGTGCCGAAGGATGCGCAGCGCGACATCACCTACATCCCCTTCGCCAAGCCCGTGCCCACGCGCCGCGTGGTGCTGGCGTGGCGCCGCACCTTCACGCGCTACGAGGCGATTGCCGCGCTGCGCAACGCGATCTACGCCTGCCCGCTGCCGGGGGTGAAGCGCTTGTCGTGAGCCAGCGCGGGGCAACAACCCGCGCATGGCGAGACCGGGGTGAAATTGGGGCTATCTATTGAATAGTAGGCATCAATTGGCATTGGCTATTTTCTTTCGTAGACTCCTTTCCACCGAAGCCCAATCCCAGGAGATGTCCATGTCCAACGAATCCAGTTGCCCGGTGACGGGCGGTGCCAGCAAGAAACCGGCGGCCCGAGGCACGAGCAATGCGTCGTGGTGGCCCGAACAGCTGAACCTCAAGGTTCTCCACCAGCAGTCCGCGTCGTCGAACCCGATGGATCCGGACTTCGACTACGCCGCAGAGTTCAAGACCCTCGACCTGAACGCCGTGGTGCAGGACCTGCACGCGCTGATGACCGATTCGCAGGCCTGGTGGCCGGCGGACTACGGCCACTACGGGCCGATGTTCGTGCGCATGGCCTGGCATGCAGCGGGCACGTATCGCACCTCCGACGGGCGTGGCGGCAGCGGCAGCGGCGAGCAGCGCTTCGCGCCGCTCAACAGCTGGCCCGACAACGGCAACCTCGACAAGGCGCGCCGCCTGCTCTGGCCGATCAAGGCGAAGTACGGCCGCAAGCTGTCGTGGGCGGACCTGTTCATCCTCACCGGCAACGTCGCGATGGAGTCGATGGGCTTCAAGACCTTCGGTTTCGGTGGCGGCCGGCCCGATGTATGGGAGCCCGAAGAAGACATCAACTGGGGCACCGAGACCACCTGGCTCGGCGACGAGCGCTACAGCGGCGACCGCGAACTCGCGCATCCGCTCGCTGCGGTGCAGATGGGCTTGATCTACGTGAACCCGGAAGGCCCGAACGGCCGGCCCGACCCGCTCGGCTCGGCCCGCGACATTCGCGAGACCTTCGCCCGCATGGCGATGAACGACGACGAGACCGTGGCGCTGACCGCCGGCGGCCACACCTTCGGCAAGTGCCACGGCGCGGTCGATCCGAAGCACCTCGGCCACGAGCCCGAGCGTGCCGACATCGAGCACATGGGCCTGGGCTGGATCAACAGCTTCGAGACCGGCCACGGCGTGCACACGACCACCAGCGGCATCGAAGGCGCGTGGACGAAGAACCCGACGAAATGGGACAACGGCTACTTCGAGAACCTGTTCGGCTACGAATGGGAGCTGACGAAGAGCCCCGCCGGCGCGCACCAGTGGAAGCCGGTGGGCACCACGGGCGATGGCACCGTGCCCGATGCGCACGACCCGACCAAGCGCCACGCGCCGATGATGACGACGGCCGACATGGCGATGCGCATGGACCCGGCCTACGAGAAGATCTCGCGCCGTTTCATGCAGAACCCGCAAGAGTTCGCCGACACGTTCGCCCGCGCCTGGTTCAAGCTGACGCACCGCGACATGGGCCCGGTCGCCCGCAACCTCGGGCCGCTGGTGCCGACCGAAGAGTTGATCTGGCAGGACCCGGTGCCGGCCGTCGACCACCCGCTCGTCGACGCGACGGACGTGGCCGCTCTGAAGACGAAGATCCTTGCCGCCGGCCTGACCACCTCGCAGCTGGTCACGACCGCCTGGGCCTCGGCCTCGACCTTCCGTGGCAGCGACAAGCGGGGCGGCGCCAATGGCGCGCGCATCCGCCTCGCACCGCAAAAGGACTGGGAGGTCAACCAGCCGGCCGAGCTTGCCAAGGTGCTGTCCAAACTGGAAGGCGTGCAGAAAGAGTTCAACGGCACCCCGTCCGGCGGCAAGAAGATCTCGCTGGCCGACCTGATCGTGCTGGGTGGCTGTGCTGCCGTGGAGGCTGCTGCGAAGAAGGCCGGTCACGCGGTCACCGTGCCGTTCTCGCCGGGCCGGACCGACGCCTCGCAGGCCCAGACCGACGTGGCCTCCTTCGCGCCGCTGGAGCCGTTGGCCGACGGGTTCCGCAACTACGTGCGAAAGGGGCACGAGGCCTCGGTCGCCGAGCAACTCATCGACAAGGCAAACCTGCTGACACTGACCGCGCCCGAGATGACGGTCTTGATCGGCGGCCTTCGCTCGCTGGGCGCGAACGTCGGGGAGGCCAAGCACGGTGTCTTCACCGAGCGCACGGACGAGCTGACCAACGACTACTTCGTCAACCTGCTCGACATGAACACGAAGTGGCAGAAGTCCACTGACGCCGAGTTCGTGCTGGAAGGACGCAACCGCCAGACGAACGAGCTCAAGCTCACCGGCACGGTCGTGGATCTGCTGTTCGGCTCGAACTCGCAGTTGCGCGCGCTCGCCGAGGTCTATGCCAGCAGCGACTCGCAGCAGGTGTTCGTGCGCGACTTCGTGGCCGCCTGGAACAAGGTGATGAACCTGGACCGTTACGACCTGGTCTGACCGCGTGGCATCGGCAGGCGCCGCGCTCGCGCGCGGCGCCGTTACAGTGAAAGCCTGTTTTCCAAGGAGCCTCGAATGGCAAAGAAGGTGGCAACAATGTCCAGGCCCGCCGCGCCCTCGCGTGGATCGAACATCAACATCGGCATCAGCGAGAAAGACCGCAGCGCCATTGCTGCGGGCCTTTCCCACCTGCTCGCCGACACCTACACGCTCTACCTCACGACCCACAACTTCCACTGGAACGTGACGGGGCCGATGTTCAACACGCTGCACCTGATGTTCATGGGCCAGTACACCGAGCTGTGGAACGCGGTCGACCCGGTGGCCGAGCGCATCCGCTCGCTCGGGTTCCCGGCGCCGGGCTCGTATGCGCAGTTCAGCACGCTCGCGTCGATCAAGGACGCGCCGGCCACACCGCCAAAGGCGCTCGAGATGGTGCGCATCCTGGTCGAGGGCCACGAGGCGGTGGCGCGCACGGCACGCGGCATGTTCCCGCTGGCTGCCAAGGCCGGCGACGAACCCACCGCCGACCTGCTGACGCAGCGCCTCACGGTGCACGAGCAGACCGCCTGGATGCTGCGCTCGCTGCTCGAAGAGTGAGCCGCAGCCGGGCCGCGCAGCCTCACATCAAGGGTACAAACCGCGCTCCTCGCGCGCCGTGAGGATGCGCTCGCATGCCACCGCGAAGGTGGCGGTGCGCAGGCTGATCTTGTGGCGGTCGGCGGTGTCCCAGATCTTCTTCAGCGCGTCGACCATGATCTTGTCGAGCCGCAGGTTGATCTCGTCTTCGCTCCAGAAGAAGCTGCTGAAGTCCTGCACCCACTCGAAGTAGCTCACCGTCACGCCGCCGGCGTTGCAGATCACATCCGGCACGACCAGCACGCCACGCTCGCTGAGCACGTCGTCGGCATCGGGCAGGGTCGGGCCGTTGGCGCCTTCGAGAACGAGCTTCGCCTTGATGCGGTTCGCGCGCGCCGCAGTGATCTGTGATTCGAGCGCAGCGGGGATCAGGATGTCGCAGTCCACGTCCCAGAACGCTTCGTTGTCGATGCGCTCTGCCGCCTTGTAGTGGCCGATGCCCCCGTCGCGCTTGAGCACGTCCATGGTGTCGGCGATGTCGAAGCCGGCCGGGTTCACGAGCGTTCCCGTGTGGTCTTGCACTGCGACCAGCTTGGCGCCCGCCTGCACGAACAGTTCGGCCGCCGAGCCGCCCACGTTGCCCATGCCTTGCACGGCCACGCGCGCGCCGTTCAAGTCCATGCCGATGCGCCGCGCGGCTTCACGGCCGGTGACGAACACGCCGCGCCCGGTCGCCTTGACGCGCCCGAGCGAGCCGCCCAGGTGCAGCGGCTTGCCGGTGACGACGCCGGTGGCTGTGGTGCCGGTGTTCATCGAGTAGGTGTCCATCATCCACGCCATGATCTGGCCGTTCGTGTTCACGTCGGGCGCGGGGATGTCGCGCTGCGGGCCGATGATGATGCCGATCTCGCTGGTGTAGCGGCGCGTCATGCGCTCAAGTTCCTTCAGCGACAGCGCCTTCGGGTCGACACGGATGCCGCCCTTCGCCCCGCCGTACGGCAGGTTCACGGCGGCGCACTTCACCGTCATCCAGGCCGCCAGCGCCATCACTTCTTCGAGCGTCACGTCGGGATGAAAGCGCACACCGCCCTTGCCCGGGCCGCGGCTCAGGTTGTGCTGAACACGGTAGCCCTCGAAGTGCGCGACTTCGCCGTTGTCGAGCTCGATCGGCACGTCGACGATCAGCGCTCGCTTCGGCCGCTTGAGCGTTTCCGACCAGCGCGCCAGGTGGCCGAGGTAGGGCAGCACGCGATCGACTTGAGAGAGGTAGGTGTCCCAGGCGGTGTCGCCCTTCTGGCTGACGTAGGAGAGGTGGCTCATGGTTGTCTCGTGTGGATGAGTGGCATGCACCGGCCCCGCGCTCGTGACGCGGGGCCTGCATGGGCCGCCACTGTAGGCGCGCGGGTGGCGAAAGTCATGCCGTTCGCCCATGCGGGTTGGGCATGGGATGACGCAGCGCCCGCATCACGCGGCGCATACGGATCAACCGGATCACCCGCACGCCACCGTCAGGCGATGCGCTGGCCACCCCGCTGGAAGTCCATCACCGAGTTCGTCTCCCAAGCCCCGTCGGGCAGCGCGAAAGCCTGCGACCAGCGCGCCGCGTCGGGGCCGAGCCGCTCCCAGATGAAGCGCACGCGAACGAGCCGGCCGCCGTCTTCGTCGGCGCCGAAGAACTCGCCCCGCTCGCCGCAGAAGCCGCCGTGCACCGGCGTGAACAGCGTGCCGAAGCGGCTGTCGATCCAGTAGATCGACCAGCGCCCGGCAGCGAGGTCGAGCGTGCGCACGCTGCAGCCACTGAAGCCGCGCTCGGCGAACACCGTCTCGTCGACCGAGACCATCCCGCCCAGGTGCGACCAGGCCGTGCTCGTGCCCTCGAACGCGTCCCACTCGGTGCAGCCCACATGGCGCTGCATCAGCCGGCGGTTGCGCACCTGCCAAGGGTCGCCGACCAGGAAGTCGAAGTCGTGCGGGCGGCCGGTGAAAGTGGGCGAGGGTGCCGAGGCGGCTGGCGTCATGAGAGGCTCTCCTGGGTGAAGGTGGGCCGCCATGATCGCGTTCGATACTTGCCAGCGTGTGTCAGCTTATCCGCGCGACACTCCGGCCATGCGTGCAAGCCGGCTCCTGTCCATCCTGATGCTGCTGCAAAGTCGCGGCCGCTTGAGCGCGCAGCTGCTGGCCGACGAACTGCGCGTGTCGGTGCGCACCGTGTACCGCGACGTGGACGAACTCAGTGCGTCGGGCGTGCCGATCTGGGCTGATCGCGGGCGGCTCGGCGGCTTTCAATTGCAGCCGGGCTGGCGCACACGCGTCGATGGCCTGACGGCGCCGGAAGCGCAGGCCATGTTCCTGAGCGGGCTGCCCGGGCCGGCGGCGCAGCTCGGCTTGGGCGAGGCGATGGCGTCGGCCCAACTCAAGTTGCTGGCCGCGTTGCCTGAAAGCTGGCGCGACGATGCGCGACGCGTGAGCTCGCGCTTTCACATCGACCCGCTCGACTGGTATCTCGGGCCGGCCAAGGCCGACCACCTGCCGGCCGTCGCGCAGGCCGTGTGGGCAGAGCGCCGGCTTGACATGCGCTACGAGAGTTGGAACAGCACCCGCCGCCGCCGGCTCGACCCACTCGGGCTCGTGCTCAAGGCCGGCGCTTGGTACGTGGTCGGCACCAGCGGCAAGGCGCCTCGCACCTTCCGCCTGTCGAACGTGCTCGACCTTGCGGTGAGCGAAGAGCGCTTCGTGCGGCCTGCGGCGTTCGACCTGGCCGCCTACTGGGCCGCATCGACGCAGCGCTTCGAGGCCGGCCTGACGCGCGACCATGCGTTGCTGCGGGTCACCGCGGTGGGCATGAAGCAGCTGCGTGGCCTCGGCCACGCATTGGCCGAGGCGGCCGACAAGACGGCGCAGCGCGACGCAGCGCCAGGTTGGCAGCGCGTGACGATACCGATCGAATCGGTCGCGCACGCCGCAGGCCTGTTGCTGCGCCTGGGCCCGCAGGCCGAAGTGCTGCAGCCAGCCACGTTGCGCGCCCGGCTCGCGCAAGACACTGCCGCGATGGCGGCGCTCTACGCCGCTACGGCGCCCCGAACTCGTCGCCCAGCTCGCGTGCGCGCTGCTCGGCCGCGCGCATCGCGGTGACGAACGCGGCCTTCACGCCGCCGGCATCGAGCGCCGTGATGGCCGCGTGCGTGGTGCCGCCCTTCGAGGTGACGCGCTCGCGCAGCAGCGCGGGCGGGTCGCTCGATGCCTGTGCCAGCGCTGTCGAACCGGCGAAGGTGGCCAGCGCGAGCTGCTTGCCCTGCGCCTCGGTCAGGCCCATGTCGAGTGCTGCCTGCACCATCGATTCGATGAAGTAGAAGACGTAGGCCGGGCCCGAGCCCGACAGCGCGGTCACCGCGTCGAGGTCTTGTTCGCGCAGCACCCACAGCAACTGCCCCGTGGGCGCGAGCACCGCCTCGACCTGGGCCCGCTCGGCAGCGCTGACGGCATTGCAGGCGAACATGCCCGTCATGCCCTGGCCGATGAGCGAGGGCGTGTTCGGCATGGCGCGCACCACGCGCTCGCTGCCCGTGGCGCGGGTGATCGCATCGCTGCGAATGCCGGCCATCACGCTCAACTGCAACGCGCCCGAAACATGCGCGGCGCAGGGTGCGGCAGCCTGCGTGAAGAGCTGCGGCTTGACGGCCCAGACCACGAGCGCGGCATCGGCGAGCGCCGCGTCGCTGGAGGCGAAAGTGCGCACGCCGAAGTCGGCCGCGAGCTTGGCGCGCTGGGCCTCGAAGGGCTCGACGACCATGATGGAAGCCGCCGGCCGACCGCTCGCCACGAGCCCGCCGATGATGGCGCTGGCCATGTTGCCGCCGCCGATGAACGCGAGTGTTTGCATGGGTCGCTTCTTGGGGAAATCAGTTGAGGAAGGCAAAGATGCCGCAGGTGCCGAACGTGCTTCGGAAGGTGCAGCCATTGTCGCGCGCTGCAGTTCGGCCTGAGCTTGTGCGCGCCCGTGCCGCTGAGCACGCAGGGCCAGGAACTCGGCCCCGACAATCCCTGCATGCACCACGCCGTCTCCCGCCTGCGCGCTGCGCGGCTTGCGCTCAGCACCAAACCCTTCATGGCGCGCGGCGGCTTCAAGCGCGAGCGCTGCGAGAGTTGCCGGCTGGTTTCCAGCCACTGCCTGTGCGCGCTGCGCCCCGCAACGCCCACGCGCGCCGGCGTGTGCCTGCTGATGGCCGACATCGAGCCGCTCAAGCCCAGCAACACCGGCTGGCTGGTGGCCGACGTGGTGGCCGACACCTTCGCCTTCGGCTGGGCCCGCACCGCCACCGACCCCGCGCTGTTGCGCTTGCTGAACGATCCGCAATGGCAACCGTGCGTGGTGTTCCCGGGCGAGTACGCGGCGCCCGGGCGCGTGGTGCATACCGCGTTGCCGCGTCACACTGCTTGCGACGCGGCCGTCGACAGCACCGACAAGCGCCCGTTGTTCATCCTGCTGGACGGCACCTGGGCCGAGGCCCGCAAGATGTTCAACCGGAGCGCGTGCCTTGACGCCCTGCCCGTGCTCAGCCTGCAACCTGGTGAGGCGTCGCACTACAAGCTGCGCCGCTCGAACCGCGACGACCACTTCTGCACCAGCGAGGTCGCCGCGCAGTGCCTGCACCTGGCCGGCGAAGACAGCGCCGCGCAGCGGCTGGCGGCGTGGCTCGACGTGTTCACGCATCACTACCTGCAGGCGAGAAACCAGCTGCCGGTGGCGTGGGAAGGTGTGGCGCACCAGCGGTGGCGTGAGGTCAGTTGCGCTGCGGGGGCCGGTGCGAGCGATCTTTGATGAGCTCGGCGCCCGGTCGAGGCCCGCCGCAACTCATACATTTGAGCATCGATTGATGCCACAATTGATGTTTCAGCCCAAGGAGTCACACCATGCGAACCACGATCGTCATCGACGACGCCCTCTTCGCGAAAGCCACCAAACTGACCGGGCCGATGGATCGGTCCGCGATGGTTCGGGAGGGCTTGAAAGCCCTCATCGAGCGTGAAAGCGCACGGCGTCTTGCGCGGCTGGGCGGTACGCAGGCCGAACTGAAAGCCGCACCGCGCGGGCGCCAGGAGCCTGCAGCTTGATTCTTGCGGACACGTCCGTCTGGGTCGATCACTTGCGCAGTGGCGATGCGCAACTCGCCAGCCTGCTTGATGGTGGCGCCATCCTGATGCACCCCTGCGTCATCGGCGAGGTCGCGTGTGGGAACCTCCGTGATCGTGCGTCGATCATCGAACTGCTTGAGGACTTGCCGGCCGCAGTGGTCGCACAGGCAGACGAAGTTCTCGCGTTCATCGAACGCCACGCGCTGCACGGCAAGGGCATTGGCTATGTCGACGTGCATCTGCTGGCGTCAGTGGCGTTGACCGACGGGGCGACCCTCTGGACGCGTGACAAGCGGCTGCGCGACGCAGCCGAAGCCTTGGGTCGTGCCTACCGAGACCCGGCCGCACACTGAGGCGTTTGCAGGCCGCCCACAGCGCGGCGGCGGCGGCGCGAGGTCAGCCTCGTGGTGTCGGCCGGGGTTCGTTCGAATGCTGCAGCAGCGCCTTGGCCGCTTCGATCCGAAGGGTCAGCGGCACAGAGTCGTCATTCATGATTCGGTGCAGAAAGCGCTGCGGGCCTTCATCTGCCGCCGTCGTTGCGGGCAGGGAATGCGGGGATAGTTGTGCAAGGCGCGCATCAACACCAATCCCGAGTTGCATCAACGCGGCCTCGAACACGGCCGGCGTCATCGTGCCGAGACCGCGCAGCAAGGTGGCCTGACCTTCTTCGCTTGGCGGAGTGTCGAGCCACGGCGTGTCGGCAAAGACCGGAGCCAGGTCGGCCGCCACGAACGAAGACCAGTTCCCGGTCGACGCCTGCAGCGCCGGCACCAGCACAGCATGCTGCTGCGGGTGCAAGGCCGACACGTCCGCAGCGGGCATCAGCTCGATGCGACGCGCGTCTATGTCGGGCAGGAACCGCGTACGCAAGGCTTCGAGAAATGCATGCGCCTGCGTGGCCGCTATTGGCTCTGTGATCGAGAACCAGAGCTGCAACCCATCGACACCGGATACGGCGATGGCGGGCGCCGGCAAATCCAGGTCGGCCTGCACGCCTTGCCAAACTTTGGAGAGAAGCCCCCAACTCGGCGGACGCGTCAACGTCATCACCATTGCACGCACTCGGCCCGAAGAGTCGGTCAGGCCGAATTGCTGGGCTTCGTCTTCGCCGTGCGCGTGTGACTGAGGGAGATACAGGCGATGCAGCTCTGACTGCAGTCGGTTCATGCCGGTGCCAATTGGCTGGGATCAGGGTGGATGCGGACTCTACTCCGGTGCGGTTGGGCGAACCTTTCTAGCAGGGCAGCACGAAGCGATTTCGCGGCAGAATGCCTTGAGAACTCAAGTGGGGAGAACGCTGTGCCGAGCGAAGATGTGCCGCCGAAGCTCTTCAAGTACCGCTCGTTGGCGAACGAACAAGATCGGCAGCGAGTCCGAGAAGTCGTGGTGGCGAGCAAGATCTTTTTTCCTCCCGCCAAATCATTCAACGATCCTTTCGACCTGCATCCGGTCTTCGACTTGACCGCGTCCCGGGAGGTCCAGCGTAAAGACCATGAACGCTTGTCCAAGAAGTTTGAGGGGCTAGGGCGAACGGAGCGCCGCAAAGAAGCTCGTCGCGTAATGAAGACATCAATGAGCCGACAGAACATAGCGACCACGACTCGCATAGTCCAGGATGAACATGCACGAGTCATCACTGAAAATGTCGGTGTACTTTGCGTTTGTAGGCAGCGCGACGACATCTTGATGTGGTCCCACTACGCTGACAGCCACAAAGGCGTGTGCCTTGAGTTCGACGGCTTATCCGAATTCATGGCTCCTGCACAGCAGGTGAAGTACAGCAAGACGCGTGAACCGATTCGCGCTTACCACGAGAGTCATGAGCAGATGATGGAAAAGGCATTGCTCACCAAATCGGAACATTGGGCTTACGAAGACGAATATCGCCTGCTTCGATATGAAGGTGGCCCGGGCTTGGTGGAGTTTCGGCCACCCAACCTCACTGGCATCATTGTTGGAGCCAATGCGGACAGAGAGACAATGGAGTTGCTCAGGGTCTGGATTAATGAGCGCGACGAGCCAATGCAGCTTTACCGCGCTTCCGTGAGTCCGAAACAGTTCCAAATTGTTATTGGTGCGGTTCGATAGGCGCGTCCGCCGCCGCTTATCGATTCGCACTCCCGACAGACTGCAAGGTGTCGATGGCTGCAACCCCTGATGCTTCTTTCCCGGCAGGACTCCTCACCGCACCCCCGCCAGCAACGCCGCGTTCCCCCCCGCCGCTGCCGTATTGATCGTCACGCACTGCTCGGCGCAAAACCGATACAGGTAGTGCGGCCCCCCCGCCTTCGGCCCGGTGCCGCTCAGCCCCTCGCCACCAAACGGCTGCACGCCCACGACGGCGCCGATCATGTTGCGGTTGACGTACACGTTGCCGATGCGCGCCGCGGCGGCCAGGCGCAGGGCGCGTGAGTCGATGCGCGTCTGGATGCCCAGCGTCAGGCCGTAGCCGAGTTGGTTGATCTGCGCGATCACGCCGTCTACATCGCCGCCCCAGCGCACCACGTGCAGCACCGGGCCGAATATCTCTTGCTTGACGTCACTGATGCTCGGCAGCTCGAACGCGATGGGCGCGATCAGGCGCGGGAACGTGGACGCGACCGGCGCTTCGCCGATGAGCGTGGCCTGCGCACGCAGCCGCGCGATGTGCGCGCCGATGCCTTCGAAGGCCTCGGCGTCGATCACCGGGCCGACATCGGTTGCCAGCAGCGCGGGGTCGCCCACGGTCAGCTCTTGCAGGGCGCCGCGGATCATCTCGATCACGTTGTCGGCAATGCCTTCGTGCACGCACAGCAGGCGCAGCGCCGAGCAGCGCTGGCCGGCCGAGCGGAAGGCGCTTTGCACGACCGCGTCGACCACCTGCTCGGGCAGCGCGGTGCTGTCGACCACCATCGCGTTGATGCCGCCGGTCTCGGCGATCAGCGGCACGATGGCGCCGTCTCGTGAGGCGAGCGTGCGGTTGATGACCTTGGCGACTTGCGTCGAGCCGGTGAAGCACACGCCCGCCGTGCGCGCATCAGTCACGAGCGCGGCGCCGACCGTTTCGCCCGGCCCGTGCAGCAGCGCGATTGCGTCGCTCGGCACGCCGGCCGCTTGCAGCAACTCAATGAAGCGCTGTGCGATGGCCGGCGTCTGCTCGGCCGGCTTGGCCGCCACGGTGTTGCCGGCCACGAGTGCCGCCGCCACCTGCCCGGCGAAGATGGCCAGCGGGAAGTTCCACGGGCTGATGCACACGAACACGCCGCGGCCGTGCAGGTGCAGCTCGTTGCTCTCGCCAGTGGGGCCGGGCAGCACTTGCTTGTCCAAACGTTCTTCGGCCTGGTCGGCGTAGTAGCGACAGAAGTCGACGGCTTCGCGCACCTCGGCAACGCAGTCGCCCAGGGTCTTGTGCGCCTCCCCGACGAGCAGGGCGCAGAACTCGGGCAGCCGAGCGTCCAGCGCGTCGGCGGCGCGGCGCAACACGGCTGCGCGGGTGGCCAATGGCGTGGCGTTCCAGCCGTCGAAGCCGAGCTGCAGGCGGGCCATGGCAGCGGCCACGTCGGCGGTGGTGGCCTCGGCGACATGCGGCACGCCGCTCGATGCAATGGCGTCGATGGCGCTGCTCAGCGGGGCGCGCTCGGCTGCGCAGGCGATGTCCACGCCGCGGCTGTTCACTCGGCCGCTGGCGGCAAACAAGGCCGAAGGCGGGGCGATGCCGGGCGCCGCAGCGGGCACCAGCGGCGAGGCGAGCAGCGCGTTCACGTCAACCGCCGTGTCGGCCAGTTGGTGCACGAACGACGAGTTGGCGCCGTTCACGAGCAGGCGCCGCACCAGGTAGGCGAGCAGGTCGCGGTGCTCGCCGACCGGGGCGTAAACCCGCACGGGAACGGCGGTGTCACCCATCACTTCGCGGTAGATGCCGTCACCCATGCCGTGCAGCTTCTGCATCTCGAACGCGGCGCCGGTGGCGCGCGCCATGCCGACGATGGCCCCGATGGTGCCGGCGTTGTGCGTGGCGAACTGCGGGTAGATCACGTCGGCATTCGCGATGAGTGCGCGGGCGCAGGCGAGGTACGAGATGTCGGTGTGGTGCTTGTGGGTGAACACCGGGTAGCCCGCGAGGCCCAGCTCCTGCGCGCGCTTGATTTCACCGTCCCAATACGCGCCCTTGACGAGCCGCACCATGAAGCGCAGGTGGTTGTGGCGTGCGATGCGGGCCACCTCAAAGACCACATCGAGCGCCCGCGTCTGGTAGGCCTGCACCGCCAGGCCGAAACCTTGCCATCTTGGGAAGGTAGCGGCAATGCGCCCGGCCAGCGCGTCCAGCACGTCGAGCGAGAGTTCGAGGCGGTCGCTCTCTTCGGCGTCGATGGTGAGGTTGATGTCGGCGCGCGCGGCGGGCTCGATCAACGCCCACACGCGCGGCAGCAGCTCAGTGGACACGCGTTCGCGCTGGCTGTCTTCATAGCGCGAGAACAGCGCGCTGAGCTTGATCGAGATGCCGTCGGCGGCCTCGGGGCCGGCCGCGCCCGTCACTCCAGAGCGCGCACCCGAGCGCGCGCCGGCGATGGCGTGGATCGCGTCGAGGTACGACGCGAGGTAGCGGCGGGCGTCGGCCTCGGTGCGTGCGCCTTCGCCGAGCATGTCGTAGCTGAAGCGCAGGTTGCTGGGTTCAGAGCCGGGCCCGCTGCGCGTGCCGGCGTGCTCCTTGCGCGCCGACGCGGCCTCGCTCATCGCCTCTTTGATCGAGCGGCCCAGCACGAACTGCCGGCCGAGCAGCTGGATCGCGCGCACGGTCGCGGCCACCACGGTCTGCGCGCCCAGGCGCTTGAACACGCCGACTTCGCCGTGCTCGGGCAGGAACTTCTTCGACAGCGCAACGGCGCTGGCCGAGATGCTGGCGAGCATCTTGTGCGGGCCACCGGAGGCCGTGTCGAAGTCGGCCTTGCCGAGTTGATCGGCAGTGAGTGCGATGGCGGTCTCGGCATCGGGCACGCGCAGCAGGGCTTCTGCGAGGCGCATCAGCGCCAGGCCTTCGGCGCTGGAAATCGGGTACTCGCGCAGCAGCGACTCCATCGCCCAGAACGGCGCCGGGTTGTCGCGCACCGCGTGCACCCACGGCCGCGCGGTGCGCACGGCGGCGGGCCAGTCGACCGCGCCGCTCATTGAGTGCAGCAATGCGGCGAGCACCTGCGACTCGTCTCGGTACGGGTGTGGAAGGCGGGCGGCGGGTGGGGTGACCATGCGGGCTCCTGTTTTCGAACTGATCGTTAGGTTATTCGGGCAGGGTCGGAATTACTCGCCGAAAGTGCCGCTACGCACGGTGAATAATTCGGCATGCCGACGGACGACACCCCACCCGGCGGGCTCGACAAGATCGACGCCCGCATCCTGCGCGCGCTGCAGGCCGATGGGCGCATCTCGAACCTGAAGCTGGCCGAAGAAGTGCACCTCTCGCCCACCGCCGTGCTCGAGCGCGTGAAGCGCCTGACGCGCGACGGCTTCATCCTCGGCTATGAAGCGAAGCTGAACCCCGGCAAGCTCGGCGCCGGGCTGATGGTGTTCATCGAGGTCGTGCTCGACCGCACCACACACGACGCGATGAACATCTTCAAGGCCGCCGTGCAGGTGCGCCCCGAGATCCTGGAATGCCACCTCGTGGCGGGCGGCTTCGACTACCTCATCAAGACCCGCGTGGCCGACATGGCGGCGTACCGAGGCTTCGTCGGCTCGGTCATCTGGGCGCTGCCGGGCGTGCGCGAGACGCGCACTTATGCGGTGATGGAAGAAGTGAAGAACACGACGCTGCTGCCGTTTTGATCGGCATGCGGCTTGCCTTGACCCTGCATTTGAACTTGCACCTTGCAACCCGAGGCCCCGATGAACATCGAGATCGACGACCTGACCCGCCCCGCCGTTCACGCGCTGCTGCGCGAGCACATGCGCAGCATGCATGCGCTCGGGCCGCCCGAGAGCGTGCACGCGCTCGACCTGGCGGGCCTGCGCCGGCCCGAGATCACCTTCTGGACTGCGTGGGACGGCGAGTTGCTGCTGGGCTGCGGCGCACTGTTGGCCTTGAGCCCAACGCACGGCGAGGTCAAGTCGATGCGCACACCCGAAGCCCACCGCCGCACCGGCGCCGGCCGGGCAATGCTCACGCACATCATCGACGTGGCGCGTGCGCGCGGCTTCGAGCGGCTGAGCCTGGAGACCGGCACCGTGGCCGCGTTCGTGCCAGCGCATCGGCTTTATGCGAGCGCGGGGTTCACGATGACCGGGCCGTTTGGCTCTTATACGGAAGATGCGAACAGCGTGTTCATGACGCTGGCGTTGTAGGCGAGGTCGTTCAGGCGCCAGGCGGCACCGCACCGACCCGCTCACCAAAGATCGCGCTGCCGATGCGCACCATCGTTGCGCCTTCGGCGATGGCGGCTTCCAGGTCGGCGCTCATGCCGATGGACAAGGTGTCCAGCCCCAGGCCTTGCGCGTTGAGCACCTCGAACAGCTCGCGCAGTGCGCGGTGCGGGCGGCGTTGCGCGCTGGGGTCGGCTTCGGGCTCGGGGATGGCCATCAGGCCGCGCAGGCGCACGTTCGGCAAGGCAGCCACCGCGTGTGCCACGCTGACCGCCGCCGCCGCGGCCAGACCGCTCTTGCTCAGCTCACCGCTGATGTTGACCTGCAGGCACAGCTGCAAGGGCGGCAGGTGCGCCGGCCGCTGTTCGCTCAAACGCTGCGCGGTCTTGAGCCTGTCGACCGAATGCACCCAGTCGAACGACTCGGCGACCACGCGCGTCTTGTTCGATTGCAACGGGCCGATCAAGTGCCATTCGATGCGGCTGCGCAGGTCGGCCAGCAGCGCGATCTTTTCCACGCCTTCCTGCACGTAGTTCTCGCCGAAACGGTGCTCGCCGGCGGCCACGGCGGCGCGCACCGCACCCTCTCCGAAGGTCTTGCTCACGACCAGCAACGTGACGCTTTCCACGGGCCGCGCGGCACTGCGGCAAGCGGCTTCGATGCGGGCGTGCACTTGGTGGAGCTTGTCTGCGATCATCGCCATAATGGGCTGAGTATCCCGCAGGCGCTGCTGCACTTCCGCGAGCAAGTGAGCGCATGCACCCCGGCCCGCAGCCCCAACCCCCAAGGCCCATGGACATCACCCAACTGCTGGCGTTTTCGGTCAAGAACAAGGCCTCGGACCTGCACCTCTCGGCGGGCCTGCCGCCGATGATCCGGGTGCACGGCGATGTGCGCCGCATCAACGTGGACCCGCTCGATCACAAGCAGGTTCACGGCATGGTGTACGACATCATGAACGACTCACAGCGCAAGGCCTACGAAGAGACGCTGGAGTGTGACTTCTCGTTCGAGATTCAAGGCCTGGCGCGCTTTCGCGTCAACGCGTTCAACCAGAACCGCGGCGCCGGCGCGGTGTTCCGCACCATCCCGTCGAAGATCCTGACGCTGGAGCAACTGAACACGCCGAAGGTGTTCGCCGAGCTGGCGCTGAAACCGCGCGGCATGGTGCTGGTGACCGGGCCGACCGGCTCGGGCAAGTCGACCACGCTGGCGGCGATGGTGAACCACCTGAACGAGAACGAGTTCGGCCACGTGCTGACGGTGGAAGACCCGATCGAGTTCGTGCACGAATCGAAGAAGTGCCTGATCAACCAGCGCGAGGTGGGCCCGCACACGCTGAGCTTCTCGAACGCGCTGCGCTCGGCGCTGCGCGAAGACCCGGACGCGATTCTGGTCGGCGAAATGCGCGACCTGGAGACGATCCGCCTCGCGCTCACCGCAGCCGAAACCGGCCACCTGGTGTTCGGCACGCTGCACACGTCGAGTGCTGCCAAGACGGTCGACCGCATCGTCGATGTGTTCCCGGCGGCCGAGAAAGAGATGGTGCGCGCGATGCTGTCGGAGTCGCTGATCGGCGTGATCTCGCAAACGCTGTGCAAGACCAAAGACGGCTCGGGCCGCGTGGCGGCGCACGAGATCATGCTGGGCACGGCGGCCATCCGAAATCTGATCCGCGAGAGCAAGATCGCGCAGATGTACTCGTCGATCCAGACCGGCAACGCGCTGGGCATGCAAACGCTCGACCAGAACCTGGCCGACCTCGTGCGGCGCAACGTGGTGTCGCCCGCCGAAGCCCGCGCGAAGGCGAAGTTCCCCGAGAACTTCCCGGGGTGAAATCGAAATACTTCACCGCAGAGGGAAGGAGTTGGCGGAGTTTCGCAGAGGAAATTCTGAACATCTTTACTCTGCGAAACTCCGTTCACTCCGCCCCTCTGCGGTGAATGAATTCGAATTGAAGGGGTAGAAGATGGAACGCGACCAGGCATCGAAATTCGTCAACGACCTGCTGCGCCTGATGGTGTCGCGCAACGGCTCGGACCTGTTCCTCACGGCCGACTTTCCGCCCGCGATCAAGGTCGACGGCAAGGTCACCAAGGTCTCGCCGCAGCCGCTGACCGGCCAGCACACGCTGGCGCTCACGCGCTCGGTGATGAACGACAAGCAGGCGGCCGAGTTCGAGCGCACCAAGGAGTGCAATTTCGCGGTCGCGCCGCAAGGCATCGGGCGCTTTCGCGTGAATGCGTTCGTGCAGCAGGGCAACGTGGGGCTGGTGATGCGGACGATCCCGCAGGTGCTGCCCACCATCGACTCGATGAGCCTGCCGCAGATCCTCAAAGACATTTCGCTCGCCAAGCGCGGGCTGGTGATCTTCGTGGGCGCCACCGGCTCGGGCAAGAGCACGTCGCTCGCGGCGATGGTCGACCACCGCAACGAGAACTCGTTCGGCCACATCATCACCATCGAAGACCCGGTGGAGTTCGTGCATGCGCACAAGAACTGCATCATCACGCAGCGTGAAGTGGGCATCGACACCGACGGCTGGGGCGCAGCGCTGAAGAACACGCTGCGCCAGGCTCCCGACGTGATCCTGATGGGCGAGATCCGCGACCGCGAGACGATGGAACACGCCGTCGCCTTCGCCGAGACCGGCCACCTGTGCATGGCCACGCTGCACGCCAACAGCGCCAACCAGGCACTCGACCGGATCATCAACTTCTTTCCGGAAGAGCGGCGCGCGCAGTTGCTGATGGACCTGTCGCTGAACCTGAAGGGGTTGATTTCGCAGCGCCTGCTGCCTCGGCAAGAAGGGCGCGGGCGCGTTGCGGCGGTCGAGGTGATGCTGAACACGCCGCTCATCTCCGACCTGATCTTCAAGGGCGAAGTGGCCGAGATCAAGGAGATCATGAAGCGCTCGCGCGAGCTCGGAATGCAGACCTTCGACCAGGCCCTGTTCGACCTCTACGAAGGCCAGGCCGTGACCTACGAAGACGCGCTGCGCAATGCCGATTCGGTGAACGACCTGCGGCTGCAGATCAAGCTGCACAGCAACCGCGCGCGCAGCACCGACCTGGCCGCGGGCACCGAGCACCTCACCATCGTATGAGCGTCGAATGAACATCGCATGAGCGTCGAATAGCAGCAACGTCGATACCCGACCAGCGGCCTCGTTTCGGGGCCGCTTCGCTTTCCGGAGCTGAACCATGACATCAAGAACCTACGACGCCATCCCCTCACAACGCGTGGCCTTCATCGGCCTGGGCGTGATGGGCTACCCGATGGCTGGCCACCTCGCGAAGGCGGGCCATGCCGTCACGGTCTACAACCGCTCGGCCGCGAAGGCGGCGCAGTGGGTGGTGGAATACGGCCATGCGAGTGCGGCCACACCGCAACTTGCGGCGGCCGGCGCGGCCATCGTTTTCGCCTGCGTGGGCAACGACGACGACCTGCGCTCGGTCACGCTCGGTGCCGATGGCGCATTCGCCGGCATGGCGCCGGGCGCGGTGTTCGTCGACCACACCACGGCCTCGGCCGAGGTGGCGCGCGAGCTGAGCTTGGCGGCCGCTGCACTCGGCCTGCAGTTCATCGACGCGCCGGTGTCGGGCGGCAACCTGGGCGCCATCAACGGTGCGCTGACCGTGATGTGCGGTGGCGACGCCGCAGCGTTCGCCGCGATCCGCCCGGTGGCGATGGCGTTCGCGAAGGCCGTCACGCTGATCGGCGCCAGCGGTGCCGGGCAGCTGGCAAAGATGGTCAACCAGACCGCTATCGCGGGCCTGCTGCAAGGCCTGGCCGAGGCCATTGCGTTCGGCCAGCGTGCCGGGCTCGACATGGCGACCGTGCTCGGCGTGATCGGCAAAGGCGCGGCGCAAAGCTGGCAGATGGACAACCGCGGCCCGACCATGCTGAAGGGCGAGTTCGACTTCGGCTTCGCCGTCGACTGGATGCGCAAGGACCTCGGCCTCGTGCTCGATGAAGCCCGGCGCAACGGCGCCCGCTTGCCGGTGACGGCACTGGTCGATCAGTTCTATGCCGACGTTCAAGCCGCCGGCGGCAACCGGCTCGACACATCGAGCCTGCTCACGCGTTTGACGCGCGGCGAGGGCTGAACCACACGCCTCAGCACGCGCTGAGGAGGGCCGCTGCGGGCTACTTCGCCGCCGCGGGCTGCAGGTTCGCGAGTTCGCCATCGGTGACGACCTCGAACAGGCGCACCACCTTCTGCACGCCGCTGACGCCGCGCGCGATGTCGGTGGCGCGGCCGGCTTCGCGCTCGGTCACGCGTCCCATCAGGAAGACTACGCCGCGCTCGGTGACGACCTTGAACGAGTTCGCCTGCACGTCTTTCGCGTCGACCATGCTGGCTTTGACCTTGCTCGTGATGAGCACGTCGCTGGAGCGGCTGGCAAGCGAGCTGGTGCCCGCGATGGTGAGCTCGTTGACCACCGAACGCACGTTGTCGATGCGCGAGACCGTCTCCTGAACGAGCGCCTTGTCGGCCTCGGTCGGCACCTCGCCGGTGATGAGCACCATGCGGTTGTAGCTCGTCGTGCTGACGTGGCCCCGGTCGGCCAGCGCCTCGCCGATGCGGCTGCCGGCCTTGAGCTCGATGGCCTGGTCCTCGACCTGCGTGCCCGAGCTGCGGCGGTCGACCGCCATCAGCGACCCGCCGACCATTGCGCCGCCGATGAGCAATGGCGCACAGGCGCCGAGCAAGGTGGTGGCTGCGAGCGCTGCGGCCAGCACGGCCGTGCGCGGCAACGGGCGCGCCTGGTTGTTCAAAGTCATGTGTTTTCCTGTTCGCCGAGCAGTTGCAGGTCGACCGCGTCACACAGGCAGTGCAGCACGAGCAGGTGCACTTCCTGGATGCGCGCGGTGCGCTCGTGCGGCACGCAGATCAGCACGTCGGTGTCGAGCAGCATCTCGGCGATGCGCCCGCCCTTGTTGCCGGTCAGCGCGATCACGGTCATCTCCTTCGCCCGGGCCGCTTCAACGGCCTTCACCACATTGGCCGAGTTGCCGCTGGTGCTGATGGCCAGCAGCACATCGCCCGGCGCACCAAGGGCCTGAACCTGCTTCGAGAAGATCGACGCGAAGTCGTAGTCGTTGCCGATGGCGGTGATGATGGAGGTGTCGGTCGACAGCGAAATGGCCGCCAGGCCGGGCCGCTCACGCTCGAATCGGCCGACGAACTCAGCCGCGAAGTGCTGCGCGTCGCCGGCCGAGCCGCCGTTGCCGCAAGAGAGCACCTTGCCGCCGCTGGTGATGCAGCCCACCAGCGCGCTGACGGCATTCGCAATGGGTTTGGAGAGGACTTCTGCGGCCGCGTACTTGAGGTCGGCGCTGTCGAAGAACTGCTGTTGAATGCGTTGTTCGAGCATGGTCATGGATCATATGACACGGGTGCACCACGCTGGTTCCGTGGCCGCAGCACGGTTCCACCCGCAAGATGCTGGCAACATGCCCATGGGGAAGGCATGCGGCGTACCGCGCCCGCAAACTGCCCATCGTGCAACGTCATGACACAAATCTCTCAGACCGAATCGCGCGTCGCTGTTCTCGTGGACTGCGACAACACCACCCCGGAAGTTCTGGAGCATGCCCTTCGGGTTGTGGCCCAGTTCGGCCGAGTGGTCTTGCGCAGGGGCTATGGCAATCACAGCACTCTCGCCAACAAGTGGCAAGAGGCGCTGGTGCGCCTGGCTTTCACGCCGTGCTTGCAGTACCAGTACGCAGCGGGCAAGAACACCTCCGACATCGCCTTGGCGCTGGATGCGATGGAGTCGCTCTTCGACCGTCGCGCAGACACTTTCTGCCTGGTCACCAGCGACTCCGACTTTGCCTACCTCTGCCGCAAGTTGCGCGAGCGCGGCGCCACAGTGCATATCGTTGGCGAAGCCAAGACGCCGGACGCATTGCGCAACGCCAGCGACCAGTTCTTCGAGTGGAGCAAGCCACCTGCTGCCGAGCCCGCCAGCGTGGGCCAAGAAGGTCAGGGCCGCCCGCAGGTGGCCAAGGCGGAATCGCCGAAGCCCGAGGCGCCCAAGACGGCGATCAAACGCCGACCGAAGTTCATCGCCGAAGCGGTCAGCCTGATGGCGAGTGACACTTCCGAAGGCAAGGTTCACCTTGGCGGTTTGGGGCAATATCTCAAGCGCACCGACCCCTCCTTCTCGCCGCAGACGTATGGGCATTCGGGCTTGTTGGACATGCTTCGCACCTACGATCTCCTCACGGTTCAACAGGAGCCCGGCGGTCATTGGTCGGTTCGCCTGAAGCCGAAGGCGGACACCAACGACACCGCCGACGGCGACACGAACGGCGAGACATGAACACCTGAAGCGCTCGGTCCAGGCGTGGGCGGTCTGCTACTTGCCACCCCAGGGGCCGGCGCCGTGAGCGGCCCACCGGTCATCGAGAATCGAGAAGAGACCGAGACCCCTGCCCACATGGCCATCAAGAAGCGTGTTCGCGCCAACACGCATCAAGAGGTATCGAACGCGCCCTTCAACCACTCGATGCGGCCGTCGTCGATGGCCACCACGTCGAAGCGGCACGGCGGTGGCGACGGGTAGCGGCGCAGGAAATGCTGGGCGGCGAGCGCCAGGCTGCGCTGCTTGGTGGCGCTGATGCTGGCGGCCGCGCCGCCGAAGGCGCTGCTGGCCCTCGCGCGCACCTCGGCGAAGACCAGCGTGCCGTCGCGCTCGCGCAGGATCAGGTCGATCTCGCCGCCGCGCGCGCGTGGGCCGGCTGCGACCCGATAATTCCGCTGCACCAGCGCCAGCCCCGCTCCCAGCAAGTGGGCCAGAGCCAGCGCCTCACCGGCATCGCCGACCGACTTCGTCGTTGCCTTCGATGTTTCCTTTGTCATCACACGCCCCGTGACCACCCTCGATGCCTCGTTGTTGCAGCAGGCCGCCGCCAGCGCGGCCGGCATGCAAAGCCACCCGCCGGGCGCACTGTACGTGGTGGCCACGCCGATCGGCAACCTCGCCGACATGACATTGCGTGCGATCCATGTGCTGGGCCTTGTCGATGCAATTGCGTGCGAAGACACGCGCCACAGCGCACCGCTGCTGCGCCAGCTCGGCATCGAGGGCAAGCCGCTGCTCGCCGTGCATGAACACAACGAGCGCGAAGCAGCCGCCGGCGTGATGCAGCGCCTGGCACGCGGCGAACGCGTGGCCTGCATCAGCGATGCAGGCACGCCCGCCATCAGCGACCCGGGCGCAGCGCTGGTGGCCGCCGTGGCGGCGGGCGGCTACCGCGTGGTGCCGATCCCCGGTGCGAGCAGCACGGTGGCGGCGCTCAGCGTGGCGGGTGATGCCATCGGCGGGCCGTTCACGTTCGTCGGCTTCCTGCCGACGAAAGCCGGCGAGCGGGCCATGATGCTGAAGCAGTTCGCCGCGCAGCCGAACACGCAAGTGCTGTTCGAGGCACCGCACCGCATCGCCGCCTTGGCCGCCGCCCTCGGCGAGGCGTGCGGCGCGCGGCCCGTGACGCTGTGCCGCGAGTTGACGAAGCAGTTCGAGACGGTGGCCACGCTGCCCGCGAACGCCCTGTCTGCGTGGCTCGAACAAGACGCCAACCGCAGCCGCGGCGAGTTCGTGCTGGTGCTGCATGCACAGCCCGCAGTGGCGGCTGACGGCAGCGCCGCCCACGATCACACGCTGCAAACCCTGCTCGCCGAACTGCCGCTCAAACAAGCCGTTGCACTGGCCGCCGAGTTGACCGGCGCGCCACGCAACGCGCTGTACGAACGCGCCCTGGCACTGAAGAACGCGGGTTGAGCGCGGGTTGAAGCAAAAATCCAAATGCTTCGCCGCAGAGTCAAAGGAGTTGGCGGAGGAGCGCAGAGTGAATGCAATCAATTGAATTCCTCTGCGTGAACTCCGCAGACTTCGCCCCTCTCAAGCAAATGTGGCTTTGCCACTTTGCTTGACCCCTGGGGGCGGAAATGCCGAAGGCATTTCCTGGGGGGCTCTGCGGTGAATGAGTTGATTCCGCAGAGCGGTTTACTTCGCCGTCTGTGCGTCGTGCTTCTGGTGATGGATGTTCTTGCTCGCGCGGTCCTGCATGCGGCGCAGGTGCTTGCGTTCGCCCTTGGTCACGGTGCCGTCGGCCTTGGCATTCGCCTCCGCGGTGTTGATGCGCGCTTGCTGCTTCTCCAGGCGGTTCGTTTCCTTCGCCGTGAGGGCGCCCGAGGCGGCGCCGGCCGCGATGCGCTGCTGCTGGTTCGCTTCGCGCTGGTCGACACGCGGCGTGGCGGCGGATGCGGCCTGGGCGAAGGCACCGAGGCTGGCAACGGCCAGCGTCACAGCAACGGTCAGGGTCTTGAGGTTCGTCATGGTGTGGCTCCTTGGGGTGAGGTGGCGTACAGGCTTGCGAGCCTTGCCCACCTTCAACGAAGGCGCGTGTTGCGCAGACGACCCGCGGCGCCTGTCGCAGGGGTAAAGACTTGTGAACCCCTGCGCGCGCACCCCGCTCCTACAATGAAATACAGCCCTGGAAGGACCACTGCATGATCTCCCGCGAACCCACGATCGAACGTTTGGCCGTTGCCCGCTCGCTGCTGCTCGAACCCTTCGGCCTGACCGACGCCACGCTCTCGAAGGCGCTCGCGGCCATCGCCACGCACCGCATCGACGACGCCGACCTGTACTTCCAGTACACGCGCAGCGAAGGTTGGAGCCTGGAAGAAGGCATCGTGAAGAGCGGCAGCTTCGGCATCGACCAGGGCGTGGGCGTGCGCGCGGTGGCGGGCGAGAAGACCGCGTTCGCCTACTCCGACGACATCTCCGAAGCCGCGCTGATGGACGCGGCCCGCACCGTGCGCACCATCGCCGCGAACGGGCAGAGCCGCCGGGTCAAGGTCGGCACAAAGCAGAAGATCGCGGGCAGCCGCTTGCTCTACGCACCGATGGACCCGATCGCCACACTCGACAGCACCCAGAAGGTCGCGCTGCTCGAGAAGGTCGAGAAGCTCGCGCGCTCGAAAGACCCGCGCATCAAGCAAGTGATGGCGGGCCTGGCGGGTGAATACGACGTGGTGCTGGTCGCACGCGGTGACGGCACATTGGCCGCCGATGTGCGCCCGCTGGTGCGCCTGAGCGTCACCGTGATCGCCGAGCAGACGGTCGACGGTGAAGTGCGCCGCGAGGTCGGCAACGGCGGCGGTGGTGGGCGCTTCGGCTTCGGCTACTTCAGCGACGACGTGATCGAAAGCTATGTGCGCGACGCCGTCAACGCAGCGCTCACGAACCTCGAATCACGCCCCGCCAAGGCCGGCGAGATGAGCGTGGTGCTCGGCCCGGGCTGGCCCGGCGTGCTGCTGCACGAGGCCATCGGCCACGGCCTGGAAGGCGACTTCAACCGCAAGGGCAGCAGCGCGTTCGCCGGCAAGATCGGCCAGCGCGTGGCGGCCAAGGGTGTGACGGTGCTCGACGACGGCACCCTGCCCGACCGGCGCGGCTCGCTCAACGTGGACGACGAAGGCAACGCCTCGCAGCGCAACGTGTTGATCGAAGACGGCATCCTGAAAGGCTACATCCAAGACTCGATGAACGCGCGCCTGATGGGCGTCAAACCCACCGGCAACGGCCGGCGTGAAAGCTACGCCGCCGTGCCGATGCCGCGCATGACCAACACCTACATGCTCAGCGGCGACAAGACGAAGGAAGAGATCGTTGCCGGCCTGAAGCGCGGCCTGTACGCCACCAACTTCGGCGGCGGGCAGGTCGACATCACGAGCGGCAAGTTCGTGTTCTCGGCGAGTGAAGCGTTCTGGGTCGAGAACGGCAAGATCCAGTACCCGGTGAAGGGTGCCACCATCATCGGCAACGGCCCCGACGCGCTCACGCGCGTGAGCATGATCGGCAACGACATGAAGCTCGACACCGGCGTGGGCGTGTGCGGCAAGGAAGGCCAGAGCGTGCCCGTGGGCGTGGGCCAGCCGACGCTTCGCATCGACCGGTTGACAGTGGGCGGCACGGCTTGATCGCGTCGGCGCTTCGGCGTTGAGCCGCGCCGCCACTCAGGCATCGATTCCGGCGCCTACCTCGGTGCCTTGCGTTCGGTGAGGCGCAGCGCGTAGCGGGCGCGCTTGTCAGCATCGGTGAATTGCAGCGTGCGGCCGACCCATTCATAGTTTGAGACGAACTCGTCGACCTGCATGCCGCCGTGCATCAGCACCACCTGGACCTGGCTGCTCTTGAGTTGCAAGCGGTAGCTGATGTCGCTGATGCTCACGCGCGCGCCGCCACCCGCTTGCAGCTCGACTTCCGCGGGGCCGCAGCCCGGCGCGGCCGAGGCAGGGGTCGTCACGCACAACTCGCCGCCGTAGCGGCCCGGCGCCGGTGCGGCTTGCGCACTGGCATCGGGGCGTGCGAGCGCCCAGGCACCCGCACAGGCGCAGGCCAAGGTGCAAGCCACCACCCGCATCACACCGGCGCTCAGGGCTCGCATCGCGCGCTTACTTCAGCAGGCCTTCGGCCTTCATCGCCGCCTGCACCGCAGGGCGCGCGAACATGCGGGCCTGGAACGCAACCAGGTTCTTGAGGCCCGAGATGTCGATGCCGACATGCGAGGTCCAGTTGGTCACCGTGAACAGGTAGGCATCGGCGATGTTGAACGTTTCGCCCATCAGGTACTGCTTGCCTTCGAGCTGGCCGTCGACCCACTTCAAGCGGTCGAGTGCCTTCGCGCGCATCAGCACCTTGGCTTCTTCGGGCATGGCCGGGTTGAAGTTGCCGCCGATGCCCTTGTGCAGCTCGCTGGTGATGAAGTTGAGCATCTCCTGCGTGCGGTAGCGGGCCATGGTGCTGTTGGCGGGCGCGAGGTTCTTCTCGGGCACCTGGTCGGCGATGTACTGCGTGATGGCCGGGCCTTCCGACAAGCGCTCGCCGGTGTCGAGCTCCAGCAACGGCACGTAGCCGCGCGGGGTGACGGCGTAGTAGTCGGCGCCGTCGAGTAGTTTGTGGGTCTTGAGGTCGGCCTTGACCAGTTCGAACGGGAGGCCGGATTCGACGAGCACGATGTGCGGTGCCAGGGAACACGCGCCGGGGCTGTAGTAGAGCTTCATGGTGAGTGTGTCGCGAGTGGTGGGGCGGGTATTACACCGCTTTTCGGCCGCGGGTGCAGTCGCGCGCTCAGGCAAATCGGCTCGCCCGTGCCGCGCTTGCGAGCCCGTGCCGCACGCTTCCGCTACCCTTGTGGCTTTGCCGAACGGACGAAACGATGCCACGACCCACCCTGGAAGAAGCGCGGCTGCACCCCGCCATCCGCGACACGGTCGCGAACCTGCACGCCGACATCGTTCACAACGTGCAGGCGGCTGCCGCGTCGAACCCGGTGCTCGTCGTCGGCATGGCGGGCGACCCGTTCTGCCGCCGCGCACGCAAGGCGCTCGACGCGGCTGGCATCGCGCACCAGTACCTCGAGTACGGCAGCTACTTCAGCCAGTGGCGGCAACGCAATGCGCTGAAGATGTGGACCGGCTGGCCGACGCTGCCGATGGTCTTCGTGCGCGGTGTACTGGTGGGTGGCGCGCAAGACCTGACCAAGCTGATCGACTCGGGCGAAGCCAAGCGGCTGCTCGGTATGCCATGAGCGTTGGTTGCGCGCACGGCCGCGCGGCGCGCGGATGAGGCGGAACCTTGCCGTGATGAAAGCGGCGCTGCTGGCCGCGGTCGGGGCAACGCTTGCCGTGGCCTCCATGCGCGCCTGGGCCGGCACCACGCCCACCGAATGCCACGTTCCGGGCATCCGCAACAGCGTGTTGTGCGGCGTGGTGCAGCGCCCGCTCGACCCGGCCCGGCCGGCAGGCACGGTGATCGACGTGCACTACGTCGTCGTGCCGGCGATGGCCCGCCGCAAGCTCGCCGACCCGGTGTTCCTGCTCGCTGGCGGCCCGGGGCAAAGCGCTATCGGGGTGGCGCCGCAGGTGCTCGGGCTGTTCAGCCGCCTGAACAACCGGCGCGACATCGTGTTCGTCGACCAGCGCGGCACCGGCCAGTCGGCGCCGCTCAACTGTGCCGACACGCGGCGCGAACCACTGGCCGAGCAGGCCGACCGGCAGCAGCAGCTCAAAGAAATCGAGGCGTGCCGCAGCGCGCTGCTGAAGCTGCCCTACATCAAGGCGCCCGCCGACCTGGGCCTGTTCACCACCACGCGCGCGGTACAAGACCTGGACGCGGTGCGCAGGCAGCTCGGCGCGGCGCAGATCAACCTGGTCGGCGTGTCGTACGGAACGCGTGTGGCACTCGAGTACCAACGCCAGTTCCCGGCCCAGGTGCGGCGCAGCGTGCTCGACGGCGTAGCGCCGCCTGACATGGCGTTGCCGGCGAGCTTTTCAACCGATAGCCAGGCCGCACTCGACGCCTGGCTGGCCGCCTGCGAGGCCGAGCGCGCGTGCGCCCGCAAGCACCCCGCCCTGCGCGCCGACTGGCACGCTCTGCTGCAAAAGCTGCCGCTCACCGCCGTGGCTGCGCACCCGCTCACGGGCCAACCCGAGCGCTTTGTGCTGACGCGCGAGATGGTGCTTGCCGCCGTGCGCAGCGCGCTTTACGTGCCGGCCATTGCGGCAGCGCTGCCATCGGCCATCGCCGACGCGGCCCAACGCCGGCTGGAGCCGTTGCTCGGTTTGAACGCGCTGCTCGCGTCCCGCAAGGGCATGCAACTCGCGATGGGCATGCACTTCTCGGTCGTCTGCGCCGAAGACATGCCCCGCACAGCACGCGCCATCGATGCACCCGGCGCCGACTTCGGTGCAGAGCAGGCCGAGCTTTACGGAAAAGTGTGCGCTAACTGGCCGCGTGGCGACGTGCCCGGCGCGTTCTACACGGTCACACCCAGCACGAGCCCCACCCTGCTGTTCAGCGGCGGGTTGGACCCGGCCACGCCACCGCGCCACGGCGAGCGCGTGGCGCGTGCACTTGGGCCGAACGCGGTGCATGTGGTGGTGGCGAACGCGGGCCACGGCGTCATGTCGATCGGCTGCGCGCGCGACGTGATCCACCGCTTCATCGACGCGGGCGACGACGCGGCGGCGGCAGCGGTCGACGCGAGCTGCCTGAAGGCCGTGCCGCGGCCGCCGGTGTTCCAGCCGATCACCGCCGATGTGCCGGCCTCTGCGGCTGACACTGCGGCACCGGCGCCGACACCAGCGCCAACACCCGCGCCGACACCAATGCCGGCTCCGCGATGATCCGCATCGAGCAACTCGCCAAGCAGTTTCCCGCCGCGCGTATCGGTCGCGGCCTGTTCAAACGCGGCCGCCCTGGCGTTCCGGTGCAGGCCGTGGCCGACGTGAACCTGCACGCGCCGGACGGCCAGATCACCGGCCTGCTCGGCCCGAACGGCGCGGGCAAGACCACGACGCTGCGCATGCTGGCCGGGCTGATTGCGCCCGACGCCGGGCGCTTGACTGTCGACGGCATCGACGTGGCGATGCAGCCGCGCGAGGCGCTGGCGCGCATGGGCGTGCTGTCGGACGCGCGCGGCCTGTACCCGCGCCTGACGGCGCGCGAGAACATCGTCTACTACGGCCGGCTGCAAGGCATGGCCCTCGATGCAGCGCAGGCGCGCGCCGAGACGCTGGCGCTGATGCTCGACATGAAGCCCCTTCTCGACCGCCGAACCGAAGGCTTCAGCCAGGGCGAACGCATGAAGACCGCGCTCGCCCGCGCGCTGGTGCACGACCCGGCGAACATCGTGCTCGACGAGCCGACCAACGGCCTCGACGTGCTGGCGACACGCGCGCTGCGCGAGAGCCTGCGCTTCCTGCGCACCCCGGCTGGCGGCGCCAAGTGCATCGTCTTCTCGACGCACATCATGCAAGAGGTCGAGCGCCTGTGCGACAGCGTGGTGCTGGTCTCGCACGGCCGCACGGTGGCTACCGGCACGGTCGCCGAACTGCTGGCGCAGACCGGCCAGACCGACTTCGAAGAGGCCTTCGTGGCGCTCGCGTTCGCACCCGATGGAGCTGCTCGATGAATGGTTTGAAGCTGGCATGGACCGTCTACCGCAAGGAGATCACCGACGCGCTGCGCGACCGGCGCACGCTCCTCACGGTGCTGCTCTCGTCGGTGTTGATGGGGCCGCTGGTGCTGGTCGCCATCTCGGTGCTGGTGGCCTCGCTGGAGTCGCGCGCCGAGCTGCGCGAGGTGGTCGTTGAAGGCATCGAGAACGCGCCCAGCCTGAAGAACTTCTTCGAACGCCAGACCTACACGGTGAAGGCGGCGCCGGTCGGCTATGAAGCGCAACTGCGCAGCGCCACGCTCGCCGACCCGGTGGTCGTGGTGCCGAAAGACTTCGACGCGGCGCTGCTGCGCGGCGAGGCACCCATCGTCGAGATCGTGTCCGACAGCGCGAACCAGCGCTCGCTGGCCGGCGCCGGCCGGGTGCAACGCCTGCTGGCCGGCTTCAGCCGCGAGCGCGTGATGCTGACGCTGGCGCTGCGCGGCGTGGCCGGCGACCTGCTGGAGCCGGTGCAGGTGGAAGAGCGCGACCTGGCGAGCACGCAAACGCGCGCCACCCAGATCACCGGCATGCTGCCCTACTTCGTGATGATGGCGGTGCTGTACGGCGCACTCAATGCGGCGCTCGACACCACCGCCGGCGAGCGCGAGCGCGGCTCGCTCGAGCCGCTGCTGGCGAACCCGCTCGAACGCTGGGTGCTGGTGGCCGGCAAGTGGGGGGCGGTGGCAACCGTGGGCATGCTGATCGCGGTGCTCAGCAGCTTCAGCTTCCTGCCCGGTCAATGGGTGCTGCGCAGCGACACGCTGGCCGCGATGTTCCAGTACGGCACGCGCGAGGCGCTGTGGTTCCTGGTGGTGCTGCTGCCGTTCGCGGCGGCCGTGTCGGCCCTGTTGATGGCGGTGGCCATACGCTGCAAGACCTTCAAGGAAGCGCAGGCGAGTGCGACCGTCGTGATGCTC
>JANNBF010000057.1:0-13659 GCA_031385155.1 Rhizobacter sp.
GAGCGCGGCATGGTGTTGACGCGGATCTTCACGCCCAGCCGGGCCCACATCGAGGCCAGCGTCTTGCAGATCTCTTCGTCGTTCACGTAGCGGTCGTTCGGGCAATCGAGCGTCACCTCGAAACCGTCCGGGTAGCCCGCTGCGGCGAGCAGCTTCTTCGATGCGTCCAGGTCGAAGGGCAGGCGCTTCTCCAGGCTCGCATCGTTGTACACACCCATCGGCGAGACCATCACCGCGCCGGTCGGGGCGGCCTGGCCGCGCATCAGCTTGGTCTTGATGCTCTCTTCATCGACAGCCTGGTAAAGCGCCTGGCGCACGCGCTGGTCCTTGAACGGGTTCTTGCCCTTGACGCTGCTGTACAGCAACTCGTCGCGCCCCTGATCCATCCCGATGAAGATGATCCGGTTCTCGGGCCCGTCGATGATCTTCACGCCGGGGGTTTCGCGCAGCTTGGGCGTGTCGGTCGGGGGCGGGTCGAGCACCAGGTCGAGCTCGCCCGACACGAGCGCGGCCACGCGCGTGGCGTTGGCCTTGATCGGCGTGTAGACCACGTCCTGCACGTTGCCGGTGAACTTGCCCCACCACGCGGGGTTGCGCTTGAAGACGGTCTTCACATCCGGCTGGCGGCTCACCAGAACGTACGGGCCGGTGCCGTTGGCGTTGAACGCGGTAAAGCTCTGCTCCTTGGCGGTGAAGTCGAGCGGCTTGGTCACGTTGTTCTTCTCGCACCAGGCCTTGCTCATGATGAAGAGCGCGTTGAGGTGCTGCAGGAAGATCGGGTTCACCTGCGCGAGGTTGAATTCGACAGTGAGGTTGTCGATCTTCTTCGGCTCGCCGACGGCGTTGGCGTAGACCTTGATCTGCGACGTTTGCTCCGTGGCGCGCTTGACCGAGAACACCACGTCATCCGCCGTCATCACCGAGCCGTCGTGGAACTTCACGTTCGGGCGCAGCTTCATGCGCCATTGCAGCGGGTTTGTCTGCTGCCATTCGGTGGCGAGCATCGGCACGATGTTGAGTTGCTTGTCACGGCCGGTCAGCGTCTCGTAGATTTGGCCGTTGAGCGCGTTGGTGAGCGACTCGTTGCGCGAGACCGGGTCCATGGTCTGCAGGTCGCCCTGCGAGGCCCAGCGCAGGGTCTGCGCCTGCGCGGCGCCCATCGCCAGCCCCAGGGCGGCGGCGAGCAGCAGCTTGCTGCGAAGTTGATTCATGGCTTGCTCCGGCACGTTGAGAAAGCGGCGAGTGTAGGGCCGCCGTTGCGGGCGCCGAGGTCGGGAAAACCTTGCCGGCCACGCCCGGTGCAAGGCACGCAAGGTCCGTACCCAACGCCGGTTGCGGGCGTGAAAAAGCCGCCCGTTCGGGGCGGCTCGTCGGGCCGGTGAGGCATTGCCGTGGAGTCAGTGGCGGCGCTTCACTTCCAGCAACTCACTTCCAGCGAGATTGCGGCACCGTCTTCAGTTCACCCGGCAGCGAGGCGATGTAGCTCGCCATCAGCTTGGCCTCGGCATGGGTGTATGGGCGCGCCATGCCCATCATGATGGCGTTGTTGCGGCCGACCTGGGGGTTCTTGTCGGTCTGGTATTCCTTCAGCGCCACGTACAGGTAGTCAGGGTGCTGGCCGGCGAGCTTGGGGTAGCTCGGGTCGATCGGGGCGCTGAAGTTGGCGCCGTGACACGACACGCAGTTGCCTTTCTTGAGCAGCTCGGCCACGGCCGCAGGCGCCTCGCCGGCAATCGTGGCCGGCGGTGCATCGGCCTTGGCCTGAGTGGAGTAGAACGCGGCGAGGTCTGCCATGTCCTGGTCGCTCAGCGACGCGGCAATGGCGCGCATCGTCGGGTGCTTGCGGTCGCCCTTCTTGTAGCCGGTGAGGGACGAGACGATGTACTTCGCACCCTGCCCGGCGATCATCGGCACGCGGTAGACCTCGGGAAAGCTGGCCTTGTAGTCAGGGATGCCATGGCAGCCGATGCACATGGCCGCCTTCTTCTCGCCCGCCTTCGCATCTTGTGCGAACGCATGCACCGAAGCGCCCAGGCAGAGCAACGCGATGATCAGGGACAGCAGCTTTTTCATGGTTCAAAACAGGCTTGTTTGCAGTGCAACAAATGATTATAGGGGGCGCCTTATACTGACTCGCAGACCAAAAGCCCCACCCGAAAGTCGACCCAGATCATGAAGTTTCAAGGCTCCGAGAACTACGTCGCAACGCCCGACCTGATGCTCGCGGTGAACGCCGCCGCCACGCTCAAACGCCCGCTGCTCGTCAAAGGCGAGCCCGGCACCGGCAAGACGATGCTGGCCGAGGAAGTGGCGCTGGCGCTGAAGATGCCGCTGCTGCAGTGGCACATCAAGAGCACGACCAAGGCGCAGCAGGGTCTGTACGAATACGACGCGGTGAGCCGGCTGCGCGACAGCCAGTTGGGCGACGAGAAGGTGAAGGACATCCACAACTACATCGTCAAGGGCGTACTGTGGCAGGCCTTCACCGCCGACCAGCCGGTGGTGCTGCTGATCGACGAGATCGACAAGGCCGACATCGAGTTCCCGAACGACCTGCTGCGCGAGATCGACCGCATGGAGTTCTATGTGTACGAGACGCGCGAGCTGGTGAAAGCGGTGCACCGCCCGCTCGTCTTCATCACCTCGAACAACGAGAAGGAACTGCCCGATGCCTTCTTGCGGCGCTGCTTCTTCCACTACATCAGGTTCCCGGACGCGGCCACGATGCAGAGCATCGTGAACGTGCACTTCCCGAACCTCAAGAAGGAACTGCTGGCCGCCGCGCTCAAGAACTTCTACGACGTTCGCAGCCTGCCCGGCCTGAAGAAGAAGCCCAGCACCAGCGAACTGCTCGACTGGCTCAAGCTGCTGCTGGCCGAAGACATACCGCTGGAGGCGCTGCAGAGCAAGGACGACAAGGTGGCCGTGCCGCCGCTGGTCGGCGCGCTGCTGAAGAACGAACAGGACGTGTCGCTGTTCGAGAAGCTGGTGTTCATGCAGCGGAACAACCGCTGATGCAGGCCATGTTGCCGGCCATGTTGCCGGTTCAGCCGGTTACGCTCGAACTCGCGCCGGTGCGGCTGGTGCCGCTCGGGCTGCAGCACGAAGCCGGCCTCAAACTCGCCGCCGCCGACGGCGAGTTGTGGAACCTGCGCGTCACGTCGGTGCCCGAGCCGGAGCAGACGCGCGCCTACATCGAGACCGCGCTCAAGGGCCACGCTGACGGCCACCGCCTCGCCTTCGCCGTGCTCGACAGCACAAGCGGCGATGTGATCGGCTGCAGCAGCTACCACGACATCCTGCCCGCCGTGTCCAGGCTCGAGATCGGCTGGACCTGGTACGCGAAACGCACGCAGCGCAGCGCGGTCAACACCACCGCCAAGCTGCTGCTGATGACGCACGCCTTCGAGGCGCTCGGCGCGCAACTCGTGGGTTGGCGCACCGACAACTTCAACTTCGCGAGCCAGCGCGCCATCGAGCGCCTGGGCGCGCGCCGCGACGGGGTAATTCGCCACAGCGCGCTGCGCCGTGACGGCACGGTGCGCGACACCGTGATGTACAGCCTGACCGCCGGCGAATGGCCCGAAGTGAAAGCGCAGTTGCTTTGGCAGCTTGCCCTACCGCGTTGACTGGCCCGATCAAAAACCTGGAGACTGCATGACGACGAAGCGCCCGGCGTTGACGGTGGAAGACCTCTGGAAGTTCGAGCGCATCGGCGGCGTCGCGCTCTCGCCCGACGGTGCACAAGCGGTGTGCGCCGTGGCGCACTTCTCGATGGACGAGAACAAGGGCAGCACGAGCCTGTGGCTGCTCAACACCTTCGGCGGCGGGCCGCGCCGGCTCACCAGCTGCGGCGAAAAAGACGGCCACGCCGCATGGTCGCCCACCTTGGATGCCATCGCCTTCACCGCCAAGCGCGAACAGCAGGGCAAGACCGATGAGGCGCCGCAGCTGTATGTGATCGCGCCCGATGGCGGCGAGGCCCGCCGCATCAGCGACTTCGCCCCCGGCATCGAGGCCTTCAAGTGGTTCCCCGATGGCAAGCGCATCGCCTTCGTTGCCTGGGTCTGGCCTGACGCCAAGGGCACGGCTGAGCAGGTCAAGCGCCACAAGGCCTTCAAGGAGCGCAAGGAAACCGGCTACGCCACCAGCGAGGCCCAGTACCGTTTCTGGGACCACCACCTGCCGATGGGCCGGGTGGCGCACCTGCACGTGCTCGACGTGGCCAGCGGGCGCACGACCGATCTGTTCGAGGGCACACCGTACGAACTGTCGCGCGCCGAGCCGGATGCCGACACCTTCGACATCTCGCCCGACGGCCGGCACATCGTGTTCGCATTCGACCCGCAAGCGCAGAAGCGCCTCGAGAACCCGAAGGCGCTGGTCGAGTTGCGCCTGCGCGGCGCGGTGTTCGAGACCGTCGCGGCCGATGCGGCCTGGGACTTCGACGACCCGCGCTACAGCCCTGACGGCCAGCGCATCGCCTTCGCGGCCAGCCACATCGGCAAAAAGCACACGATGCCGGCGCATGCAGCCGTGCTGGCGCGTGGCGGGAAGTGGCACGCGCTCAGTGCCGATTGGGACCAGTCGGTGAACACCCCGCTGCGCTGGTCGGCCGACGGCCGCGCGCTGTTCTTCACGGCCGAAGACCGGGGCCGATGCAACCTGTACCGCTTCGACATCGAATCGCGCAGCGCCACGGTCGAAGTGCAGGGTGGCTGGGTGCAGGGTTTCGACGTGGCCGCCGGCGTGGTGGCGACCGTGGCCGACGCGATGAGCCACCCGGCCCGCGCGCACGCCCAGCGTGCCGGCCAGGCGCCGCAGCGGCTCGAGCGCTTCAACGACGACCTGCTCGCGAAGCACCGCCTCGGCGCGGTCGAAGAAGTGAGCGTGACCGGTGCGAATGGCGACGCGGTGCAGATGTGGCTCGTCTACCCGCCCGGCTTCGACAAGAAGAAGAAGCACGCGGTGATGCACAGCATCCACGGTGGCCCGCACGCGGCCGCGGGCGACACCTTCCATTACCGCTGGAACAACCATGTGTTCGCGGGCCAGGGTTACGTGGTGGCCTGCGTCAACTACCACGGCTCGAGCGGCTTCGGCTACGCCTTTCTCGACAGCATCACCCACCGCTGGGGCGAGCTGGAGCTGCAGGACGTGGAAGCCGGCACCGACTGGCTGCGCAAGCAGCCGTGGGTCGACAAGCAGCGCGTCTTCGCCACCGGCGGCAGCTACGGCGGCTTCATGGTCGCGTGGATGAACGGCCACGTGAAGCCCGGCCGCTACCAGGCCTATGTGTGCCACGCCGGCTGCTTCGACTGGACCGCGATGTTCAGCGACGACGCCTACACCTGGCACGCCAAGGAGCTGGGTGCGTGGTACTGGGAAGACCCGGCCAAGATCAGCGCTCAAAGCCCGAGCAGCTTCGCCGGCAGCATGAGCACGCCCACGCTCGTGATTCACGGCGCGCTCGACTACCGCGTGCCCGACCAGCAAGGCCTGGCCTACTACAACACCCTCAAGGCGCGCGGCGTGGATGCGCGGCTGCTGTGGTTCCCGGACGAGAACCACTGGATCCTGAAGCCCCGCAACAGCAGGCTCTGGTTCAACGAGTTCTTCGGGTGGCTCGCGGCACATGACCCGAAGGGCACGCTCGGCGCCGCCAAAACAGGCCGCCCAAAATAGGCGCCAACTTTCCGCTCGTCTGGCAAAGGTTCTTCGAAAGACCCCCATGCTGATCAACTTCTTCTTCACCCTGCGCGCCGCCAAGCTGAAGGTATCGGTCAAGGAGTACCTGACCTTGCTCGAAGCCATCCAGCAAGGCGTGATCGACAACACCGTCGACGAGTTCTACTACCTCGCGCGCACCTCGCTCGTGAAAGACGAATCGAACTTCGACAAGTTCGACCGCGCCTTCTCCGCCTACTTCAAGGGCGTGGAACTGCTCACCGATTTCTCGCAAGACATACCGCTCGACTGGCTGCAGAAGAAGCTCGAACTCGAACTCAGCGCCGAAGACAAGGCCGCCATCGAGAAGATGGGTTGGGACGAGTTGATGGCCACACTCAAGAAGCGCTTCGAAGAGCAGAAAGAACGCCACGAAGGTGGCAACAAGATGATCGGCACCGGCGGCACGAGCCCGTTTGGTGCTTATGGCTACAACCCGCAAGGCATCCGAATCGGCCAAGACAAGAGTCGCAATAAAAGCGCTGTCAAGGTTTGGGACCAGCGCCAGTTCAAGGACTACGACGACACGCTCGAGCTCGGCACGCGCAACATCAAGGTGGCCCTGCGCCGCTTGCGCCGCTTTGCCCGTGAGGGCTCTGCGGACGAACTCGACCTCGACGACACCATTCGCAGCACGGCCGCGAACGCCGGCTGGCTCGACATCAAAATGGTGCCCGAGCGCCACAACAAGGTGAAGGTGCTGTTGCTGATGGACGTGGGCGGCACGATGGACGAGCACATCCACCGCGTCGAAGAGATCTTCAGTGCCGCCAAGAGCGAGTTCAAGCACCTGGAGTTCTACTACTTCCACAACTGCGTCTACGACTTCATGTGGAAGAACAACCGGCGTCGGTACAGCGAGAAGTTCCCGACGATGGACATCATCCGCAAGTACAACAAGGACTACAAACTGATCTTCGTCGGCGACGCGACGATGAGCCCGTACGAGATCCTGCAGCCTGGCGGCAGTGTCGAATACAACAACGAAGAGGCAGGTGCCGAGTGGCTGCAGCGCCTCACCAATGCGTTCCCGAAGTTCGCCTGGATCAACCCCGAACCGCAGGGCGTGTGGGGCTACCGGCAGAGCATTGCCGTGATTCAGCAACTGATGAACCAGCGCATGTTCCCGCTCTCGCTGGCAGGGCTCGAAGGGGCCATGCGCTTGCTCAGCAAATGACGGCTGGCCGGCTGGTCGCCATGGCCGCCATGGCATGGTCGGCCCTGCTGGCGGGCTGCGCGAACCTGCAGACGCTGCCCTTCCTCACACCGGCCGCCCCGGCCGCCAGTGCTGCGGCGGCAGCCCCCGAAGTGGCGGCCTACGAGTTCGATGTGGAAGCGCCCGCACCCTTGCGCAAGCTGCTGCTGAACTACCTGGATTTGGCGCGCTTTCGCAGCGCGCCCAGTACCGACAACATCACCGCCGCCGAGCTCGACCGGTTGATCCTCACCGCGCCCGCTCAGGCGCACGGCCTGCTCGAGACCGAGGGCTACTTCAATGCCGACGTGAGCGTGGCGCGCGTGCCGGGCCTGGCCGCAAGCGGCCTGCCGCTGGTGCGCATGACCGTCGCCGCCGGGGCGCCTGCCACCGTGGGCGACGTGCAGGTCACCATGACGGGCGCGTTGCAGACGGCAGCGCTCGCGGGCGATGCCGACGCGCTCACCGAGCGCGAGGCGCTGCGCGACGACTGGCCCTTGCCCACCGGCGCCGTGTTCCGTCAAGCTGCGTGGAGCGATGCGAAGAACGCCGCCATCACGCGCTTGCGCAGCCAAGGCTATGCGGCGGCGAACTGGGCGCGCACGAACGCGCGCGTCGATGCGCAGAGCAATGCCGTCGCGATCACGGTCGAGGCCGACAGCGGGCCACTCTTTCGCATCGGCGCCATTCGCATCGAGGGCCTGCAGCGCTATGAGGCCGATGCGGTGCTGCGCCTGGCTTACTTCGAGCCCGGCCAGGCCTACACCGAGAAGCGGCTGCTCGACTTCCAGGAGCGGCTGCAGAAGATCGGCCTGTTCGAGGGCGCATCGGTCGAGCTCGACGCCGACCCGCAAACCGCTGCCGCCGCACCCGTGCTGGTGCGCGTGAAGGAGCAGCCGCTGCAGCAGGCCACGCTTGGTGTGGGCTACAGCGCCAACACCGGCGCGCGCCTGTCTCTGGAGCACACGCACCGCGCCGTGTTCGGCACGCGCTGGGTCGCGAAGAACAAGTTCGAACTCGGCCCCGACAAGCAGGCCTGGGAAGGCGAGTTGCTGTCGCACCCGCTCGAAGGCCTGTACCGCAACCTGCTCTCGGGCAGCGCGTCCAACCTGCGCGCCGCAGATGAAACGCTGCTGAGCTGGAACGCGCGGGTCGGCCGCACGCAAGACACGCCGCGCATCGAGCGCCTGTACTTTGCGGAGCTGACCCAGGCGAAGCTAAAGAGCGACGTGCTCACGAGTGACGCGCAGGCGCTGTCGATCAACTACCAGTGGGTGTACCGCGACGTCGACAGCGTGCTGCTGCCCACACGCGGCCTGACGACCTCGGCGCAAGCCGCGCTCGGCGTGGCGCGTGGCACGCGCGAGACGCCCACCGCCGCACGGCTCGCCGAACGCGGCCCGTTCACGCGGCTCTATCTGCGCATGACCTGGTACCAGCCACTCGGCGGTGCGTGGTTCGGCACCCTGCGTGCCGAGGCCGGGCAGCTGTTCACGCGCAACGTGGTCGGCGTGCCCGACACGTTGCTGTTCCGCGCCGGCGGCGACGATTCGGTGCGCGGCTATGGTTACCGCACGCTCGGGCCGACGACCGACGGCGTGATCACCGGCGGGCGCAGCCTGGCCACCACCAGCCTCGAGTTCGCCCGGCCGCTGATCAGCAAGTACCCCGCGTTGTGGGGCGCCGCGTTCATCGATGCCGGTGACGCCGCCGACCGCTTCTCAGCGCTTCGCCCCGCGCTCGGCTACGGCCTGGGCGTGCGCTGGCGCAGCCCCGTGGGGCCGCTGCGCGTAGACGTGGCGTACGGCCAGCGCGAGCGCCGCGTGCGCCTGCACTTCGGCGTGGGGATCGCGTTCTGATGGGCGCCGACGACGCAACGCCCGTCACACCCGTGCCACCCGTGCCCGCCGACCCTGCAGCGCCCGGCACGGCCCGGCCAAGGCGGCGCTGGCGTCTGGCCGTGGCGTTGCCCGCCGCGCTGGTCTCTGCTGCCGTGGCGGGGCTGGTGGCCATTGCGGCACTCATTGCATGGTCGGCCGGCAGTTCACCGGGCACGGCCTGGCTGGTGGCGCACCTGCCCGGCGTTCGCATCACCACCGCGTCGGGCACCTTGCTGGGTGACTTCGCAGCGCAGCGCGTTGAGCTGGCCTTGCCCGGTGCCACCGGCACGTTGGTGCTCGACGGCGTGGCCTGGCGCGGCCTGCGCCTCGCGCGCAGCCCGGGCCACCCGTTCGGCGGCATCGTGATCGACGCGCTCCGCGCAGCGCGCGTCGACGTACAACTCACGCCGAACCCGGCCGCACCACCACTCACCGCGCCGACTGACCTGCGCCTGCCGATGGAGATCGACATTCGCTCGCTGCAGGTGGGCGAGCTTCGCATCGCACCCGCAGGCGCAGCACCGACCGACGGCGTGCTGTTGCGCCAGGTCAGCGCGCAACTGCACCTCGGTGCAGCCGGTGGTGCCGAGCACCGCATCGACCGGCTCAGCGTGGCGTGGGGCCAGCTCCAGGCGAGCGGCCACGCGGTCGTGGGCAGCACCGGCAAGCTGAACACCGAGGCGGTGCTCGACGTGGTGCAGGCCGCGGCCTCAGGCTCAGGCTCGGGCGCAGCCTGGGCTGCGCACGCCGCCCTCGCCGGCCCGCTGGCCGCGCCGGCGCTGCAGGCCACGGTGCGCGCGCAACCGAGCGACACACGGCCCGCGCAGGCTCTGGACGCGCGCGCCACGCTCCGGCCGTTCGCGCCCTGGCCCATCGACACCCTGCAGGCCAGCACACAAGCGCTCGACCTGGCCGCCTTCAGCAGCAGCGCGCCGACCACCGCGCTCAACGGCACGGCCGTGGCGACGCGCGCGAGCGCGAATGCGCCAGTCGTCCTGACGCTGGACATCAGCAATGTGGCGGCCGGCCGCTGGAACGAAGGCCGGCTGCCGCTGCGCAGCGCCAAGCTCGTGCTCGCGGCGCAACCCGACCGCGCGGCTGACATCACCTTGTCGAGCCTGTTCGCCGAACTCGGCAACGCGCAAGCGGCGGCGGGCAGCGTGCAAGGCCAGGGTGAGTGGCGCAACGGGCGCTGGGCGCTCGCGACCAGCGTCAACGCGCTGCAACCCGCACAGCTCGACACGCGTGCACCGGCCATGCAACTTGCCGGCACGCTGGGCTTGTCGGGGGGTGACTTCGCGACACCGGCGGCGAGCGCGGTGGAGCTGAAAGCCGCGCTCGACGGCCGCGTGAGTGCGAACCCGAAAGCGCGCACCGCTGCCACGCAACCGGTGCAGTTGCGGCTGAACGCCAGCGTCCAGGCGCAGCGCATCGAACTGCGCGAAGCCCGCGCCACAGCCGGCCCGGCGCACGCTGACCTGAGCGGCGTCGCCACGCGCGCGCCGGGGAGCGCGCCTTGGCTCGTCAAGGCCAAGGGCTCGCTCGCCGAGTTCGACCCCGCCGCATGGTGGCCCGGCCGCGATGACTCGCCGTGGCGCAAGGCGCCCACGCGGCTCAACGCCACGCTCGACGCCGACCTGACCGTGCCCACCGACGCCGACGATGCCAACCGAGCCGCCGCACCCGCCGCCACCTCGGCTGCCACCTCAGCCACCTCACCCACCACAGCCAGAACCGCCACCACCGCCACGACTGCCACGACTGCCGCGCGCACATCCGCCGATTGGCTGGCCGCCCTGCGCGGCCAGGCCAGCGCGGCGCTCGCGCCCAGCCTGCTGGCGGGCGTGGCGGTCAGCGGCATGGCCCACGTGACGAGCGACGGCAGCGGCGCCCGGCCCACGCTGCAGCTCGACGCGGCCGGCAACAGCCTGCGTGCGAAGGGCCTGGTGGCGGCGGGCAGCAACGGCTCGGGCGACCGCTGGGAACTGGCGCTCGATGCACCTGCGCTTGCGCGGCTCGCACCCGCATTCGCGTTGTTCACCGCACCCGGCCAAGACACCACGCTTGCCGGCACCCTGAAAGCCAACGCGACCCTCAACGGGCGCTGGCCCCGCGCCACCACGCAGGGCACGCTCGAAGCCAGCGCACTGCGCATCGGCAGCACCGCAGTGCAGAAGGCCGAGGGCCGCTGGCAGCTCGGCAGCAGCACCGGCGATGCCATGGAAGCGCAGCTCGCGCTGACCCAGTTGCAGGCCCTGCGCGCCGGCGTGATGCGCCCGTGGGCCGAGACCGCGCAGCTGCAGCTTCAAGGCACCGGCCGCGCTCACCAGTTGGCAGTGCGCGCCGAGTCGAAGGCGCTGCCACCCGCGTGGGCCGGCGCGCTGCAGGCAGGCGGTGCCGCACCCACCGGCCCCACGGCGGCCGACCGCACGCTGGCCACGCTGCAGGCGCAAGGAGGGTTTGTCGAGGCCGCCGGCATCGGCATCGGCGGCTGGCGCGGCAGCGTGCAGGAGCTCTCGGTGCGAACCACCGGCGCGACGGCGCCGTTGCTTCTGACGCGTGATGTCGGTATCGATCTGCGCTGGGGCGGCACGGCTGTGGGTGCGCCTGTCGGTATGGCGGCCCGTTCAGCTGCCGGTGCATCTGCCAATGCATCGGCGACTGCATCGGCCAATGCACCGGCGACCGCCACCGTGCAACCCGGCCGCGCCGAGGTGCTGGGCGGCGCGCTGCGCTGGAGCCGCATCGCGTGGCAGGCCGCCAGCACGCCTGGCGGCGCGGCGCAGATCGATGCGCAGGCCGAGCTGGAGCCGATGCGCGTGGCGCCGCTGCTGGCGCGCGCCCAGCCCGACTTCGGCTGGGGCGGTGACCTGACCGTGGGCGGCACGCTGGTGTTGCGCAGCGCGCCGACCTTCAGCGCCGACATCGTGATCGAACGCCGCAGCGGCGACCTGACGGTAAAAGACGACCTGAGCACCCAGGCTCTCGGCCTGACCGACCTGCGCCTGGGCCTGGCCGCTGCGAACGGCGTGTGGAACTTCACCCAGGCCGTTGCCGGCACCGCGCTCGGCGTGGGCGTGGGGGCCGTGGTGGCGCGCACCGGTGCGCAGGCCACCTGGCCAGCGGCCGACACACCCATCGAAGGCGTGTTCGAGCTGCGCGTGGACAAGCTCGGCAGCTGGGGCACCTGGGTGCCACCGGGCTGGCGGCTCGACGGCGCACTGCACGCCAGTGCCAGCATCGGCGGGCGCATTCGTGCGCCCGAATACACCGGCGAGATCGACGGCACGGGCCTGGGCGTGCGCAACTTCGTGCAGGGCGTGAACGTGACCGATGGCGACCTGGCCATCCAACTGCGCGGCACCACCGCGCGCATCGAACGCTTCACCGCCAAGGCCGGCGGCGGCTCGGTCACGCTGACGGGAGACGCGAGCCTGGGCGAGGCGCCGAAGGCCGTGTTGCGCGTGGTGGCTGACAAGTTCCAGCTGCTCGGCCGCGTCGACAGGCGCATCGTGGCCAGCGGGCAAGCGCAACTGCAGCTCGATGCGAAGACGCTTGCGCTCACCGGCCAGTTCGGCGTCGACGAAGGGCTGGTTGACTTCACACGCACCGACGCCCCGAGCCTGGCCGATGACGTGAGCGTGGTGCGCGCGACGCCCCGGCCTGCGGTGCCGGCTGGCGCCAACGGCACAGCCACCTCCACATCCACGCCGGCAATTGCGCTGAACACCGCGCCGAGCACCACGCCGAACTCCACACCGAGCACCGCCAACCCCACCGCCCGCGAAGTGGCGCTCGACCTGCGCGTGGCGCTCGGCGAGAAGCTGCGCCTGCGCGGGCGCGGGCTCGACACCGGCCTGCGCGGCGAGTTGCGCATCACCTCGCCGGGCGGCAGGCTGGCGGTCAACGGCACCGTCAACACGGCCGACGGCACCTATGCCGCGTACGGCCAGAAGCTCAGCATCGACCGTGGCTTCGTCACCTTCAACGGCGCCGTCAACAGCCCGCGGCTCGACATCGAAGCCACCCGCCCGAACACCGACGTGCGCGTCGGCGTGGCCATCACCGGCACCACGCTGAACCCGCGCATCCGCCTGTTCTCTGAACCCGAGCTGAGCGAGATCGACAAGCTCAGCTGGCTCGTGATGGGCCGCGCGAGCGACGGCCTGGGCCGCACCGACACTGCCCTGCTGCAGCGCGCCGCCCTCGCCCTGCTGGCCGGCGAAGGCACCGGCATCACCGACCAGCTGACCCGCGCCGTCGGCCTGGACGACATCTCGGTGCGCCAGACCGAAGGCGAGGTGCGCGACACCATCATCTCGCTCGGCAAGCAGCTGTCGCGGCGCTGGTATGTGGGCTATGAGCGCGGCCTGAACGCCACCACCGGCAACTGGCAATTGATCTACCGCATTGCCCGCCGTTTCACGCTGCGCGCCCAGTCCGGCGACGACAACTCGCTCGACCTGATCTGGGTCTGGCGTTGGCAGTAGCACCGCAGCACGCGCCCGGATGCACGCCGAAGCGCATGCCAGAATCCGCGCCTCGCTCGCCGTAGTTCACGGGGAAGGGTTACCGGGCGTCATGCGCAATCTGTAGCGGCAGCAGAAGCATCGCGCGCTACAGACCGCCTGTCAGCGCATCATAGGCGCGCTCGCAGGCTGCCCCGGCGGCACCGCGCTCGTCGGCAATGCGAGCCAGGATTCCCGCTGCTTCGTCAGCCCGGCGCTGCAGGTCGGCAAGCAACTGGATGGGGTCACCGGCTGGCGGGCTTGCGCCGGCAGGGCCGGGATTCGTGGCGGCTCGACGGGCTTCGGCAACAAGGGCGGCGACACGCTGTTGCAGGCGGCCAGCAGCAGC
>JANNBF010000064.1:0-2821 GCA_031385155.1 Rhizobacter sp.
AGAGGCCGTCGATTCACTGCTCGACAACGGCCGCCGTGGCAAAGCCATGACGGGCGCCAACAAGCGCGCCTTGAAGTCCTTGGCCGACATGATCAAGGGCAAGGGCGGCCGCTTCCGGCAGAACTTGCTGGGCAAGCGGGTCGACTATTCTGGACGCTCCGTTATCGTGGTAGGCCCGACGCTCAAGCTGCATCAGTGCGGCCTGCCCAAGCTGATGGCGCTGGAGCTGTTCAAGCCCTTCATCTTCTCGCGCCTGGAAGCCATGGGCATCGCCACCACCATCAAGGCGGCGAAGAAAGAAGTCGAGAGCGGCACGCCGGTGGTTTGGGACATCCTTGAAGAAGTCATCAAGGAGCACCCGGTGCTGCTCAACCGCGCACCGACGCTGCACCGCCTGGGCATTCAGGCCTTTGAGCCGGTGCTGATTGAAGGCAAGGCCATCCAGCTGCACCCGTTGGTGTGCTCGGCCTTCAACGCCGACTTCGACGGCGACCAGATGGCCGTGCACATCCCGCTGTCAATTGAAGCGCAGATGGAAGCCCGCACGCTGATGCTGGCCTCGAACAACGTGCTCTTCCCGGCCTCGGGTGAGCCGTCGATCGTGCCGTCACAGGACGTGGTGTTGGGGCTTTATTACGCCACCCGCGACCGCATCAACGGCAAGGGCGAAGGCATGATCTTTGCCGACCTGATCGAAGTGCAGCGCGCGCTGGACAACGCCCAAGTCGAAGTAACAGCCAAAGTCACCGTCCGCCTGACCGAATGGGTGCGCGATGGCGAGGATGGCTTCGTCGCCGAGACCAAGCTGGTCGAGACGACGGTGGGCCGTGCGCTGCTGTCCGAGATCCTGCCCAAGGGCCTGCCTTTCGCGCACATCAACAAGGCGCTGAAGAAGAAGGAAATCTCCAAGCTCATCAACACCTCGTTCCGCAAGTGCGGCCTGAAGGAAACCGTGGTGCTGGCCGACAAGCTGCTGCAGGCCGGTTTCCGGTTGGCCACGCGCGCCGGCATCTCGATTGCCATCGACGACATGTTGGTGCCCAAAGAGAAGCCGGGCCTGATCGAGCGCGCCGAGAAGGAAGTCAAAGAGATCGAGCAGCAGTACGTCTCGGGCCTGGTGACTTCGGGCGAGCGCTACAACAAGGTGGTCGACATCTGGGGCAAGACGGGCGACGAGGTCGGCAAGGTCATGATGACCCAGCTGTCCAAGCAAAAGACCACGGATCGGCACGGTAAGACTGTCGATCAAGAGTCGTTCAACTCGATCTACATGATGGCCGATTCGGGCGCTCGCGGCTCGGCGGCGCAGATTCGCCAGCTGGCCGGCATGCGCGGCCTGATGGCCAAGCCCGATGGCTCGATCATCGAGACACCGATCACGGCCAACTTCCGTGAAGGCCTGAACGTGTTGCAGTACTTCATCTCCACCCACGGCGCCCGCAAGGGCCTGGCGGACACGGCGTTGAAGACGGCCAACTCGGGCTACCTGACGCGGCGTTTGGTGGACGTGACGCAAGACCTGGTCGTCACCGAAGTCGATTGCGGCACCGAGAACGGCTTCTTCACCCGCGCGCTGGTCGAAGGCGGCGAAGTGATCGAGTCGCTGCGCGACCGCATCCTTGGCCGCGTGGCAGCGATTGAAGTCATGCACCCGGAAACGCAGAACGCGCTGCTGCCCGCTGGCGCCATGCTCGACGAAGACGCGCTCGATGCGTTGGAAGCGGCCGGCGTCGACGAGGTCAAGGTGCGCACGCCGCTGACCTGCGCCACGCGCTTCGGCATCTGCGCCCGCTGCTACGGGCGTGATCTGGGCCGCGGTGGGCTGGTCAACACCGGTGAGGCTGTGGGCGTGATTGCCGCGCAGTCAATCGGCGAGCCGGGCACGCAGCTGACGATGCGCACCTTCCACATCGGCGGTGCGGCTTCGCGTGCGGCGGTGGCCAACAGTGTGGACGCCAAGTCCGATGGCCACATCGGCTTCAACGCCACGATGCGCTACGTGACCAATGGCAAGAACGAGCTGGTGGTGATTTCACGCTCTGGCGAGATCGTTATCTCCGACCAGCATGGCCGCGAGCGCGAGCGTCACAAGGTGCCTTACGGCGCGATCTTGAGCGTGCGTGCCGACCAAGCCATCAAGGCCGGCACCATCTTGGCCAATTGGGACCCGCTGACCCGACCGATCATCACCGAGTTCGCCGGCAAGGCGAAGTTCGAGAACGTCGAAGAGGGTGTGACGGTGGCCAAGCAGCTGGACGAGGTCACCGGCCTGTCCACGCTGGTCGTGATCGACCCGAAGCGCCGTGGTGCGGTGAAGGTCGTGCGCCCGCAGGTCAAGCTGCTCGACGCGATGGCACAAGAAGTCAAGATTCCCGGCACCGATCACTCGGTGACGATTGGCTTCCCGATTGGCGCGCTGGTGCAGATTCGCGACGGCCAAGACCTGGCGCCAGGCGAAGTGCTGGCGCGCATCCCGGTCGAAGGCCAGAAAACACGCGACACCACCGGCGGCTTGCCGCGGGTGGCCGAGCTGTTTGAGGCACGTTCGCCGAAGGACGTCGGCATCCTGGCCGAGCAGACCGGCACGATCTCGTTCGGCAAGGAGACCAAGGGCAAAAATCGCCTGGAAATCACCGACCCCGATGGCCACAAGCACGAAGAGCTGGTGCCCAAAGAGAAGAACATCCTGGTCCACGAAGGCCAGGTGGTCAATAAGGGTGAATTGATCGTCGACGGCTCGGCCGATCCGCAGGACATCTTGCGTCTGTTGGGTGTTGAAGAGCTGGCCCGCTACATCGTCGATGAAGTGCAGGACGTGTAC
>JANNBF010000074.1:0-11658 GCA_031385155.1 Rhizobacter sp.
CCAGCTTGAACTCCAAGGTGTATCGCGCGCGGTGCGCGGTGTCGTCTTTCTTGCCCATGCTCACTTCTCCGTTTGCTGAATTTGAACATCAGCTACGGAGTACGTTTTTCGGGGATAAGGTCAGGTCGTGCCAGCCGAGGCCCTACACAGCAATGGCATGTTTTAGCTTTACCCTTCCATCGAGGGGGCGTCGACCAGTAAGCTTCGTTTGCTTTCGGCCGCCACTCATGTCAAACGTTGATGCGGCTTCTCTCTGTCAATAGGGCGAACGCAGTTCCCGATCCGGCATCTGATGCCTCCTTGGGCTCGGAGGGTGGCGCACCTCCGTTTTGTTCTTTCCTGCCAAGCCGCATTCGGGTGCGACCCGATCAACCCGGTGCCGTGTTCGCCTTCCTTCAAGCGGGCATGGCTTTCGATGATGCGCGTGGCGCATCAGCCCAGGAGTGCAATCTCGTCGGCTGTGAACCCCGCCGCCACCCGCGCCTCGATGTTGAACGGCGCGCGCAGCCGGGGCGCGCCGTGGCGTTCGGCGAGCACCGGGTACAGCGCGACCGGGTCATGGCCATCGCGCGCGCAGAGCCACCGGTTGCCGATGGCGACATGGCCCACTTCGTCACGCAGGATCACATCGAGGATATCGACCGCGCGCAGGTCGCCGGCCTTGCGCAGCTTGGCCTGCATGGGAGGCGTGGCGTCGAGCCCGCGCGCCTCCAGCGTGCGCGGCACCAGCGCCATGCGCGCGGTGATGTCGTGCGCGGTGCGCTGCGTCATGGCCCACAGGCCGTCGTGCGCTTCGAAGTCACCGTAGTCGAAGCCGAGCGTCTGCAGGTGCTCGCGCAGCAGCGTGAAGTGCAAAGCCTCTTCGCTCGCAACCAGCAACCAGTCGCGGTAGTAGTCGCTGGGCATTCCGGTAAAGCGCCAGGCCGCGTCGAGTGCCAGGTCGATCGCGTTCAGTTCGATGTGCGTGACCGAGTGCAGCAGCGCGGCGCGCCCTTCCAGCGTGAACGGCGAGCGCTTTGGAACGTCGAGCGCGGCCACCAGCCGGGGCCGAGGCGGGCGGCCGGGCAGCGCGCTTGTCGGCGTGAGATGCGCCTCGGTGTCGAGCGCATCGAGGTCGAGCGTCGCGAACAGCGCGCGGGCCTCGCGCGCCTTGGTGGCCGGGTCGGCCAAGGCGAGCACGTCGAGCGCGCGCTGGCGCGGGTTCATTCGGCTGCCCCACTGAAGGGGCCGGGTTCGAGCATGGTGAATCGGGCCAGGGCCGGTGGTGATGCAGGGGCGCACCTAGAATTATCGGCTCGCGTTCCCGGCCTCCAGTGCCACCGCCAACGCCTTCTCTGCCCCCGATCACGCTCGCCCACCCGGACCCCCATGGCCATCTACCAGCTCGACAACATCGCTCCGACCATCGCGCCCACGGCGTGGGTGGCCGACAGTGCGCAGGTGATCGGCAACGTCGAACTCGGCGACGGCGCCAGCGTGTGGTTCGGCGCCGTGCTGCGCGGTGACAACGAGCGCTTGACCGTTGGCGCGGGCAGCAACATCCAGGATGGCACGGTGGTGCATTCGGACCACGGCTTCCCGGTCACGCTGGGCGCGAACGTGACCGTCGGGCACCAGGTGATGTTGCACGGCTGCACGGTAGGTGACGGCTCGCTGATCGGCATTCAAGCGGTCGTGCTGAACGGCGCGAAGATCGGCCGCAACTGCCTCGTCGGCGCAGGCTCGCTGGTCACCGAAGGCAAGGAGTTCCCGGACGGCTCGATGATCATGGGCACGCCCGCCAAGGTGGTGCGCCAACTCACGCCGGAGCAGATCACCGCGATGCAGCAAGGCGCGCCGCATTACGTCGAGAACGCGCAGCGCTATCGCACCGGCTTGAAGAAGCTCGGCTGAGGTGAGTGACATCAAAGACATGAGTGACATGAGCGACGAACTGGTCAAGTTCATCTTCGACGGCCTGCCGGTGCGCGGCCTGCTGGTGCGGCTGGGCAGCAGCTGGCAAGACGTGCTGGCGCGCCGCGCCGCAGCGGGCGATGCATTCCCGCCGGAGGTGCGCGCGCTGCTGGGCGAGATGGCGGCGGCCGGCGTGCTGATGCAGTCCAACATCAAGTTCAACGGCGCGCTGGTGCTGCAGATGTACGGCGACGGGCCGGTGAAGCTGGCGGTGGCCGAAGTGCAGCCCGACCTGGCGTTCCGCGTCACGGCCAAGGTGGTGGGCGATGTGCCGGCCGGCGCGCGGCTGGAGGCGCTGTTGAACGTGCACGGCCAGGGCCGCTGCGCAATCACGCTCGACCCGAAAGACAAGCTGCCCGGCCAGGCGCCGTACCAGGGCGTGGTGGCGCTGCACGGCGACCAGCGCGAGCCGCTGCAGGCGCTCTCGGAAGTGCTGGAGCACTACATGCTGCAGTCGGAGCAACTCGACACCAAGCTCATCCTCGCGGCCAACGACCAGGTGGCGGCCGGCCTGCTGATCCAGCGCATGCCGGTGCAGGGCACGGGCAATGTGCTGGGCACGAGCGGTGCGCGCAACGAAGACGAGATCGGCATCAACGAGGCCTACAACCGCATCGCGATGCTCGCCGCCACGCTGACTGCCGACGAGCTGCTGACGCTTGCGCCCGACACCGTGCTGCGCCGCCTGTTCTGGGAAGAGCCGGTGCGCCTGCTGACGCCGCAGGACGGGCCGCACGCGCCGCACACGCCGCGCTTCGAGTGCAGCTGTTCGCGCGAGCGCGTGGGCAGCATGCTCAAGAGCCTGGGCCGCGACGAGGTCGACAGCATCATCACCGAGCAGGGCCGCGTCGAGATCGGCTGCGACTTCTGCGGCAAGAAATACCACTTCGACCCGGTCGACGTGGGCGGGTTGTTCACGCCGGTGCAAGACCAGCCGCCGGGCTCGGCGGTGCGGCAATGAGGCCCAGGCCGACGAACACCGAGTAAGCCGCGCCCGCCAGCCCTGGCCGCCGCTGCGCGCGACGATGAGCAGCGAGCCCGGCCCCGGCACCGTGTTCAGCAACAGGCCGGAGGCGATGAACAGCAGCAGGCCCTGGGTGCCGAACACGGGGCTTGCGCGCCGGGGTTGTCGACGCTACTTCAGGCGGTGCCCGCACACGCCGCAGAACACGTCTTCCGTGCCGACCGCCGAGAGGCACTGCGGACAAGTGCTGCTGTTCAGCGCGCTCGGCACCGTGGCGCCGGCCGGTTGGGTGCGGCTCTGCGGCGCGGCGGGCGTGACGGCGGCGGCCGACCCGGGCATGACTGGCGGCGCGCCAGCGGCGGCCGCACCCAGGCCTTCGATGACACGCAGGTAGACGAGGTTCAGGCCGAGCAGGTTGACCATTGCCACCAGCGAGACCGCCAGCGACCACAGCAACCCGCCACCGATGGCCGCTGCCGCAGCGTGGCCGCCGTACCCGAACTCGGCGCCCCCTTGGGCGATGGTCGCAACGCCGGTGAAGCCGTCACCGCCCAGAACCGCCGCCGACAGCCCGAGCGCGGGCATCAGCCCAGTGCTGAACACGCCCACCACGACCACGCCGACAGCCGCCGACAACACACCCACCACGCCGCCGAGCAACAGTGCTTCAACCCCCCGCGTGCGCGCGATGGTCAGGGCCTGCCTGATGGCGCTGGCGACAGGCTGCCCCTCCCACAAGGCCGGCAGCGTCAGGCACAGGCACAGGAACAGGCCGCACAAGGTGGCGCCCGAAACAAGCACCGACAGCGGGAACACGGCCATGAACAGCACGGGCCCGAGGTAAGGAATCTTGCAGACGAAGTACGCCAACGCGATGGCCAGGAACACAGCCACTGCGATCAGGAACAGCCCCATGCCGAGTGCGAAGGCCTTCGGCACACAGGCCAGGCCGCTGCGGATGGCATCGGCCAGCGCGCGGGCGGGCCGGCCACGGGCCTGGTCCATCAGCAACATGCCGGCCGCGTTAAGCCCGGTAGTCACGGCCACGAGCAACGCCAGGCCGCCGAGCAAGGCCATGACGGCACCGAGCCGGGCGGCGAGCAACGAGCCCACGCCGGCGGCCAGCACACCGGCCACCATGGCGCCGAACATGGCCGCCAGCGCACGGGTGTTCTGCAGCCCGTGCACCGCCTGAAACAGGGCGGTGAGGGCATCCGATGACAAGCCGGCCGGAAGCCCCGAAGCTGCGGTCGTGCCAATGGCATTGCGCGGCGGCGGCTGCACCATTCGGTTTCTCCTCGGGGGTCTTGTTGCGGCTCCGTGGGGCCGCAGGTGTGGGGTGCTACTGCGGGTCTCGGCGCTGCTCTTGGGCGGCGCGCACCCGCTTGCAGATGTCTTCGTTGGCGTGTTCGGCACGGCTGCATTCGCGTGACTCGCAGATGGCCTGTGAAAAGAGATTGCGATTGCCGCAAGCCTGCTGCACCGTGCCGGCGCCCGCGGGGCTGGCAGCGGTGGGCGCGGGCAGCGCGCTGCGCTGTGTGGCGCCCGCCAGCGGTGGTGCTGCGGCTGGCATGCGCGCCTGGGCCTCGTCGGTGGGGCGGCGGGCAGCGTCTGTCTCGGCCAGCGCGGCCTGTTCGCGTGCCGCAAGGGCCTTGGCCTCGCGCGCGACACGCAGCTTCGCGGCCTGGTCGCGTGCTGCTTGCAGTTCTTCGGGCGGGATCGGGTCCCAGAGTTCGGCCGGCGTCAGTGGCGCAGCGGGTACCGACGCCGCAGTGGCGGGTGACGTGGCCTGGGCCAGCGACACGGCGGCCGGCGGCGCGATGCCCGGGGTTCCTGCGGTGCCATCCGCCACCGGTGACGGGCCGCGCCCTGCGCTGCCGTGCGAGGGCGCCAGCAGCCACCACGCCGCAGCGGCCAGCACCAGCGCCAGCGCACCCGTGGCCAGCCAGAGCATGCCTCTCGGCGCCGGTGGCATGGGCGAGACGAGGGGCACCGCCTGCGCCGCCGGGGCGGGTGCGGGTGCGGGTGCGGGTGCGGGTGCGGTAGGCGGCGGCGGGGCGGACGTTGCCGGCGCCGCGAACTGATCTCTGCCGCACTTCGCGCAAAAGCGCGTGCCCGAACGGTTCGGGTGTCGGCAGACCGGGCACGGCACGGCGGTGATGGGCAGCACCGAGGGCGCCACGGTCGAACCCTTCAGGGCCGCGCCGCAGCCGCGGCAGAAGCGCGCGTCATCGGGGCTGGCGGTGGCACAGATCGAACACGTTAGCGGCATTTGCCGGGGCTCCTCGGGGTGGGCTGGCGCGCTGGCTGGGGCATGGGCCGGTGCATAGGCAGGTGCGGGCGCTGGTGCCTGTGCAGGGGCGTGCGCTGATCCTTGAACAACCCTGCGCGTTGGTTGCGATTTTGGCCCCGGGCTGCCGGCGCTTCCACAGGGTCAGCCCCTTGGCAGCAGCGCGTGGCGTTCGCAACCGGGCTCGCTGCAGCGGTCGCAATGCCATTGCCAGGGCCGGCGTGCCGAACCGGGCTCGGCCGCCGGTGGCGGGTCGAGCGCGCGCTGCACGCTGGCCAGCGCCGCAGCCGTTCGCGCCGCGCCCAGGCCTGACACCACCGCATAGCCCACCCGAGCGCGGCCGAGGGCCGCGCGCACCAGCGCATCGACTGGCTCGCGCACGTGCGGGCCGTCGCGCTGCAGGCCGTCGGGCTGCCAGGGCAGGTCGAGCGCAGTGAGCAGCGTGAGCTGGCAGCGCGCGTGGGCGGCTTCGCAGGCGGGGTACAGGCTCAAGTCGCCGAACACGATGTCGCTGTAGACGGCGGTCATCAGCGCGGTGGTGTCGGCGATCACGATGGCGTGACCGTTCGCAGCGGCGGCGATGCGCCGGGTCTGCTCGGCCCCGATCAGCGCCTGCTCGTGTGGCAGCGGCGTGCGCCCGTGTTCGTCACAGAACTCGCGCAGGTACTCGGGCACGCAGGCCACGCTGCGCCGCGGGCTGGCGAGCGCGGCCTGCAGCGCGGCGGCGAGGGCGGTCTTGCCGGTGCTTTCGGCCCCGACCAGGGCAATGACGAATGCCGTCACAGGGCTGCACTCACACGAAGCCCGTCAAGCCACCGCGCGCACGCGCAGCCAGGTTCGCCACCCGACCACCGACATGACGATGAACACTGCATAGAGGATCACCGTGAGCCACAGGCCCTTGTAGGCGAACAGGCCCACGCTGACCACGTTGACCACGATCCACACGAGCCAGTTCTCCACATACTTGCGGCCGAGCAGCCACTGGCCGATCACGCTGGCAGCGGTCGGGAAGGCGTCCCACCAGGGCACGTCGGTATCGGTGTAGTGCGCCAGGAACCAGCCGGTTGCCGGCCAGGCCAGGGCCAGCGCCGCGAGCAGCCGCCAGCGCAGCCGCGTTGGCAGCAGGCGCACCGGCAAGGCGCTGCCGTCGGCCAGCGTGCCGCGCAGCCATTGCCACCAGCCCCAGCCGGCAACCACCACGAAGAAGATCTGCAGGCCGGCATCGCCGTAGAGCCGGCTGTTCCAGAAGAGCGCGAAGTACAGCAGCGAGCTGATGATTGCCAGCGGCCAGCCGAGCGGGTTGACGCGGATGTTGCACACCACCATCGCCACCGCCAACACGAACGCCACCAGTTCGAGCCAGGTGAACGGCGCGGCCCACAGCGTGAAGGCAGGTGCGAACAGAGGCTGCAGCGCGTGCAGCAGGGCGTCCATCGGCAGCGGTGCCGGTCAGCGCTTGTTCGGCGCAAACAGCACGATGATCTCGTGCGGCTTGACCATGCCCAGCTCGGCGCGCGCTTTCTCCTCGACCATCTCCAGGCCTTCCTTCAGGTCGCGCACCTCGGCCTCCATGCGGCCATTGCGTGCCCGTGCGCTGGCGTTCTCGGCCTGCTGCGTTGCCAGTTTGGCGCGCAGCTCGCGCGCATGCGGCACGCCGCCCTTGCCGAACCAGAGTTCGACATGCACCAGCGCAAGCAGCGCGATCAGTGCGATGGTGACGGTGCGCATGAATCGCGGGGAGTCTTGGAGCTAGCAGCGAGCAGCGAGCGGCGGGCCGAACAGCGCCGTTCAGCGCAGGTTGTAGAACGCCGCGCGGCCGGGGTAGCTGGCCACGTCGCCCAGGTCTTCTTCGATGCGCAGCAGCTGGTTGTACTTGGCGACGCGGTCGGAGCGGCTCATCGAGCCGGTCTTGATCTGGCCAGCGTTGGTGCCCACGGCGATGTCGGCAATGGTGGAGTCTTCGGTCTCGCCCGAGCGGTGGCTGATCACGGCCGTCCAGCCGGCGCGCTTGGCCATTTCGATGGCGGCGAAGGTTTCAGTGAGCGTGCCGATCTGGTTGATCTTGATGAGGATGGAGTTGGCCACCCGCTTCTCGATGCCTTCTTTCAGGATCTTGGTGTTCGTGACGAAGAGGTCGTCACCGACGATCTGGACCTTCGAGCCGAGGCGGTCGTTCAGGTGCTTCCAACCGTCCCAGTCGGACTCGCCCATGCCGTCTTCGATGCTGATGATCGGGTACTTGTCGCACCAGGTGGCGAGGATGTCGGTCCACTCGGGGGCCGAGAGCGTGAGCCCTTCGCCAGCCAGGTGGTACTTGCCGTCCTTGTAGAACTCGCTGGCCGCGCAGTCCAGGCCCAGCGCGATTTGCGTGCCTGCCGTGTAGCCGGCCTTGTCGATCGCTTCCAGGATCATCTGGATCGCCGCTTCATGGCTGGCCACGCTCGGGGCAAAGCCGCCTTCGTCGCCGACGGCCGTGCTGATACCCTTGTCGTGCAGGATCTTCTTCAGCGCATGGAACACCTCGGCCCCATAGCGCACGGCTTCGCGGAAGCTCGGCGCGCCGACCGGGATGATCATGAACTCCTGCAGGTCGAGGTTGTTGTTCGCGTGCGCGCCGCCGTTGATGACGTTCATCATCGGCACGGGCAACGACATGCCGCCCGAGCCGCCGAAGTAGCGGTACAGCGGCAGGCCCGATTCCTCGGCCGCAGCGCGGGCCACGGCCATGCTCACGGCCAACGTGGCGTTGGCGCCGAGGCGACTCTTGTTGTCGGTGCCGTCGAGGTCGATCAGCGTGCGGTCCAGGAAAGCCTGCTCGCTCGCATCGAGCCCGAGCACGGCTTCGCTGATCTCGGTGTTCACGTGCTCGACGGCCTTGAGCACGCCCTTGCCGAGGTAGCGCGACTTGTCGCCGTCACGCAGCTCGATGGCCTCGCGCGAGCCGGTGGACGCGCCGCTGGGCACGGCCGCGCGGCCCATGGTGCCGGACTCCAACAGCACGTCGCATTCGACGGTGGGGTTGCCGCGGCTGTCGAGGATTTCTCTACCGACGATGTCGACGATGGCGCTCATTCTTGTCCTTGCGAAAGTGGGGGTTTGGAAGATGACGAATCAGGGGAGGGGCGGTGCGTCGACGCCTTCGACCAGCACCATGTTGAACAGGGCCGTTGCGCCCTCGCGAAGGCTGCGCGCGTGCACATAGGCCGGGCTGTCGTACATCGCCTGGCCCTGCTCCATCGATGCGAAGCGCAGCACGGTCAGGCGTGGCGGCTGCCAATCGCCTTCGAGCACGCCGATGCGCCCGCCGCGCACCAGGTACTCGCCACCGAACGCGGCAACCGCCGCCGGCGCCGCAGCCATGTAGTGCTTGAAGGTTTCGGGGTCGGTGATCTTGGACTCGACGATCAAGTAGGCGCTGGGCATGGTGTGTGAACTCGGTCGGCGGGTGAATCGATCAGCAGGAGAATCGTTCAGCAAGAGAAGTCGTTCTCGAGCAGCGGCTGAGACTTGACCACGCGGTCGAGTGCGCAGAGCTGTTCGAGCAGCGCTTTCATGTGCTTGAGCGGCACTGCGTTCGGGCCGTCGCTCATGGCGTTTGCCGGGTCGGGGTGGGTTTCCATGAACACGCCGGCCACGCCGACCGCAATGGCCGCACGCGCCAGCACCGGCACGAACTCGCGCTGCCCACCGGAACTGGTCCCTTGGCCGCCCGGCAACTGCACCGAGTGCGTCGCATCGAACACGACCGGCGCGCCGGTCTCGCGCATGATGGCCAGCGAGCGCATGTCGGAGACGAGGTTGTTGTAGCCGAAGCTCGCGCCGCGCTCGCAGGCCATGAACACGTCTTCGGGAAGGCCCTTCTCGCGCGCGGCGGCACGGGCCTTGTCGATCACGTTCTTCATGTCGTGGGGTGCGAGGAACTGCCCCTTCTTGATGTTCACCGGCTTGCCCGATTGCGCGATGGCGCGGATGAAGTCGGTCTGGCGGCACAGGAAGGCGGGCGTCTGCAACACATCGACCGTGGCGGCCACTTGAGCGATCTGCGATTCGTCGTGGATGTCGGTCAGCACCGGCACGCCGAGTTCACGCTTCACCTTGGCCAGGATCTCAAGTCCTTTGTCGATGCCCGGGCCGCGGAAGGTGGTGCCCGACGAGCGGTTCGCCTTGTCGAAGCTGCTCTTGAAGATGAACGGGATGCCGAGCGCGGCGCACATCTCCTTGAGGCGCCCCGCCACGTCCATCTGCAACTGCTCGGACTCGATCACGCACGGCCCCGCGATCAGGAAAAAGGGCTGGGTCAGGCCGATGTCGAAGGTGCAGAGTTTCAAGGCAGCGGGCCTCTCGGTGAGCGGCTGGAAGTTCGGAGATCAGGCCGCGGCCAACAGCGCGGTTCGGCTCGTCTGGTGCGCGAGCGCCGCCTTCACGAAGCTGATGAACAGCGGGTGGCCATCCCACGGCGTGCTCTTGAATTCGGGGTGGAACTGCACGCCCACGAACCACGGGTGAACGGCCTGCGGCAGCTCGATCATCTCGGTCAGCTTCTCGCGCTGCGTGATGGCCGAGATCACGAGGCCCGCCTCGCGCAGGCGGTCGAGGTAGCGCTCGTTCGCTTCGTAGCGGTGGCGGTGACGTTCGGTCACGACCTTGCCGTAGATCAGGTGCGCCAGCGTGCCGGGCATCACGTCGGAGCTCTGCGCGCCCAGGCGCATAGTGCCGCCGAGGTCGGACTTCGCGTCGCGCTTCTGGATCGTGCCGTCGCTGTCTTGCCATTCGTCGATGAGTGCGATCACCGGGTGCTTGGTGTCGGGGTCGAACTCGGTGCTGTTCGCACCGTCCAGGCCGGCCAGGTGGCGCGCGACTTCGATGGTTGCGACCTGCATGCCCAGGCAGATGCCGAGGTAGGGTATGCCGTGTTCGCGGGCAAACTGCGCGGCCAGCACCTTGCCCTCGATGCCGCGCTTGCCGAAGCCACCGGGCACCAGGATCGCATCGAACGCGGCGAACTGGGCCACGTTGTCGGCGTTCACGAGTTCCGAGTCGATGTACTCGATTCGGACCCGCGCATGGTTGTGGATGCCGGCGTGGCGCAACGCCTCGTTGAGCGACTTGTACGAGTCCGACAGGTCGGTGTATTTGCCGCACATCGCGATCGTGACCTCGAACTTCGGGTGGGCTACTTCGTGCACCAGCCGGTCCCAACGAGACAGGTCGGCCGATTTGGTGAGCAGCTGCAGCTTCATGCAGATGAGCTCGTCGAGGCGCTGCTCGTGCAGCATGCGCGGCACCTTGTAGATGGTGTCCACGTCCCACATCGAGATCACGCCCTGCAGGCCGACGTTGGTGAACAGCGAGATCTTGTCGCGCTCGTCGTCGGGGATTTCGCGGTCGGCGCGGCACAGCAGCACGTCGGGCTGGATGCCGATCTCGCGCATCTTCTGCACGGTGTGCTGGGTGGGCTTGGTCTTCAGTTCGCCGGCGGCGGCGATCCACGGCACGTAGGTGAGGTGCACGAACGCGGAGTTGTTCGGCCCGCCGCGCAGCGCCATCTGGCGCACGGCTTCGAGGAAGGGCAGCGACTCGATGTCACCGACCGTGCCGCCGATCTCGACGATGGCCACGTCGACATCAGCTGCGCCGCGCTTGACGAACTCCTGGATCTCGTTGGTGACGTGCGGAATCACCTGCACCGTCTTGCCGAGGTAATCGCCCCGGCGTTCCTTCTCGAGCACCGACTTGTAGATCTGGCCGGTGGTGAAGTTGTTGCTGCGCTTCATGCGCGTGCTGATGAAGCGCTCGTAGTGGCCGAGGTCGAGGTCGGTTTCGGCGCCGTCTTCGGTGACGAACACCTCACCGTGCTGAAACGGGCTCATGGTGCCCGGGTCGACGTTGAGGTAGGGGTCGAGCTTGATGAGGGTGACCTTCAAGCCGCACGACTCCAGAATCGCGCCCAACGATGCAGAAGCGATGCCCTTGCCCAGCGAGGACACCACACCGCCGGTGACAAAGACATACTTGGTCATTGTGTGCAGCACCCGCTTGATCGCAAATGCCGTGGTGGTAAAGCGCGATTATAGGCGGGGGGTCAGGGGCGAATGGCGCCCCGCGCGGTGATCCAGCGGGTCACTTGGCGACATGCCCTCGGCCATGCCCGATGTCTTGCCGAACTGCACCGCGCCCGCGTTCGACGGCGCGGCAGTCAGCCGTCAAACGATCTTCTCGCCCGGGTTCGTGATCTTCTTCATCGGCTCGTAGCGCGGCGATGCCACGCACAGGGGAACGGTCGTTGCGCCGTCACCCCACTGCGGGTCTTCGATCGACTCGAACACCTGGCGCAGCTTGTGGCCCCAGGTGCCGCGGATCATCTCGAAGTACGGGTTGTGCTCGTCGATGCAGACGATCTGCTCGGTCTGCAGCTTGTTCGCCTCGTACACCAGCAGGTCGAGCGGCA
>JANNBF010000115.1:0-22796 GCA_031385155.1 Rhizobacter sp.
GCTACCTGATCATCGACCAGACCGAGGCGCTGACGACGGTCGACGTGAACACCGGCGGCTTCGTCGGCGCGCGCAACTTCGACGACACGATCTTCAAGACCAACCTGGAGGCCGGTCAGGCCATCGCCCGCCAAGTGCGCCTGCGCAACCTGGGCGGCATCATCATCATCGACTTCATCGACATGACGCGCGAGGACCACCAGAACGCAGTGCTCGCCGAGTTGCGCAAGCAACTCGCCAAAGACCGCACCAAGATCACGGTCAGCGGTTTCACGCAGCTCGGTTTGGTCGAGATGACGCGCAAGCGCACCCGAGAGTCACTGGCCCACATGCTGTGCGAGCCGTGCCCCACCTGCCAGGGCCGCGGCCAGGTGAAGACGCCGCGCAGCGTGTGCTACGACATCCTGCGCGAGATCCTGCGCGAGGCGCGCCAGTTCAACCCGAAAGAGTTCCGCGTGATCGCGGCGGCGGCGGTGGTCGAGATGCTGCTCGACGAAGAGAGCCAGCACCTAGCGGGCTTGTCGGATTTCATCGGCAAGCCGATTTCATTGCAGGCCGAGGCGGTCGGGTCGCCGGAGCAGTACGACATCGTGTTGCTGTAGTCTGCGGTCGCCCTGCCAGCGATCCTCCTGCCAAAGGACCGACCTATGTACATCGACAAAGTCATTTTGAAGAACATCAGAGGCTTTGAAAGTCTTGAATTCGACCTGTGCCGGGGTGACGGCAAGTACGCAGGCTGGACTGTGTTCACCGGCGACAACGGTGCCGGGAAAAGTACGTTGCTGAAGGCTATAGCGGTAGCCTTGACCGGGAGGGACGTCGCGCGCTCACTTCAGCCCAGCTTTCATCGGTGGATTCGCGAAGGCGCAGGGGACCAAGAGGCGAAGATCGAGCTGATGATTCTTCCGGAAAAAGGTGTCGATGGTTTCTCGGAAATGGGGAAGACCGCGTACAAGAAGTTTCCCGCCACAGTGGTCTTGAAGCACGGTAGCAAGGAGTCGACCGTAGAGTTGCCAACGACTGCCGCAAGCAAGAGTACGCTGGTACAACGCGGTCTTTGGTCCTCCGCCGCGCGCGGCTGGTTTTCGTGTGGCTATGGTCCATTCAGGCGCGTATTCGGCGCTTCTCAGGAAGCAACCCGACTGATGGTCAGTCCTAGCACCGAACGCTTCGTCACCATGTTCCAGGAGGCAGCCTCGCTGTACGAAGTGGATCAATGGTTGCGCGATCTGAGCCACAAAAGGCTCGAAGCGCGCTCACCTGAAAGCGGGCAGCAGTTGGATCTTTTGCTCGAAATACTTCGTGACGAATTGATGCCAAACCAAATCACTGTCGACCGCGTCGACTCGGACGGGTTGTGGCTAAAGGATCGAAACGGGCAACAGCTGGCTTGGGGAGAAATGAGCGATGGGTATCGCGCCGCGTTGGCTTTGCTGGCCGACATTCTTCGTCATCTGATTGCGGCCTACGGCATCGAGGGGTTGGCGGAGCGAGGCGAAGACGGGAAGCTGCGCATCGTGCGCAGTGGCGTCGTCATGATCGATGAGATCGATGCACACCTCCACCCGGAGTGGCAACGTGAGATCGGCTTTTGGCTCAAGGGGCATTTTCCGAACATCCAGTTCCTTGTCACCACGCACAGCCCCATCATCTGCCAAGCAGCAGACGAAAATGGCCTGTTCGTACTGCCCGAACCTGGCAGTGGTGAATTACCCCGCGCGCTGACAGCAGACGAATACAAGAAGGTCATCAGTTCGAGGCCCGACACCATTCTGCTTACGCCGGCCTTCGGCCTTGAAAACACGCGCTCGCCCCGTGCGGTTGAAGGGCGAGCCGAGTACGCGAAGCTCATGGCCAAGAAACGAGCCGGTGCGAAGCTGACGAAGGGGGAGCAAACCACGGCAGACCAGCTCGAGATGTTCGCCGTCACCGATGAGGAGCTCTGATTCATGCGGCGAGTGACCCGGGCCGCCCTACCCAGTGCAGCGCAGGCCTACCTCAACAGGCGTCAAGCTGCGACGGATCAAAACCTAGGGCTTGGAAGGCTGAATATCGAACGCGACTGGAAAGCTGCTCGGCAGACCAAAGCCTTGGCGGTGGTGCTGAAGTCGCTTAAGCAGACGCTGGGAGTGCGTGAGCGATGCATGTACTGCGTTGACTCGCATGGCAGCGATATTGACCACTTCCGACCGAAGGCCCGCTTCCCGGGGCATACCTTCAAATGGTCGAACATGCTGCTGTGTTGCACGGAGTGCGGTCGATTCAAAGGTGGGCAATTTCCGATGGCTGGACGCCGCGGGCTGCTGATCGATCCGACGAACGAAGACCCCTGGCAGCATCTCGATTTCGATCCGGACACGGGGTGCGTGACCGCGCGGTTCGATGTGGAGGCGGACGACTGGTCAGCCAAAGGTGCGACGACTGTCGCGGTCCTGCGACTCGACCGTCGTGAGGCGATGGCGGCCGGCTACGTGAACACATATCGGCGCCTCGCTGGCATTGTGCAAGCATCACTGCCGTCTCTAGCAGGAGGGTCGATGACGGCACCATCGCTGTTGGCTTCCATGCGGCACGCTGATGACCACGGCCTGTTGCCGTGGTGCTTCAACGGCACAGGGCAGACTTTCTGGCCGTTCAGCGAATTGCGCGATCAGTGTCCGCACATCTGGGCCGATTGCTCCCCAGCGGTGATTTGAACAGCGCACGACCGGATGACTTCGGTCGTCATGCGGTCCGCTATCGTGCCACCCCAAATCACTTTACGCGAGGCTCCCATGCCCCACCCGACCCACGCCCTCGGTGGCATGCGCCTGCTGCAATACAAAGACCTGAACCTCCACCGCGTCAAGGCCGCGTTCGACAAGGTCAAGGCCGCCATCGAGTCGGGCGACTTCCGCTCGGCTGACGTGAAGAAGATGCACGCCGGGCCGTACTACCGCGCGAAGCTGGACTACGCCAACCGGCTGCTGTTGCAATTCGCGCGCATCGAGCGCGCCGAAGCTGATGGTGAAACAGGGCGCACCAGCGAGACCGTGTGCCTGGCGCTGGAAGTGATCGAGAACCACGCCTACGAACGCTCGCGGTTCCTGCGCGGCGCTGTGGTCGACGAGTCGCGCATCGAACGCGAGCCGCTGGCCGATGCGACTGCGCCGGCGCTCGCCGCCGATGCCGTGCCGCTGCGCTGGCTCGGCGCGCGCCGCACGCAGTTCGAGCTGCTGGACAAGCCCATCGTCTTCGACGACGCGCAGGACGAGGCCTATCGCCACCCGGCGCCGCTGGTCGTGATCGGCGCTGCCGGTTCGGGCAAGACGGCGGTCACGCTGGCGCGGCTGCGCGAGGCCGAGGGCCGGGTGCTGTACGTCACGCTGTCGGCCTACCTGGCGCAGAGCGCGCGGGCCCTGCACGCCGCACACGGCTTCGAGAACCCGAAGCAGGAGGTCGACTTCCTCAGCTACCGCGAGCTGCTCGAAACGCTGCGCGTGCCGCCCGGGCGCGAGGTGACGCTGCCGGCGTTCGCCGCCTGGTGCGAGCGCCACCGCCAGCACATGCGGCTGCTCGGCGAGCTCGATGCGCAGGCCCTGTTCGAAGAGTTCCGAGGCGTCATCGGTGCACAGCCTTCAGGCCCGCTGTCGCTGGCCGAATACCTGGCGCTGGGCACGCGGCAAAGCCTGCTGAACACCGCGCAGCGCGAGCTGGCGCACGGCCAGTTCCAGCGCTACTGCGCCTGGTTGACGGAGGCGGGCCTGTACGACAGCAACCTCGTCGCGCACACCTGGCGAACCGACATTGCACAGCAGCAGGCACCGGTCTACGACTTCGTCGTCATCGACGAAGTGCAAGACCTGACACCCGTGCAGCTTGCCCTGGTGCTGGCGCTGCTGAAGCACCCCGGGCAGTTCATTCTGTGCGGCGACAGCCACCAGATCGTGCACCCGAACTTCTTCAGCTGGGCAGCACTGAAGAGCCTGTTCTGGCACGGCCTGGCGGGTGACGCCGCACAGCGCCAACCGCTCAAGCTGCTGCAGGCCAACTTCCGCAACACGCGCGCCGTCACGGCGCTTGCGAACCGGCTGTTGAAAATCAAGCAGGCGCGTTTCGGGTCGGTGGACCGCGAGAGCACCTTCCTCGTGCGCAGCACCTCGGCGGTGGCTGGCGAGGTGCGCCTGCTCGACGCGAAAGACAAGACGCTCGCGCAGCTCGACGCGGCCACGCGGCAGTCGGCACGGCATGCGGTGATCGTGCTGCGCGATGAAGACAAGGCCGCTGCGAGGCAGGCCTTCCACACACCGCTGGTGTTCTCGGTACACGAGGCCAAGGGGCTGGAGTACCCGAACGTGCTGCTGTTCAAGCTGATGTCGGGCCAGCGCCAGGCCTATGCCGAGGTGTGTGATGGCGTGACCGCGGCCGATCTGCAAAGTGACGATCTCGCGTACCGCCGCGCGCGCGACAAGGCCGACAAGTCGCTTGAGCTGTACAAGTTCCAGGTGAACGCGCTGTACGTGGCGATGACGCGCGCCGTCGAAACGCTGACGCTGGTTGAGCATGACACCGGCCACCCGCTGCTGGGCTTGCTGGGCCTGCAACTCGGCGAGGCGGCGGCGCAGCCGGTGGCCAAGTCGACCCACGACGAATGGGCGCAGGAGGCGCGCCGCCTCGAACTGCAGGGCAAGGCCGAGCAGGCACAGGCCATCCGCGACGCCTTCCTGCAGCACAAGCCCGTGCCCTGGGTGGCGTGGGGCCGCAAGGTGATCGAAGAACTTGCACCCAAGGCGCTGGACCCGAAGAACCCCAGCAGCAAGCCACGCCAAACGCTGTTCGACTACGCGCTCTGGCATGGTCAGCACGTGTGGCTTGAGCAGCTTGCCGAGGCCGCGTTCGCGCCTGCGCGCGCTCTGATGGAAGGCCGCGCATTCGCCGGCGCCGGCACATCGATGCCCTTGCGCTACGCGATCGATGCGCCGTGGCTGGCGCGGCAGCAACAGGTGCGCCGCAGCGTGGCCGCCGTGCACCAGCGCCACCTGCAGCCCTACCAGGCCAAGCACCTCAAGGACATCCTTCGCCAGGCCGACCTGCACGGCCCGGACCACGCCACACCGGTGGGCGCCACGCCGCTGATGCTGGCCGCGATGGCAGGCAACGCGCCGCTCACCGAAGCGCTGCTCGCCAAGGGCGCCGACTCGGCGAAGCGCGATGAATTCGGCCACAGCGCCTGGGACCACGCCGTCGCCCGCGCGATGCGTGAGGCCGCGTTCGCAGGCAGCGGGCTGCCGGCGCTGTTCGACCTGCTCGCACCCCCCGCGCTCGACGTGCAGACCGATGGGCGCCTGGTGCGGCTGGAGCGCCATCAAGGCGAGTACTGGGTGCTGACGCTGATGCTGGCCGGTCTCAAGACGCAGTGGTCGCAGTGCGTCACGCGGCGGCAAGAGCCCTACAAGGCCCCGGCCGGCTTCTACGCCGATCAGTTGCATGACGTGCTGCAGGAGCTGCCTGCGTGGCTCTGGCCCGACCCGCGCCGCAAGCGCACCTACGTCAACCAGGTGCTGGCCCGCGCCGAGGTGCACAGCAGCTACGAGCCGGCACGCCGGTTGTGGGTGCGCACCCGCAACGGGCATTACTTCCCGAACCCGCAGATGCAGCTGCGCGTGGGCGAGGGCTGGCAACCGGTGTACGAGCAGCGCGCCCTCGATTGGATCGACCGTGGCGGTGGCCGCGAAGACGAGCACCGGCCACGGCCGGTGGAGTCGATCGAGTGGGTGCGCGAGTCGCTGGCAAGCGCGGTGCCGGAAGAGCCGCCGCCGCCGCCGGCCGTGCCACCCCCACCGCCGGTCGTGCCGTCGGAGCCGCCGCCGCCGGTCGAACAACAAGCGCTGTTCTGAGCCTGCCGCGCGTCAGCGCGCCTTGAGCACCCCGGTCGCGAGGCCGGTGCCGATCAGGATCACCGCGCAGCCGATGAGCATCGCCAGCGTCAGCCGTTCGCCCAGCAGCAACCAGGCCCACAGCACCGCGAAACCCGGGATCAGGAACGTCACGGCGATGGCATTGGCTGGCCCCACGTTCGCAATCAGCCGGAAGTACAGCAGGTAGGCCACACCGGTGCACAGCACCGCCAGCAGTGCCGCCGCCGCCCACGTCTGCGCCGATGGCGCTGCGGCCGGCCACCACAGCACGGCCGGCACAGTGAGCACCAATGCGGCACCGAGCTGGCTGCCGGCGGCAACCGCCAGCGGCGGCACGCCGGCGAGATGCCGCTTCGCGAAGCTGGCCGACCAGCCGTAGCACAGCGGCCCGGCCAGGCACGCGAGCAGCGCCCAGCCGGTGCCGCCGGGCTTGAAGTCGGCTGTGCCCCACGCGAGCCACAACACGCCTGCAAAGCCGATCAACAGGCCGAGCACGCGCGTGGGTGTCAGCCGGTCTTTCAGCCACAGCCATGCGATCACCGCGCCGAACAATGGCGACGAGGCATTGAAGATCGACGACAACCCGGCCGTGAGCGACAGCGCCGCGTACGCGAAGCACAGGAACGGCAGCGCCGAGTTGGTGATGCCGACGATGAAAATCGGCCGCCAGTGCGCACGCAATGCGCCGAGCTGTCCGCGCCACGCCAGTAGCGGCAACAGCAGCAAGGCCGCACCCGCCACGGGCGCGGCGCTGGTGGGGGCTGTCAGGTCAGGCTGCGAGCGTCACCTGCACCCCGTGCACGGGGTGCTCCAGCTGCAGCAACGCGCGCTTGCGGTCCATGCCGCCGGCATAGCCGGTGAGGCTGCCGTCGCGCCCGACCACGCGGTGGCAGGGCACGATCACCGAAACCGGGTTGCGGCCGACCGCACCGCCCACGGCGCGCACGGCCGATGGGCTGCCGAGCGCGACGGCGATATCGCCGTAAGTGCAGGTCGTGCCCGGCGCGATGCGCAGCAAGGCCTGCCACACGCTGCGTTGGAACTCTGTGCCTTGCAGGTCGAGCGGCAGCGCGAAAGTGCTGCGCGTGCCGTCGAAGTACGCCTGCAGTTGTTGCGCTGCTTCGTGCAGCAACGCATCGTCGGGTTGCTGCGGCGCGGCCAGTGCACCGGGGTGGTGTTGCTGCCCTTCGAACCATGCGCCGGCCAGGCCGTTGGCGGTGCGCGCAAGCAGCACCGGGCCGAGTGGCGATGCGATGGTGGCTTGTGCCGTGCAGTGCGTGTGGATCGAGTCGGTTGCAAAGCTCATGGTGTGTTCTCCAACGGGGTCTTGTCCAGGCTGTTCCACAAGCGCAGCACGGCATACGCGCGCCACGGTTGCCAGGCTTGCGCATGCGCATCGGCCTCGCGTTGCGTTGCGGTGCCGAAGAGCTGCTTCATCGCCTTCAGCACCGCCACGTCGTTGGGTGGGAACGCATCGGGCCAGCCGAGGGCGCGCATCGCGATGTAGTGAGCCGTCCACGGCCCGATGCCGCGCAGCGCGCACAGCCGCTCGATCAGCGGCTGCGGCGCCGCACGGGCCACCAGCAGCGGCGCAATTTCGCCCCACGCTTGCGCGATGCCGATGATGGCGCCGGCGCGGTTGCGGATGATGCCGAGTTCAGCCACCGATTCGAGCGTGGCCAGCGCCATCGTCAACGGTGCCGGGAAGCTGCGCGTGATGCCCGGCCAGGGCGTCTCGGCCGGCTCACCGAAGCGCTCGACAAGGCGGCGCGCCAGCGTGCGTGCACCGGCCACGGTGACCTGCTGGCCGAGCACCGCGCGCACCAGCAGCTCGAAGGCGTCCAGGCTGCCCGGCAGGCGCAGGCCAGCCGCACCCGGCAGGCCGGCCAGGGCGGTGTCGACGGCGTGGGGCACGGCGTCCAGGTCGAGCCAGCGCCGCGCTGCCGCCACGACGCGGCCGCTCGCTGCGGCCAGCGCTGGCGCAAAGCGCAGGCGGACCACAGCGGCACCCACGACGAACTCGGCCTCGACCCAGCCCGCAGCGGCGGCCACGCTGCCGGCCCGCAAGGTGCGGCGGATGCAGCGGCCCTCGACCTGCTCGATGCCCGGGATGGCGCGCGTTGCGATGAAGCGCAGCAGTGCGGCCACGTCGAACGGGCTGCGGTAGGCGAGCTTGACGGTCACGCCGTCAGTGCCGAGAGGCGGGTCTTCTGCGGCATCACCGCGCAAGCGGCTCGGGCTCATGCGGTAGCTCGCCACGAACGCATCGTTGAAGCGCCGCAGGCTGTTGAAACCGCTCGCCAAGGCGACCTGCGAAACGGGCAATGTGGTGTCGGTCAGCAACTGCTTGGCGAGCAGCAGCCGCCTCGTCTGCAGGTACTGCAACGGTGTCACGCCGTGCTCGGCCTGGAAGATGCGGCGCAGGTGCCGGTCACTCACGCCCAGGCGCTCGGCGAGCGGCACGAGGCCCGGCGCCTCGCCGCTGGCGGCTTGTGCGTCGAGCCCGTCGGCGGCTTGCCGGGCCAGTGTGCGCGACGCGTCCATCACCGTCCACGGCAGGCCGGCGCCGGGGGCGATCTCGGGCCGGCACTTCATGCACGGGCGAAACGCCGCCGCTTCGGCCTGCGCGGGTGTGGCGAAGAAGCGGCAGTTCTTGCGCAGCGGCAGGCGCACGCGGCAGATCGGCCGGCAGTAGATGCGCGTGGACGTGACGCCGACGAACAGGTGCCCGTCGAAGCGCGCGTCGCGCGCGGTGATGGCTTGGTAGGCGGCGTCGGCGTCGATCAATGCCGTGTTCATCAAAGCGGTCATGGGCCCGATTATGGTCAGCGCGAGCGGGCGGACTGGCCATTTCCGGACATGCTCCTGCCGGCCCCTGAAGCCGGGGTTCGTCACGCCCGATCTGCCGGGTTTCCACGATGCCGAGCGCGGGGCGAACCCGTTACAAACCAGGGGTTTGCGTTGCCATTCGTGTCAACGCCAACGCCCGAGCCCATCAACGTGCCGCAGTTGCCTGCAACCACCGGCCGACCCGAACCCGCAGCGTGCAGGCACTCCAGATCATCATCAGCGGCATCGCGCAAGGCTGCATCTACGGCCTGATTGCGCTCGGGGTCGTGCTCATCTACAAGGCCACCGAGACCGTGAGCTTCGCGCAGGGCGAGCTGATGATGCTCGGTGCCTTCGGCGGCTTGATGGTGATGACGTTGCTCGGCTTGCCATTCTGGGTTGCGCTGATCGCCGCCGTGCTCGCGATGGCCGCGTTCGGCATGCTGCTCGAACGGGCGGTCATCCGGCCCATCCTCGGCCAACCCGCGTTCTCGGTCGTGATGCTGACCATCGGCATCGGCTACGTGCTGCGCGGCCTCGTCACGATGATCCCGAACATCGGCACCGACACCCACACGCTGCCCGTGCCCTACAAAGACGCGGTCTGGAAGACCGGCGCGCTGGTGCTCAACGTCGAGCAGCTCGTGATCATCGCGGCGACCGTCGTGCTCAGCGCCGCGCTCTACGCGATGTTCAAGTACAGCAAGCTCGGGGTGGCCATGCAGGCCGCTTCGCAGAACCAGCTCGCGGCGTACTACATGGGCATTCCGGTGCGCCGCCTTAACGGCATGGTGTGGGGCCTTGCGGCGGGTGTCGCGGCCATCGCCGGGCTGCTGTTGGCACCCATCACCTTCGTGCACGCAAACATGGGCTTCATCGGGCTGAAAGCGATGCCGGCGGCCGTGGTCGGCGGCTTCGGCAGCCTGCCGGGCGCGCTGGTCGGCGGGCTCGTCATCGGCGTGGTCGAGGCGCTGGCCGGGTTCTACCTGCCCGAGGGCTTCAAGGACATCGCGGCCTACGTGGTCGTGCTCGTGATGCTCGTCGTCAAGCCGAGCGGCTTGTTCGGCGACAAGCTGCGCAAGAAGGTCTGAATGAGGTTCATCTTCAAGACCAGCTACGCACAAGACGTGACCCTGGCCCGCCACGGCGGCCATGTGTTCTGGTACGGCCTGCTGTTGCTGCTGATGGCGTGCGCGCCGTGGATCGTCTCCGAGTACTGGCTCGCGCAGATCACCTTCGTGCTGATCTATTCGGTCGTGGGTCTCGGGCTGATGCTGCTGTCGGGCTTCACCGGCCAGTTCTCGCTCGGGCATGCGGCCTTCCTCGGCGTGGGGGCGTACACGCAGGCGGCGCTCACGCATGTGGGTGTGCCGGCGCCGCTGGCGCTGGTGGCGGCCGGGGTGCTGGCCGCAGCGGTCGGCATGATCGTGGGCTTGCCGGCGCTGCGCGTGAAGGGCATCTACCTCGCCATTGCCACGCTCGCCTTCGGCTTCATCGTCGAAGAGGTGTTTGCGCGCTGGGAGAGCGTGACCGGTGGCAACGCCGGCATTCACCTGACGGCGCCCAACGTGTTCGGTTGGTTGCTCGACACCGATGTGTCGTTCTACTTCGCGTGCCTGGTCATCACGGTGCTCGCCACGCTGGGCATCCTGAACCTGCTGCGCTCGTCGACCGGCCGCGCGTTCGTCGCGATCCGCGACTCCGAGGTTTCGGCGCAGAGCATGGGCATTCACCTCGCGCGCTACAAGACGCTGTCGTTCGCGATCTCGGCCGCGCTGGCCGGCGTGGGCGGCGCGCTGTATGCGCACAAGCTCAAGTTCATCTCGCCCGACCAGTTCACGGTGCTGCAGTCGATCGACCTGGTGCTGATGATCGTGATCGGCGGCGTGGGTTCGGTGCACGGTGCGTTCCTGGGCGCCATCTTCCTGATCACGATGCCGCAGGTCATCGCACTCGCGAAAGACTACCTGCCCAGCGCCGTGGGCCAGGCGCCGGGCCTGCAAGGGCTGGTCTACGGCGTGGTGCTGGTGGCCTTCGTGCTGTTCGAGCCGCACGGCCTGTATGGCCGCTGGCTGAAGCTGCGAACCTACCTGCAGATCTTCCCGTTCTACCGCAAGGGCATGTTCCAGCGGCAGAAGAGCTACCTCAAGTCGGACCGGCTCAAATGAACGTGCCTGCCGTGAATGCCGATGCCGGCGTGCTGCTCTCGGCCCGCGATCTCAGCGTGCGCTTCGGCGGTGTGCTGGCTGTCAACAAGGTCAGCTTCGACGTGAAGCGCGGCGAGGTGTTCACGTTGATCGGGCCGAACGGTGCGGGCAAGACGACCGTGTTCAACCTGATCAGCCGCCTGTACACGCCCACCACAGGCAGCATCACCTTCAACGGCCGCTTGCTCGCCACCTGCGCGCCGCACGAGATCGCGCAGCTCGGCATTGCGCGCACATTCCAGAACATCGAGCTGTTCGAGAACGCGAGCGTGCTGCAGAACCTGCTGATCGGCCGCCACACGCACCGCCGCACGGGCGTGTTCAGCGAGCTGTTCTTCACGGCCAGTACACGCGCCGCCGAGATCGCCGCGCGCGAGAAGGTCGAGCAGGTGATCGACCTGCTCGATCTGCAACACCACCGCGAATCCGTCGTCGCCGGCCTGCCCTACGGCGTGCGCGAAGTGGTGGAGTTGGCGCGTGCCCTGTGCACCGAGCCGAAGCTGCTGCTGCTCGACGAGCCGTCGTCCGGCCTGAACGTCGAAGAGACCGACGACATGGCCTTCTGGATCGGCGACATTCGCAGCGAGTTGGGTGTCACGGTACTGATGGTCGAGCACGACATGGCGCTCGTCTCCAAGGTGTCGGACCGCGTGCTCGCGATGAACCAAGGCGAGGTGCTGGCAATGGGCACGCCGCGCGAAGTGCAAACCCACCCCGGCGTGATCGAGGCCTACCTCGGTTCGACCGACGATGTGGCGAGCTTGCGCAGGGTGGCTGCGTGAACCAGAAATACAAATATCAATTCGTTCACCGCAGAGGGAAGGAGTTTGCGGAGTTTGCGCAGAGTAAGAAAAATAGTGTTTTAACTCCGTCAACTCCGCCCCTCTGCGGTGAATGAATTCGTCTTTGGCATCCGATGACCACTACCTCCCCCATCCTCAGCCTGCTCAATGTCGAGAGCGCCTACGGGCCGATCCGTGCGATTCGGGGGGTGAGCTTGCAAGTCGAGAAGGGCCAGATCGCGACCGTGTTGGGCTCGAACGGGGCGGGCAAGAGCACGATCCTCAAAACCATCTCCGGCATCATCGACCCGCGCAAGGGCAGCGTCGAGTTCAAGGGTGCCGACATCACCGCGCAAGACCCGGCGCTGATCGTGCAGCGTGGCCTGTCGCATGTGCCGGAAGGCCGCGAGGTGTTCCCGCTGCTGTCGATCCGCGACAACCTGATGATGGGCGCCTACACCCGCAAAGACCGCGACGGTGTGGCGCGTGACATCGAGACCGTGTTCGGCTACTTCCCCATCCTGCGGGAGCGCGCCGCGCAAGACGCCGGCTTGTTGTCGGGCGGCCAGCAGCAGATGCTTGCGATCTCGCGCGCATTGATGGCCGCGCCCGATTTGATCTTGCTCGACGAGCCGAGCCTGGGTCTGTCGCCACGGCTCACGCGCGAGATCTTCGAGATCGTGATCCGCATCAACCGCGAGCGCGGCACGACCATCCTGCTCGTTGAGCAGAACGCCAACATGGCGCTGAACGTGGCCGACTTCGGCTACGTGCTCGAGAACGGCCGCATCGTCATGGAAGACAGCTGCGACAAGCTGCGCGAGAAGGACGACATCAAGGAGTTCTACCTCGGCATGAAAGAAACCGGCGTGCGCGGCGAGCGGCGCTGGAAGAAGAAGAAGACATGGCGATAGGCCCATCAGCATGAGCAATCTTTGGGACTTGGGCCATCTGAAGCCGTTTGACGCCATCGTCGTCGAAGGCGAGACGCTGCCCGCAATGTTCTGGAATGCGGTGGCGCTGCGCGGGCCCAAGGTCTTCATGCGCGAGAAGACGCTCGGCATCTGGCGCGCGTGGACCTGGAACGACTCTGCACAGGCCGTGCGCGAGATCGGCGATGGGCTGCTCGCGCTCGGCTTCAACGCGGGCGACTGCGCGTCGATCCTGTCGAACACCGTCGTCGAGTGGGTGCTCGCCGACTTGGCCGTGCTGAGTTGCGGCGGCGTGTCGAGCGGCATCTACCCGACCGATGCGCCGCCCCAGGTGCACTACCTGTGCGCCGACTCGGCCACGCGCTTCCTGTTCGTCGAAGACGAAGAGCAGCTCGACAAGGCGCTCGAAGTGCGCGCCGAACTCCCGCTGCTGCGCAAGATCATCGTCTTCGACACCGAAGGCCTGCGCGACTTCCACGACGACGGCGTGATGAGCCTTGCCAATCTGCGCAAGCTCGGCCGCGAACACGCGAAGCAGCACCCGGCAGCGCTCGACACGCGTGTGGCGGCGTGCCGCCCGCAGGACCTGGCCATCCTCGTCTACACCTCGGGCACGACCGGCAAGCCCAAGGGCGCGATGCACTCGCACGCCGGCATCGTGAACACGGTGCGTGGCAACAACCGCATCGTGGCGCAGACCGAGGCCGACGAACGCATGTGCTTCCTGCCGCTGTGCCACATCGCCGAGCGGCTGGGCGGCGAGTACTTCGGCATGTACACGGGCAGCATCCTCAACTTCGTCGAGAAGCCCGAGACGGTGCCCGAGAACGTGCGCGAGATCGCGCCCACGGTCTTCACCGCCGTACCGCGCGTGTGGGAGAAGTTTTACTCCGGCGTGATGATCTCGCTGCGCGAATCGGGCAAATTGCAGCAGGCGGCGTATGCATGGAGCATCGGCGTGGGCATGCGCATTGCCGACTGCGTGCTCGCGGGCCAACCCGTGAGTGCTTGGCAGAAGCTGCAGTTCCATATCGCCCGCCTGCTCACGCTGAACAACGTGCGCAAGAGCATCGGCATCCACCGCGCGCGCTTCTGCGTGACGGGCGCGGCACCCATCTCGCCCGACCTGGTGAAGTGGTACCTGGCACTCGGCGTGCCGATGGTCGAGGTCTGGGGCATGACCGAGACCTGTGGCGCGGCAACCTACACGCCGGCCGGCCGCATCAAGCCCGGCATGATCGGCCCGGCCTGCCCGTTCAACGAGGTGCGCCTCGACCCGGTGACGAGTGAGCTGCAGGTGCGCGGGCCGAACGTCTTCATGGGCTACCTGAACCAGCCCGAGAAGACGGCCGAAGCGATCGATGCCGACGGATGGCTGCACACCGGCGACGTGGGGCAGGTCGACACCGACGGCTACTTCCGCATCACCGACCGCATGAAAGACATCATCATCACCGCGGGCGGCAAGAACATCACGCCGAGCGAGCTCGAGAACGACCTGAAGTTCTCGCCCTACATCAACGACGCGGTGGTGATCGGCGACAAGCGGCCCTACCTCACGGTGATCGTGATGATCGACCAGGAGAACGTCGAGAAGTTCGCGCAGGACGGCGACGTGCCGTTCAGCAACTACGCGAGCCTGACGCGCACGCCCGAGGTGCAGGCGCTGATCCAGGCCGACCTCGACCGCGTGAACAAGAAGTTCGCACGCGTCGAGCAGATCAAGAAGTTCTGGCTGCTCGACATGCAGCTCGGCGCCGAAGACGAGGAACTCACGCCCACGCTCAAGCTCAAGCGCAAGCTCGTCGAGAAGAAATACGCCACGCAGGTCGAGGCGATGTACCGGTAACTTGATGGATGCAAATGCAAATACGAATGCAAGTCTCACCGCAGAGTTAAAGGAGTTGGCGGAGTTGCGCAGAGTTCAACAGCAAGTTTGCATTGAATTCCTCTGCGTGAACTCCGCAAACTCCGCCCCTCTGCGGTGAATGAATTGGATTTCTCTGCTCAGCCCAACCCCTAAGGAGACGCCCCATGAAACCTGTTCTCTCCCTCGTAGCCACGCTGCTGGCCGCTCTTGCCGGCACCGCCTTCGCCGCCGAACAACAAGGCGTGAGCAAGACCGAGATCGTCATCGGTTCGATCCAGGACCTGTCGGGCCCGCTCGCCGGTTTCGGCAAGCAGATCAGGAACGGCATGCTGCTGCGTGTGGACGAGATCAACGAGCAGGGCGGCGTGAATGGCCGCAAGCTCAAGCTGCTGATCGAAGACTCGGGCTACGACCCGAAGAAGGCGGTGCTCGCAGCGCAGAAGCTCGTCAACCAGGACAAGATCTTCATCATGGCCGGCCACCTGGGCACAGCGCAAAACAACGCGGCGATGCCGGTGCAGTTCGAGAAGAACATCATCAACTTCTACCCGGTGACGGCGGCGCGTGAGATGTACGAGCCGTTCAATCGCCTGAAGTACGCGTTTGCCGCCACCTACTTTGACCAAATGCGCAACACCTTGCCGCGCTTGGTGAAAGAGAAAAACGTCACCAAGGTCTGCACGATTTACCAAGACGACGAGTTTGGTTTGGAAGTGCTACGCGGTGCCGAAAATGGTCAAGGAAAAGGGTGCGAAGAAGGTCTGCACGATCTATCAAGACGACGAGTTCGGGCTCGAAGTGGTGCGCGGCGCCGAGGCGGGGCTGAAGGCGATGGGCGTCGAGCTGGCCGAGAAGACGAGCTACAAGCGCGGCGCAACCGACTTCTCTTCGCAAGTCGCGCGCATGAAGGCGGCGGGCTGCGACTTCGTGGTGTTGGGCACCATCATCCGCGAGACCATCGGCACCATCGCCGAGAGCCGCAAGACCGGCTTCAGCCCGACCTTCCTGGGCTCCAGCGCGTCGTACACCGACCTGATCCACAAGCTTGGCGGCAAGGCGATGGACGGCCTGTACGCGACCATGACGGTGCAGAACCCCTACCTCGATGATGCGAGCAAGGCGCTCAGCTTCTGGGCCAACAAGTACAAGACCAAGTTCAGTGAAGACCCGACGGTGTTCTCGGTCTACGGCTACAACGTCATCGACAGCTTCGCCATCGCCGCGCGCAAGGCCGGCAACAACCTGACGACCGACACCTTCATCAAGGCGATGGACACCATGGTCATCGAGCCCGACATGTTCGGCGCTTCCCAGATCACCTTCACCGCGACCAAGCGCCTGGGCAGCGATGTGTCGCGCCTGTCGCAGCTGCAGGACGGGCGGTGGAAGGTGATTTCGGAGTACTTCAAGGCGCCTTGAGCGGAGGGCGGTGCGCGGCCCGGCCTCACAGCACGTAGGTGGCCGCGCCGGTGGCGAGCAAGGTGCCGTCTGCGCCCATAAAGCGCATTTGCGTCGATGCGATGCGTGAACCCAGGCGCACCACCTCGGCCGACAGCGTGAAGCGCTCGCCGATGGCCTGGCGCAGGTAGTCGCATCGCATGTCGACCGTGCCCAGGCGGCTGAAGCGCTGCATGCGTTTGGCCGGTGGCTCGTCCATGTGGCGCGCGCCGATGGCGGCCATCACGGCCAAGCCGGCCATCGCATCGAGCGTGGCGCTGATGACGCCGCCGTGCAGCCGCTGGTGCAGGTTGTGGCCGACCAAGTCGGGCCGCATCTCGATGCAGCCTGCCACGTGCGTGCCGGTGACCGCACTGATGCGCAGGCCGAGCGCGCGGTTGAACGCGATGGTCTCTTCGAAGAGCGTGGTGAGAGCCGCCACGAACTCGGGCTCGAAGGGCAGCGCGGGTGCCGCCGCAGGCGTGCTCACCGCGGCCTCTTCTTCGCCACCGAGCGGCGCTTGCCCGTCACGTCGGACGACCAGGCCGAGCGCGCGTCGCTTCCGGCGGGCGCTGCCATGAAGGCATCACCGAGGTCGCCGGGCGGTGGCTCGGGGATCGGCCGGCCCGAGTCGCGCCACTCGGTCGCGGCCTGGAAGCCGTGCACCTCGGCATAGCGCTTGAACCACAGGCCTTCGGGTGAGTGGCGGGTGATGCCGTCGAAGATCGTCGCGAACATCTGCGTCTGCTCCAGGCCCATCGCGTCGACGGCCTGGTTGATCGTGAGCTTGTGCATCATCAGCTGGTTCTTCGGCACGCCGGCAATGCGCTGCGCGAGCTGAGCCACGGTGTCGTCGAGCTGCTCGGCGTGCACCGACTGCAGCGCCAGGCCCCAGTCGGCGGCCGTGCGGCCGTCGATCAGGTCGCCGGTGAAGAGCATGCGCTTGGCGCGCTGAGGGCCGACGCGGTAGACCCACATGGCGGTCGTCGGGCAGCCCCACACGCGGGCCGGCATGTAGCCGATGCGCGCGTCGTCGGCCATCACGATCAGGTCGCAGCACAGGGCGATGTCGCTGCCGCCGGCGGCCGCATAGCCGTGCACCTTGCAGATCGTGGGCTTGTGGCTGCGCCACAGGCTCATGAAGTCGTTGGTGTTGCGCTTCATCAGCGCGTAGTCGCGCATCGGATCCCACGGCATGGGCTGGGTATAGGCGTTGGTCGTGTCGCCTTCGGCGTACTCTTTCAGGTCGTAGCCGGCACAGAAGGCGGGGCCGGCGCCTTGCAGCACGATCACGTGCACCCGTTCGTCGGCATCGGCGGCCTCGACGGCCTGGCGGATCTCGCGTGGCATGTCGGCGTTGATGGCGTTCAGGCGCTCGGGGCGATTGAGCGTGATGGTGGCCACGCGCTCGGTCACGGTGAGCGTGAGGGTCGTGAACCTGGGCCGGGGCGGCGCGCCCTTGGGGGCTGCCTTCTTCTTGGGCGTGGTCGCCGTTGCAGTCGCAGTCGTCTTCTTGGCCATGGTCAGACTCCGAGTTGTCGCGCCGCGAGTTCTTTCATGATCTCTTCCGCGCCGCCGCCGATCATCATCACCTTCACTTCGCGGTAGATGCGCTCGCTCTTCAGCCCGCGCATGAAGCCCATGCCGCCGAGGGTTTGCACGGCGGCGTCGGCGCACCACTGCATGGTCTGCGTGGCGTGGTTCTTGAGAAGGCACAGCTCGGCCACCCACTCGGCATCGGTCTCGCCGCGTTCTTGCCGTTCGACCAGCGCATGCAGCCAGGCGCGCGTGCTGGCGATGCGCATGCGCATGTCCATCAGCTTGTGGCGCATCGCCTGGTGCTCGACGAGGGCGGCGCCGAAGGTCTTCCGCGCGCGTGCCCAGGCCAGTGCTTCGTCGAAGCAGACCTGCGCGAAGCAGCACGCGCCGGCCGACATCAACAAGCGCTCGCCGTTGAAGTTCTCCATGATCGCGCGGAAGCCCTTGTTCTCTTCGCCGATCAGGTTGGCCACCGGCACGCGGCAGCCGTCGAAGCGCAGGTGCGCCGTGTCGCTGCACCACCAGCCCATCTTCGAGAGCTGCGTGCGCTGCAGGCCCGGCGTGTCGCCCGGCACGGCGATCAACGAGATGCCGCCGGCACCACCGCTGCCAGAGCGCACCGCCAGCGTGATCCAGTCGGCGCGCATGCCGGAGGTGATGAAGGTCTTCTCGCCGTCGATGACCCAATGGTCGCCTGCGGGTCCGGGTTCACGCCGCGCCTTGCACGCGAGCCGCGCCACGTCGGAGCCGCCGCTGGGTTCGGTGATGGCGAGTGCGGCGATCTTCCTGCCGGCCAATACGTCGGGCACGATGCGCTGCTTCAGCTCGCTGCTGCCGTGCGCAATGATCGGCGGCAGGCCGATGTTGTGCGAGAACAGGCTCGCCATCAGGCCGCCGCTGCCGGCGCGCGCGATCTCTTCAGTCGCGATGAGCTTGAACCAGCCGTCGCACGGCGTGCCGCCGTACGCCTTGGGGTAGCCCAGGCCGAGCAGGCCGAGTTGCGCCGCGCGCATGTACAGCTCGCGCGGGAAGGTCTGGGCTTCGTCCCACGCGTTGATGTGCGGCGCGATCTCGCGCGCGACGAAGGCGCGGACGTTGTCGCGGAAGAGGGTGTGCTCGGGGGTGAAGTGCATGGCCAGCCTATGTGGGTTCGACCTCGACCAGCACCTGGCGCGCCGCCACCTGTTCGCCGACGCGGATGTGCAGCGCGCGCACCGTGCCATTGAGCGGCGCGTGCACCTGGTGCTCCATCTTCATCGCCTCCATCACGAGCAGCAGCGTACCGGCGGCAACCGTGTCGCCCGATGCCACCAGCACCTGCGTGACACGGCCGTGCATCGGTGCCTTGCAGGCGCCGGCCGACGCGGCCGATGCGCTCGGCTTCGGCGCATGGCGCATGTCCTTCGCCGCCAGCTCGTGGCCTTCGCAGAGCCACCACGCGTCGGTTCGGTCGTGCGCCATGTGCATGGCGCTTGGGCGGTCGTGCGCCACGCGCGCCTGCACCGGCCGGCCGTCGAGCGTGGCCGTGACGCGCGCGGCGCCGTCGCGTTGCAGTTGCTCGATGCGGTGGGTGTGCTCGCCGCTTGTGGCGACGAGCGCGTGCGGCGTGCCTTGCAGGCGCCAGCGCTCGATGACACCGCCGACATCGAGCGGCGCCACCGTATCGACATGGTGCGATGAGGTCCAGCCCGCCCACAGGGCAGGCACTGCATCGACAGCAAGCAGCGCATTGGCCGCAGCGGCCAGCGCCCGCAGCGCGCTCGGCGCGTCGCTGCGGCGCGCGGCGTCGTCGGCAAAGTGCTGCGCGAGGAAAGCGGTGGTGACAGCACGGCTCACGAACGCCGGGTGGCGCAGCACGCGCGCCAGGAAAGCGCGGTTCGTCGGGAGGCCGAGGCACACGGTCCGGTCCAGCGCGTCGGCGAGCTGGTGTATGGCTTCAAGGCGCGTCGGCGCATGGGCGATGAGCTTGCCGAGCATCGAGTCGTAGAACGGGCTCACCGTGCAGCCACTGGCCAGCGCGTGGTCGCAGCGCACGCCGCGCGGCGCCTGCCACTGCAACACGCGGCCGGCTTGCGGCAGGTGGTTCTGCGCCGGGTCTTCGGCGCAGAGGCGCACCTCGATCGCATGGCCACCGCGCTCGAAGCGTTGCAGCAACTCGTCTTGCGCCAGCGGCAGCGACTCGCCCATCGCGATGCGCAATTGCCACTCGACGAGGTCGACGCCGCACAGCAGCTCCGTCACCGGGTGCTCGACCTGCAGCCGCGTGTTCATCTCCATGAACCAGAACGCGCCTCGCTCCGGGCCACGCTCTTGTGCGTCCACATCGAGCAGGAACTCGACCGTGCCCGCGCCCACATAGCCCACCTCGCGCGCCACGCGCACCGCCACCTCGCCCATCTGCCGGCGCAGCGCCGGTGTCACGGCCGGCGAGGGCGCTTCCTCGACGATCTTCTGGTGCCGGCGCTGCACCGAGCAGTCGCGTTCGCCGAGGTGCACCACGTTGCCCTGCGCGTCGGCGAACACCTGCACTTCCACGTGGCGCGGTGCGAGCAGCGCGCGTTCGATCAGCAACCGCGCATCGCCGAAGGCCGACAGCGCTTCGGCCGCTGCAGACGCGAGTGCAGCGTCGAGCGCTGCGGCGTCCAGCACCAGCCGCATGCCGCGCCCGCCGCCGCCGGCGGTGGCCTTCACCATCAACGGGTAGCCGATGCGCGCGGCCTCGCTGCGCAGCCACTCGGGCGACTGGTCTTCGCCGTCGTAGCCCGGCAGCAGCGGCACGCCCGCCGCGGCCATGCGCTGCTTGGCGCGCGCCTTGTCGGCCATCGCGAGCATCGCGCTCGGCGGTGGGCCGACCCACACCAGACCGGCGTCGATCACCGCCTGTGCGAACGCGGCGTTCTCCGACAGGAAGCCGTAGCCCGGGTGCACAGCCTGCGCGCCGGAGCGGTGTGCGGCAGCTAGCAGCTTGTCGATGACGAGGTAGGAGTCTGCGGGCCGCTCACCGCCGATCGGCACGACCGCATCGCACGCCTGCGTGTGCGGCTGGCCCATGTCGGCATCGGACGCGACGGCCACGGTGTGGATGCCCATGCGCTGCGCGGTGCGTGCCACGCGCACGACGATCTCGCCGCGGTTCGCGATCAGCAGCGAGGTGATGCGCGTCATGCTGCAGGCTCCGGGTCGGCGCGCACCACCCAGCCCGCAGGGCGCTTCGCCGTCAGCGCCGCGATGCCCTCTGCAGCCGTGCCGCTGCGCAGCGACGCGGCGAACTGTGTGGCGGCGAAGTCGAGTGTGTCGGCGAGTGCAGTGTGTTGGCGACAGCGCTGCACGATGGCCTTGGTGGCGCGCAGTGCGGCCGGCTCGGCACGGCCCAGGTCGGCGAGCAATGCGTTCAGTTGCGCGTCGAGTTCCGCAGGCTCGGCAACGATGTCGGCCAGCCCCGCATCGAGTGCGTGTGCGGCGCTGAGCCGGCGGCCGGTGAGCATCAATCGCAGCGCCCGCCCGCTGCCCAGCCGTGCCGCCATGAACGGTGCGATCTGCGCCGGCGGCAGGCCGAGCGTCACCTCGGGCATGCCGAACTGCGCGGTGCTTGACGCAAGCACGAAGTCGCAAGCCGCAGCCAGGCCGCAGCCGCCGCCCATCGCTGCCCCTTCGACCACGGCGATGGTCGGCACCACGCAGGCCTGCAGGCGTTCGAGCATGGCGCCGAACGCGCGGTTGAAGGTGGCGATGGGGTCGGGTGCATCGGCCGGTGCGGCATCCACCATCAGCGCGCGGAAGTTGCTGAAATCGCCACCGGCGCAGAAGGTGTGGTTGGCGCCGCGGATCACGAGGGCGCGGGTGGTGGGGTTGGCTTCGGCGTGGGAGATGGCGTCTTGGAGGGCCGCGACCATCGCGTCGGTCAATGCATTGCGTGTCGACGGTGAATCGAGCGTGACGGTGATGCACGCGCCGCCTGCGGCAGCCCTCACCCCGGCCCTATCCACGGGCCACGAAGGGGCCGCTTCGTGGCCCGTGGAGAGGGAGGAAATCGGGGCGCTCACCGCTTGCCCGGCAGCACGTGCATGTACTTGCCGATGATGCCCAGCATCACCTCGTCGGCGCCGCCGCCGATGGAGGCGAGGCGGCCGTCGCGGTACATGCGCGAGACCGGGTTGTCCCAGGTGTAGCCCATGCCGCCCCAGAACTGCAGGCACGCATCGGGCACGGTGCGCAGCAGGCGGCCGGCCTTGAGCTTGGCCATCGAGGCCCACTCGGTCACGTCTTTCCCCGCGATGTAGGACTCGGTCGCCATGTAGGTCAGCCCGCGCAGCGCCTCGACCTCGGTCTTGAGTTCGGCGAGCTTGAAGTGCACGACCTGGTTGTCGAGAATGCTTTTGCCGAAGGCCTGGCGTTCGCGCGCGTAGTCGGCCGTCTGCGTGATGCAGTTGAGCAGGCCCTGGATCGCGTTCGCGGCGGCCCACAGCCGCTCTTCCTGGAACTGCATCATCTGGTAGGTGAAGCCCATGCCTTCTTCGCCGACGAGGTTGCGGCGAGGCACGCGCACGTCGTCGAAGTGGATCAGCCCGGTGTCGCTGGCCATCATGCCGATCTTGCGGATCTTCTTCGCAACCGTGATGCCCGGCGTCTTCATCGGCACGACGATCAGGCTCTTGTTCTTGTGCGCCGCGCCTTCCGACGTGTTGGCCAGCAGGCACATCCAGTCGGCCTGCAGGCTGTTGGTGATCCACATCTTCGCGCCGTTGATGATGTAGTCGTCGCCATCCTTGCGCGCGGTCGTCTTCACGCTCGCCACGTCGGAGCCGGCACCGGGCTCCGACACGCCGATGCACGCGACCGCGTCGCCCGCAATGGCGGGCGCCAGGAACTCGCGGCGCAGCGCGTCGGAGCCGAAACGCGCGATGGCCGGTGTGGCCATGTCGGTCTGCACGCCGATGGCCATCGGCAGCGCGCCGCAACTGATGTGGCCCAGCGCCTCGGCCATCGCCACCGAGTACGAGTAGTCCAGGCCCATGCCGCCGTACTCGGTGGGCTTGCACAAGCCGAGCAGGCCCAGGTCGCCGAGCTTCTTGAACACCTCGTGGGCCGGGAAGATCTCGGCCGCCTCCCATTCATCGACATGCGGGTTGATCTCGGTGTCGATGAAGCGCTTCAGCGTGCGCGCGATCTCTTCGTGCTCGTGAGTGAATTGCATGGTGTCTCCAGTCAAAGAATACAAATCGAATGCTTCACCGCAGAGTCAAAGGAGTTGGCGGAGTTGCGCAGAGTTCAAAGCAATGAATTGAATTCCTCTGCGTGAACTC
>JANNBF010000003.1:0-2337 GCA_031385155.1 Rhizobacter sp.
AAACATGGTGCAAGCCGCGTTGAAATCGGTGCCGCTCGGGCAGTCGGCGGGGCAGCGCATTCTGAGCGCGCTGGCAGCCGAGATTCCCGATGCAGTCGATGCCGCGATCCGACTTGGCGATGCCGAACGCCAGGTCTGCACACCGATGCTCGCGATCCTGTCGGCGCAGCACGAAACGCAGTACTCGCGGCTGTTCAGGTCCTGAACTTGCTGCTTCAATCCCGACTTCCTGGAACCATTGCCATGACCGCACTGCACAACATCGCCCACCGCACGAAGAAGCTGCCCCCGCTGCGCGTTGGCGTCGGCGGGCCGGTCGGCTCGGGCAAGACGACGCTGGTCGAGATGCTGTGCAAGGCGATGCGCGAGCGCTACGACCTGGTGGTCGTGACCAACGACATCTACACGAAGGAAGACCAGCGCCTGCTGACCGTGGCCGGCGCCTTGTCGGCCGACCGCATCATGGGCGTGGAGACCGGCGGCTGCCCGCACACCGCGATCCGCGAGGACGCGTCGATCAACCTCGAAGCGGTCGACCGCATGCTGGAGAAATTCCCCAACGCCGACATCGTGTTCATCGAGTCCGGCGGCGACAACCTGGCCGCGACCTTCAGCCCCGAACTCAGCGACCTGACGATCTACGTGATCGACGTGGCGGCTGGCGAAAAGATTCCGCGCAAGGGCGGTCCGGGCATCACGAAGAGCGACCTGTTCGTCATCAACAAGATCGACCTGGCGCCTTACGTCGGCGCCGACCTCGAAATCATGAAGACCGACACCACCCGCATGCGCACCAGCGCGCAGGGTCTGCGCCCCTTCGTGATGAGCAACCTGAAAACCCGCCAGGGCCTGGCCGATGTGGTCAGCTTCATCGAGCGCAAGGGCATGTTGGCTGAAGCGGCTGACTAGGCAGAGGCTTGCAGCGTGCAGATTTCAAGCATTCGGCACGGCGCCGAGCCCGATGTAACAAAGTCCGGATTTGGCTGGAAAGCAGTTCCTGTTTCCCCACAACACGTTGGGCATACGAGGAGTTCTCACAGTGACACATCCTGAACGAATCTGGAAGGGCTCTAACTACTCAGATCGACGACTATTCGTGCTCGGGGAGTCTTGGTACGGAGAGTTCGTCGGGGATCTTGTCACCGACGATGGCTACATACGCGCCTACCTCGAAGGACACCAACGAGATGCCATGTACTCACGCATGGCAAACGCCTGCATGGGGGACAAGAGCTTGCGGGCGCGGCGAGAGTACTGGCACGGTGTCATTTTCACGAACTATGTTCAGTGCGTCGGCGGAGTCCGTGCTGATCGACCAACAAGCAACATGCTGACGACCGCACGCCACCGACTGGCTGGGTTACTCGATGCACATAGACCCTCTGGCGTGTGGATTCTTGGCGTGGGGCAGAGCGAGCACTCTGCGCCGGTCGTGGCAGAAGCGGGAATTCCATTTGAGGTGACGGCGCACCCAACCAGCTACGGATTGAAGAACTCCACCCTAGGCGCAAGTTGGCAAGCCCTGCTGGCGAAGGCGCAGGCATTCGTCACGAGGCAATGACGCCTACCCCGTCGTTCCAGCGGACGCTCTTGAGTCACCGCTGAACGCCAACGTAGGGCTACCTCGTCCATCCAGCCCGAGCCGTAGATGGCCTGCGCAGCGGGCCATCTCTTCATCTGCCATCCCCTTCAAGACCTGACGCCGCTGCTCCAGTTCAAGCGAGCAAAAAATGTCTTGAGCGCTGCGGCGGGCCGCTGTGTGGAGTGAAGTAAAGGGGGAGGGCCGGCGCCACCCGAGTCGAAGCGCATGGCTGGTGATCCGGCCCGGAGGACATGAACGCAACACAGCGGCCCGCCGCAGCGCTCACGCGCCGACCGCAAACTGGTCAGAAAGCCATCACCTCACCCATGCGAATCGCACCGCCTGGCGCCCAGCCCGGGTTGAACGATAGCGGTCCCGGTGGAAACAACATCACCACCGTCGAGCCGAGAAGGAAGCGACCCATCTCTTGGCCGCGCGCCAGACTGACATCGCCCGGCGCGTAAGTCCAGTCACGCAACTGACCCGATCGCGACGGGTTGACGACACCGTGCCAGACCGTCGCCATGCTGCCGACGATGGTCGCGCCCACCAGCACCATGACGAACGGTGCAGTCTCGCCGTCGAAAACACACACCACGCGCTCGTTGCGCGCAAACAGCCCGGGCACGCCGCGCGCCGTCGTCGGGTTGACCGAGAACAGCTCGCCGGGCACATGGATCATGCAGCGCAGGCGCCCGGCCGCGGGCATGTGGATGCGGTGGTAGTCGCGCGGGCTCAGGTACAGCGTCGCGAAG
>JANNBF010000014.1:0-35842 GCA_031385155.1 Rhizobacter sp.
CTTGAACTCCAAGGTGTATCGCGCGCGGTGCGCGGTGTCGTCTTTCTTGCCCATGCTCACTTCTCCGTTTGCTGAATTTGAACATCAGCTACGGAGTACGTTTTTCGGGGACAAGGTCAGACAACTATTCTGACGCGGGGGGGGGGGTTCAACCTACATCGCAGCCATGATCAAACTGCGTGCGAACTTCGGAGTACCTGCTGCGAGTCCCACTGAGCCATACCCGATGAGGGAATACATATTGGATATACGCCGCATGTATTCCGTGTTGGACCGCGTTCCACTCGCGCTCGCCGATCAGTGCGAGGCCGCAAACACCTTCATCGAACAAAAGCGGGCTCGTCTGGAATTGGATACAGGGACAGCTCTCGGACTGCCAATGCCCAAAGCTCGCGACTGCCCGCTTGAGGACAAATGTGGCGGGCTGGTCAGCGTGGAGTTCTATTGGCACCCAGCCGATGGCTGTAAACGCATGAACGATCCGGGTCGCGGACGCATCGAGCCACCAGCCTCGTCGGCATCTCAGTCTGGTACCGACACGCGTTGTTGACTGTTGCTCGGATTACAACAACTTCCAAGGTGCCTTGATGCCGTCCCACTCAATGGTTTCCAGTTGAACGGCCTCGCACTCCTTTGAATCGAGCGCCGCAGCCTCGCAGACCTCGGGCAGCTTCTTCCCACGGCGGACGGCGGGCGCGGTCTTCAGTTTTTCGGTTTCGGCCTGGATTCGCTGCCGCTTCGCTGCAGACCGCTTCACAGCCGCGCGCTTGACGGCATGCCGGCACCTCCAGGCAGCCACAGGGGCGCGCGCCGCCGCCGGCAAGCGATAGCCCTCGGCCGCCAGCTTCGATAGCTCTGCGGGCCCTATGAGGGTTACCTTAAGGACGCCTCCCCGGAACTCGTTCGATGCCCTCCCAGTGGCCGTTTTCATGCTCGATGCCTGCCGCATGCACGGTGCCGCAGCGGCAGGGTCGATCCGGTAGAAAGGCATCACTACACGCCCGTGCCCGACAGCGTCACCAGGTCACTGATCCCGGGCCGGGCTTGATTGAAATCACACGCACGTTCCAAGATCTATTTGAACGAGCACGGTCCAAGTTGATGCGCAATCAGGTGGTGCGCGAAGCGCGTCAGTTGGCAGCGAGCGGGCGTGAACGAGAGACGAAGATCAGAGGGGCAGAACGTCTGCTGTTCGTGTGTCACGGCAACACCAACCGCAGCATGCTGGCTGAGGCGGACTGTCGAACTCGGATCAAACTTGCGGACGGCGGTTCGATCAGCTCAGCCGGCTTCCACCCTCGGGCGGGCCGGCCAGGGGCTCCGGTCACTGTCAGGCTTGCCAGCGAGGTCGGCCTTGACTTGCGCCAATCCCGCTCAATCCTGGAGCGCTCCACTTGGATCTTGACTTCGCCAGGGTTGGCGGCGTTGGGTGGCGCGGCGAAGCGGCGGATCGCGGTGCCGCGTCAGACCTTGAGCAGCGCGCCGGCTGCGGCAAGCAGCAACAGGCTGTTTGCCGGGACCATCAATGGCACCTCGCCCTGACCGTGCCACGAACCAAAGCCCTGCGGGTGGCTGGTGTCAAGCAATACCTCCCACACGCCAGCCGGCAACAAGGCCTCTCTTTCTTCGGCATCAGCGTTGACCAACAGAAGCAGCGGCGCCGGGGATCGCCCTGGTTCGCCGATGAGGCAGGCCAGCGCACGTGCGCCGGAATCGTTCCAGGCATCCCCCTGCAGCGTGGCACCGGAGAATTCCAGCCACGCCAGGTCGTGCAGACCCAAGGGGTCGGTCAGGCCGCTGTACCACCGCACACCGAAGGGTTGGGCGGCCCGCCGCAGCGCCAGCACCCGCGCCGTGAAGGCCAGGAGGTCGGCGTCGGCCGCAGCCCAGTCGAGCCAGGTTGTCGTGTTGTCCTGGCAATACGGGTTGTTGTTGCCGCCCTGTGAGTGACTGAATTCATCACCCGCGCACAGCATGGGCAGGCCTTGCGCGAGCAGGGTCGTGGCCAAGAGGGCGCGCTGCAATCGGCCACGCAGCGCATTCACGCTTGCATCGTCTGTCGGGCCTTCGGTGCCGCAGTTGAAGCCGAGGTTGTTACCCGTGCCGTCGCGGTTGTTCTCGCCGTTCGCTTCGTTGCGCTTGCACTCGAAGGTCAGGAGATCGCGAAGCGTGAACCCGTCGTGCGAGATGACGTAGTTGACCGACTCCAGCGGCGACCGGCCCCGTGACTGGTACAAGTCCGACGAGCCGCACAATCGGCGCGCGAACGTACCGCGATTGACGGTGTGCCCGAGCCAGAAGCTGCGCATGTCGTCGCGGAACTTGTCGTTCCACTCGGGCCAACCATTCGGGAAGCCGCCGACCTGGTAGCCACCGGGGCCGATATCCCATGGTTCGGCGATCAGCTTGACGCGTTGCAGCACCGGGTCTTGCGCCACTGCGGTGAAGAACGCAGCGTGCCGTTCGAAACCTGCGTCCCCGCGACCCAGAACCGTGGCCAAGTCGAAACGGTACCCGTCGACATGCATCTCGGTGACCCAGTAGCGCAAGCTGTCCATCACCAGTTGCAGCACGCGCGGCTCGCGCAAGTCGAGGGTGTTGCCGCAGCCGGTGTGGTTCTCGTGGACCAGCGGTGCATCGGCGTGCAACCGGTAGTAGGCAGCGTTGTCCAGCCCCTGGAAGCTGATGCTCGGGCCGGTGCTGTCGCCTTCGGCGGTGTGGTTGAACACCACGTCCAGCAGCACCTCGATGCCTGCGCGGTGGAGTTGCACGACCATTGCGCGGAACTCGTCGCGAATGTGTGCAACGGCGCCGCTGGCAAAGCGCGGGTCGGGGCAGAAGAAGCCGATCGTGTTGTAGCCCCAGTAGTTGCCCAGGCCGAGCTTCACCAACCGCTCTTCGTCGACATGCTGGTGCACGGGCAACAGGCTCACGGCGCTGACGCCCAGACCTTGGAGGTGCTTGATCGAGGCCGGATGCGCCAGCCCGGAAAAGGTGCCACGCAGTGCCTCGGGAAGCGCCGGGTTCAGGCGTGAAAAGCCCTTGACGTGTGCCTCATAGATCACGCTGTCGGCCAGCGGCGTGCGCGGCGGGTGGTCGCCCTGCCAGTCGAACGCGTCGTGCGTGACGCGCGCCTTCAACGCGCGTGGTGCGTTGTCGCGCATGTCCATTTGCCGAGGGTGCTGGCGGTCGGCCGCGAAATGTTCGTCGGCCCAATCGAACTGGCCGACGATTTCGCGCGCATAAGGGTCGAGCAGCAGCTTCATCGGGTTGAAGCGGTGCCCCCGGTCCGGCCGCCACGGCCCGTGCGCGCGCAGGCCGTACACAAGCCCTGGGCCGGCGTCCGCCAGGTGGCCATGCCACACATCGCCGCTGCGCCCGGGCAGGCGCACTCGGGCGATTTCATGGGTGCCTTCGGCATCGAACACGCAAAGGTCGATCGCGTGGGCATGCGCCGAGAACACGGCGAAGTTGACCCCACCCGCGTCGCAGTGCGCACCCATCGGCCACGGCCTGCCTTCGGTCAGCCGCATGGCTTGCCCGGTGCGTGGGGCGGGGCTGGCAGTGTGCTCACCAACCGGTGTCACGGCGTCCATGTGAAGAACACCGTGGCGAGCGGTGGGAGGTCGATGACGATGGAGTGGGGCCGCCCGTTGCAACCCACGCGCCGCGCGGTGGCCACGCCGAGTGGCGTGCCCACGTTGCTGCCGCCGTAGTGCGTCGAGTCGGTGTTCAGGCATTCGCGGTAGGTGCCTTCGTTCGGCACACCGAGCACGAAACCGCGGTGCACTGCGGGCGTGAAGTTGCACACCACCACGATGAGGGCGTCATGCTGCGCGCCTCTTCGGATGAAGCTCAGCACGCTGCTGCGCGCGTCGTGCGCTTCGATCCACTCGAAGCCTTCGGGGACGAAGTCGCGTTCGTACAGCGCGGGCGTTGCGCGGTACAGGTGGTTCAGGTCGGCGACGAGGCGGCGCATGCCTTCGTGCATCGGGTCATCGAGCAGGTGCCAGTCGAGGCTTTGGTCATGCGTCCATTCGCGCTCCTGCGCGAACTCGCAGCCCATGAACAGGAGCTTCTTGCCGGGGTGGCCGAACATGTAGCCGTAGTAGGCGCGCAGGTTCGCGAACTTCTGCCAGCGGTCACCGGGCATCTTGGTGAGCATCGAGCCCTTGCCATGAACCACCTCATCGTGGGACAGCGGCAGCACGAAGTTCTCGTTGAAGGCATAGACGAGGCTGAAGGTCAGCTCGTCATGGTGATGCTGGCGGTGCACCGGGTCGCGCTGCATGTAGACCAGCGTGTCGTGCATCCAGCCCATGTTCCATTTGTAGTGAAAGCCCAGACCGCCCGCGTAGGTCGGCCGAGACACCATCGGGAACGAGGTCGACTCTTCGGCCAGCGTGATCGCCTGCGTGCGTTCGGTGCCCACCACCAGGTTCATGCGGCGCAGGAATTCGATGGCTTCCAGGTTCTCGCGCCCGCCGTGCTGGTTGGGCACCCATTCGCCGGCGTTGCGGCTGTAGTCGCGGTAGAGCATCGACGCCACGGCATCGACACGCAGGCCGTCCACGTTGTAGCGCTCCAACCAATACAGCGCATTCGCGACCAGGAAGTTGCAGACCTCGGTGCGGCCGAAGTTGTAGATCAGCGTGTTCCAGTCCTGATGGAAGCCCTCGCGCGGGTCAGCGTATTCGTACAGGTGCGTTCCGTCGAAGTTGGCCAGGCCGTGCGCGTCACTCGGGAAGTGCGCGGGCACCCAGTCGAGCAGCAGGCCCAGGCCGAGCGCATGGCAACGGTCCACGAAGCGGCGGAACCCCATCGCGTCACCGAAGCGCGCTGTGGGGGCGTACAGGCCGATCGGCTGGTAGCCCCATGAGCCATCGAACGGGTGCTCGCTGACCGGCATCAGCTCGATGTGGGTGAACCCCATGTCCACGGCATACGGCAGCAGCGTGTCTGCCAGTTCCTGCCAGGTCAGGAACCGGTTGCCATCCTCGACCTTCCGCCGCCATGAGCCGAGGTGGACTTCGTAGATGCTCACCGGCGCATCGAGCGCATTCGCCTGCTGGCGGGCAGTGGAGGGCGGGGCGAGCGACGGCATGCGCGCGACGACGCTCGCAGTCGCGGGGCGCAATTCGCATTGCAGCGCGTACGGGTCTGCCTTCTGCGGCAGCAGCGTGCCGGACCGGTCACGGATCTGATACTTGTAGCGTGCGCCAGCACCGACAGCGGGGATGAAGATTTCCCACACGCCGCATTCACGCCGCACGCGCATCGGGTGGCGCCGTGCGTCCCACACGTTGAAGTCACCGACCACGCTGACCTGCGATGCATTCGGCGCCCACACCGCAAAGCTGGTACCGGGCACGCCCTCCATCACACGCAGCGCGGCGCCGAGCGCTTCGTAGGCACGGCGGTGCGAGCCTTCGCCGAGCAGCCAGACGTCGAGTTCGCCGAGCACCGGCGGGAAGCGGTACGGGTCATCGACGATGGCCGAGCTGCCGTCGCTCCAGCGCACCTGCAGCCGGTAGTTGGGGCGCGCGCTGGTAGCGAGTGCGCCTTCGAACAAACCGTCGGCATGGCGCCGCGTGAGGGTGCCGATCAGGTCACCGGTGGTCGCATCGAGTACGGCCACCTGCACGGCGCCGGGCAGCATCGCGCGCAGCCACAAGTGACCCGCGTCGTCGGCATGCACACCGAGCACGGCGAACGGGTCGCCGTGGCTGGCCGTGCAAAGCAGCTCGATGTCACGGTCCGTCAGCATGGGTCGGGTCCGGGTTGAGGATGGGTTGGATCGTAGCAATTCAGTCAACCAAAGCAGTTGAAAGACGCCGCCTCAACCGGCTTCAGGCAGCACGTTCCAGATGTGCTTGGCGTACTCGCGGATCGTGCGGTCGGACGAAAACGCGCCCATGCCGGCCACGTTGGCAATTGCCCGCTGTGCCCATTGCTCGGGCAGGCGGTACAGCGCATCGACTCGGTCCTGCGTGGCCACGTACGAGGCATAGTCGGCCAGCAGCAGGTAGTGGTCGCCACCCCAGAGCAGGGAGTCGACGAGGCCGCGATAGCGCCCCGGCTCTTCGGGCGAGAACTGGCCGCCGCTGATCGCGTCGAGCACCGCCTTCAGCGCCGGGTTGCCTTCGTAGTAGCGCATCGGCTGGTAGCCGCTCTGGCGCAGCGCCAGCACCTCGGGCGTCTTCAGACCGAAGATGAAGATGTTGTCGTCACCCACCGCCTGGCGGATCTCGATGTTGGCGCCGTCGTCGGTGCCGATGGTCAACGCACCGTTGAGCGCGAGCTTCATGTTGCCGGTGCCCGATGCCTCGGTGCCGGCGGTCGAGATCTGCTCCGACAGGTCGGCTCCGGGCATGATGGTTTCGGCCACCGAGACGCCGTAGTTCGGGATGAACACCACCTTCAGGCGGGCACCGATGCGCGGGTCGTTGTTGACGACCGTGCCCACGTCGTGGATGAGCCGGATGATGTTCTTCGCAGTCGCATAGCTCGACGCTGCCTTGCCCGCGAAGATGATCGTGCGCGGCACCCAGTCGACCTGCGGGTTCGCCAGGATCGCGTGGTAGCGCGTCACGGCGTGCAGCACGTTGAGCAGTTGCCGTTTGTATTCGTGGATGCGTTTGACCTGCACGTCGAACAGGCTGTCGGCATTCACCCGCACCCCGCAGCGGCGCTCGATCAACGCCGCCAGGCGCGCCTTGTTGGCGCGCTTGACCGCCGTGAACTCGGCCCGAAACGCCGCCGAGCCGGCGTGATCACGCAGCCCCGCAAGCGCGTCGAGGTCACTGCGCCACGCGGTGCCGAGCGTGCGGTCGAGCAAGGCCGACAAGTCCGGGTTCGCCTGCGCCAACCAGCGGCGCGGCGTGACCCCGTTGGTCATGTTCGTGAAGCGCTCGGGCCACAGGCTCGCGAAGTCACGGAAGATCGTCTGCACCAGCAATTCGGAGTGCAGCGCCGACACCCCGTTGACCTTGTGGCTGCCCACGATCGACAGGTTGGCCATGCGCACACGGCGCTCGCCGCTCTCGTCGATGAGCGACAGGCGTGCAAGAAACCCCGCATCGCCAGGGCGGTGCTGCGCGGCCATGTCGAGTAGTTCCTGGTTGATGCGGAAGATGATCTCGAGGTGGCGTGGCAACACCTGCTGCATCAGCGCCACGGGCCAGGTTTCGAGCGCCTCGGGCATCAAGGTGTGATTGGTGTACGAGAACACCCGCCCGCACATGGCCCACGCCGCCGCCCACGGCATGCCGTGCTCATCGCACAGCAGGCGCATCAGCTCGGACACACCGATGGCGGGGTGCGTGTCGTTCTGGTGAATGGCCACCTTGTCGGCCAGGTTGGCCATCGTGGCGTGCTCGGCGAGGTGGCGCTTGACCAGGTCTTGCAGCGAAGCGGCAACGAAGAAGTATTCCTGCCGCAGGCGCAGCTCGCGGCCGGCCGGCGTGCTGTCGTTCGGGTACAGCACCCACGAGATGTTCTCGTACTCGTTCTTTGCACTGGCAGCGCGGGCGTAGTCGCCAGTGTTGAAGGCGTTCAGGTCGATGTGGGCGGGTGCGGCCGCCTTCCAGAGCCGCAGCGTGCTGACCTTTGCGGTGCCGCTGCCGGGGATCACCATGTCGAAGGCCTTGGCAGCGACCTCTGCGCTCGGGCGCCACAGCGCCCGGTCCACGCCGCCCACCTGGCTGTGCTCGACCCAGCCGCCAAAGTGCACGGGGTAAGTGATGCCGGCGCGCGGGAACTCCCAGGCGGTGCCGTCTTCGAGCCACGGGTCGGGGTGTTCGACCTGGCAGCCGCGCTTGATCTCCTGCGCGAACATGCCGTACTCGTAGCGGATGCCGTAGCCGAACGAGGGCAGCCCGAGTGTCGCCATCGAGTCCAGAAAGCACGCCGCCAGCCGGCCGAGGCCACCGTTGCCGAGCGCCGCGTCGGGCTCGGTATCGGCGACGTCTTCGAGGCGGTGGGCGCGCGCCGCCATGGCCTGCGCGGCGTCGCCTTGCAGGTCGAGCGCGGCCAGCGCATTGCCCAGCGTGCGGCCCATCAGGAACTCCATCGACAGGTAGTACACGCGGCGCGCCTTGGCGGCCCGGTTGGCGGCCTGCGTCTCGACCCAGCGGTTGGACAACTGCTCGCGCGCCACTTGCGAGACGGCCTGCATCAGCTCGGTAGGCACCGCATCGGCCGGCGTCACGCCGACGAGGTCGAGAAGTTGATCGTCAATGCGGTCGGCAAGGCTGTGGGGCGAGGGCAAGTGGGTGGGCATCGGTCGGTTTCCTCGGCTGATCTCGCGGTAATGGTGTGGGCAGTCGTTCGGGCGACCGTCCGGGCGGTGGGCCAGCAGCGCCGGCAGTGTCGCATCGGGTGGCACATGCACGCCCGGCATGTTCGCAATTTTCGCGCCCGGCAGGCGGCCCGAATAACAGCCGGGTTACGAACATTCGGGTTTCCCAGCCGGTGCCGGCTGGCCTGATTGCGGCCACACTGGCAACGTGCCGCATCAGGCACATTGGAAGCAATCGCGCAAGGAGACCCCCGCATGACCCCCGATGAACTCGCCCTGAGTTTCGATTTGCCGAAGCGAACCGTGGCCCTGGTGCTGGCCGGCGGGCGCGGCAGCCGGCTGAAGAGCCTGACCGATCGGCGAGCCAAGCCGGCGGTGTATTTCGGCGGCAAGTTCCGCATCGTCGACTTCGCGCTGTCCAACTGCCTGAACTCGGGCATCCGCCGCATCGGCGTGATCACCCAGTACAAGTCGCACAGCCTGCTGCGCCATGTGCAGCGTGGCTGGGGCTTTCTGAAGAGCGAGATGAACGAATTCGTCGATCTGCTGCCGGCTCAGCAACGCACTGACGACGAGAGCTGGTACCGCGGCACCGCCGATGCCGTGTATCAGAACCAGGACATCCTCGCGAGCTACGGCGCCGACTACATCGTGGTGCTGGCCGGCGATCACATCTACAAAATGAACTACGCGCTGATGCTGGCCGACCACGTGGCGAAGGGCCGTGACTGCACCGTCGGTTGCATCTCGGTGCCGCGCCATGAGGCCAGCGCGTTCGGCGTGATGGCGGTGGACGCCAACCACCTCATCACCGAGTTCGTCGAGAAGCCGGCGGACCCGCCGCCGATGCCCGGCGACCCGACGCGTTCGCTCGCGAGCATGGGCATCTACATCTTCAATGCGCGCTACCTCTACAAAGAGCTGGAGCGTGACATCAACGACCCCGATTCCAGCCACGACTTCGGCAAAGACATCATCCCGCGTGCCGTCAAGAACGGCCACGCGGCGGCGCACCCGTTCGAGCTGAGTGCCGTCGGCACGCGCCGCAACGAAGAGCCGTATTGGCGCGACGTGGGCACCATCGATGCGTACTGGGACGCGAACATCGACCTCACCGCCACCGACCCCTTGCTCAACCTCTACGACACGCGCTGGCCGATCTCGACCTACCAGATGCAGCTGCCGCCGGCCAAGTTCGTGCATGACCAGCCCGACCGGCGCGGCACGGCCATCGAGTCGATGGTGTCGGGCGGCTGCATCGTCTCGGGCTCGGTGCACCGCTCGGTACTGTTCTCGAGCGTGCGGGTGCATTCGCACTCCTCGGTCAGCTGGTCGGTGTTGCTGCCCGAAGTGGTTGTCGGCCGGCGTGCGCGGCTGCACCGCACGGTCATCGACCGCGGCTGCGTCATCCCCGACGGCATGGTGATCGGCGAAGACGCAGCGGTCGATGCGCAACGCTTCTACCGCTCGGAAAACGGCATCACGCTCGTGACCCGCGAGATGCTGGACGCGTTGACGAGGGTATGAGGGTTCTTCACGTTGCGGCCGAGATCTTCCCGCTCGTCAAGACCGGCGGCCTGGCCGATGTGCTCGGCGCATTGCCGCAGGCGCTGATCGGGCAGGGCGCCGATGTGCGCCTGCTGTTGCCCGGCCTGCCGGCCATTGCCGACGCGGTGCTGCACCAGAAGACCGTGTGCGAGATCGGCCCGGTGTTCGGCGCGGGGCGCGTGACCTTGCGGCTCGGCCAGATGCCCTACAGCCACGTGCCGGCTTACGTGGTCGATGCGCCCTACCTCTACCGCCGTGCCGGCAGCCCCTATCAAGACGGCACCGGCGCCGAGTGGGCCGACAACCTGCAGCGCTTTGCGTTGCTCGGTTGGGTGGGCGCCCACCTGGCGGCCGGTGAGCTCGACCGGGCCTGGCAGCCCGACGTGATGCACGCCCACGACTGGCACGCCGGCATGGCGTGCGCGTACATGGCGGCGCACCCGCCCACGCAGGCGGCGTCGGTCTTCACGGTGCACAACCTCGCCTACCAGGGCTTGTTCCCGAGCGGTGACTTCCCGCTGCTCGGCTTGCCATCGCGTTTCATGGCCGCCAGCGCACTCGAGTACCACCAGCAACTGTCGTTCATGAAGGCGGGCCTGAAGTTCGCCGGGCGCGTGACGACGGTCAGCCCGACCTATGCGCGCGAGATGGCGACGCAAGAGTTCGGGTTCGGACTCGACGGCGTCATCCGCGGGCGGGGTGCCGACGTGAGCGGCGTGCTCAACGGCGTCGACGGCGAGGTCTGGGACCCCGCCAAAGACACTGCGCTTGCGGCACGCTACTCGGCCGCGCAACTGGGCCGCAAGGCGCTGTGCAAGGCGGCACTGCAAGCCGAGCTGGGGCTGGCCACGAGCCCTGCCGCGCTGCTCTACGGCGTGGTCAGCCGCCTCACGTCGCAAAAAGGGCTGGACCTGGTGCTTGCCGCGCTTCCGGCGCTCTTGCGCAGCGGCGCGCAACTGGCCTTGCAGGGCACCGGGGACCCGGCGCTAGAGGCAGCGTTCGTTGCGGCGGCCAAGGCGCACCCGTCGCAGGTGGCGGTACGCATCGGCTATGACGAGGTCTTCGCCCACCGTTTGATCGGCGGCGCGGATGTGATCCTCGTGCCGTCACGGTTCGAGCCTTGTGGCCTCACCCAGCTCTACGGCCTGCGCTACGGCACCGTGCCGCTGGTGCGGCGTGTCGGCGGGCTGGCCGACACCGTGGTAGATGCCAACGACGATGCGGTGGCCACCGACCATGCGACCGGCTTCACGTTCGATGCCGCCACGGCCACCGCACTGGAAGGCGCCATGCAACGCGCCGCGACGCTCTTCAAGCGCAGCGACACTTGGCAGCAACTGATGCTGCGCGGCATGGCGCAAGACTTTTCCTGGGGTGGCGCGGCGCGTCAGTACATGACGCTGTATGACGCCATCCTGGCAACCGCCAAAGGCTGACAACCGGCAGACCGATAGCGCGGCCGCGTTGCAGCAGCGGCCTGCGGCAGTCAGCCGACGTGCTCCGCCAGCAGGTGCTTCATGCGCTGCCAGGCCTGGCGCGGTGTCAGCTCGGACGGAACGCCGGTGGCCTTCTCGCGCCGGTCCATCGCCATCTTGAGGGCCGTCAGCAAGCCATGCTTGTGGGCCGAAAAGGCGGTGGAACAGGCTTGCCCACCTTCGCGCCACGAGGCCACGAAGTAAAGGTAGGGGTGGTCGGCAAACACCGCGTAGCGCGGGCGAATGCCGACCACGCCGCTGGTGTTGTTGGACGGGCACTGGGTGCGCGGGCCGGTGCGGGACGCGGTGGGCAGCGCATGCAGCTGCATGGTGGCCTCTGCGGCCTTGGCCTGCGCAAGCGCCTTGCGCACACCGCCGTACTTGCGCACGGCAAAGAACTTGGTCTGCGTCGCGTGGCGGGGCCCGACCCGCACCTGATAGCCCTCGGTCGAGCCGCTGCTGATGCGTTGAATCGTCATGGTTTTATCCCCAACGTGGCGGAGAGGGCGGGATTCGAACCCGCGGGGGGTTATTAGCCCCCACACGCTTTCCAGGCGTGCGACTTAAACCGCTCATCCACCTCTCCGAAGCCTGCGAGTTTAACTTACGCGATATGGAGGGCGTGGGCGCGCAGTGTGGCCAGCGGAACGAAGTCGAGCGCGCGCTCGTGGGTGCACTCGAGCACCACAGCAGGCGCCACGCCGGCATCGAAAGCCTCGCGCCAGCGCAGCGCGCACAGGCACCAGCGGTCGCCGGCCACAAGGCCGCGAAAACGGTATTCGGGCCTCGGCGTGACGAGGTCGTTGCCGCGACGGGCAGAGTAGTTGAGGAACTCGGCGGTCACTTTCACGCAGATCACGTGGCTGCCCGTATCGTCTTCCGCGGTGTTGCAGCAACCGTCACGGAAGAAGCCGGTCAGCGGGTCGTAGGAGCAAGGCATCAGCGCCGTGCCAAGCACATTGAAGGCCATGGCTACGCTCGAACGGCCAGCGGGGAAGCGGGGGTTTTGCGCATTCGAATTCCTTTCAGTGCAAGCCGTGCGGGCAGTGTAGGCGCGTGTCGGGCACGCCACTCTTCCGGCCCTACACTTCGCGCTCTTTCGATTGGCCCTGTCTGCATCTGCCGAGGTTTGCCCATGCTGCGTTTCAACTTTCCCATTGTCATCATCGACGAAGATTTCCGCTCGGAGAATACGTCCGGCCTGGGCATCCGGGCGCTGGCGGCGGCCATCGAGAAGGAAGGCTTCGAGGTGCTCGGCGCCACGACCTATGGTGACCTGAGCCAGTTCGCGCAGCAGCAAAGCCGCGCCAGCGCCTTCATCCTGTCGATCGACGACGAAGAATTTACGCCCGGCCCTGAACTCGACCCGGCGGTGCTGAACCTGCGCAAGTTCATCGAAGAGGTTCGCTTCAAGAACTCCGAGGTGCCGATCTACCTGTATGGCGAAACGCGCACCTCGCAGCACCTGCCGAACGACATATTGCGCGAGTTGCACGGCTTCATCCACATGTTCGAGGACACGCCCGAGTTCGTGGCGCGCCACATCATCCGCGAGGCCAAGAGCTACATGGACGGCCTGGCACCGCCGTTCTTCAAGGCGCTGGTCGACTACGCGCAAGACGGTTCGTACTCATGGCACTGCCCCGGTCACAGCGGCGGCGTGGCGTTCCTGAAGAGCCCGGTGGGGCGCATGTTCCACCAATTTTTCGGTGAGAACATGCTGCGTGCCGACGTGTGCAACAGCGTCGACGAGCTCGGTCAGTTGCTCGACCACACCGGCCCCATCGCGCAGAGCGAACGCAACGCTGCGCGCATCTTCAACGCCGACCACTGCTTCTTCGTGACCAACGGCACCAGCACCAGCAACAAGATGGTGTGGCACCACGCGGTGGCGCCGGGCGACGTGGTGGTGGTGGACCGCAACTGCCACAAGTCGATCCTGCACGCGATCATCATGACCGGCGCGGTGCCGGTGTTCCTGCGGCCCACGCGCAACCACTACGGCATCATCGGTCCGATCCCGCAGAGCGAGTTCTCGCCCGCCGCCATCAAGAAGAAGATCGCAGCCAACCCGCTGCTCAAGGGCGTGGACGCGAAGACGGTCAAGCCGCGCATCCTCACGCTCACCCAGAGCACCTATGACGGCGTGCTCTACAACACCGAGACCATCAAGCACACGCTCGACGGCTACATCGACACGCTGCACTTCGACGAGGCCTGGCTGCCCCACGCCGCGTTCCACAAGTTCTACGGCGTGTTCCATTCGATGGGCAAGAACCGCCAGCGCCCGAAGGACCAACTCGTGTTCGCGACGCAGTCCACGCACAAGCTGCTGGCAGGCATCAGCCAGGCCTCGCAGGTGCTGGTGCAGGACTCGACCGAGCGCAAGCTCGACCGGCACCTCTTCAACGAGGCCTACCTGATGCACAGCTCCACGAGCCCGCAGTACGCGATCATCGCGAGCTGCGACGTGGCTGCGGCCATGATGGAAGCGCCGGGCGGCCCGGCGTTGGTTGAAGAAAGCATTACCGAGTCGCTGGACTTCCGGCGCGCCCTGCGCAAGGTCGAGAAGGACTACGGCAAGAAGGACTGGTGGTTCAAGGTCTGGGGGCCGGACAAGATCGCGGCCGAGGGCATCGGCAAGAGCAGCGAATGGGTGCTGAAGGCCGGCGCCAAATGGCACGGCTTCGGCGAGCTGGCCGATGGCTTCAACCTGCTCGACCCGATCAAGTGCACGATCATCACGCCGGGCATGGACATGTCGGGCAAGTTCGCCGACACCGGCATTCCGGCGAGCATCGTCACGAAGTTCCTCGCCGAGCACGGCGTGATCGTCGAGAAGACGGGCCTCTACTCGTTTTTCATCATGTTCACCATCGGCATCACCAAGGGCCGCTGGAACACGCTGCTCACTGCGCTGCAGCAGTTCAAGGACGACTACGACCGCAACCAGCCGCTGTGGCGGATCCTGCCGGAGTTCTGCGCGGCGCACCCGCGCTACGAACGCATGGGCCTGCGCGACCTCAGCCAGGCGATCCACGAGATGTACGCGAAGGGCGACATCGCGCGGCTGACCACCGAGATGTACCTGTCCGACCTGCAACCTGCGATGAAGCCGAGCGACGCGTTCGCCTACATCGCCCACCGCAAGACCGAACGCGTGCCGATCGACGACCTCGAAGGGCGCATCACGACCTCACTGCTCACGCCGTACCCGCCGGGCATTCCGTTGCTGATCCCGGGCGAGCGCTTCAACAAGAAGATCGTTGACTACCTGAAGTTCACGCGCGAGTTCAATGCGGCGTTCCCGGGCTTCGACACCGACGTGCACGGGCTGGTCGAATCCGACGGAGATTCCGAGACCCACGGCTACTTCGTCGACTGCGTGCGTGACTGAGACCGGCAGGCCCCGAAACGCCGCGCGGGCCCGAAGGCCCGCGCATTGAGTGGTGCTCGGCCTCAGCCGTCGTTCATGGTACCGAGCGCTGCCTGGCTGAAGCCGCCGTCCACATAGGTGATCTCCGACGTGATGCCCGCCGCCAGATCCGACAGCAGGAAGGCGGCGGCGTTGCCCACGTCGTCGATCGTCACGTTGCGGCCCAGCGGCGAATGGCTCGACGCTTCGAGCATCTTGCCGAAGCCCTTGATGCCCGACGCCGCCAGCGTCTTGATCGGGCCGGCCGAAATCCCGTTCACGCGAACGCCCTTTGGGCCGAGCGCTGCGGCGAGGTAGCGCACGCTGGCTTCGAGTGAGGCCTTGGCCAGGCCCATGGTGTTGTAGCTGGGCATGCTGCGCAGCGCGCCCAGATACGTGAGCGTCAGCAGCGCCGAACCGGCGCGCAGGCGCGGCGCTGCGGCCTTGGCCAGCGCCGGAAAGCTGTAGCTCGAAATGTCGTGGGCAATGCGGAACGACTCGCGCGACAGGCCTTCGAGAAAGTCGCCGGCGATGGCCTCTTTCGGGGCGAAGCCAATCGAGTGCACCAGGCCGTCGAACTCGGGCCACGCCTTGGCGAGATCGGCGAACATGGCGTTGATCTGCTCGTCGCTGGCCACGTCGCAGTCGTAGACCAGTGACGAGCCGAATTCGGCTGCGAACTCGGAGACGCGCGGCTTGAAGCGCTCGCCCTGATAGCTGAAGGCCAGTTCGGCACCTTCGCGGTGGCAGGCGCGAGCGATGCCGTAGGCGATCGAGCGGTTCGAAAGTACGCCCGTGATCAGCAGGCGCTTGCCGGCAAGAAATCCCATGGTGGCTCCGTCGGTTGGGTCGGGCCGGATTCTCGCACCCGGCCGGCCTCCTTCCCGGTGGCGCTTTGCACCGTATTGCTGTTGTCACGGGCCCGGAGTACAATCCTGGTTTTGCTAGAAAGCTGCTTGGCGAATGACTTGGGCTCGGTTTTCATACCGGGCTTTTGACAGGCGCCGAATGATTGGGCGGATTCTTCCAGCCCATTTTTTTTGGCTGAACGCTTTTGAACACGGTATTTGTGCACGACCCAGTGCGCAACCCAAAGACTGGACGGACGCGACTTTTGATGAACTGGCAGGCTGCGGTCGAAACCACGGTGACTGGCTTGGGCTATGAGCTCGTTGACGCCGAAAAGGGCGCCGGCGGGTTGCTGCGCGTGCTGATCGACCAGTTGCCCGAATCGAAGCTCGGCGAGTTCATCACCGTTGACGACTGCGAAAAGGTCACGCGCCAACTGCAGCACCTGCTCGAAGTCGAAGGTTGTTCTTACGAGCGCCTGGAAGTGTCATCGCCCGGGCTCGACCGGCCGCTGAAGAAGGCCGCTGACTACACCCGGTTTGCCGGCGAGCAGATCGAGATCACGCTGAAGCTGCCGTTCAAGGGCCGCAAGAAATACCGCGGTGAATTGCAGGCGCTGGGCGAGGGCTGGCGGTTGGTGCTGGCCGAAGACCTGCGGGCCGACACCCGCGCCACAAAGCGTGCGGCCAAGCAAGGCGTGCCTGCGGCTGACGCCGAATTGGCCGCTGAGCCCGATGCCGAATCTGCCGGCACGGCACTGGATTTTTCACTGGACGAAGTGCGCGAAGCGCGCCTGGTGCCAGTGGTCGACTTCAAGGGGCGCCGCCTTGCCGATGCGGCTGGCGCGGCACCGAAGCCCACCCCTGCGCAGGGTGCGCATTTGCATGACGAGATTGACGGAGGCCGTATTCAATGAACCGCGATTTGCTTGACTTTGTGGACGCGATTTCGCGTGAGAAGAGCGTTGACCTCGAAGTGGTGTTCGGCGCTGTTGAAGCCGCGCTTGCATCGGCCTCGAAGAAGCTGCATGGCGGCGAGGTCGATATGCGCGTGTCGGTTGACCGTTCCAACGGCGAGTACGAAACCTTCCGCCGCTGGCTCGTCGTGCCTGACTCGGCCGGCCTGCAAAACCCCGACGCCGAAGAGTTGTTGACCGAAGCGCGCGAGCGCCTGGACGACCCCGAGCTCGAAGAGGGTGACTACATCGAGGAAGCCGTTGATTCGGTGCCCATCGGCCGGATCGGCGCGCAGGCCGCGAAACAGGTGATCCTGCAGAAGATCCGCGACGCTGAGCGCGAGCAGTTGCTGTCCGACTTCCTGTCGCGCGGCGAGAAGATCTTCGTCGGCACGGTCAAGCGCCTCGACAAGGGCGACGTGATCGTCGAGCAAGGCCGGATCGAAGGCCGCTTGCGCCGCAGCGAAATGATCCCGAAAGAGAACCTGCGCAGCGGCGACCGCGTGCGTGCCTACATCGCCGAGGTCGACACCACCTTGCGCGGCCCGCAGATTCTGCTGTCGCGCAGCGCACCGGGCTTCATGATCGAGCTGTTCGCGCAAGAGGTGCCCGAGATCGAACAGGGCCTGCTCGAGATCAAGTCCTGCGCCCGTGACCCAGGCTCGCGCGCCAAGATCGCGGTGGTCTCGCACGACAAGCGCGTCGACCCCATCGGCACCTGCGTCGGCGTGCGCGGCTCGCGCGTCAATGCCGTCACGAACGAAGTGGCCGGTGAACGCGTCGACATTGTGCTGTGGTCGGAAGACCCGGCGCAGTTCGTGATCGGTGCGCTTGCGCCGGCGAACGTGCAGTCGATCGTGGTCGATGAAGAACGCCACGCGATGGACGTGGTGGTCGACGAAGAGAACCTGGCCATCGCCATCGGCCGCGGCGGGCAGAACGTGCGCCTCGCGTCCGAGATGACGGGCTGGCGCATCAACATCATGACGGCGGAAGAGTCGGCCACGAAGCAGGCGTCCGAGTCGGACCACGTGCGCAAGCTCTTCATCGACAAGCTCGACGTTGATGCCGAAGTCGCCGACATCCTGATCGCCGAGGGCTTTGCGAGCCTCGAAGAAGTGGCCTACGTGCCGATGCAGGAAATGCTCGAGATCGAGAGCTTCGACGAAGACACCGTGAACGAGCTGCGCACCCGCGCCAAGGACGCGCTGCTGACGATGGAGCTCGCCAAGGAAGAAGGCGTGGGCGATGTGTCGCAAGACCTGCGCGACCTCGAAGGCTTGTCGCCCGAGCTGATCGAGAAGCTCGCAGCCGGCGGCATTCACACCCGCGACGACCTCGCCGACCTGGCTGTTGACGAACTGGTCGAGATCTCCGCTGTCGAAGAAGAGCAGGCCAAGGCCATCATCATGAAGGCTCGTGAACATTGGTTCACCGCCTGACGCTGACTCGCCCCGCCGAGACTCGCACGCCCCGCACGCCCCACACGCCCGCACACCGCTAGAACCCGCAAGGAACGCACACACATGGCAACGACTACCGTCGCCCAACTCGCCGCCGAGCTGAACCGCTCTGCGGCAGCGCTGCTGGAGCAGCTGCAGTCCGCCGGCGTCGGCAAGGCGTCGACGGACGACGCGCTGACCGAGTCCGACAAGGAACGCTTGCTCGACCACCTGCGCGCCACGCACGGCACCGTGCCGGGCGCCGAGCGCAAGAAGATCACGCTGACGCGCAAGTCGACCAGCGAGATCAAGCAGGCCGACTCGAGCGGCAAGGCCCGAACCATCCAGGTGGAAGTGCGCAAGAAGCGCACCTTCATCAAGCGCGACGACGTGCCGGCGGGTGGCGATGACGCGGCCGACTCTGCGCAGGAAGACGCCGAACTGGCGCGCCGCGAAGAAGAAGCGCACGCCCAGGCTGCGCTGCTGCGCCAGCAAGAGGAAGACCTGGCGGAAAAGCGCCGCCTGCGCGAAGAGCAGGAAGCGCGTGACCGCGAGGCCGCCGAAGCCCGTGCCCGCGAAGCCGCCGAAAGTGCTGCCGCCGAAGCAGCCGCCGCAGCGCTCGCGGCAGCGGCGCTGGCCACCGCAAACAAGCCGAAGATCGGCGCGCGGGTCGAGACCAAGTCGAACGCGAAGCTCAAGGCAGATGCTGCGGCGAAGGCCGAGCCGCAAGCTGTCGAGCCGCCGCCCGCCGTGGCGGTTGCGCCCGTTGTGGCTGCGCCTGTTGCGCCGGTCGAGCCGCCGAAACCGGTGCTGCGTGTGGTCAAGGCCGCCGACGTCGTGAACGAGGAAGCTCAACGCGCCGCCGACCTGGCCAAGCGCCGCCAGGCTGCAGAAGCGGAAGCGCGCGCGATTCGCGAAATGATGAACGCGCCGAAGAAGGTGATGGTCGCGAAGAAGCCCGAAGAAGTGAAGCCGGCAGCGGTTGAAATCAAAGGCACGATCCACAAGAAGGTCGGCGCGCCGGGTGCTCCGGGTACGACGGCGGTGGCCAAGCCGGGCGACAAGAAGGCCGTCAAGTCCGAGAAGCTTTCATCGAGCTGGGCCGACGACGCCAAGAAGCGCAGCGCCCTCAAGCCGGGCGCGCGTGCGCCGGCGGGTGCCGGCCGCCCGGGCTGGCGCGCGCCGCGCACCGGCCGCCGTGGCGACCGCAACGACAGCGCGCCGTCGAACTTCAATGCCCCGACCGAAGTTCAGGTGCAGGAAGTGCACGTGCCCGAGACCATCAGCGTTGCTGACCTCGCACACAAGATGTCGGTGAAGGCGTCCGAGGTCATCAAGCAGTTGATGAAGCTGGGCCAGATGGTCACGATCAACCAGCAGCTCGACCAGGAGACCGCGATGATCGTGGTCGAAGAGATGGGCCACACCGCGCTGGCTGCCAAGCTCGATGACCCCGATGCATTCCTCGAAGACGTCGAGGCCGATGCCAGCCACGAATCGCTGCCGCGCGCACCGGTCGTGACGGTCATGGGTCACGTCGACCACGGCAAGACCTCGCTGCTCGACTACATCCGCACCTCGCGGGTGGCGGCCGGTGAGGCGGGTGGCATCACGCAGCACATCGGGGCCTATCACGTCGATACGCCGCGCGGCATGATCACCTTCCTCGACACGCCGGGTCACGCGGCCTTCACGGCCATGCGTGCGCGCGGTGCGAAGGCGACCGACATCGTGATCCTGGTGGTGGCAGCCGACGACGGCGTGATGCCGCAGACCAAGGAAGCGATTGCCCACGCGAAGGCGGCGGGCGTGCCCATCGTGGTTGCGATGAACAAGATCGACAAGCCGGAAGCCAACCTCGAGCGCTTGAAGTCGGAGCTGGTGGCCGAGCAGGTCGTGCCGGAAGACTTCGGCGGCGACTCACCGTTCGTGGGCGTCTCGGCGCGCACGGGTGCCGGTATCGACACGCTGCTCGAGCAAGTGCTGCTGCAGGCCGAAGTGCTGGAACTCAAGGCGCCGAAGGATTCGATGGCCAAAGGCCTCGTGATCGAAGCCCGGCTCGACAAGGGTCGGGGCCCGGTTGCAACCGTTTTGGTGCAAAGCGGCACCTTGAAACGCGGCGATGTGCTGCTGGCGGGCTCAAGCTTCGGCCGGGTTCGGGCGATGCTCGATGAAAACGGCAAGTCGATTGCCGAAGCCGGCCCGTCGATCCCGGTCGAGATTCAGGGTTTGACTGAAGTGCCGCAGGCTGGCGACGAGTTCATGGTGCTTGGCGATGAGCGCCGTGCGCGCGAGATCGCGACCTTCCGCCAGGGCAAGTACCGCGACGTGAAGCTGGCCAAGCGCCAGGCTGCGAACCTCGAGAACCTGATGGACTCGATGGGGCAGGGCGCGTCACAGACGCTCGCCCTCATCATCAAGGCCGACGTGCAGGGCTCGCAGGAAGCGTTGGCGCAGTCGCTGCTCAAGCTCAGCACGGCCGAGGTCAAGGTGCAGATCGTGCATGCGGCGGTGGGCGGCATCAGCGAGTCCGATGTGAACCTGGCCATTGCCTCGAAGGCCGTGATCATCGGTTTCAACACCCGGGCCGATGCCGGCTCGCGCAAGCTGGCCGAGAACAACGGCGTCGACATCCGCTACTACAACATCATCTACGACTCGGTCGACGATGTGAAGCTGGCGATGACCGGTATGCTGGCTCCCGAGCAGCGCGAAGAAGTCATCGGCACGGCCGAGATCCGCACCGTGTTCGTGGCCTCCAAGATCGGCACCGTGGCGGGCTCCATGGTCACGGCCGGCCTGGTGCGCCGCGGTGCGCGCTTCCGCCTGCTGCGCGAGAACATCGTCGTCTACACCGGTGAAGTGGAGTCGGTGCGCCGCCTGAAAGACGATGTGCGTGAAGTGGCCAGCGGCTTCGAGTGCGGTATCAAGCTGAAGAACTACAACGACATCAAAGAGGGCGATCAGCTCGAGTTCTTCGAGGTGAAGGAAGTTGCCCGAACGCTATAAGGCGGTTTGGTCTCATCCACTGACCCCGCCTTCTGAAAAGCTGGCGGGGTTTGTGTTTGGAGAGTCCGTATGAAACACAAACGATCCATCCCCAACCGCGGTTTCCGCGTGGCCGACCAGATCCAGCGCGATGTGGCCGAACTCGTGCGCGACCTCAAAGACCCGCGCGTCGGCATGATCACCGTGAACGCGGTCGAGGTCACGGCCGACTACGCGCATGCGACCGTGCTGTTCTCGGTGCTGATCGGCAACCCGCTCGAGTGCGAACTGGCACTGAACGAAGCGGCCGGCTTCATCCGCAACAGCCTGTTCAAACGCCTGCAGATCCACACCGTACCCACGCTGCACTTCAAGTTCGACCGCACCACCGAGCGCGCCGCCGAACTGAACGCGTTGATCGCCCAGGCCAACGCCACCCGGGCGAAGGAAGACTGAGCCGTGCAGGGCCATGAGCGCGTTCGCATTCAACGCCGCGCCGTGCACGGCGTGCTGCTGCTCGACAAGCCGCTCGGCCTGTCGAGCAACGACGCGTTGCAGAAGGCCAAGCGCCTGTACCGTGCCGAGAAGGCCGGCCACACCGGCACGCTCGACCCGCTGGCCACCGGCCTGCTGCCGCTGTGCTTCGGCGCCGCCACCAAGTTCTCGCAGATCAGCCTGGACGCCGACAAGCGCTACCTCGCCACGCTGAAGCTCGGCGTCACCACGACCACGGCCGATGCCGAAGGCGAGGTGCTGCAGCGCCGTGACGTGAACGTGAACCGCGCCGAAGTGGAGGCCGCCTGTGCGCGCTTCACCGGCCCGATCCAGCAGGTGCCGCCGATGCATTCGGCGCTCAAGCGTGATGGCAAGCCGCTCTATGAATACGCCCGCGCCGGCATCGACGTCGAACGCGAGCCGCGCAGTGTGACGATTCACAACATTGCCATCGTCGGCGGCGAACATGACGAGTGGCAACTCGACGTGCGATGCAGCAAGGGCACCTACATTCGCACGCTGGCCGAAGACATCGGCGCATCTCTCGGCTGCGGCGCGCACCTCACCGGCCTGCGCCGCACCGGCAGCGGCGCATTGACGCTGGACCGCGCGTTGACGCTCGACCAACTGGCCGCGATGACGGAAGAAGAACGCGACGCCGCACTCGCCGCTGCCGATGCGCTCGTGGCCGATTGGCCCGAGGTGCGGCTCGGCACGGAAGATGCGGGCCGTTTTCTCAGCGGTGTGCGCCGCCGCACGAAGCTGGCCGACGCGCCCAACGTGCGCGTCTACGGCCCCGAACCGAAAGCCTTTCTGGGCGGTGCGCACATCACCGCCGGTGAACTCATTTCAACCAGGCTGCTCAGCCCGCTGGAGGTGCAAGGCCTTCTCGACGCCACAAGCGTCAACTCAACCCGTACTTCACCATGACCAGACAGATCCGCAACATCGCCATCATTGCCCACGTCGACCACGGCAAGACCACGCTCGTCGACCAACTGCTGCGCCAGAGCGGCACCTTCCGCGAGAACGAGAAGGTCGCCGAACGCGTGATGGACAACAACGACCTCGAGAAGGAACGTGGCATCACGATCTTGTCGAAGAACTGCGCGGTCGAGTGGAAGGGCACGCACGTCAACATCGTCGACACCCCCGGCCACGCTGACTTCGGCGGTGAGGTCGAGCGCGTGCTGTCGATGGTCGACTCGGTGCTGCTGCTGGTCGACGCCGTCGAGGGCCCGATGCCGCAAACGCGCTTCGTGACCAAGAAGGCGCTGGCGCTGGGCTTGAAGCCGATCGTCGTCGTGAACAAGGTCGACCGGCCGGGTGCGCGTGCCGACTACGTCATCAACGCCACCTTCGACCTGTTCGACAAGCTCGGCGCGACCGAAGAGCAGCTCGACTTCCCGGTCGTGTTCGCGTCCGGCCTGAACGGCTGGGCGACGCTGACTCAGGGCGAGATCGGCACCACGCTCGGGCCGCTGTTCGACACCATCCTGAGCCACGTGCCCGCGCACGGCGGCGAGCCCGATGCGCCGCTGCAACTGCAGATCTGCTCTTTGGACTACTCCACTTACGTGGGCCGCATCGGCATCGGGCGCATCAACCAGGGCACGCTGAAACCGATGCAGAACGTAGCCGTTTACAGCGGCCCCGACAGCACGCCGTTCAATGCCCGCGTGAACCAGGTCCTGAAGTTCGAAGGCCTCGAGCGCCAGCAGGCCACCGAAGCCGGCCCCGGTGACATCGTGCTGATCAACGGCATCGAGAACATCGGCATCGGCGTCACCCTGACCGACATCGAGCGCCCGGTGCCGCTGCCGATGCTGAACGTCGACGAGCCCACGCTCACGATGAACTTCTGCGTCAACAACTCGCCGTTGGCTGGCCGTGAAGGCAAGTTCGTGACGAGTCGCCAGCTCTGGGACCGCCTGCAACGCGAGCTGCAGAGCAACGTGGCGCTGCGCGTGCGTGAGACCGACGAAGACGGCATCTTCGAGGTGATGGGCCGGGGCGAACTGCACCTGACCATCCTGCTCGAGACGATGCGCCGTGAAGGCTACGAGCTGGCCGTCAGCAAGCCGCGCGTGGTGTTCCGCATGGAAGGCGACGTGCGCCTGGAGCCGATCGAAGCCGTGACGGCCGACGTCGAAGACCAGCACCAGGGCGCTGTGATGCAAGCCATGGGTGAACGCCGGGCCGAACTCGTGAACATGGAGCCCGATGGCATGGGCCGCGTGCGGCTCGACTACAAGATCCCGGCGCGGGGCTTGATCGGCTTCCAGAACGAGTTCCTGAACCTGACGCGCGGCACCGGCCTCATCAGCAACATCTTCGACAGCTACGAGCCCTACAAGGGCGAGATCGAGGGTCGCAAGCAAGGCGTGCTGATCAGCCAGGACGACGGCGAAGCGGTGACGTATTCGCTTGGCAAGCTCGATGATCGCGGCCGCATGTTCGTGAAGGCGGGCGACGCGCTCTACGAAGGCATGATCATCGGCATCCACAGCCGTGACAACGACCTGGTGGTCAACGCGGTGCGCGGCAAGCAGCTGACGAACTTCCGCGTCAGCGGCAAGGAAGACGCGATCAAGATCACGCCGCCGATCATCCTGACGCTGGAGTACGCGGTCGAGTTCATCGCCGACGACGAGCTGGTCGAGATCACGCCGAAGACGATCCGCATCCGCAAGCGCCACCTGAAAGAGCACGACCGCAAGAAGGCGTCGCGCGAGACGGCTTGATCGCAGGGCCCGGCCGCACGGGCTGGGCAGTGCCTGCGGCGAATCCTGGCTGCGGGGGTTCGCGAATCGCTGTATCGGTTCGGGTCGGCAGCGTGATCGCCACCCGTTGATCCAGACAATTCCTGCATCGCGCAGCTGCAGGAATGATCGATGGGAAACGTCAATTCGAAGTGCGCGCCGCCGGGCCGGCTGCTGACAGTGCCACCCGGTGCACCGAGTGGTGCACCGCAAACCTATCCGCCGGCGTTGCCGGTGAACGAGCAGCCACCCTCTCGACGGCGGCTGCCGGCCGACGGTGCTGTGAGCCGGCCACCCAGCCGCTCGCCGTTACCGCAGCCTGCAGCAGCGGCTGCGGCGGGTGCTGGCTTGCACTTCATCCGCGGCGACCTGCTCTCGCATGTCGCGAGCTTCGTTCCGACCCGCGACGTGGCATCGTTGTCGGCGGCAGACGCTGCGACCCACACCGAACTCGGCCCGCCGTTGCGCCGCCTGAGAGATGCGACGTCGGCGCTGGCCGAGCGCGCCGAGCATGTGCACGACCTGCAGGGATTCAGGGATCTACTGGGGCACGAGGACACGGCGGGTGGCAACCCGGCGCCCAGCATCGCCGGCCTGCCAGCGGACGTTCGATCCGGGCCGCTTTCGGCGCTGCTGCGGCAGGTCCGGCGGCTGCCGGCGGATGACAGGCCACAGGCGGTCGTGGCCCTTCGCGCTGCAATCGCGGCCCTTCACCGCGAAAACAGAACCCCCACGCTGATGGCCATTGATCGGATGGCCGGTCACGCCAATGCCGACGCTGCGGCACGCGCTGGCGAGCATGTTCGACTCGTGACGGGCCTGTTCGGTATCACCGACCCGGCCGAAGTGGCGGCCGTGGAGGTGAGCGCAGCACAAGGCGTTGCCGCCGGCGTCGTGTTCAGGGGGCAAAACGTGCGGGCCGTTGCCGAACGCCATGGCATCGAAACACCCATCGGCATTCAGTGGCTGGAAAATGCAGCGGTCGAAGGCCGTGCCGGTGCAGCAGTGCGCGGGGGAGAACATGTGCCGACCATCGCCCGGCAGTACGGCATCGAAACGCCACGCGGCACCCGCAGCCTGGAGCAGCAGGCCGTCAACTTTGTTGCCCGGCACGCAGTGCAGGGCGGGCAAAACGTTCTGGAGGTCGCCCGGCGCTACGGCATTCAAACCCCCGAGGTCATCGAGAGCTTGGCGGACTACGCGTGGCGCATCGCAGACGCCGCAGTGGAGCGGGGTGACAACGTGCAAGCCGTTGCCCGCCACCACGGAATTGAGGCGCCAAGGCAAATCGGGGTGCTGGAGCAACGCGCCGCTTACGGCAACGCTTCCGCCACCGCCCTGCGGCGCGGAGACAGCGTGCCGGCCATCGCCGAGCGCCACGGCATCATGTCGGCGCGGGGCATCCAGACGTTGGAGACCATCGCGATCCACCTCGTTGCGGGAGGCGCCGTTCGAAGAGGCGAAGACGTGCAAAGCGTCGCCCGGCGCCACGGCATCGAAACGGCAGACGGCATCGAATCATTGAGGGCGCTGGCGCGGCGCCGAACCAACCAGAGCGGGTGAATTGACCGATGGGTAACGTCAATTCGAAGTACGCGGCGGCAGGCCGGCCCCCCGCCACGCCACGCACCGGGCTGAGCGACGCGCTGGCAGCCCAGCGACCCGCACTGCCGAACCTCCAGGCCCCATCACGGATGCGGTTGCCGCCCGACACTGCGATGAGCAGGCCACCCAGCCGCTCGCCGTCGCTGCCACTCCCACTGCCACTGCCACTGCCACCGCCACTGCCACCGCCACCGCCGGCAGCGGCCGCGGCAGATGCGGCGGGCGCTGACCTGCGTTCCGTCAGCGGCGACATGCTCTTGCATGTCGCGAGCTTTCTTCCGACCCGTGGCATGGCGTCATTGGCGGTGGCAGACACGGCCACCCATACCGAACTCGGCCCACCGTTGCGCCTTCTGGCAGATGCGACTTCGGCGCTGGCCGAACGCGCTGAGAACGTTCGCGACCTGCACGGTTTTCTCAGTCTCCTCGGGCACGGCACCACCGCGGGTGGCAACCAAGCGCCCAGCATCGCCGGCCTGCCACCCGACGTTCAGTCCGGGCCGCTGTCGGCGCTGCTGCGGCAGATCCCTGGGTTGCCTGCGAATGACAGGCCCCAGGCCGTCATGGCCCTTCGCGCGGCTGTCGTGGCCTTGAGCACTGAACAGCGAACGCCCGCGCTGATGACCTTCGACCGCATTGCCGGTCATGGCAATGCCGCTTCGGCGGCTCGCGCCGGTGAGCATGTTCAACTCGTGACGAGCCTGTTCGGCATCACCGACCGGGCCGACGTGGGTGTCGTGGAACTCAGCGCAGCGCGAGGCGTTGCCGGGGCTGAGGTGCGCGGCGGCGCCAACGTGCGGGCAGTTGCCCGACACCACGGCATTCGAACGCCTGTCGGCATTCACAGGCTGGAAACAGCCGCGATCCGCGGCCCGGCGGGAGCGGCAGTGCGCAGGGGCGAACATGTGCCGACCGTCGCTCGGCAGCACGGTATCGAATCGCGGCGCAACATCCTGAGCATGGAGCTTCTGGCGGCGAACTTCATCGCGGGGCGCGCCGTGCGCAGCGGGCAAAACGTGATGCAGGTGGCCCGGCGTCACGGAATCCAAGCGCCGGAAGCCATTGCCAGCTTGTCCGTCAATGCGATCAACCCCACCAGCCCGGCTGCGGTCGACCGGGGTGAAAACGTGCAAGCGGTTGCCCAGCGCCATGGCATCACGACGCCGAGGCAAATCGGCGTACTGGAGGGCCGGGCGGCCTACACCGCGGCCACCCCCGACCTGCGGCGCGGCGACAGGGTGCGAACCGTTGCCGAGCGCTACGGTATCGTGTCGGCGTTCGGCATCGAGGCCGTGGAGCGCCGCGCCATCGAGCTCGTGGCGGGAAACGCGGTGCGAAGTGGCGAAGCCGTGGAGACGGTTGCCGAGCGGCACGGCATCGAAACGCCGGCCGGCATCGAGTCGCTGAGGGCGCTGGCCAGGGGTCACGACGGTTGAACTGGGGTTCGTCGCGGGTGTCGGTCTGGCGGCGCGCCGATTGCCCGCTCGAACACTTCGGCCTTCTGCGACATTAGTTGACATAATATACATCGTCACGCATTTATAGATTCACGATTCAGCTGCCATCGACGGAACTGCTACGCTCGTGGGTGACCTTCGCACCGCATATCGCCATCGTCGACGATGAAGTCGACATCACCCAGCTCCTTGCCACCTACCTGGCGGGCCATGGCTTCCGCACCACCCAATTGCACAGCGGCCGGGCCTTGCTGCCCTTGATGGCCAGTGACGCCCCGGCGTTGGTGCTGCTCGACCTGGGCCTGCCCGGCGAAGACGGCTTCGCGATTGCACGGCAGTTGCGCGAACACTGGCGCTGCGGGCTCGTCATCTTGACCGGGCGCGGCGACGCCGTCGACAAGGTCGTGGGCCTCGAAGTCGGTGCTGACGACTACGTCACCAAGCCGTTCGACCTGCGCGAGTTGCTCGCGCGCATCAAGGCCGTGCTGCGCCGCATCGAGCCGCACCAGGCAACGCCGGATGCCGCTGCTGCCACCCGCACCGACGACCCGCGCGCAGACACCCTGCGCTTCGACCGCTGGGTGCTCGACACCGCAGCGCGCAGCTTGACCGAGGCCGATGGCCGCGAGACGCCGCTCACCGGCGGCGAGTTCTCGTTGCTCGTGGCGTTCGCCAACCACCCCGGCCGCGTGCTGTCGCGCGACTTCTTGCTGGAGCTGACGCGCGGCCGTGATGCCGGCCCGTACGACCGCACGATCGACGTGCTCGTCGGCCGCCTGCGCCGCAAACTCGAAGCCGATGCAGACGACCCGCACCTCATCAAATCGGTGCGTGGTGCGGGCTATATCTTCGTGGCGCCGGTGAAGGCCGGTTGACGCCGTGGCTGCAGCAATCGGCGACGACGTGTTCCGTGCGCTGTTCGCGGCCTATCCAGACGCCCTGCTCGTCTCCGATGCGCAAGGCACCATCGTGCTCGCCAACCCGTCTGCGGCCGCTCTGCTGGGCTATGCGGACGGCGAGCTCGTGGGCCTGGGCGTCGACGTGCTGGTGCCCGACAGCATTCGCCCGCGTCATGCCGACTACCGCAACGCCTACGCCAAGAACCCGCAAGCCCGCCCGATGAGCATGCAAACGCAGTTGGTGGCGAAATGCAAGGACGGCACCGAGGTCATGGTCGAGATCGCGCTGAGCCCCGTACAAGGCAGCCGCAAGCCGCTGGTCGTGGCCGCCATCCGCGACATCGGCGCCTACCCGCGCGTCAAGCAGGCCTTGCAGAGGGCGCGCTACAGCGAGTGCCTGGCCGAGCTCGGGCAACTGGCCGTGGATGCACGCGACCCGCAGGTGGTGCTGGCGCGCGTGCCGCAGATCGCCATACGGGCGCTGCAGGCCGACCTGGCCACGGTGTGGCTGGTGTCAGGCGATGGCCAGACCTGCGAACTCGTCAGCACCGACAGCGCCGGCTCGTTCACCGCCGCAAGCGCACTCGAAACCGTGGGCGCCCGGGTGGCAAACCGCCCGGGGACGGCGCCAGGCTTCGTGATTGCGCAAGGCCAGCCCGTCCGCGTGGCTGACCTGCGCAGCGAGCACCGCTTCACCGTGCCGCAATCTCAGCTCGACGCCGGCCTGACAAGCGCGCTGGCGGTGCCCTTGTCAGACCGAGGCCGGTGCATCGGTGCGCTGATCGTGTCGGCGCGTGAGTTGCGGGCCTTCGGTGCCGACGAGTTGCGCTTTCTCGAATCGCTCTCCAACCTGCTGGCCACCAGCCTGCAACGCGCGCAGTCCGAAGAGGCCTTGAGCCACGCCCAGCGCCTGGAAAGCGTGGGGCAGTTGACGGGCGGCATCGCGCACGATTTCAACAACCTTCTCACCGTGATCCAGGGCAACCTGCAGGTGCTCGAAGAGTTGCCGGCGCTTGCGCAACAAGGCCATGCACTGCAGCTCGTGGCAGCGGCAACGCGGGCCAGCAAGCGCGGCGCTGAACTCACGAGCAAGCTGCTCGCGTTCTCGCGCCGCCAGGTGCTGCAGCCGAGCGCGGTGGACGTGAACGCGTTGCTGCGTTCGCTGTGCGACATGCTCGAGCGCACGCTCGACCAGCGCATCGCGATTGAGGTGAGCGCGCCGCCCTGCCCGCCTTGCCTGGCCGACGCGGGGCAACTTGAATCGGCCCTGCTGAACATTGCCATCAACGCCCGCGATGCCATGCCCGCCGGCGGGCGCCTGCGCTTTCATGCGGAACCGTGTACGACGATGCCGGACGATGTGCACGGCGGCGTGGAGCCTCGCGAAGGCAACGCCGGCGGCTACGTCGCGATCTCGGTCACCGACACCGGCACCGGCATGTCTGACGAGGTGAAGGAACGCGCGTTCGAGCCGTTCTTCACCACCAAGGAATCAGGGCGTGGCACGGGCCTGGGCCTGAGCACCGTTCACGGCTTCGTGAAGCAGTCGCACGGCGGCATCGCGATTCGCAGTGCGCTCGGCGCCGGCACCACCGTCACGCTCTACATCCCGCGCATCGACGCCCTGCCCGCCGCACCGCCTGCGGCCGAGGTAAGCACCAAGCTCCCCCCCGGGCTGCGCGTGCTCCTCGTCGAAGACGATGCCGACGTGCGCACGCTGATGCACACGTTCCTGCTGGCCCTGGGCTGCCGTGTCACGGCCTGCACCAGTGGCGAACAAGCCTGGAACACGCTGACCTGGGATGCCCGCTACGAGCTGCTGCTGACCGACATCGCACTGGGCGCCGGCATGCGAGGCACCGAACTGGCAGCACGTGCACAGGCCCGCTTGCCGTCGATGGCGGTGCTGCTCATGTCCGGCTATTCGGCCGAGCTGCTGGATGCCGACCGCAACGCCCCGCCCACCTGGGAGCTGCTGCGCAAGCCGTGCACGCGGGTCGAGTTGGCACAGGCGATCACGACCGTTGTCAACGGCCGCTGAAACCCGCCTCGGTGCCCGCGCAGGCTCGTCTGCGCATCACTGCAACGTGCGCTGCGGTGCGAGGCAGTGCTGCACGAAGACCGACAGCGCCGCGACATCGGGGATGTGCACATCGCGCCTGCCCTTCGTTGCGAAGCAGATCACCTTGTCGCGCGCCAGGCGCGACAGGGCCCGGCTCACCGTTTCGAGCGTCATGCCCAGGTAGTTGCCGATCTCAGCACGCGTCATGCGCAGCGTGATCTGGTCGCTGCGCAGGCCGCGGCGCTCCAGCGAGTCGGCCCAATGCCGCAGGAACTCGGCCACCCGCGCGTCGGCGGGCAAGGTGCACATCGACAGCAGGGAGTCGCGGTCGCGGCCGATCTCGCGGCTCATCGCCTCGTGCAGCGCAGTGAGCAGGCTTCGGTCGGCGGCGCATGCGGCGAGCAGCGCTTCGTAGCGGAGCACCCACACTTCACCGGTGTCCATCGCCACTGCGTTGCAGCTGTAGGCGGCGCCCGCAATGCCATCGAAGCCGAGCCAGTCGCCCCTGAACTTCAGGCTCACCACCTGCTCGCGCCCGTCGGGCGAAGTGCTCACGATCTTGAAGAAGCCCGAGTTCAGGATGTACAGATTGCCGAAGCGCTCGCCGGCCTGGTAGATCTCTTCGCCGGCATGCACGATGCGGCGCTGCGGCGCGAGCCGCTCGTTCACGAGCGCCAGCGTGGCGGCGATGGTCGTGGCCGTTGCGGCGTTCTCGTGGGCGCCGCTCATGGTGCGCGGGGCCGGCGGTTGGCTCGTGCTCGGTGCACCCACCCGGCCTGATGCGCGCGGCGTGGCAACTGCGGTGTCTTGGCTCAGCATGATCAACTCCTCGTTGTTGTTGGCAGATCGTTGAATCGAATGCTAGAAAGCAGCGGCCGCCGCTTGAACAACGGGATGAGCGCTTGTGTCGCAGTGTGTGAACAGCCTGTAAACGGCCCGGCGCGCAGCGCTGCGTTCCACGGCGCACAGCCACGGTTCGCCTTGGCCGCATGCAGCACCGGCTTGAGCCGCGTCAAGGTGCGGAGCCGCCTGTTCGTTAGGCTCTGCAAACTGTCGACAGCCACCTTCCACCCGCACGACCACGCACGCACCATGGCCCTGGATCCGAAGCAGCACAGCCTCGCTGAGTTCGAGGCCCTCAGCGCGCACATGAGCGACCTGCTTGCCCGCGCGCAGGCTTTGCCGGCGTCAACAGGCGCCAGCACGGCGCACGCGGCGCCGGGGCATGCGCCACTGCATGGCAAGAAGCTCGGCCTGGTGTGCGGCGTGGCCGACGATCACGGCGCTGTTCTCTTCACCCGCGCAGCCAACGCGCTGGGCGCGCAGGTCGCGCTGCTGCGGCCCAGCCTGTCGGTGCAGAGCACGGCGGAGGAAGTGCAGCGAACAGCGCGCGTGCTGGGCCGTCTCTACGACGCACTCGATTGCATCGGCTTGCCGCACGACCTGGTGATGCGCATCGCTGCCGATGCAGGCGTGCCGGTGTTCGAGGGCCTGGCGTCAGCGGCCCATCCGGCCTACCGCCATGCGCGCCCGTCGGCAACCGAGACCGGCACCGACGAGTGGCGCTGCCTCGTGATCCAGGCCGTGCTGTTGGGCGCGCTGGGCTGAGCGGGCGCGCTGTGTCAGGTGCTGACGCACCACTGCGCGAAGCGCTCCCAGAGGCCGTGTGTCAAGGCCCAGCCCGAGACCAGCGCCAGGCCCGCACCGGCCACGCGAATGCCGAGCGCTGACACCTGCTGGGCCGATGCCCCGCCGCCCCGCGCCGCACGCCAGCGCGCCCACAGCCAAGGCGCCATGGCCAGCCCCGGCGCCGAGGCCAGCGCGAAGGCCACCATCACGAGCGCACCGCCTTGTGGGCTGCCGGCCAGCGCGGCGAGCATCAGGGCCCCTTGCAACGCGGCGCACGGCCACGCCACCCAGCCCAGCCCCGCCAGGCCGGCCCGGGCCACCTGGGTGTTCCGGCGCACCACGCGCACGGGCACAGCCAGCGGCGTGGTGACGATGCCGGCCCCGCGCAGCATCACCGGTTGCCGGCCGGTGGCCACCCACCACAGGCCGAGCGCCAGCAAGCCCAGGTGCAACAAGGTCCATAGAGGCCGCAATGCCGGCGCGGCCTGACTCCACGCGCCGAGCATGCTGACGCTCCCGGCCGCCAGCGCACCGCCTGCCGCGTAGCCGATCACCCTGCCCGCATGAAAGCCACTGGCAGAACGGCCGCTGCCGTGGGTCAATGCCGCACACGGCGCGCCGCACATGGCGGCGCAATGCGGTGTGGTGGCGAGCCCGAGGGCCAGCCCGGCGAGGATCAACGGCCACTGCATCGCAACACCGTCACTGCGCTGATCGCCACGCCAACGTCACTCTGCCGGCGGGCCGGGTGCGCCGAGCAACTGCGTCAACGCGCCGGAGGTGGCCACCACGCCCCAAAAGATCAGGAACGTGGCCGAGTAGACCGCACTCGCCGACCATTGCAGCGGCTCGGCGCCAAACCAGTGCAGCAAGCCCGGGTCGACCACCACGAACACCAGCGCCTCCAGCACGCCGGCCATCACGAACGCCGGCCACAGGATCAGCAGCATGCGTTCGCGCAGCGGCCGCGTGTTGCCGGCCGGCACGGCAGCGTCGCCGCTGTTGTGGGGCGCCATGGCGGCATCAGTGCCGGGGTGTTGCAGCATGGTTGCGGCCCTGGGTGGCGGGTGACTGTGCATCGGTACCTGCGGGCGTTTGCGGCAGCGGCGTGTCGCCACCCCGGATCGCGACGAACAGCAGCGCGAAGCTCGCCACCACCACGACTGCCGGCAGGCCGATCACGAGCCACACCATGTGGATACGCCACCAGGGCTGCACCGGGCCCATCTTCTCGTTGACCATGGGTTCGCTCCTCATGTCCTCATCAGGGTGGCACCACGAACGTGGAGCGCTCGCTCACCACGGCCGCTGCGTCCGAACCTGCCACCACCTCGAACCGTATCGGGTGCGCGCCGGCACCAAGAACTCGCGCATCCCCGGCCGGCACACGCACCGCCAGCGTCACCCAGCGCGCCTGCGCGGGCAGCACGTCGACATCGCCCGTGCCTGCACCGGCGAGTGCTGCGCCTGGAATGCCGTGCACGGCCACGTGGTAGCGCTGCGGCTGCTCGGTCGCGTTCATCAGCTGCAGGCGGTACAGGTTCTCGACCTGCCCTTGATCCACGATGCGCGCCAGCGTCACGCGGTCGCGCACCACGTCGACCTTGAAGGTGTGGCGCACTGCCAGGCTCCATGCGAACGCGCCCGAGATCGCGACCAGCACCGCGCCGTAGAACAGCACGCGCGGGCGGAACACGTGCTGCCACATCTGCGGCTGAGTGAGGCGCTGCTCCAGCCCGTTCTGCGTAGCGTAGCGGATCAGCCCGCGCGGGTAGTGCATCTTGTCCATCACGCTGTCGCACGCATCAATGCAGGCGGTGCAGGCGATGCACTCGTACTGCAGGCCCTCGCGAATGTCGATGCCGGTCGGGCACACGTGCACGCACAGGCCGCAGTCGATGCAGTCCCCGAGCTTGAGCACGCTCAAGTCGGCGCCGCGCGCCCGCGTGCCGCGGGGCTCGCCGCGTGCGGTGTCGTAGCTGACGATCAAGGTGTCGCGGTCGAACATCGCGCTCTGGAAGCGTGCGTAGGGGCACATGTACTTGCACACCTGCTCGCGCAGGAAGCCGGCGTTGCCGTAGGTGGCCAAGCCGTAGAAGTTGACCCAGAACCATTCCCACGGGCCGAAGCTGAGCGTGAACGCCTCGGCCCACAGCGTCTTGATCGGCGTGAAGTAGCCGACGAAGGTGAAGCCGGTCCACAGGCCGATGGTGAGCCACACCGCGTGCTTCGCGCCCTTGCGCCAGAGCTTGTTCGCGGTCCAGGGCCCGGCGTCGAGCTTCATGCGCGCACCGCGCTCGCCTTCGGTGTGGTGCTCGACCCAAAGAAAGATCTCGGTGTACACGGTCTGCGGGCACGCGTAGCCGCACCACAGTCGCCCACCCACGGCGGTGAAGAAGAACAAGCCGAAGGCCGAGAGCACGAGCACACCCGTCAGGTAGATGAAGTCCTGCGGGTACAGCACCAGGTCGAAGATGTAGAAGCGCCGTGAGGTCAGCTCGAACAGCACCGCCTGCCGCCCGTTCCACATCAGCCAGGGCAGACCGTAGAACAGGATCTGCGTGAGCCACACCATGGCCCAGCGCCAGCGGGCGAAGGCACCGTGCACCGAGCGCGGGTAGATCGTCTTCTGCTTCTCGTACAGCGACACGGCCTGCGGCGCACCGGCCACCGCCACGATGGGGATGACGCGCGGCTGCGCGGCGGAAGGCGCGGTCATCGCAGCGTCACGGGCCTGCTGCCGCGGCCGTGTTCGACAAGCCCCACACGTAGGCCGTGAGCACGTGGATCTGCTCGGCCGACAGGCGCTCGCCATGCGCCGGCATCACGTTGGTCTTGCCGTTCGTGACCATCGCGACGATGGCGTCTTCGCCCCAGCCGTGCAGCCACACGCTGTCGGTCAGGTTCGGCGCACCGAGGGCCGGGTTGCCCTTGCCTGCCGGGCCGTGGCAGGCCGAGCACACCGCGAACTTGGGCCGCCCCAGTTCGGCGGCGATGTTGTTGTGCGCGCTGCCCGACAACATCAGCACGTAGTTGGCCACGTTGAGCACGTCGGCGGCCGTGCCCACCGCCGCAGCGAAGGGCGGCATCATGCCCTGGCGGCCCATCGTGATCGTCTCGTTGATGCGCTCGGGCGTGCCGCCCCAGAGCCAATCGGTGTCGGTCAGGTTCGGGAAGCCCTTGCTGCCGTGCGCGTCGGAGCCGTGGCAGGTGGCGCAGTTGTTTGCGAACAGCCGCTCCCCCACCGCCATGGCCTGCGGGTTGCGTGCGAGCTGTGGCACCGGTGTGGCTGCGAAGGTGGCGAACAGCGGCGCTGTTTCGGCTCGCGCCTTCGCCTGCTCGGCGGCGTGCTGGCCCACGCTCGTCCAGCCGAAGGTGCCCGGCATGCTGCCCAGGCCCGGGTACACCGCGAGGTAGCCGAACGAGAACACGACCGTCAGCACGAACAGCCACATCCACCAGCGCGGCAGCGGGTTGTTTAGCTCGCGCAGGTCTTCGTCCCAGACGTGGCCGGTCGTGTTGTCGCCGGCCATCACGCGGCGCCGCGCCGCGATGATCAGCAAGGCCACGCACGCCAGCAGGCCGATGACTGTTGCGGCCGCGATGTAGATCGACCAGCCGGCGCTGAAAAAGTCACTCATCGCTGCGGCCCGGGTGTGACTGGAGCTGTTGGTAGAGCGGTGCATCAGCGGCTTCACCGGCGAACGGCAGCAGCGCCGCCGCGTCATGCTCGCGCTGGCGTGCGGGCCAATACGTCCACGCCATCAGGCCGAGGAAAATGCAGAAGCTCAACAGCGTGACCCCGCTTCGGATGTCGTTCAAGTCCATGGTGACCTCTTCACTTCACGTAGATGCCGAGCGACTGCAGGTACGCGACCAGCGCGTCCAGCTCGGTCTTGCCCTTGACGGCCTCGGCGCTGGCGGCCACTTCGGCGTCGGTGTAGGGCACGCCCAGGCGCTTG
>JANNBF010000017.1:0-37272 GCA_031385155.1 Rhizobacter sp.
CATGTTGTAGTCGGGCACGGCCACGATCATGTAGCGCTCCAGGTCCAGGCTCAGGCCGAAGCGGGCTTCGTCCCAGGCCACCGAGGCGATCAGCGAATTCATCGCGTGCTCGGTCTTTTCCAGGTCGCCCGGGCGCACGTAGATCTGCAGCGTGTGGTCGCGCCCGCCGCGTGAGCGGATGCGCTGCTCGCGGCACACCAGCTGCCCGGCCACCAGCGCGAACAAATAGCTCGGCTTCGGGAAGGGGTCGTGCCACTTCGCGATGTGGCGGCCGCCGTCGAGATCGCCTTCCTCGACCAGGTTGCCGTTGCTCAGCAGCACCGGAAACTGCGCCTTGTTGGCGCGCAATGTCACGGTGTAGACGGCCATCACGTCCGGCCGGTCCAGGAAGTAGGTGATGCGGCGGAAGCCTTCGGCTTCGCACTGGGTGATGAACCCGCCGCCCGACGTGTACAGGCCCGACAACTGGGTGTTCTTCTCGGGCGCGCAGGTGTTGCGGATCTCGAGCGTGAACGGCCCGGCCGGCATGTCCTGCACGTTGTCGATCACGAGCTGGCCGTCCTCGTGGCGGAACGACACCGATGCGCCGTTCACGAGCACGCGCGTGAGGTTCAGGTCTTCGCCGTGCAGGCGCAGCGGCGCAACCGGCACCTCGGTGTTGCGCTCGACCTGCATGCGGCTGATGACCATGGTCTTGGCCGGGTCGAGGTCGAAGCTGAGATCGACCGCCTTGATCCAATAGGCCGGTGCCGTGTAGTCGGCGCGGTGGATCAGCGGGGAACTGCCTTCACGCATCATGTTGTTGCTTTCGGTTGAGCAGCCAGCAGCGCCGGCAGGTCGAGCGTCGTGAAATCGGGGGCGATGGCAATGAGGTTGCCGAACGCGGCAAAGGCTTCTGCCGGCAACGTGGTGGTCAGCGCCACCGCCTTCATGCCGGCCCGGCGCGCGGCTTCCACGCCGAGTGGCGCGTCCTCGAACACCAGGCAGTGCTCGGGGGCGATGCCGAGCCGGCGCGCGGCCTCGATGAAGATGTCGGGGTGTGGCTTGCCACGCAAAGGCAGCGCCGGGCCGGGCCCGGACGACACATCGGCCGGGCTCGTGATGGTGTCGACCCAGCCGTCGATGCCGTGCTGCGCGAAGGCCAGTGCCATGTTCGGCGGCGTCGATGCGGTGCACACCGCGAGCTTGCAACCGGCCGCGCGCGCCTGCTCGGCGAAAGCCTTCGCGCCGGGGATGAGCCCGAGCGAAACCGCCGCGAACTCGCGGTAGAGCGCCTCCTTGTGGTCGGCCATCTCCACGTGCTCGGCGATGCTGAGCGCCGGGAACATGTCGAGCAATATCTCCGCGTTCGAGCGGCCTGCGGTGCTCTCGAAGAAGCGCTCGGTGTCCATCGCCAGGCCGCGCCGCGCGTGCCACGCGACCCATGCCTCGTGGTGCAGCGGCATGCTGTCGATGAGCGTGCCGTCCAGGTCGAACAGGAATGCCTTCACGCTAGACGCCTTGCTTGAGGGATGCTTCGATCAGCTGATCGAGGTCACCGTCGAGCACCTTCTGCGTGTTGCTGATTTCCACGTTCGTGCGCAGGTCCTTGATGCGGCTCTGGTCGAGCACGTAGCTTCTGATCTGGTGACCCCAGCCCACGTCGGTCTTGGTGTCTTCCAGCTTCTGCTGCTCTTCCATGCGCTTGCGCATTTCGAAGTCGTACAGGCGCGAGCGCAGGCGCTTCCAGGCCACGTCACGGTTGCTGTGCTGGCTGCGGCCGTCCTGGCACTGCACCACGATGCCGGTCGGGATGTGCGTCAGCCGCACCGCAGAGTCGGTCTTGTTGATGTGCTGGCCGCCGGCGCCGCTGGCGCGGAAGGTGTCGGTGCGCACATCGCTCGGGTTGATGTCGATCTCGACCGTGTCGTCAACCTCGGGGTAGACGAAGATGCTCGCAAAGCTCGTGTGGCGGCCGCCAGCCGAGTCGAACGGGCTCTTGCGCACCAGGCGGTGCACGCCGGTCTCGGTGCGCAGCAGGCCGAACGCGTAGTCGCCCTCGACCTTGAACGTGGCGCTCTTGATGCCCGCGATGTCACCGGCCGACTCATCCTCCATCGTCGTCTTGAAGCCCTTGCGCTCGCAGTACTTCAGGTACTGGCGTAGCAGCATGCTGGCCCAGTCGCAGGCCTCGGTGCCACCGGCGCCCGCCTGCACGTCGACGAAGCAGTTGAGCGGGTCTTCCGGCTTGTTGAACATGCGGCGGAACTCGAGCTGCGCCACGGTCTCTTCTAACTTTTTGGCTTCCGCGTCGATCGCGACGATGCCGTCGAAATCGGCATCGGCCTTCGACATGTCGAAGAGTTCGGTGTTGTCCGCCAGGTTGCTGGTGAGGTGGTCGATGGTCTCGACCACAGTCTCCAAGGCGCGCTTCTCGCGGCCCAGTTCCTGGGCGCGTTTCGGCTCGTTCCAGACCGTCGGGTTCTCGAGCGCGGCAACGACTTCGTTGAGTCTCAGGGCTTTCCGGTCGTAGTCAAAGATACCCCCGGAGGTCGAGGGTGCGCTTCGTCAGGTCGGCCAGCGAGTTGCCGACGGCATTGATGTGTTCGACGTCCATGGCGTGCTTTCTTGGGTGTGCGTGTGTGCGCGTGTGTGAGTATCTGGCGCGCCGTGCGGCACGCGAAGCGGGGGATTTTACGCGCCGGGGCGTGCCGCTCGAACTAGGCGCCCAGGAAGGCTTCGAGCAACGCCGCCAGCGCTTCCGGCTGGTCGTGGTGCAGCATGTGGCCGGCCGGTGACAGCAGCTCGCGTCGCACGTCCTTCACGGTGTTCAGGCGCTCATGGAACTCGGCCACGGTGTAGCGCGTGCCCCACCAGCGCGATGTGTCGGTCTGGTCGCCTTCGACCCACAGCGTCGGCGCGGTGATGAGCGCCCAGCACGCCAGCACCTCGTCGCGTTGGTAGAGCGTGGGGCTCATGCCTTTGTGCGCCGGGTCGGCCCAGATCTGCCAGCCGGTGGATGTGCCGTCGGCCGCGAACACCTCGCGCGACCAGCGCTGCGCCAGCCACTCGGCGCGATCCGCGCGCAGCAGCGGGTTGGTCTTGCACAGCCGCTCGGCCACCGCTGCCAGCGTGGGGTAGGGGCGCAGCTGCGCCGGCGTGCGGAGTTGTTCCAGCCACTGCACGAAGCGCTTCGGCGCCATCGACGGTGTCGTCGCCGGCATGCCGAAGCCTTCCAGGTTGACGAGCCGGCGCACCCGCTCGGGGCGCACGCCGGCATACAGCATCACCACGTTGCCGCCCATGCTGTGGCCGACCAGGTCGATGCGCTGCGGCGCGTCTGGCTGGTCGAAGAACAGCGCGTGCAGGGCCACGTCGAGGTCGCCCAGGTAATCGGGGATCCAGTAGGTGTCGGTGGCGGGTTGCGCGTCGCTCAGGCCGAAGCCGCGCCAGTCGAGCGCCATGCAGTAGCGCTCGGTGGGCAGGGCATCGACGACGAACTGGAACGATGCGGCCACGTCCATCCAGCCGTGCAGCAACACAAGGGGCGGGCGCTCGGGGGTGACCGAGCCGGCATCACCCCAGTCGAGCACGTGGTAGCGAAGGCCGCGCACGGCGATGAAGCGGCTGCGGGGTTCGATGCGCGCGGTGTAGGGGCTCGGCGTCAGGGTGGCGGTCATGGAGACACTCTAAGGGCGCGGGCGCCGGCGCGCTGTCAGCCTCGGGACAGCGGGCGCCGCCCGCTCCGGGCGTGCGGCCGGGCCGTGAGCGGTGCGCGAGAATGAGCCCATGACGACCCCCACCCCCTTCACCCTGCGCCCGGCCGTGCTGCGCGACGTGGCCCCTATCGTGCAGCTGATACGCGAGCTGGCCGAGTTCGAGAAGCTCTCGCACCTGCTGCAGGTCACGCCCGAGAAGCTGCGGCCTCAACTGTTCGGCGAGCGGCCGGCGGCCGAGGCCATCGTGGCCGAAGCAGGTGGCGAGGTGGTGGCATTCGCGCTGTTCTTCACCAACTTCTCGACCTTCCTGGCGCAGCCCGGCCTGTACCTCGAAGACCTCTACGTAAAGCCTGCGCACCGAGGAAGCGGCATCGGCCGCGCACTGCTCACACGCCTGGCGGCGCTGGCGGTCGAGCGCCAGTACGGCCGCTTCGAGTGGAGCGTGCTCGACTGGAACGAATCGGCCATCCGCTTCTACGAAGGCATGGGTGCCACCGTGCTGCCCGACTGGCGCATCTGCCGCACGACCGGCGATGCGCTGGTCGCGATGAGCACGGCGCAGCGGCCGGCCTGACGAGCGACGCGCCATGCCGCGCCCGGCCGCGATCGTTGACGAGTACGCCGCGCTGCACGCCGGTTTTCGCTGGCAGGTGCCGGCGCACTTCAACATCGCGCAAGCGTGCTGCGCGCGCTGGGCACGCAGCACGCCCGACGCGGTGGCCATTCGCTGTGATCGGGCCGATGGCCCGTCCATCAACTACACGTATGCCCAGCTGCAGCGCGCCGCGAACCGCCTCGCGCGGGCCCTGCACCAACTCGGCGTGGCGCGCGGCGACCGCGTTGCGGTTGTCATGCCGCAGCGCTTCGAGACGGCGGTGGCCCACATCGCGCTGTACCAGCTCGGCGCGGTCGCCATGCCCTTGTCGATGCTGTTCGGCCCCGATGCACTCGCCTACCGCCTGAACGACAGCGGCGCGCGCGTGGCCATTGCGGACGAGAACGCCATCGCCCACCTGCTCGCCGCGCGGCCCGAGTGCCCGCAGCTGCAGACCTTGATCGCGGTCGGTGCCGCGCAAGGGCATGGCGATGTCGACTGGGCCGACGCGCTCAGTGCGCAGCCCATCACATTCACGCCGGTGCACACCGTTGCCGACGACGCGGCCGTGCTCATCTACACCAGCGGCACGACCGGCCCGCCGAAGGGCGCGCTCATCCCGCACCGCGCGCTGATCGGCAACCTGAGCGGCTTCGTCGCGAGCCAGAACTGGTTCGGTTTCGACCTCAGACCCCCGTCCTTGAGGAAGGGGGAGCGGGGGATGGTGGGTGTGGGTACTGGGCACCAGAAGGCGCGCAGCGTCTTCTGGTCGCCGGCCGACTGGGCTTGGACCGGTGGGCTGATGGACGCGCTGCTGCCCACGCTCTACTTCGGCCGCGAGATCATCGCGAGCACCGCGCGCTTCGGCCCCGAGGCCGCGTTCGAGCTGATGCAGCGCCACCGCGTCACGCACACCTTCCTGTTCCCGACCGCGCTGAAGGCAATGATGAAGGCGGTGCCCGCGCCGCGTGCAACGTACAAGCTTCAGCTGCGCGCCGTCATGAGCGCCGGCGAGGCCGTGGGCGACGCCGTGTTCGCGTGGTGTCGTGACGCGCTCGGCACGCCGGTGAACGAGATGTTCGGCCAGACCGAGGTGAACTACATCGTCGGCAACTGCCAGGCCCGCTGGCCGGCGCGCGCCGGCAGCATGGGCCGGCCCTACCCGGGCCACCGCGTGGCGGTGATCGACGATGCCGGCCACGAGTGCCCGCGCGGCACGCCCGGCGACGTGGCGCTGCACCGCCGCGATGTGCACGGCCACCCCGACCCGGTGTTCTTTCTCGGCTACTGGAACAACGCCGAAGCCACGCGCGCCAAGTTCACCGGCGACCCCGATGACTCGTGGTGCCGCACTGGTGACATGGCCGTGATGGACGCCGACGGCTACCTCTGGTACCACGGCCGCAGCGATGATGTGTTCAAGGCCGCCGGCTACCGCATCGGGCCGAGCGAGGTCGAGAACTGCCTCGTCAAGCACCCGGCCGTGGCCAACGCGGCGGTGGTGCCCAAGCCCGATGCCGACCGGGGCGCGCTGGTCAAGGCCTACGTGGTGCTGGCGCCGGGCTTCAAAGGCAGCGCCGCGCTGGTGCGCCAGTTGCAAGCCCACGTGCGCGGCCAGCTCGCGCCGTACGAGTACCCGAAAGAGATCGAGTTCATCGACGCCTTGCCGATGACGACCACCGGCAAGGTGCAGCGCCGCGTGCTGCGCCTGCAAGAGGAAGCGCGCGCCGCCGCGCTGGGCTCAACGCAGACGTAGAAAGGGCGGCCCGAAGCCGCCCTGTCGTTGTGTGCTGCGCCGCGCTCGGGCTTGCAGCCCGGCCTGCAATCAGGCCGGCTTGCGGCGGCGTGCGACGAAGCCCATGGCGGCCAGGCCGGCGGCCATCATCGCGTAGGTGCCGGGTTCCGGCACGGGTGCGGTTGCGAAGATCACGTCTTGATGGTCATTGCTGTGCAGCACGGTCAGGTTGACGGTGTTCATCGTGCCCAGCGCGCCGAGCCACAGCGAGGCCTGCGTCAGTGCGGCAGCGTTGCCGCTGAACTTGGCGTTGCCGCTCGTCAGGCTGTACGGGCCGGCCGCGGTCTCATCGACGATCTCCCAGATGGCGGTCTGGAACGCTGCCGAATTGGTGCTGCTGGCGGTGCTGACCGCGCCGTATGCGGTGAACAGCCGGCCCAGGTCGGCAGCGGCGTTCGGGTTCAGGAAGCTGAACGAGTTGGCGGCGACCGCCGTGTAGTCGGTGTACGCCGTGTTGAAGCTGAGGTGCTCGTACAGGTCGATGCAGAACGACGCGAAGGTCGGCCCGCCGTTGAGTTGGGTGCTGAGGCCACCGGCGCCTGTCGAGCCCGAAGTGGCGGGCGCGGTGACCGCAAAGTTGATCGGCTTAGAGCCGTTCGCGTAGCCGAGGAAGGTGACGCTGCCGGCTTGGGCCGCGAAGGCCGAGCACGCGATCAGCGTGGCGGCGGCGATGCGGTGGAATGAGGTTTTCATGGTGGGTTCCCAGAACGATTTCTGTGTTGACGAGACCCGGTTTTGCCGAGTGCAGGCGTGCAGTGTCGAAGCTCGCCGCCGGGGCGTCACTCCCGCGATCCGGGGTGTGCCACCCATCTGTGGGGAAGGCGCCTCATGGGTGTTGCTGCAAGGCCCGGCGACTGTGCGGGATCACACGATGCGCGGGTTTCATCAACCACTGCCGCGCGCATGCAGCGTCGCTTTTCAGCTGTCGGCGGCCTGCACCTGGCGCCGGCGCTCCACGTAGCCCTGCGTCGTGGCGCGGGCGTTGTCGGGGCAGGTGGCGGCGCCGTTGCACGCGACCGCATCGATCGTGAACAGGCGCACGGTGCGCGGCACGCCGGGGCTGGTTTCGCCTTCGTTGAACACGGTCGACGAGCAGCTCACGGTCACGCGAAAGCCGGTGTCGGTGGTCAGGTCGAGCGTCTGGCTCGCGTTGGCGCAGGTGGCCCAGCTGCCCTTGAAGGCCTGGTACAGCCCCCACTCGGTGCCGGCGCGCGCCGCCTGCAGGGCTCGCGCGGCCAGCACGGCTTGCGCGCTGGTGGTTTGCGCGACCGTGCCGAAGCGCACCACAGCCGCCGCGAGAGAAGCGAGCACCACCAGCACCACGATGGCCGCGATGGCGCCGAAGCCAGCCTGCACTGCCCGACGATGGACGAAGCGAGATGCCGTCATGGCGCGTTAGACACGTGGGCGCCGAGCGCCAGCGTCGCCGACTCGGCGTTGCGCGTCAGCTCGATCTGCATCCACACGAAGCCGCTCTGCTGCGTGGCGCCCTGGTTCGGGTCGTACACGAAGGTGCACGAGCGCACGCGCGTGGCCAGCACGTCACCGCTGCCAGCGTTCGGGCACGCCGTGGGGTAGGCGGCGTTGAAGCCGTAGTTCATCACCCGCGCCAGCGTGCCCTTGCCGTTGCCACTGGCGTCGAGCGTGCCGTCGGCCCCGCTGCACACGTAGAACACCGGGCCCTGCGCGGCCGGCACGACGCTGAAGCGCCCGCCGTCGTAGCCGAGCGGGAACTGCGTGCTCGCAACACCCAGGCGCGTGCGGCCGAAGGTCGGGTACGCGGCGCTGACGCTGGTGATCGCGGCACGGTTCACGCCGCGGTACACATCGGCCGGGTTCTGGTTGCCCACGACCACGAAGTCGCCCACAGCGGGCGTGGTGCTCATCGGCGTGAGCACGTCGAACGCGGTGGTGGCCTGGGTGTTGTCGAGCGGTGCGGCGCAGGTGCTGCTCGGTGCGCACGACGCCGCCGAATCGTTCACCGTGTCGGGGGCGGTGCGGGCGCGCCCGCCGGTGCTGCTGGGCACCAGCTCGAAGCAGCTCGCGCCCGGTGTGCGGATCGAGTTCGGCACCGCCACGCGCACGTCGCGCAGCATGCGGCGCAGGGCGGTGTCGGCCTGGTCCGTCAGGTCGGCGCGGGCGCGGCTGGCGAGGTAGTTCTCCATCGCGGGGCGGAAGAACACGACCAGCGTGGCGGCCATGACGCCTCCCACCACGATCACCATCACGAGTTCGACGAGGGTGAAGCCGGCGTTGCGGGAGCGTGTGCCGCTGCGCGTGCTCATGACGCGTAATCCGAGCGCCAGCCGGTCAGCACCAGCGTGTCGTTGCCGCGCGTCACGGTGACGACGATGCGCCGGGCCGCAGCAACGCCCGCGAGCGCCGTCGTCTGCACGCTGACCGCAACCGAGTAGCCGTTGAGCGCGGCGATCGGCGTGCCGTCGATCGTGCACACCTGGCCGCTGGTGGCATAGCCGTTGTAGTCGGCCACGTCGTTGTAGGTGTTGCGCGCGCAGGCGGCTGGCGCGGTGTTGGCCGCCGCGGTGTAGGGCTTGAGCTGGATCTCTTCCAGCATCTCTTCGGCAATGGCCATCATCTGCTGCGCGACCACCGGGTCGGCCGAGCCGCGCGTGACGGTCGAGAACGCGAGCAGCACGCCCGCCAGGCCGACACCGATGACGATGATCGCGATCATCAGCTCGATCAACGTCATGCCGCGCTGCGCCCGGGCGGCGCGCGTGGGCGGCAGGCGTCCGACTGGCCTAGTCCACATGGCCGGTTTCCCCGACGAGCACGATGCTCGCCTGCCCCGCCAAGGTGATGGTGCGCACCACCACGCTGCTGCCCGCGCCGTCGGTGCTCACCCGCCCCGAAGGCTGGAAGTACAGCACCCCCGCCGGGCTGATGCTGGCGGTCGCGGCTGAGCCGTTCGCTGCCGCCACGCTGGCGTTGCCGTCGACCCCCGCGAGCGCCGTGTTGCAGGTGGTGGCCGGGTTGGCGCTGGCCATGCTGAGCGTCACGCTGCCCGCGTTGACGGTGGCGCACACGAGCCGGCGGTGCGCCACCGCGCTCTTGTGGGCGCTGTGCAGCGCGGCCACGATCTGCTCGCGCCAGCTGTCATCACGAAAGCTCAGCGCGCCGGTCATCTTCGGCACCGCCACCGCCGCGAGGATGCTGACGAGCATGATCACCGCGATCAACTCGGGCAGCGTGAAGCCGCCTTCGAGCGGCGCGCGCGGGGCGAGCGCAATGCGCTCAGAAGATCTCGCGCACATGGATCGTCTTGCGTGTCTCGGGCGCGTAGATGCCGAAGGTGGCGCGCGCCGACGGGTCGGCCGCCCAGCCGCTGGCGCACGCGCCGTTTTGTGAGCGCAGCCAGGGCAGCGCGCCGCCCGTGCTGGCCGGGTGCGCGGCCAGGCACGACTGGTCGGTGGTGGTACCGCCGAGGTTCAATGCGAAGTCGAGGCTGCCGGTGCTGCTGGGTGAAGGTGCTGCCCACGTCAAAGTGCCTGCACCAGAGCTGATGACGATGGTCGATGCGCTGCTCGTCCAGGCGGTGGTGGCAGCACCCTTGTTGTCGAGATAGCCCGCGCGCACCACTGCGGCGGCGGGCACGGTGGTGCAGCTGTCGGCGCTGTTCGCAACCCAGGTGTTGCCGCTCCAGTACTGCGCCTGCACCGGCACCGCGAGCGCGGCCTTCTCGGAGCCGAACGTGTTCGAGATGCGCAACCGCCCGCTGCGCAGCGCGGTCGTGCCCTCGGCGAAGCCGGCCGAGCTCACCGCATCGGCATCGGTTGCGCGCACGCGCAGGCTCTGCGCTGCGGTTAGCTTGGAGGTGAAGGTGTAGGTCGGCGCGCTGCTGTTCGCGATGCCGGCGCTGAACAGTGTGGCGGCCACCGCGCCGGTGCTGCCGAAGCTGCCCACGCCGAGGGTCGGCGCGTCGGTCAGCGTCACCGCCTTCGCGAAGTTCGGGCTGGTGTTGCTGCTGCCGTCGTAGTTGACGGTCGTGTTGTTCGCCGCGTTGCGGGCGGTGATAGAAGCGCCGAAAGGCTGGCCGGCGTAGGTGAAGCTGCTGCAGGTCGGCGTCACGGCCACGTCGAAATGGTGGGGGATGAAGCGGCCTGCGGCGCCCGCCGTGCCCGGTGCGGCACCCGACGTGACGAAGTAGGTGCAGGCCTTGCCGATGCCCAGGAGCGGGTCGCCGAACACGCCGTTATTGCAGCCGACCGCGCCCGCCATGCCACTGCGCGTGTAGACGTAGCCGTTGGCTCCGTAGACGACGAACGCGGTGGCGCCGGTGGGCAGCGTGCACGTGCCCCCTTCGCTGGCGCAGCTCACCGCGCCGGCACTCGAGCCCGCCGCCGACATGCCGCTTGCGAGGTAGCTTGCGCTGGTGAGTACCGCACTCACGTCGCCGCGGCCGACCTCGCTCCACTGCAGGTTGGAGGCCGTGGCCATGCCCGCCATGAACGCGCCGATCGACCCGCTGAAGCTGCCGTTGCTGGCACCCGTGCCGCTGGGCTGGGCGCGCACGAAGCCCAGGCTCACCGACTCGGGCGCGGCCTCGCGCCCGAAGTTCGGCGTGGTGTTGCCGGCGTAGTTGGTAGCCGCCACCGTGGCGCTGAACGCATTGCCGGCGGTCAGGTTGCCGGCGGTGATGCTGCCGACGGCGAAGGCGTAGGGCGCGGCCACGAAGGTGTCGGTGCCTGTCATCACGAGCCCGGCGTCGACGCCCGAGCCGGTGTAGGTGGCCGTCAGCGCCAGCCGCCCCACGTCGGCGTACTGCGCGGTCGTGGACGCCACGCCGCTCGCGTTGAAGGCCAGGCTCACGGCGCGGCCGTTCGCATCGCATGCGGCGGCGCTGCTGTTCGCGGCGTTCAGCGCCGCGCCGCCCACACGCACCGGAAGCGTGCCGCTGGCCGGGTTGCTGTAGGCGCACTTGAAGGTCACCGCTTTGGTGAGGCTGGCGAACGCCGGCGTGCACGCAGCCGAGTTGTCGGACTTGCGCACCGCCGTCACCGTGAACGGCACCGACGCTTCCGAGCGGTGGTTGGGTGTGTCGAACAGCAGGCCGCTGTCCGCCGCAGTGAACGTGCACGACGGGCTGCCGAAGTTGCAGGTGCCGCTGTTGCTTGCCGATGGCGCCACACCCGTCGTGCCGAGCACCGTCGTGCCGGCGGTCGTCTGCTGGAAGTCCCACGCCACCGAACTGCTGCCCGAAGGAATGCTGAAGGCCGCTCCGGCCGGCCAGTTCACCACCATGCCCGTGCCGGTGGCCGTCAGCGTGCCGGTCACGCCGCCGGTGTAGGGTGTTGCGCAGGCCGCGTCCTGACACGCCAGGAGCGTCAGTGTGGACGGCGTACAGGTCAGGCCGGTACCGGTGCCGTGGCGCAGCTCGACATGGTGCAACGGCGGTGCGCAGGTGTGCGTTTGCACGAGGTCGAGCGCGATCTCGGCGGCGCTGAGTTCGAAGTTGTAGATGCGAACCTCGTCGAGCTGGCCGTTCGCCGAGTTGGCGGTGGCGCCGCTGGGCGTGGCGGTGCTGCGGTTGTCGCCGATGAAGAGCGACGCCAGGCTGGCATCGAGGTTGCCGGTGGTGGTGCCGACGGCCACCGCCACCTGCGAGCCGTTCACGTACAGGCGCAGGGTCGTCTGGCCGGTGCCGACGGCGACCCGCCACGTCGCGGCCACGTGCACCCAGGCGCCTGCTGCAAAGGTCAGGACCGGCCCGGTTGCCACCAGCGCAGTGCCGGCCGAGTCGGCGAGCGCGAAGCGCAGCAAGCCGCCGGTCGAGCGCATCAGGTAGAACGGGCGCGTGGCCACGGTCGTGGCGTCGAACAGCATGGCCGGCGTGGCGCTGCTCCACACCACGTTGCTGCGCACCCAGAAGCTCACGGTGCCAGTGTTGCCGATGCCGGTGTCCACATCGAGCGCGGTGTCGACTGCCGCGATGGTGCTGGCATTTGTATTGGCGGGCACATCGAGCGCGCGGCACACCTGGCCGGTGGCCACCGTGGCGACGTTGCCCACGCGCACGCCGTTGTGGCCGTTGCCGGAGCTGTCTATGACTTCGCCCACGGTGCCGTTGTAGCTGTACTCGTCGAGCCGGTACTCGGCCACGCGAACCGGGGCACCGGACGGTATGAACCAGCGCACCGCCGAGCCGTTTGCGTTGTAGCCGCTGTTGTACGAGTACAGCGTGTAGTCGCTGCTGCTGACCTGCACGCCGATGGTGGCGGCCGAGCCGGTCGCGTTGCTGTTGCCGTACTGGTACTTGAACTCGCCGTTCTCGAACAGGATGACCTGGAACGCGTAGGGCGTGGACGATCCGTACTGGTAGACGCTGTTCCACGACACCACCACATAGCGGTTGGGTGCGGAGCCCTTCTGCTCCCAGGTCACGTTGCCGCTGCCGGCGCGGCTCGGGTCGAGGTCGGTCCAGTACGCCGCCATCACGTTCGTGGTGGCGCCGGCCGTACAGCCCGCCTGTGCCGTGGCATTGCCGGCCGGCAGCGAAGTGTTGCCGTAGTTGCGGAAGAAGCCGGTGTCGGCACCGAACTGCAGCAGCCCGTTCGAGAGGATGCGCACCGAGCCGTAGGCCGTGCCGGCGAAGGTGAACGTGAAGCCACCGGTGAACGTGACGACGGCCTTGTCGTCGTCACCCGGGTAGCCGGTGCAGGTGCGGTCCCACGTGACGACGTTGGCAGCCGTCTCCCACCCGAAGCTGTCGCTGCGGAAGGTATAGGTGGCGGCCTGCGCTGCGATGCTCGCAACGCACAGCAGCACCCACGCCAGCGCCTTCGCGATGGCCGCCATGGCTTGTCAGTCGCTCGAACGCTCAGTTGCCGGCGGCGACGGCGGTGAAGTCCGCGGTCTTCACGCCGGTGCCGGTGCCACCGGAGATGGTGCAGGTTGCGGTGCTGCCGTTTGTGGCCACGAGCGCCGCGCCAGAGGCCGCCACCGAGTAGCCGGTGGGCAGGCCGCCTTGCAGCAGTGCGGCGGTGTTGCCGCACGACGTGACTTGGACGCACTTGTCGAGAGTCACCGCGTGATTCTTCAGCGAGCAGCCGCTGAAGTTCAGGTTCATCGCCGATGCGGCGGCGCCGGCCACGCCGTCGACGCTGGCCTTCTGCGCGTCGCCGCGCATGTCGATGAATTTGGGCAGTGCCGTCGCGGCGAGGATGCCGAGGATGACGATGACGACGATCAGCTCGATCATCGTGAAGCCGGATTGGGTCTTTTTCATGGTGCGGTCCTTGGGAGTGGTTTGGGTTGAGGGCAGGGGTTGGTCGGCGTGCTGGTGTGTCGGGCGAAACGGCTTCAACAGGTATATCGGCAACATCGGGTCAATGCTTAAATGCCACGCGGCCCAGGTCCCAGACCGGCAGGAACACGCCCATCGCCAGCACCAGCACCAACACCCCGAGGAAGATGATCAGCACCGGCTCGATCTGCTGCGCCAGCGTTTTCAGGTCGTACTGCACATCGTTGGTGTAGAGCTCGGCCACCTCGTCCATCATTTCGTCGATGGCACCGGTCTCTTCGCCGACCGCGATCATCTGCAGCACGATGGGCGTGAACACGTTCGAGGCGATGGCTGAGCGCAGGATGGTTTCGCCGCGCTCCACGCTCGAACGCATCGCGTCGACCTTGGCCGCCATGTGCGCGTTGTCGACGGTCTGTGCCACCACGGTCAGCGCCTGCTCGACCGGCACGCCGCTCTTCAGCGACAGCGCGAAGCTGCGCGCGAAGCGCGCCAGCGTGGCTTTGAGGATGATCCTGCCGGCCACCGGTGCGCGCAGCTTCCAGCGGTCCCAGCTCAAGCGGCCGTCGGGCGTTGCGACCCAGCGGCGCAAACCGAACGCCGTGCCCACGAGCGCGATCAACGTCATCCAGCCGTAGGCGATGGTGAATTCGCTCGTGGCCACGAGGATGCGCGTGGCCAGCGGCAGCTCGGCACCGAAGCTCTTGAACACGGTTGCGAACGCCGGGATCACCATCAGGTTGATGACCATCACCGCACCGAACATCGCGATCATCACGAACATCGGGTAGCGCAGGGCCGACTTCACCTGCTGGCCCATGAACTGTTCGAACTCGAGGTGGTGGAACAGGCGCATGAACACCTCTTCCAGCCGGCCCGTCATCTCGCCCACGCGCACCAGCGCCACGTAGAAGCCGTCGAACACGGTCGGGTGCTGGGCGAACGACGTGGACAACTCGATGCCCGAGCCCAGGCTCTGCCGCACCACGCCGAGGGTGCGCTTCATGCGCGGGTTCACGGCCGACTCCTGCAGCCCGGCCAGCGCCCGCAGGATCGGCACGCCCGACTTCAGCAGCGTGTGCAGTTGCCGGCTGAAGAGCATCTTGTCGACCGGCAGGATCTTCGGCTCCATCCAACGTTGCAGGTCGAAGCCGGGCTTGTCCACGGCCGCGGTCTTGGCGCCGGCCGCCGGCTTGATCGTCAGCGGCGTCACGCCGCGCGACAGCAGCACGTCGGCCACCACGGCCGAGGTCGCGCCTTCGAGCGTGCCGCTGACGGCACCCTCGGGCGTGCGGCCGGTGTAGGCGAACAGGTTCAAGACTCGGCCACCTGGTTGCTGATGCGCATGGCGTCACCGACCGTGGTGCGGCCGGCCACCACGACCCGCAGCGCGTCACGCGCCAGCGTGTTGCCCTTCATCTGGCGCCGCGCAGCGTTGGTGAACGCGGCAGGGTCGCCGTGGTTCATGGCCTCGATCAGCTCCTGCGTCATCTCGATGAACTCGTACACGCCGGTGCGGCCGCTGTAGCCGGTGTGGTTGCATTCGCCGCAGCCCAGGCCTTTGCGGAACTGCGCACCGGCCAGCTCGGTGGCATCGGCGACGTTGTGCAGCCAGGCCAGCTCGTGCGCGTCCGGCTCGTGAGGCTCGGCGCAATGCGGGCACACGACCCTGACCAGGCGTTGGGCCAGCACGAGCTGCAAAGACAGCGCGACCATGTACTTCGGCACGCCCATGTCGAGCAGGCGGATCGGCGTGCTCATCGCGTCGTTCGTGTGCAGCGTGCTGAGCACCAGGTGGCCGGTGAGCGCGGCACGCAGGCCGATCTCGGCGGTCTTCTGGTCGCGCATTTCACCGACCAGGATCACGTCCGGGTCTTGCCGCAGTGCGGCGCGCAGCACGCGGTCGAAGCTCAGGTCGATCTTCTCCATCACCTGCACCTGGTTCAGGCCGGGCAGGCGGTACTCGACCGGGTCTTCGACGGTGATGATCTTGCGGTCGGTGCTGTTCAGCGCGTTCAGCGCGGCGTAGAGCGTGGTCGTCTTGCCGCTGCCGGTGGGCCCGGTCACGAGGATCATGCCGCTCGGCCGCGCGATGGCGCGCTGCATCGCCGCAGCCACGTGCGGCGGCAGGTTCAGGCCAGCCAAAGACAGCAGCCCGCCGCTCTGGTTCAGGAGCCGCATCACGACCGATTCGCCGTGCTGCGTGGGCATGGTGGAGATGCGCACGTCGACCGCGCCGCTGCGCAGCTTGGCAGCGAAGCGGCCGTCCTGCGGCAGGCGCTTCTCCGAGATGTCCAGCCCCGACATGAGCTTCAGGCGCAGGGCGACCGCGCCCGAGATCTTCGAGTCGGCTTCGGTCTGCACATGCAGCACGCCGTCGATGCGGTAGCGGATGCGCAGGCACCGCTCCTGCGGCTCGATGTGCACGTCGGAGGCGCGCACCCGCAGGGCTTCTTCGAACACCGAATAGAGCAGCCGCACGACCGGCGCGTCTTCGGCGCTGGCGCTGGTCAGGCCGAGCAAATCACCGAGGTCGCTCTCGACGCCGCTGAGCTCGGTCGTCAGCTCCTTCGCGATGCCGGCAATGTCGCCGGTGTAGCGGTACGAGCGGTCTATTGCGGTGAGCAACTGGCTCTCGACCACCACAGCGAGTTCGATCTCGCGCTTGATGAGGCGCGAGACGTCGTCGTAGGCGTTCAGGTCGGTCGGGTCGGCCATGCCGACGCGCACGCCGGTGGCTGTTACTTCGAGCGGCAACGCGCGCAGGCGGCGGGCCTGCACTTCGGGCAGCAGGTTGGCCACTTCGGGGCGGATGCTGCGGCGGGCCAGGTCCACATACGGCGCGCGCAGTTGCCGGGCCAGGGCCTTGGCGATCTGCACTTCATCGACCCAGCCGTTGTCGATGAACATGCGCCCGAGCTTGCGCCCGCTTGTCTTCTGCGCCGCCAGCGCCTCCATCAACTGGGCCTGCGTGATGAGGCTTTCCTGCACGAGCAGGTCGCCTAGTCTGATGCGTTCAGGGCGTGCCATGGGTCAGGTTCCAAGAGGGAAGTCATTCACCGCAGAGGGGCGGGGGGCGCAGAGGACCGCAGAGGAATGCGAGAGGAATGCGAGAGAAGTCATTCACCGCAGAGGCGCAGAGGGCGCAGAGCTGCGCAGAGGAAAGCCAAGACTTCTTTGTCTTGACTCTGCGTTCCTCTGCGTCCTCAGCGACTCTGCGGTGAATGAATTGCATTGCGTTTCACCCGCCCGGAGAAGCAGCCTTCACATCCGGCTCGGGCCACGGTGCGTCGTCGCGGATGACTGAGGGCTTGATGAGGATCACCATTTCGCGCTTGCGGGTGACGGTGCTCTTCTGGCGGAACAGGGCGCCGACGACAGGGGCGTCGCTGAGTACCGGCAGGCCGGTGCGGTCGTCGCGCTGCTCGGTGAGCATCAGGCCGCCGATGGCCACGATCTGGCCGTCGCGCAGGCGCACGATGCTGTCGGTCTCGTTGATGGTGCTGGCCGCCAGCGGCAGCTGAAACGAGCCGAGCGAGCCCAGGTCGATGTTCTTGCGCTTCTCGGTCACGGTGCTGATCGACGGGTGCACATGCAGCATCACGTTGCCGGCGTCGTCGATCTGCGGCGTCACGTCGAGCGCAATGCCGCTGAAGAACGGCTGCAGCGTCAGCGACGGCGTGGACGTGCTGTTGCCGGCGGTGCCGGAGGTGGTGGTGGTCGAGATGCCGGTCACGTACAGCTCGTCGCTGCCGACCTTCAGCACCGCCTTCTGGTTGTTCAGCGTGGCGATGCGCGGGCTGGAGAGCACCGACACCGCGCCCTGCGTCTGCAGGAAGTTGAGCAGCGTCGCGAAGTTCGCGGCCTGGAACGCCAGGCCGTAGAAGCCGCGGCCGATGGTGCTGGCCACCAGGCCCGCGCCGGGGGTGGCGGTGTTGTTGCCGTCGGTCAGCGCGCCGGTGTTGCCGAGCGCGCTGCCTGGTGCGGCCACGCCGATGGTGAGTTTGCCGCTGCTGCGGTTGCTGAAGCCGGCCCAGTTGACGCCGGCTTGCGCGTCCTGGCTGAGTTCGACCTCGACGATCTTGGCCTCCAGCATCACCTGGCGTTCGATGCTGACCTGCACCGCGCTCAGGTACTCGGCCACCTGCCGCAGCTCGCCCGGCGTGGCGCGCACCACGATCACGCCGGCCGACGGGTTGAGCACCACGCTGCGCTGCGCCGCGCTGCCGACGAGCGAGTTGAGAGACGCCTGCACCTCGCGCCAGAAGTCGGCGTCCGAGGTGGTGCGCACATGCGCGGTGTCGTCACTCCGCTGGGTCGGCGGGCTGCCGCTGCTGCCACTGCCACCACTCGTGCCCGACGACGACGTGCCGCCCGCACCGCTTTGCGAGATCGAGCTCGACGTGACGCGGATGTCGCTCGCGCCCTGGCGCCGCCCGGGCAGGTAGTTGATCTTGAAGAGCCGGGTGGTCACCGTGTTCGGCTGCACGAAGATGCGGTTGCCGACGACGCGGTAGTCGTAGCCGTACAACTCGCGCAGCGACTCCAGCGCTTCGAGCACCGTGGTGTCTTTGAGCGTGATGCTGATGGTGCCGGCCACGTCGGGCGCAACCAGCACGTTGTAGGGCGTGCCCGAGCCGATCTGCATGAACACCTGGGCGGCCGGCGCGTTGTTGACAGCCAGGTCGAAGCGGCCGCTGCGTGCGCTGGCTTCGAGGGTGCCGCTGCCAGCCGGCGCGGAGGCAGCGGGCGCGGCTGCGGGTGCATTGGCGCAGGCGGCCGCAGCCAGCAGGCCGAACCAGAGGGGGCGAAGGTTCATGGGGTGGTCTTCCGTGGGGCCGCGGCCAGGGCCTGGGCGGGCTCGGTGCTGCCGAGGCTCGGGGTCTTGTTGACGCCGCTGAGCAGCGTCAAGGTCTGCAGTGCGCCGCGCGTGCCGCGCAGCTGCACACCGTGGGTGTCGATGGCGACGATGGTCTGGTCACCGATGCGCTCGCCGACCCGCACCAGGCGGCCGTCGACCAGCGCGTTCGAAGCCCCCGTGGCCGAGCGCTGGATCGACTGCAGTTGCGGCGCCGACGCGGGCGCGGCAGCGGGGCGCGGCAGGCGCGCGGCAGCGTCGCCACTGCGGTCTGCGGCGTCGGCGGGAGTGCTGACCATGGCGCTCGCGGGTGGCCGCGTCGGGTCAGTCACGGTCTGTGCGTGCGGCGTGGTGGTGACGGCGGCGCACGCGATCAGCGCGATCAAGCCGACAGGGGGGAGGTGCATGCGCATGTTCAGATTTCCAGCCAACTGCGGTCCAGGCTCAACGTGTACAGGCGCAACGTGAGCAGCGCCCGCGGATGCTGCTCGACCTTGAACTGCACGCCGCCCCACAGCACGTGCTGCGGCATCGCTTCGAGTGCCTGCAGGTAGGCCAGCAGGTCGGCGTAGCTGCCTTCGAGCGTGAGCTCGAAGCCGTGGCGGTAGAGCACCGGGCCGGCATCGGCCTTCGTGCTGGCTGCGTTGGCTGCAGGCAGTGCGGCGGGCGGTGCTGCAGGCAGTGCGCTCGCCACCAGCTCGGTGCGGCCGAGCGACTGCATTGCGCGCAGCCGCAAGCCGCCCACTTGCGCCAGCATGCGTTCGAGCACGGGCAGCATGTCGGCCGCCGGGATGAGTGAGCTGCCGACCTGGTGCAGCTCGGCGTCAGTGCGCTGCACACGCTCGCGCAGCTGGTCGAGGTTGCGCTTTTGCTGCAGCTCTTGCGCGCGGCTCTCGGCGCCTTGCCGGGCCACGTCGTCGCTCATTCGCTGCAGCCCGGCGGTGGCCGTGGTGTGCCGCGTGCGGGCCTGGGCCCATTGCTTGAACGCGGGCGTGACCCACAGCGCATCGGCGACAAAGCCGACCAGCGCCACGGCCACGAAGAACATCAGCATGCGCTCGCGTGGCACCCGCGCGTCGAAGGCGCTGCGGGCACGCTGCAGCAGCGCGCGGGGCTTGTCGAAGAATGCGGTGTCAGGCGTCATGGCTTGGCCTCGGTGCCGGCATGCGCGGCGGGCACGGCGCGCAGGCTGAACTCGGTGACCGAACTGCCGCTCGCACCAGCGCCGCCGGAGGCCGCTGGCTCGACGGCCTTCAGCGTCATCTGCGTGAAGCTGCTGCCCTTGAACAAGGGCTCGGAGTTGAGCTGGCGCAGGTAGTCGGGCAAGCGGTGCGGGTCGCTCATGCGGCCTCGCAGTTCCAGCGCTGCGCTGTCGGCCGGGACCGAGAACGCCGTCAGCCACACGGCGGGCCGGGCCTGGCGCGACAAGGCGAGGAACACTTCTGCATAGCCCTGCGTGCGGCCGGCGGCACCGCTGTCGAGCGCGGCGCGCACTTGCCGCTGGCCCGCCTCGACGGCGCGCAGCCGTTGCAGTTCGGCTGCATGGCGCGAAGGCTGCAACGCAGCGTTGGTGGTGTTGATGCGGGCTTGCAGGGCCGCCAGTTCTTGTTCGGCGGCGAGCGCCTGTTCGGCCTGGTCACCGGCCGCATGGCGCAGGCCCAGCGTGACCAGCAAGGCCAGCAGGGCCACGCCGCCGATGGCAGCCGCCGCCTGCGCGCTGCGCCAGGCTTCGCGCCGGGGCAGCAGGCCGGCGTGCAGCAGGTTGATGTGTTGGGGCATGGGTCGGGTCGGGGGCTACACGCCGCGCAGCGCCGCGCCGATGGCGGGCAGGTAGGCGGCCTGCTCGGCCGGATCGGTCAAGCCGGGCACGGCGCTCAGGTCGATGACCTGTGCCAGGTCGAACCCGGTCACGGGCACATAGACCAGCTCGCTCGCATAGGCGATGAAGGCCGAGAGCGCTGCGCCCGGTGCCACCTGCACGCCCGCCAGCCGAACATGGCTGAACTGGCGCTCCACGCTGTCGAGCGTGCGCTGCAACTCCAGGCTGGCGCGCTCGAAGGCTTGCTGGCGCGTGTCGTCATCGGGGTCGGTCAGTTGCGCCAGGCTCACGTCGATGTGGCGGGCCAGCAGCAGTTCGCCGTCTGCGGTGACGACCAGCGTGCTGTGCGCCGGCCCGCTGTGCAGCAGCGCCTGGCCCCACCCTTGCCCCTGCACTGCGGTGGTCAGCAATGCGGCGATGTTGCGCAGGGCGGTTTCGGGTACGTCGATGGCTTGCCACGGCGTGCCGGCCTCGGCGCCGGTGGCGGCCAGCGGTGCCAGGTGGGCATGCGGCGCGGCCACCGCAATGAGCTGCGCCCGGCGCCGTGCGGCGGCGCTGCCGGGTACTTCGAGCACGGCGATGCCGGCGCTGTCGACAGGGAAGTCGACCAGGTCTTTCAGGCTCCAGCGCAGGGCGTCGGCCCACTCCTCGCGCGGCACCTCGGGCGCGTCCATCGGCAGCCACTGGTACTGGTGGCGCTGCAGCAGTGCCACGCTGCGCAGCCGTTCGATGGCACGGCTGCGGCGCAGGGCGCGCAGGGTGCGCACCGGGTCGGCCCAGTCGGCCGTTTCGACCCAGCGCAGCACCGGCCGAGCGCCATCGGCGCACACCACGTGGGCCATGCGCACACGGCCGGTCAGTGGGGCAAGGCCCAGCCAGCCCGGTTCTGATGAAAGACGACGCAGACCCAGCACACGAATCCCTTTCGGATTGGAAGTGCTGTGATCGTGCCGGGGCTGGCCCCGGGTTGATCGAACGAACAACGCGCGTTTGGCGGGCCAATCAAGCGCCGCGTCAGCGGCCGACATCAGCGCCTGATGTCAAGCGCGCGCATCACTCGCAGGCCTCGGCGAGCCGCGGGCTCGGCCGCGTGCTCTGGTCGAAAGGGAAGAGTTGCGACGCGCGGGTGGCTTTCAGGTCCACGCAGGCGCTGCCTTGCCGCAGGCGCACCGTGCCGGCGGCGCGCGCCTCTTCTGTGAGATGGGTGTCGCTGCCGAGCGCGCGTGCCATTCGTTCCGGCAGCGTCGCACGCGCCGAGTTGGCGCGCGGGTCGGCTGTGGCGGGGCTGCGCGCTGCGGACTTCGCGCCACCGGCAGGCGGGTGCCAGCGCAGGTCGAGCGGCGGCTGCGAGGCAGCGGCTCGGGGTGGCTCGGCCGGCATGGTGATGGGCTGCGGCCCGGGCGCGGCGGCATCGAGCGTCGGGCCGGCAGTGCGCGGCGGCACGACCGCCTGCAACGGTGCCGTGCCTGCGCCCACGGCCTGGCGCGGCAGCGGCCTGTCCGGCCGGGCGGGTGCGGGCGCTGCGGGCAGGGGCAGCAAGCGCAGGGTCACGCGCAACGGCAAGCTCGGTGCCATCGGTGGAGTCGGCCGCTGTGTCAGCACCGCCCACAACAGCAGGTGCAGCAAGACGACCCCGATCCACGCGAGGGCGTGCCGCACGGTACGCGCAGGTTCAGCCACACGCCGGTGCGCCGGCATGCGCCTTGGCCAGAGAGCCCGTCAAGACTGGCGCGCCGTCAATGCCGCGCCGCGCCCGTCGAGTTCGGCTATCACCCGCGCGCCTACCACCCGCGCGCCAGCCGCTCTGCGCTGACCCAGGTGGCGTGAAAGCCGTGCGGCACGCGCTGCGGCAGCGTGATCTTGCAGACCGGGCCCTTGGTGATGTCGCGTGCGTCGAACACGTACACCTTCGACCGCTGCGCGTCGCCGTCCCACACGAAGTTGACGAGGTAGCCGTCGTCTTCTTTCTGCCAGCCGGTGCGCGGCGCGAACGGCGCTTCGCTCCACCAGCGCATCGGACCTTCGTGGTAGGTCTGGCAGGTGCCGCGCAGCAGGTCGTAGCGCGACAGGCCACAGAAGCGCGGGTCTTCGGCGACGTTGCTGCGGCCCATCAGCAGTTGCCACGAGTAGCGCGTCTTGCGGCCCAGCAGCCACGAATTGATGGCCGGGAACTCGGTGTTCACGATGTCGTCGAGCAGGCGCTCGCGCGTTCGCCCGGTGCGCAGGTTGAAGCGCCACTCCATGAAGACGTGGTCACTCTCCAGGTGGGCCAGCATCTTCGGCAAACGGTCGGGCTCGAGCGTGCCGTGCGCATCACGCGGCAGGCGAAAGGGGGTGCCGGTCATGACGATCTCGACGCCGCCCACGCCGTCGTCTTCTTCCCAGGCGTTGGCCACGTGGTACAGATAGGTCGGGCTGGCCTCGAACCAGCGGATCTGCGCCGTGCTGCCATGCCGCGGCACCACGCCGAAACGCGACGGCAGCTCGGAGTAGAACTTGAGTTTGTGGCGGCCCGCCTTGAGGGCGTCCATGTCCTGGAACAGCGGCAGGTCGTGAAGGATCGTGTAGTTCTGAGTCACTGCCATGTCGTGCGGCAGGCGCGGGCCGGGCAAGGGCACGTCGATGAAGGTCTTGAGTTGGCCGTCGCGGCCGAGCACGCCGTAGTGCATGTACGGCGGCTCCTGGCCGTAGGCGAAGAACAGGAACTCGCCGGTCTGCTCGTCGACCTTGCTGTGGGCCGAGATCGGCAGGCCCTGGAGACGCGGGTCGAGCGCGAGCTGGCCGCGCGTGCTCAGGTCGTCGGGCGAGCAGCGGTACACCGCGCCGCCTCGGTACCACATCGAGACCAGGTCGCCGTTCCAGAACTTGATGTCGGTATTCGACGTGTTCTTCATCGGCTGGTCGGGCCGGTCGCGCCTCGGTGGGTCCTTGATGCCCTGCCAAAGGGCCTGGCCGGCGTTGATCTCGTCGGTCAGGCCGTCGGTCATGACCCAGCGGTTGCGGTACTGCACGCGGCCACGGTCGAAGCGCACCGCGTGCAGCATGCCATCGCCGTCGAACCAGTGGTAGCGGCCCGGCGCCTCGAAGCGGCGATTCGGGCCGTTGCGGACGTACAGGCCGCTCAGGTCTTGCGGCACCTCGCCTTCGATGAGCAGGTCGTCGGTGACCCGCTCGTCGGCAATCGGCGCGAACGCGCCGGTGAGGGTGGGAATGTCGTTGATGCCCATGGTGTCACCTTTGACTTTGCGGTGAACGGCTTCGCATTTCAAGCTTCGCAGTTGAGCTTCAAGCCCGCCACCGGCCAGTCGTCGATGGCGATCAAGCGACCGCTGCCCGACAGCGTGACGAACGCGGAGCGCCGATCCGGCCCGCCGAAGCACAGGTTGGTGGTGAAGCGGTCGGGCAGCGGCACGAAGCTCGTGGCGCTGCCGTCGGGCGACACGGTGGTGATGCCGCCGTGCATCAAGGTCGCAACGTAGATGTTGCCGAGCGCATCGACGGCCATCGAATCGAAGCGCTGCCAGTGGCCGCCGGGTGATGCGGTGACCATGCGCGCGCCGTTCGGCGAGGGCCAGGCCGCCTTGCGCACCACGCCCGGCGCTGCGATGTCGAACGCCCACACGCGCGCGCCTTCGGTTTCTGCGTAGTACAGCGTCGTGCCGTCGGGCGACAGGGCGATGCCGTTGGGCGTCATCACCGGCCTTGCGATCACGCGCGCGGCGCTGCCGTCAGGCTGGCCGTAGAACACGCCGCCACGGTCGATCTCGGTGTCGCGCACCTTGCCCAGGTCGGTGAAGTAGAAGCCGCCGTGGGCGTCGAAGACGATGTCGTTCGGGCCGCGCAGGCCCAAGCCTTCGACCGTGGCGTACAAGCGCTCGAAGCGGCCTGTCGCGAGGTCGACGCGCTCGATGCGGCCGCCCGAGTAGTCGGCCGCCTGGCCGATGGGGCGGTGCGTGCCGTCAATCTCGGTGCCCCAGCGGAAGCCGCCGTTGTTGCACACATACACCGCGCCGTCGGGCCCGATGGCCGCGCCGTTCGGGCCGCCGCCGAGCGCGGCCACGACGGTGATGCGGCCGTCCATCGTGACGCGGCTGAGCGTGCCACGCGCGATCTCGACGACCAGCACCGAGCCGTCATCGAGGGCGACCGGCCCTTCGGGGAACTGCAGGCCGGTGGCGATTTCGCGGATCTTCATCAATGCTTCCTCGGCTTGTGATCGTCGGCCCGCACGCCGCTGGCCAGGTAGGCGCCGCCGGCCAGCAGCGATTCGACCTGCGTGATGCGCACCAGCCGCTCGAGGTGGCTCCACGGCCGCTGCATGCCTTCGAGTGACGTGACCGAGCGCAACGCGGCGGGCAGCACCATCAGGTTGACCGGCCACAGCCACGGCGCAGCCCAGCGCAGGCCGCAGGCCACCACGCGCGCCCCGGCCTTGACCTGGCCCAGCACGTGGGCCAGCGCAGCCGCATCGCGCATCACGTCGTGTGTGAAGTGGAACAGCACCGCGTCAGCCGGCTCGGGCAAGCGTGCAGCACCGGCCGATGCCGCCACCAGCGTGACGTTGCGCCACTGCTCGCGCCGCGTTCGTTCGCGCGCCAGCGCCATCATCTCGGGGCTGGGCTCGACACCGATGAGGCGGCCCGTGGTGCCCACCGCCGCGTGCAGCAGCGGCAGGCTGAGGCCGGTGCCGCAACCGACGTCGAGCACCACCTCGCCGGGGCACAGGGCGAGCCGGGCGACCGCGCGGCGGCGCACCGGTTCGAACAGCGCGAGTTCGAAGTCGTACACCGGCGCGCGCCGGGCGTACTGGGCAAGCGCTGCGTGGGGGTCGTGGGTCATGGCATCACCGCCTTCATCAAGGAACCGTTCGGCCAGCAGCAGCCCGCAGGCCGCGCCGGTTTGCATCGCCGCATCGTTGAAGGCCGAGCAACCGCAGGTTGCGTGACCCGGAAGGCTGCATGATTCACCCATGGTCCACGCAGCACCGCATTATTGGCTCGCCTCGCCTCGGCTCGCATCGGTTCGCCTCGCGTCGGTTCGCACGGCCCGGCGTGTTTGCCGATCGCGGGCATGACGCCGCACCCGCTCGCCCGAGTCTTCGGGCCGTGGGTGCAGGCGGTCGACCGCAGCACGCTTCGCGCCGACCTGATCGCCGGCGTGCTCGGCGCCTTGCTGGTGCTGCCGCAAGGCATTGCCTTCGCGACGCTCGCTGGCTTGCCGCCCGAGTACGGCCTGTACACGGCCATGGTGCCGTGCGTGGTGGCGGCGCTGTTCGGGTCGAGCCGGCACGTGATGTCGGGGCCGACGAACGCCAACTCGCTGGCGCTGTTCGCGATGCTCGCGCCGCTGGCGGCGGTCGGCACGCCGGCCTACATCCAGCTCGCGCTCGCGGTCACGGTGCTGGTGGGCGTGATGCAGTGGCTGATCGGTGCGCTGCGGCTGGGCAGCCTGGCCCATTTCATCTCGCCCTCGGCACTGCGCGGGTTCACGAGTGGCGCGGCAGTGCTGATCGCGGTGCATTCGCTGCCCGACCTGCTCGGCTTGACTGACGCCGGCGCGCACGGTGCCGGCGCGCTGCTGGCGCACATCGCGGTGGCGGTCGGTACGCCGCACTGGGCGGCTTTGGCGGTGGCCGCCAGCACCGTGGCGGGCGCGCTGCTGGCGCGCAAGCTGTGGCCGCGCTCACCGTTCATGCTGATCGGCCTGGCCATTGGCGCCGTTCTGGCGACCGTGCTCAACCGCATGGCGTTGTGGCCCGCTGCCGGCAGCGTGGCCGTGCTCGGTGCCATGCCGGCGATCTGGCCGCGCTGGCACTGGCCGGGCGTGGCGCTCGCGAGCCTGCCCGACCTGCTGGGCATCGCGTTCGCGCTCACCATCGTGGCGCTCGGGCAGTCGATCTCCATCGCCAAGGCGGTGGCGGCCCGCTCCGGCCAGCACATCGACGCGAACCGCGAGTTCCGCGGCCAGGGCTTGTCGAACATCGTCGGCGGGTTCTTCTCGTCGTACGTGAGCTGCGGCTCGCTGAACCGCTCGCTGCCCAACCTGGAGGCCGGCGCGCGCACGCCGCTGGCGGCGGTGTTCGCGTCGCTGTGGTTGCTGCTGTTGCTGGCCTTCACCGGGCCGCTGCTGGCGCTCATCCCGAAGCCGGCGATTGCTGCGCTGCTGCTGCTGGTGGCCTGGGCGCTGCTCGACGTGCCGGGCTGGCGCGTGTTGTGGCGCCACAGCCGCGAAGACTTCGCCATCGCCGCCGCCACGGCGGTGGCCACTGTGACGATTCGTCTGGAGATGGCGATCCTGCTGGGCACCATCCTGTCGCTGATGGCCTACCTGCACCGCACCTCGCACCCGTTCATGCGCGTGATGGGGTTCGACGCCACCGCAAGCGAGCGGCCGTTCGTGGTGCTCGCCGACGTGGCCGCACCGCTGCCCGAGTGCCCGCAGCTGAAGATGATCCGCATGGAAGGCGAGGTGTATTTCGGCGCCGTGCCGCACGTGGCCGATCACCTGCGCGAACTGCGCGCCTCAACCGACGCGCCGCGCCACCTGCTGGTGATGGCCAAGAGCATGAACTTCATCGACGTGCATGCCGCCGACCTGTGGCGGGCCGAGCTCAGCGCGCGCCGCGCGATGGGTGGCGACCTGTACTTCCACCGCCCGCGCCCGCCGGTGCTGGAACTGTGGCAACGCGTGGGCTTCATCGAGGCGCTCGGAGCCGACCACCTGTTCTCGACCAAGCGGCTGGCCATCCACACCATCTTCGGCCGGCTTGACCGAAGCGTTTGCGCGCATTGCCGCGTGCGGCTGTTCGAGGAGTGCCAGGCGCTGCCGCCGCCGGCCTGAGGCGGCGCGGTTGAAGCCATGAAAAAGGGCACCCGAAGGTGCCCTGGCAGTTGGGGTGGGTGCGACGTTCAGGCGGCCTTGCGGCGGCGTGCGACCAAGCCCATCACGCCCAGGCCGGCAAGCATCAGCGCGTAGGTTTCGGGTTCCGGCACCGGGTTCGCCACGTTCGTGAACGAGAACTGGTGGTCGTTGTAGTCGCGGTCGCCACCACCGAACAGGTCTTCGAAGCCCACGTAGGTGCGGCCGGCGTCGCCGTTGAAGTTGTAGACGACATTGGCGTGCTGCAGGCCGTCGGCATTGCCGGCGCCCGGGCCGGTGTGCCAGAAGTCGCCACTGTTCAGCACGTGCAGCGAGATGTCGAGCAAGGTGCCGGCTGCGAAGAAGCCCAGATCGACCGTGGTGCCGACGCTGGTACCGTGGTTCGGGAAGATCTCGGCGCCACCGTTGACGCTGATGAGGCTGTCATAGCCGGCATCGGTGCCTTCGAACGTGATCAGGATGTTGCCGCCGCTGGCGACGAGCACGTCGCCCAGGGCAGCGTGGCTGGCGGTGCTGAAGAGGGCTGCGAACAGAGCAGCAGCGACGATTGTTTTCTTGTGTGCGGTGGTCATGAGGTGTTCCCGAAGAAGCCAAAAGTTGGCAGATGAATTTCACCGCACGGCGCGGCGGCGCGCAACCGCAGGCGCCCCGCCAGCCGGCCGAATCGTGACGCAATTGCACCCGCAAACGAGGGGCGCGCGGCGGGTTGCCTGTGCTCGCGGGCCAGCGCGCTCGTCTGGCGGTGGCGGGCGATAGACTCCGCGCCCATGAACACCCTTCCTCTTGTTTCACTCGGCCGCAGCACGCTGCGGGTCACGCCCATCTGCCTGGGCACCATGACCTTCGGCGAGCAAGTCGACGAGCCCACAGCGCATGCGCTGATGGACCATGCCGTGGCACGCGGCCTGAACTTCATCGACACCGCCGAGATGTACTCGGTGCCCACCCGGCGCGAGACCTTCGGCGCGACCGAACGCATCATCGGCAACTGGTTCGCGGCCCGCCCGGGCCTGCGCGACAAGCTCGTTCTGGCCACCAAGGTGGCCGGCCCGTCGCGCAACATGGACTGGGTGCGGGGCGGCGCAGCTGATTTGTCGCCCGCCGACATCCGCAGTGCCTGCGACGACAGCTTGAAGCGCCTGCAGACCGACGTGATCGACCTGTACCAGATCCACTGGCCGAACCGCAACGTGCCGATGTTCGGCGACGTCTACTTCGATCCGGCGAAGGAGACGCTGAACACGTCGATCCACGACCAGCTCGACGCGTTCGCGGGGCTGGTGCAGGCGGGCAAGGTGCGCGCCATCGGCCTGTCGAACGAAACCCCGTGGGGCGTGGCCGAGTTCGTGCACCTGGCCGATCAGCACGGCCTGCCGCGCGTGGCGACGGTGCAGAACCCGTATGCGCTTGTGAACCGCACGCTCGACGCCGGGCTCGACGAGGTGATGTTCCGCCACGAGGTGTCTTTGCTCGCGTACTCGCCGCTCGGTTTCGGCTCGCTCACCGGCAAGTACGACGCGCTCGACATCGCTTCCGGCGGGCCGACCGGGCGCCTGAGCCTGTTCGACTCGATGCGCAAGCAACGCTGGGCCCGCGCCGACACACTGGCGGCCGCGCGCAAATACAACGCGCTGGCCCGCGACCACGGACTGACCCCGACGCAGATGGCGCTCGCCTTCTGCTACACGAACTGGCGCGTGGCCAGCACCATCATCGGCGTGACGACGCGCGCGCAGCTCGACGAGAACCTCGATGCCTGGGGCACGGCGCTTTCGCCCGAGTTGCTGGCCGCCATCGACGCGGTGCGCTGGGCGCACCGCGACCCGGCGCAATGACTCTGTAGTGCCATAGCGCAGGAGACAGGCCTTGGCGAAGAAGCCCGCCCACGTCAGCGAGACGCCGGCCACGCAATTCCTGCGGCGCCACTTGGTGGCGTTCACCGAGCATGTGTACGAGTACGTCGAGCACGGCGGCACGGCCGAGTCGGCCCGTGCGCTCGGCGTACCGGAGTTTGAGGTCATCAAGACGCTGGTGATGCAGGACGAACGCGGCCAGCCGCTCGTGGTGCTGATGCATGGCGACAAACAGGTCAGCACCAAGAACCTGGCGCGGCAGATCGGTGTGAAGTCGGTCGAGCCGTGCACGCCCGAGGTGGCCCAGCGCCACAGCGGCTATCAGGTCGGCGGCACCTCGCCGTTCGGGCTGAAGAAGGCGATGCCGGTCGTCGTGGAGGCGAGCGTGCTGGCGCTGCCGCGCATCTGCATCAATGGCGGGCGGCGCGGCTACTTGGTGGGCATTGCACCGCAGGTGTTGACCGAACGGCTGGGCGCGAAGGCGGTGAGTTGCGCGCTTTGACGGGGTGGATTCATCGGTGCATTCGAGCGCAGCGCAAAATGCGGGTCCGCCGCTGGCCTGAACCATGACAACGACCTCCTTCTACCCCTTGCTCGCCGCGCTGGCGGCCTACCTCGTCGGCTCGCTGTCGTTCGCGGTGATCGTGAGCCGCGTGATGGGCCTGAACGACCCGCGCACCTACGGCTCGGGCAACCCCGGCGCCACCAACGTGCTGCGCTCGGGCAACAAGGCAGCGGCCGTCGCAACGCTGCTGCTCGATGCCTTGAAGGGCTACGTGCCGGTGCTGCTGGCGGTGTTTTATGGGCCGCGTTTCGGGCTGGGTGAGGGGACGGTCGCGATGGTCGGGCTGGCGGCGTTCCTGGGTCACCTGTGGCCGGTGTTCTTCGGCTTCAAGGGTGGCAAGGGCGTGGCCACGGCGGCCGGCGTGCTGATCGGCATCAACCCGTGGCTGGGGCTGGCCACGCTCGTCACCTGGGTCATCATCGCGGCGTTCTTCCGGTATTCGTCGCTCGCGGCCATCGTGGCAGCGGCCTTCGCACCGTTCTACCAACTGCTGATCTGGGGTGGCGGGCCGTTGGCGCTGACGGTGGCGGCCATGGGCCTGCTGCTGGTGTGGCGCCACAGTGCGAACATCCAGAAGTTGTTGAAGGGCACCGAAGCCAAACTCGGGCAGAAAGCCGTGGCCGCGCACACGCCGACGCCGAAGCACCCACCCAATATTCACCCCAAACATCCAACCAAACACGGAGCGAAACGATGACCCAAGGCCTGCGCCGGTTCCACGTCGGTGACCGACTTTCCGAGATGACGATCTACAACGGCACGGTCTACCTGGCCGGCCAGGTGGCGGCCGACGCCACGCAAGACATCAAGGGCCAGACCGCGCAGGTGCTGGCCGCCATCGACAAGCTGCTGCACGAGGCCGGCACCGACAACGCGCACATCCTGATGTGCCAGATCTTCATCAAGGACCTGGCCGACTTCCCGGCCATGAACGAGGTCTGGGAAGACTGGCTCGCCCCCGGCGACGCGCCACCGCGTGCCACCGTGCAGGCGAACCTGGCGCGGCCGGAGTGGAAGGTCGAGATGGTCGTGACGGCAGCGATCTGAAGGCGTGATGTGGTGACGCGCGCCAGCCCCGTCAAGCGCTCCAGCATCCTGGCGCTGATCGTGATTGTGCTGTTCGCAGCGGCGGCCATGCAGGGATTGGCCGGCTGGTCGAAGGCGCGGCTCGGTTCGGTCGTGGCTGCCGAGGCGAAGCCCGGCGACATTCAGATGATCGCGTCGGTGACGTGCGTGTACTGCGCCCAGGCGCGCGAGTGGTTCAACGCGAACAAGGTGCCGTTCAGCGAGTGCGAGATCGAACGCGACGCGCGCTGCGCTGCCGCCTACAACGCGCTGATGGCACCGGGCACGCCGGTGCTGGTGGTGCGCGGCAAGCGCCTCGTCGGGTTCAGTGCGCAGGCCGTGGCCGATGCGCTGCAGGCGTCGAAGGCGGCGCGGCTTTGATGCCGTGCCTCGCTCGCTGAACCGGGGTCAGCCCCGACCTCAATAGCTCAGGCCCATCGCGGAGCGCACTTCGCGCATCGTCTCGCGTGCCACGGTGCGCGCGCGCTCGGTGCCGACCTCCAGGATCCAGTGCACCTGCTTCGGGTTGCTCAGGTACTTCTCGGCGCGCTCGCGCCACGGCGCCTGCTCGCGCTGAATGGCGTCGATCACCGGCTGCTTGCACTCCAGGCAACCGATGCCGGCGGTGGTGCAGCCGGTGACCACCCATGCCTTCGTGGGCGCGTCGGAATACACCTGGTGGAACTGCCACACCGGGCAGTCGTCGGGGTTGCCGGGGTCGGTGCGGCGCACGCGCTTTGGGTCGGTCGGCATGCGCTTGATCTTGCGTTCGACTTCGGCCGGTTCTTCGCGCATGGCGATGGCGTTGCCGTAGCTCTTGCTCATCTTCGCGCCGTCGAGGCCGGGGAGCTTGCGCACTTCGGTGTGCAGTGCCTGCGGCTCGTGCAGGATGGCCTTGCCGGTGCCGCGCAGGTAGCCTTCCAGGCGCTCGCGGTCGGCGGCGCTGAGCGCGCCGCTGCCGTCGATCAGCGCGCGCGTGCGCGCCAGCAGCTCTTCACCGCCGGACTGCTGGAAGTCCTTGCGGCCGGCCTCGAAGGCCTTCGCATCGGCCTTGCTCATCTTCTTCACTGCGGCTTGCGCCAGCGTGTCGAAGTCGGCCTCGCGGCCGTACAGGTGGTTGAAGCGGCGTGCGACTTCGCGGGTCAGTTCCACGTGCGACGACTGGTCTTCGCCGACCGGCACGAACGCGGCCTTGTAAATCAGGATGTCGGCCGCCTGCAGCAAGGGGTAGCCGAGGAAGCCGTAGGTCGCGAGGTCGCGGTCCTTCAGCTTCTCGATCTGGTCCTTGTAGGTCGGCACGCGCTCCAGCCAGCCGAGCGGCGTGCCCATCGCGAGCAGCGTGAACAGCTCGGCGTGCTCGGGCAGCCGGCTCTGGATGAAGATGGTGGCGCGCTCGGGGTCGACGCCGGCGGCCAGCCAGTCGATCACCATGTCGTACACATAGCGCTCCATGACACTGCGCTCTTCGTAGTGCGTGGTCAGCGCGTGCCAGTCGGCCACGAAGTAGAAGCACTCGTACTCGTCTTGCATGCGCACCCAGTTCTTGAGCGCGCCGTGGTAGTGGCCGAGGTGCAGCGCGCCGGTCGGGCGCATGCCGGAGAGCACGCGTTGGCGCGGCTTCGCAGTGGTGTTCACGGGGGTGTTCACGGGGGTGTTCACGGGGGTGTTCACGGGGGTGTTCGGGGCATCGTTCATAGGGCTGCGATTGTAGGTGCGCGCTTCTTCAGCGCCCTGTGGCAGCTACACTGCGCGCCCCATGAAACGCATCGTCATCCTCATCTCCGGCCTGGGCACGAACATGCAGGCCATCGTGCGGGCCTGCGCGCAAGAACGCTGGGCTGCGACGGTAGCAGCGGTGGTGAGCAACCGTGCCGACGCAGCCGGGTTGGCCTTCGCACGCGAGCACGGCATTGCCACGGCGGTGGTCGACCACACGGCGTACGCGTCGCGCGCTGCGTTCGATGCCGCGCTGGCGCAATTCGTCGATGGCTTCGCGCCCGATGTGGTGGCGCTGTGCGGGTTCATGCGCATCCTGGGTGACGGGTTCGTGGCGCGCTACGCGGGCCGCATGGTCAACGTCCACCCGTCGTTGCTGCCGGCGTTCACGGGCCTGCACACGCACCGCCGCGCCATCGAGGCAGGCTGCAAAGTGGCCGGTGCCACGGTGCACTTCGTGACGCCCACGCTCGACCACGGCCCGATCATTGCGCAGGCCGTGGTGCCGGTGTTGCCAGGTGATACGCCGGAGTCGCTGTCGGCGCGCGTGTTGACCCAGGAGCACCTGCTGTACCCCCGCGCCTTGCGCTGGTTGGTGCACGACGAGTTGCTGCTGCGCGATGGCGTGGTCGTCCACACGCGTGGCGAGCCACAACAACTGCTCTGACACGAAGCCTCAGAACAGCGACGCCGCCATGTTGATGGTGAACGCGAGGATGGTCGTGTTGAACACGAACGACAGCACCGATTGCAGCAGCACGACCCGGCGCACCGCGCGGTTGGTCACGAGCACGTCCGACGTCTGCGACGCCACCGCGATGGTGAAAGAAAAGTACAGGAAGTCGCTGTAGTCGGGCTCGAAGTCGGCGCACTCGTCGGGGAACTTCAGCCCGCCACCGTCGCCGGCACTCACGTGATAGAGGCTCGCGTAGTTCAACGAGAACAAGGTCGGCAGCAGAACCCAGGAGCCGACGACCGTGCTCAGCACGTAGACCACGTGAGGCAGCGCGAGGCGCGGCGTCGCGCCTTTGATGCCGGCGAGCTCGGTGAAGATGGCCCCGAAACTCGCAATCGCCGCCAGCGCCACGATCGCGAGCACCGTGCCTGCGCCTTCGGCCTGCGCTCGGGCCACGCGTTCGAGCCGCTCGTGGTTCGAGTGCGTCATGGTCCAGCCGGTCCAGAGCAGGTAGAACCACACGCCGACGTTCCAGCCCAGCAGGAAGCGCGCGGTCGCGCCGTGGTTGCCCGGTGCCACCAGCCCGACCAGCAGGCCGGCCACTCCCGCGCCGACCAGGTGCGGGTGCGCCCGCAGGTGGGCGAACGACGCAGTCACGCGTGCGACTCGGGTGCAAACCGTGGCTGCGCCACGCCGTCGATCAGCACCGTCTCGAAGAACATGGCGTGGGGCCGAACCCACCAGCCGCTGGTGTTGTAGAGCGGGCGGTAGACGACCAGCGGCTCGTGCGTCTCGCTGTGGCGTGCCACGCCGATCACTTCGTACGCACCGCCCTTGTAGTGGCGGTAGCGGCCGAGCGCGGTGGCGGGCAGGGCGGGCAGGGCGGCCAGATCGTCATCGTTCATCGGCCAAGGATAATCCTGGGATGCACCCCAACGCCCTGTTAGAGCTGACCACTGAACTCATTCACCGCGTGATGCAGTTCCAGCACCCCGCCGATGGCGTCGTGTCCGACTTCTTCCGCCAGCACCGCACGCTCGGCACCCGTGAACGCCATTCGCTGGCCGAGACCACCTACACGGTGCTGCGCGAGCGGCTGCTCTACCAGCACCTCGCCCAGTCCGGCAAGGGCGAGTTGGAGCGGCGCCTGGCCATCCTCGCGTGGCAAGGCAACGAGGGCTTCCTGCGCGCGGCCTTGACCGACACCGAGCAGCAATGGCTCGCGCAGGTCAGCCAGGTGGACCGCAGTGCGCTGCCCGAGAAGCTGCGTCACAACCTGCCGGAGTGGCTGTCCACCATCCTTCAAGGCGCGCTCGGCGACCAGTTCTGGCCGTTGGTGGCAAGCATCAACGCACCGGCGCCGCTGGACCTTCGCGTCAACACGTTCAAGGTCAAGCGCGAAGACGCGATGGCTGCCTTCAAGGCCGAGGGCATCGACGCCCAGCCCACGCCGTATTCGCCGCTGGGCCTGCGCATCCAGGGCAAGCCCGCGCTTCACAAGCTCGACGTGTTCATGCGCGGCGACGTCGAGGTGCAGGACGAAGGCAGCCAGCTGCTCGCCTTGATGGTCGGCGCCAAGCGCGGCGAGATGGTGATGGACTTCTGCGCCGGTGCGGGCGGCAAGACGCTGGCACTCGGCGCCGAAATGCGCAACACCGGGCGTTTGTATGCATTCGATACCTCGGGCCACCGGCTCGCATCGCTCAAACCTCGGTTGGCTCGGAGCGGGTTGTCGAACGTGTTTCCGGCGCAGATTGCGCATGAGCGCGACGAGCGCATCAAGCGCCTGGCCGGCAAGCTCGACCGGGTGCTCGTCGATGCGCCTTGCTCGGGGCTGGGCACGTTGCGCCGCAACCCCGACCTGAAATGGCGGCAAACACCGCAATCGGTGGCCGAGCTGCAGGTCAAGCAGGCGGCCATCCTGGCCAGTGCGGCACGGTTGCTCAAGCCGGGCGGCCGGCTGGTCTATGCCACTTGCAGCTTGCTCGATGTCGAGAACGAAGGCATCGCGCAGGCTTTCACGGCGGAGCGCGCGGGCGACTTCAAGGTCATGCCCGCTGCGGAAGCCCTTGCGAAGGCGCACGTGAGCGAGCCTGATTCGCTGGTGCGCGGCGACTACCTGCGGCTGTGGCCGCATGTGCACGCCACCGACGGGTTTTTCGCGGCGGTGTGGGAACGGCGCTGAATTGCTGGCCATCCTGGCGCGGGGTGTTGGTTGATTCCCGCCACATCGGGGCCAGATGGTGTGAACTGGGCGCGTTGTCATGGCCATTTCCGGGCGTGGTGATGGGGCCGTCCTTTACAATCTACCACCTGCTTTTCGCGCGGGCGCAAAGGATTTCATGGATTCGCTGACGATGGTTCGGGACGCACTGGTCAACCTGCTGGCTCACGGGCTGGTCGAGACGACCTGGTGGCAAGTCACACTGTTCACGCTGGTGGTCACGCACATCACGATCTCGGCGGTGACCATCTTCCTGCACCGCGCGCAGGCGCACCGCGCGCTCGATCTGCACGGCATTCCGTCGCACTTTTTCCGCTTCTGGCTGTGGCTGACGACTGGCATGGTCACGAAGGAGTTCGTGGCGGTGCACCGCAAGCACCACGCCAAGTGCGAGACCGAAGAAGACCCGCACAGCCCGCAGACCCGCGGCATCAAGGCCTTGCTGCTAACCGGCGTCGAGCTGTACCGGACCGAGTCGAAGATTCCCGAGACCATCTCGAAGTACGGCCTGGGAACGCCCGACGACTGGATCGAACGCAACCTCTACACCCGCTTCAGCTGGCAGGGCGTGGGTGTGATGCTGCTGCTCGACCTGGGGCTGTTCGGTGCCATCGGCGCCACGGTCTGGGCGGTGCAGATGTTGTGGATTCCGGTCATGGCCACCGGCATCATCAACGGCATCGGCCACTGGTGGGGCTACCGCAACTACGAAGCGCCGGACGCGTCGCGCAACGTCACGCCGTGGGGCATCCTGATTGGCGGCGAAGAGCTGCACAACAACCACCACACCTACCCGACCTCGGCGCGCTTCTCGGTGAAGCCGTATGAGTTCGATGTGGGTTGGGCCTACATCCGCGGCATGGAAATGCTGGGCCTGGCCAAGGTGCGCAAGACCGTGCCGATGCTCAAGCTCGGCGAAGTCAAGCCCGTGGCTGACGACAAGACCCTCGAGGCCATCATTGCCAACCGCTACGAAGTGATGGCCAAGTACGCGCGCAGCTTGCGCCACGCCAGCCACGCTGAAGTCGAGCGCCTGAAGAGCGAGGGCGCGGCCAGCGCCAGCAAGCTGGCTGACATGCAGTTGGCCAAGCGCTGGTTGCACCGCGATGCGGCGCAGATTCCCGTGGCGCTTCAGGCCCAGGTTGCCTCCGCCGTTCGGCACAGCCCGCGCCTCGAAAAACTGGTGGCCATGCGCGAGGAACTGCGTTCACTCTGGACGCGCACCAACGTGTCGGCCGAGCAACTCGTGACTGACCTGCAGGTTTGGTGCAAGAAGGCTGAAGACAGCGGCATCGCTGCCTTGCAAGAGTTCTCGTTGAAGCTGCGCGCCGTTCGCACGTAAGCGGCACGTCGCTGTGTTGAAAGGGCCGCGCTGCGGCCCTTTCTGCTTTCTGGGATCGCCATTTTGCAGGCGTGAAAAAGCCGCCTCGAGGGCGGCTCTTCTTTGCCAAGTTTCGGCGCTGCTTTTACTTCAGCTTCATTTCCTTGTAGGTCACGTGCTTGCGCGCCTTCGGGTCGAACTTCATCATCTCCAGCTTTTCCGGAGTGGTCTTCTTGTTCTTGTCGGTCGTGTAGAAATGACCGGTACCGGCGCTGGATTCCAGCTTGATCTTCTCGCGTCCACCTTTTGCCATGATCAGCTCCCCGTGTTCAGATTTCGCCGCGCTTGCGCAGGTCGGCCACCACTTGCTCGATGCCGACCTTGTCGATCAGGCGCAGAGCCGCGTTCGAGATGCGCAGGCGCACCCAGCGGTTCTCGGTTTCCATCCAGAACCTGCGGTAGTGCAGGTTCGGCAGAAAACGACGCTTGGTTTTGTTGTTGGCGTGGGAAACATTGTTTCCGACCATCGGGCGTTTACCCGTTACTTGACAGACGCGTGCCATGACGCTCCCCCGTAAATTGCTGGCCGGGAATTCCGGCAAAGACCATGATTATAGCCCGACAAATGAGGCTGTTCGATTCGCCTGATCGATCACTGTTCCACGATCACTGCTCGAGATAGCGTTGTGCGTCGAGTGCAGCCATGCAGCCGGTGCCGGCGCTCGTGATGGCCTGGCGGTACACATGGTCCTGCACGTCGCCGGCCGCGAACACACCCGGCACGCTGGTCATCGTGGCCATGCCGGCGAGGCCGCTCTTGGTGAGGATGTAGCCGTCCTTCATCTCGACCTGGCCCTTGAAGATGTCGGTATTCGGCTGGTGGCCGATGGCGATGAAGCAGCCGGTCAGCTTCAACTCCGCTGTGCCGCCACCTTGCGTGCTTT
>JANNBF010000052.1:0-11266 GCA_031385155.1 Rhizobacter sp.
ATTCGCCGGTGTGCTTGAGCATCTCGTAGTGCATCGACTCTTCCTGGATCTTGCCGCGCTGGTAGCCGGTTTCCATCGCCCCCAGCACGCCGCCGCGCTCGGCGATCTTCTCGAACTCGGCGAGCACCGCTTCCTCGACGATTTCGGTCAGCTCGTCGATGATGAACGCGCCCTGGTTCGGGTTCTCGTTCTTCGCCAGGCCCCACTCGCGGTTGATGATGAGCTGGATCGCCATCGCCCGGCGCACCGAGTCTTCGGTCGGCGTGGTGATGGCCTCGTCGAACGCATTCGTGTGCAGGCTGTTGCAGTTGTCGTAGATCGCGATCAGCGCCTGCAGCGTGGTGCGGATGTCGTTGAACTGGATCTCCTGCGCATGCAGTGAACGCCCGCTCGTCTGCACGTGGTACTTCAGCTTCTGCGAGCGCTCGTTCGCGCCGTAGCGGTCGCGCATCGCCACCGCCCAGATGCGCCGCGCCACGCGTCCCAGCACCGTGTACTCCGGGTCCATGCCGTTGCTGAAGAAGAAGCTCAGGTTCGGCGCGAAGTCATCGATGTGCATGCCGCGCGCGAGGTAGGCCTCCACGAACGTGAAGCCGTTCGACAGCGTGAAGGCCAACTGGCTGATCGGGTTCGCGCCGGCTTCGGCGATGTGGTAACCCGAGATCGACACCGAGTAGAAGTTGCGCACCTGGTGGTGCACGAAGTACTCGGCGATGTCGCCCATGACCTTCAGGCTGAACTCTGTGCTGAAGATGCAGGTGTTCTGGCCCTGGTCTTCTTTGAGGATGTCGGCCTGCACCGTGCCGCGCACGTTCTGCTTGACCCACGCGGTGATCTTCTGCGCCTCGTCGGACGTCGGCTCGCGGTGGTTGTCGGAGCGGAACTTGTCGAGGTTCTGGTCGATGGCGGTGTTCATGAACATCGCCAGGATCGTCGGCGCCGGGCCGTTGATCGTCATGCTGACCGACGTTGCCGGGTGGGTCAGGTCGAAGCCGCCGTAAAGCACCTTCATGTCGTCGAGTGTGGCGATGCTCACGCCCGAGTTGCCGACCTTGCCGTAGATGTCGGGCCGCACGGCGGGGTCGTTGCCGTAGAGCGTGACGCTGTCGAACGCGGTGCTCAGCCGCTTGGCCGCCATGCCCGAGCTGAGCAGCTTGAAGCGCGTGTTGGTGCGCAAGGCATCGCCCTCGCCGGCGAACATGCGCGTCGGGTCTTCGCCTTCGCGCTTGAAGGCGAAGGTGCCGGCGGTGTACGGGAACGAGCCCGGCACGTTGTCGAGCAACAACCACTTGACGAGCTCGCCGTGGTCTTCGAAGGTTGGCAACGCGACCTTGCGCACCTTGCTGCCCGACAGCGTGGTGTGGACCAGGTCGGTGCGGATCTCCTTGTCACGGATCTTCACCACGTACTCGTCGCCGGCATACGCGCGCTGCATGTCGGGCCACATGGCCAACAGCTTGGCGCTCACCGGGTCTTGCCGCGCCTCGCGCTGTTCGGCCAGGTTCACCACGGCCTCGGCGGCCCGTGAGCGGTCGGGCTTGTCGACCACGAGCATGGCTGCCGACGCGCGCAGTTGCTGCACTTCGCGGGCAAGCCGGGCCTGCGCCAGCGCATGCTTCTTGTAGCCGCGCACGGTGTCGGCAATGTCGGCGAGGTAGCGCACGCGCGCACCCGGCACGATCGGCACCTGGTGGGTGCTGTGGCGGGTGGCGGCGCGCGGCAGCATGCCGTCGACCACCGGCATGCCCAGGGCGGCCAGGCGCGGCAGCAGCGCCTGGTACAGAGCCGTCACACCGTCGTCGTTGAAGCGGCTGGCCATCGTGCCGAAGACAGGCATTTCTTCTGTCTTGGTGGTCCAGGCTTCCTTGTTTCGTTGCACCTGCTTGGCCACGTCGCGCAGCGCGTCGGCCGCGCCCTTGCGGTCGAACTTGTTGATCGCCACGAACTCGGCGAAGTCGAGCATGTCGATCTTCTCCAGCTGGCTCGCGGCGCCGAACTCGGGTGTCATCACGTACATGGGCACGTCGACCAGCGGCACGATGGCCGCGTCGCCCTGGCCGATGCCGGAGGTCTCGACGATGACGAGGTCGAAGCTGCCGCTGGCCTTGACGGCCGCCAGCACGTCGGGCAAGGCCTGGCTGATCTCGCTGCCGAAGTCGCGGGTGGCCAGCGACCGCATGAAGACGCGTTGGCCAGCGGATGCCTCGTCGGTGCTTCCAGCCCTTGCCCAGGGCTGGATGGCGTTCATGCGGATGCGGTCGCCGAGCAGCGCGCCGCCGCTCTTGCGCCGGCTCGGGTCGATGCTGATGACGGCGATGTGCAGCGCATCGAACTGGTCGAGCCGCAGGCGGCGGATCAGCTCGTCGGTGAGCGAAGACTTGCCCGCCCCGCCGGTACCGGTGATGCCGAGCACGGGTGTCTTGCGGGTTGCGGCCTCGGCGTGGAGCGAAGCCTTGAGCGCATCACCGACCGCGCCGTTCTCGAGTGCGGTGATGAGTTGCGCCAAGGCCCGCCAGTGCGCCTCGGTGCGGCCCTGGATGGCGGCCAGGGCCTTCGGCGCATGCACCGACAGGTCGTGGTCGCAGCGCATCACCATCTCGCCGATCATGCAGGCCAGGCCCATGCGCTGGCCGTCTTCGGGGCTGTAGATGCGCGTCACGCCGTAGCCTTGCAGCTCGGCGATCTCGCTGCCCACGATCACGCCGCCGCCGCCGCCGAAGACCTGGATGTGTGCCCCGCCGCGGGCTTTGAGCAGGTCGACCATGTACTTGAAGTACTCGACGTGGCCGCCCTGGTAACTGCTGATCGCGATGCCTTGCGCATCTTCCTGCAGCGCTGCCGTGACGACTTCATCGACCGAGCGGTTGTGCCCGAGGTGCACGACCTCGGCGCCCATGCCTTGCAGGATGCGCCGCATGATGTTGATGGCGGCGTCGTGGCCGTCGAACAGAGAGGCAGCGGTGACGAAGCGCACCTTGTGCTTCGGGCGGTAGGCGGCCAGGGCCTTGAACTCGGCAGACAGATCGGTCATGGGCGTGTCACTCACAAAGGCAGGGGGTCAGACGACTTTGAGCTTCTTGAGCGCCGGGTCGTCGGGCGGGTAGCGCAGCTTCAGGTCTTCGAGCGTCTGCTTCAGGGCGGTCGCGATCATCAGGTTGCGGTGCGTCTTCGAGTCGGCCGGCACGATGGTCCAGGGCGCCCATTTGGTTCCGGTGGCGGCAATCGCGTCGCTGTAGGCCTGCTGATAGGCGCTCCACTGCTTGCGGGCCTCGATGTCGCCGAGCGCGAACTTCCAGCGCTTGGTCGGGTCGTCGAGCCGCTCTTGCAGGCGCACGCGCTGCTCGTCCTTCGAGATGTGCAGCAGGAACTTGCACACCACGGTGCCGGTCTCGCAGAGCAGGCGCTCGAAGTCGTTGATCTGGGCGTAGCGCTGCTTCGTCTGTTCGGGCGTGATCCACTCGTTCACCACCGGCACCAGCACGTCTTCGTAGTGGCTGCGGTTGAACACCATCACCTCGCCGGCCGGCGGCACCTGGGCGTGAATGCGCCACAGGTAGTCGTGCGCGCGCTCGTTGTCGCTCGGCGCTTTCCAGCCCACGGTGTGCACGCCGAGTGCGCTCATCTGGCCGAACACGCCGCGAATGGTGCCGTCCTTGCCGCTGGTGTCGGTGCCTTGCAGCACCACCAGCAGCTTGAAGCGCTTGTCGGCATAGAACAGGTTCTGCAGCACGTCGAGCTCGTGCGCCAGGGCCTCGGCTGCCAGCTTGTCGGCCGCCTTGTCGCCGCTCGAGAACGGCTTGGCGGCGGGGTCGAACTTGCCAAGGTCGAAAGGCTTGCCCTTGCCCGACAGCGCGGCGCTGTATTGCTGGTCCGCCAGTGCGGGTGGGGTCTTGGCCACGTCGTCTCCCGTTCGTTTGGTGTCGATTGACGTATACGTCAACTGCGCACCCTCAGTGTATCGCCAGCGCTCCTGCACGGAAACGAGGTGCTTCCTACAATCCGCTACCTCAGGTTCTTCGGCCATTCCGCCCAGCCACGCTCCGCGCCGTACCGTGCTTCCTCGCATCAACCCTGCCCAGATCGACCCCGTTCGCGTCAGCGCCTACACCGCCACGTCGGCGGCTGGTCATGGCAACGCGGCGTTGCTGAATGCGGTTCGAACGCACCGCAGCGGCCTGCGGCCCAACACCTTCAGCCACGCGCCGCTGGCCACCTGGGTGGGCCAGGTCGATGGGCTCGACGTGCCGCTGCCCGCCGCACTGGAACACCGGGATTGCCGCAACAACCGCCTCGCCTGGCTCGGCCTGCTGGCCGATGGCTTCGCTGATGCGGCCGCCGCTGCGCGGCAACGATTCGGCGCGGCGCGCGTGGCGGTGGTGATGGGCACGTCAACGTCCAGCATTCACGCCACCGAAGAGGCCTACCGCACGCTCGACGGCGAGGGCCGTTTCCCCGCGCACCTGCAGCGCGTTGACGTGCATACGCCGCATTCGCTGGCCGCCTTCGTGCAGCATGCGCTCGGCCTGGCGGGGCCGTGCCTGACGGTGTCGACCGCGTGCTCGTCGAGCGCCAAGGCGTTCGCGGTGGCCGAGCGCCTGCTGCGCCTGAACTTGGCCGACGCGGTGGTCGTGGGCGGTGTGGACACGCTGTGCGGCAGCGTGCTGTTCGGCTTCAATGCGCTGCAGCTCGTGGCCGCCGAGCGCTGCCGCCCGTTCGATGCACAACGCTGCGGCATCAACCTCGGCGAGGCGGCCGGCTTCGCCCTGCTCGAACGCGGCGCCGGGCCGCTGCAGCTGCTCGGCCATGGCGAGGCCAGCGACGCCCACCACATGTCTGCCCCGCACCCCGGCGGCGCAGGCGCCGAACGCGCGCTGGCCGATGCACTGGCGCGTGCCGGCACGGCGCCGGGCGATGTCGATTTCATCCACCTGCACGGCACCGCGAGCGCGAAGAACGACGAGGTCGAAGCGGCGCTGGTGGCGCGCACCTTCGCGCCCCACACGCATGCCAGCTCGACCAAGGGCGCAACCGGCCACACGCTGGGCGCGGCAGGGGTTCTGGGGGCGGTGTTCAGCCTGCTCGCCATCGAGACCGGCTGGATGCCGGGCACCGTCAACAGCGAGGCGCTCGACGCCGCCTGCGGCCCGCAGATCCGCCTGCGCCCGGCCGAGGCCGATGTGCGCCGTGCGGTGACCCACGCGTTCGGCTTCGGCGGCACGAACTGCGTGCTGGTGTTCGGCCGTGGCCCCGAGCGCGTGGCGGCATGACCAGCGGCACGACGCACGACGTGGCGCCTGGCGCGACGGCGACCTCGCACACTCCCCACACCGCCTTCATCGACGGCATCGCGCTGTGGTCGCCTGCGCTGCCGGGTTGGGCCGTGGCCCGTGCCGCGTTCCGTGGCGAAGGCGCAGCGGTGACGCCGCCACTGCGGCGGCCGGCCGCCGAGCTGTTGCCCGCTGCCGAGCGGCGCCGCGCACCCGACACGGTGGCGCTCGCGCTCGAAGTGGCCCAGCACGCAGTCGCACAAGCGGGCATCGATGCGGCCGCCTTGCTCAGCGTGTTCACCTCGGCGCACGGCGACCTGGGACTGACCGACTACGTCTGCAGCACGCTCGCCAAAGCGCCGCTGCTCGTGTCGCCGACGAAGTTCCACAACTCGGTGCACAACGCCGCGTCGGGCCACTGGACCATGAGTGCCGGCTGCATGCAGGCCAGCACGGCGGTCAGCGCGCATCTGAACAGCTTCGCGGCCGGCCTGCTGGAAGCCCTGGCGCAATGCGCGGCCGAGCGGCGCCCGGTGCTGCTGGTCGGCTACGACATGGCGGCCTGCGGCGCGCTCGCCTCGGTCACCGCGAGCGAGGGCGTGTTGGCGGTCGCGCTGGTGCTGTCACCGCTGCGCAGCGCGCGCAGTGTGGCGAGCGTCGAATGGGCGCTGCAGCCCGGCGCGTGCGAGCGCACGGCCTTGCGCTCACCGGCTGCGCAAGCGCTGCAAGGCAATGCGATGGCTGATGCGCTGCCGCTCTTCGAAGCGCTGGCGCACGAGCGCAGCGAGGCCGTGGCGCTGCCCTTGTCGGCGCAACTGGCATTGCGCGTGAGCGTCGAGGCACTGCCGTACGAGCACGCATACTGCGCCGATGAGCCTGCCAACGAGTCCGCCGAAGAACGTGCCGATGACTGATCGCGAGCCCGGCGTGGCTGCCGCTGCAACGCATCAGCGCCACGATGTGGTCATCGTCGGCGGTGGCCTGGCCGGCCTGTCGCTCGCGCTGCAACTGAAGCGGCGCTTCGCCGACATCGACGTGCTGGTGCTCGAACGCCGCAGCCACCCGGTGCCCGAAGCGGCACACAAGGTCGGCGAGTCGACGGTCGAGATCGGCGCCCACTACTTCAGCGAAGTGCTCGGCCTGAAGGGCCACCTCGAGGCGTCGCAGTTGAAGAAGTTCGGCTTCCGCTTCTTCTTCAGCGAAGACCGGCGCGACATCGACCAGGTCACCGAGATCGGCGCGAGCACGCCGCTCGCGGTCACCAGCTACCAGCTCGACCGCGGCATCTTCGAGAACTTTCTCGGTGAAGAAGCGCTGCGACGTGGCGTGCGCTTCATGGATGCCACGCTCGTGCGCAGCATCGCGCTCGGCTCCGACGGCGGTGAACACCACGTCACCGCCGAACGTGCCGGCGTGGCGCATGCGTTCAGTGCGCGCTGGGTCATCGACGCCTGCGGCCGCGCCGGGCTCATCAAGCGCCAGTTGGGCCTGGCGCAGCCGAATGCGCACACCTGCAATGCGGTGTGGTTCCGCATCCAGAGCCGCATCGAAATCGACAAGTGGTCCGACAACCCGGCCTGGCAGGCGCGTTGCACGCCGCGAGCGCGCTGGCTCTCGACCAACCACCTCGTCGGCAGCGGCTACTGGGTGTGGCTGATCCCGCTCGCGTCGGGCTCGCATTCGGTGGGCATCGTGGCCGACCCGCGCATGCACCCGCTGGAACGCTTCGACACTTTCGACAAGGCGATGGCCTGGTTCGCGCAGTACCAGCCGCGCCTGTTCGACGAGCTCGACCCGAAGCGCCACCTGCTGCAGGACTTTGCGTTCTTTCGCAACTTCTCGTATGGCTGCAAGCAGGTGTTCTCGGCGCAGCGGTGGGCGCTGACGGGTGAGGCCGGCCTGTTTCTCGACCCGTTCTATTCGCCGGGCAGCGACTTCATCGCCATCGGCAATACCTACATCACCGAGTTGATCGCGCTCGACCGCGCGGAGCGGCCGCTCGGTGCGCACGCGCAGCTCTTCGATCAGATTTACCACTCGTTCTACGACAGCACGCTTGCGCTCTACACCGACCAGTACGGCCTGTTCGGCGACCCCGAGGTGCTGCCCGCAAAGGTCATCTGGGACTACGCGTATTACTGGGGCGTGCTGTCGCAACTGTTCTTCCAGAACCGGCTCGCCGACCTGGGCGCGATGGCGCACCTGCGCGCCGAGCTGGCGCAGTGCCAGCAACTCAACCTGGCGGTGCAGGCCTTCCTGCGCGAGTGGTCGGCGCACAGCGCGAGGCGCAACCCGGCGGTGATGCTCGACCAGGCCACGCTGCCGTGGTTTGCCGAGCTGAACCGCAGCCTGCTCGACACGCTGGACGACGCCCAGTTCCGCGCCCGCCTGCGCGCTTCGACGGCGCAGCTGCACCGGCTTGCGGCCGACATGCTGCGCGACGCGCAGCGCGCCAATCCCGCGCTCGAAGGCCTGGGCCTGCGTGCGTTGCTGCAAGGCACCGCAGCCGCGCCCGATGCGGCGGCGCCGGTCGCGTCGATGCTGCTGGCCGAGTCGCTGCCGGCTTGAGCCGGCAGCGCTGCGACGACGCGCCCCGAACACTGCGCGCCGGGCCGTCGGCTGCGGGTCTGTCGGCATCGCCCGGTGCCGGGTTTGCCGGCACAATCGCGCCCGTTGGGACGGGCAGGCCGGCGGGGCAGGAATCGATTCTTGTCACTGCCGGTCGCACAAGCAGGAGAGCCACGTGGACGCAGCACCGCATCCGATCAAGACCGCCGCCGGCCAAGCCGAGCTGAGCACCCGAGCGCTGCGCCTGAGTCAGCGCCACCGCACGGTGCTGTTCCTGGCCGACGGCAAGCACAGCGAGACCCAAGTGCGCAGCATGGCCCTCCAGGCCGGCGTGCCCGCCTCCTGCTTCGACGACCTCGTGGCGCTCGGCCTGATCGACGCGCCGGTCGGCGTGCCGGTGCGCGAGGTCGACCTGCCCCTGCCGGTGCACGACACCTTTTCTGCGGGTCCCGATTCGGTGCTGCCGGCCTCGCGCACCTTGTCGCCCGAATCGCTCTCGGCCGACTCGCGCTTCGAGGACCGCGCCTCGGCCGAAGCCTGGCCTGAGCCCGCCGATGCCGACGATGCGGCCGCCACGACCACCGACCCCGTCGTCACCGAGGCGCGCGAGATGCTGCTGCGTGCCGTGCGCAGCGTGGCGCCGGTGGCCGGCTCGCTGACGCTCTTGCGCCTGCGCCGCGCGCGCACCCGCGAAGAACTGGCAGGCCTGCTCGGCGAGGTCGAGCAGCGCATCGCCAAGCCGCCCCGCCCGCTGGCTGCTGAGCAAACCCTGCGCCGCGTGCGTGAGTTGCTGGAAGGGCGCACGAGCGCGCCGATGCCGCTATGACCTTCCTCGCGATCGACATCGGCAACACCCGCTTGAAGTGGGCGCAGTACAGCGCCCCGGTGCCCGGCGCGCGCCTCATCAGTCAAGGAGCAGTGTTCCTAGAAACCATCGACGACCTGGCCGAGGCCGAATGGCGCGCGCTGCCCGCACCCGGCAGCGTGCTGGGCTGCGTGGTGGCCGGCGAGGCGGTGAAGCGCCGCGTCGAAGAGCAGCTGGAGCTGTGGGATGTCGAGCCGCGCTGGGTCGCGTAGAGCGCGCAGGCCTGCGGCGTGGTCAACGGCTACGACCACCCCGGCCGGCTGGGCGTGGACCGCTGGGTCGCGCTCATCGGCGCGCGCCAGCGCGTGCTCGCGCAAGGCCCGGCGCGGCCGGCGCTGGTGGTGATGGTGGGCACGGCGGTCACGGTCGACGCGCTCGATGCCAGCGGCCGCTTCCTCGGCGGCCTGATCCTGCCCGGCTTCGGCCTGATGCTGCGCGCGCTCGAGATGGGCACCGCCGGCCTGAAAGCGCCCACCGGCGACGTGGTCGGCTTCCCCACCAACACCAGCGACGCATTGATGAGCGGCGGCGCCGACGCCATGGCCGGTGCCGTCGAGCGCATGCACCGCAAGCTGCTCAAGCGCACCGGCGAGGCGCCGGCGCTCATCATGACCGGCGGTGCGGCGGTGAAGCTGGCACCGATCACCGACCTGGCCTTCGAGACGGTCGACACGCTGATCTTCGACGGCCTGCTGCAACTGCAATCACACCGGTTGGCGCTGTGAGCACGGGCCCCGACACTCACCCGGTCACCCACCTCGCCAGCGAGTACGGCGCCGAGGTGGTGTGGGCGCGTGACGGGCAAGACTTCGCCTCGAACCGCTACAGCCGCCGCCACCTGATGCGCTTCGACGGCGGCGCGGAAGTGCCGGGTTCGTCGTCACCGCATTCGGTGCCGCTGCCGATGTCGGACGCCAGCGCCGTCGACCCCGAAGAAGCGTTCGTCGCGGCGATCGCGAGCTGCCACATGCTGTGGTTCCTGGCGATTGCGGGCAAACGCCGTTTCATCGTCGACCACTACGCCGACTCAGCCGTGGGTGTGATGGCGCGCAACACCGAAGGCCGCATGGCCATCACCCGCGTCACGCTGCGCCCGAAAGCTGTGTTCTCGGGCGAGCACCTGCCCACGCCCGAGGAGCTCGATGCGCTGCACCACAAGGCGCATGAAGAGTGCTACATCGCCAACTCGGTGAAGAGCGAGGTGGTGGTCGAGCCGGTGCGTTGAGGCGGGTCGCGCCTACAGGATGTAGCGCGACAAGTCCTCGTTCTTCGCCAACTCCGCGAGCTTGGCATCGACCTCGGCGGCGCTGATCTCGACCGTCTGCCCGCTGCGGTTCGGCGCGTCGAAACTCAGCTCGTCGAGCAGCCGCTCCATCACGGTCGACAAGCGCCGGGCGCCGATGTTCTCGGTGCGCTCGTTCACGTCGAACGCGATCTGCGCAATGCGGCGGATGGCGCCGGGCTGCAGCGAAAGCGTCACGCCTTCGGTGGCGAGCAGCAGCGTGTACTGCTTGACCAAGCTCGCATGCGTTTGCGTCAGGATGGCCTCGAAATCATCGACACTGAGTGGGCCCAGTTCCACGCGGATCGGGAAGCGGCCTTGCAGCTCGGGGATCAGGTCGCTCGGCTTGCTGAGATGGAACGCGCCCGAGGCGATGAACAGCATGTGGTCGGTCTTGACCATGCCGTACTTGGTGTTCACGGTCGTGCCTTCCACCAGCGGCAGCAGGTCGCGCTGCACGCCCTGGCGTGACACCTCGGCGCCGCTCGATTCGCTGCGCGACGTGACCTTGTCGATCTCGTCGATGAAGACGATGCCGTTCTGCTCGGCGTTGAAGAGCGCGGCGGTCTTGACCTCGTCGTCGTTCACGAGCTTGGCGGCTTCTTCTTCGATCAGCAGCTTCTGCGCGGCATCGATGCGCAGCTTCCGTGCCTTGCGCTTTTGCTGGCCGGCGCTTGCGAACATGCCCTTCAACTGCTCGGTCATCTCTTCCATGCCGGGCGGGCCCATGATCTCGAGCGTGGCCTTGGGCTCGGCCACGTCGATCTCGATCTCCTTGTCGGCGAGCAAGCCTTCGCGCAGGCGCTTGCGCATGACCTGGCGGGCGGTGTTGTCGGCGGCCGGAGCAGCCGGCGCGGCCGGAGCCGCGCCCGTCGGCGCGAAGCCGAACTCGCTGACCGACGTGCGCGCCGGCGGCACCAGGATGTCGAGTACGCGCTCTTCGGCGGCGTCCTCGGCGCGCGTGCGGTGGCGCTTCATGGCCTGCTCGCGCTCTTGCTTCACCGCCATGTCGACGAGGTCGCGGATGATCGAATCCACATCCTTGCCGACATAGCCGACCTCGGTGAACTTGGTCGCCACGACCTTGATGAACGGCGCATCGGCGAGCCGCGCCAGACGACGCGCGATCTCGGTCTTGCCCACGCCGGTCGGCCCGATCATCAGGATGTTCTTCGGCGTGATCTCGCCGCGCATCGCCTCGACCACCTGCTGGCGCACACCGAGCTGAGCGCCGAAGCCATCGTCAAGCAGGCCCTGGTCATCGCCGGTGAGCTGTGCATCTAC
>JANNBF010000073.1:0-12406 GCA_031385155.1 Rhizobacter sp.
GCATCACGATGATGGCGCTGAGCCTGTGCGTGGGCCTGTTGATCGACGACGCCATCGTGGTGCGCGAGAACATCGTGCGCCACGTGCAGATGGGCAAGAGCGCCCACCAGGCCGCGCTCGACGGCACCAACGAGATCGGCCTGGCGGTGCTCGCGACCACGCTGTCCATCGTGGCGGTGTTCCTGCCCATCGGCTTCATGGGCGGCATCGTCGGCAAGTTCTTCCACGAGTTCGGCCTGACCATCGTGGCCGCAGTGCTGATCTCGATGTTCGTGAGCTTCACGCTCGACCCGATGCTCTCCAGCATCTGGAACGACCCGCAGGCGCATGGCGTGCACAAGGGGCCACCGGTCACGCTGTACGACAAGACCATCGGCCGCGTGACCGGCGTGTTCGACCGTTTCACCGAGTGGCTCTCGGCCGCCTACCAGCGCATCCTCGGCTGGTCGCTCAAGCACAAGCTCGCCACGCTCGGCATCGCGTTCGCCACCTTCGCCGGCAGCTTCTTCATCATCCCGCTGCTCGGTGCCGAGTTTGTGCCCAAGGCCGACTTCTCGGAGACGCAGCTGAACTTCTACACGCCCGTGGGCTCGTCGATCGAAGTGACCGAATCACGCGCCAAGCAGATCGACGTGGCGCTGCGCGAGTTCCCCGAGGTGCGCTTCACCGTCACCACCATCAACAGCGGGCAGGCGGCCGGCAAGATCTACGGCGCGGTGTATGTGCGGCTGGTCGACCGCAAGGACCGCACCCGCAGCGTGACCGACATGGCCGTGCCGCTGCGGGCGCGGCTGGCGCGCATCCCGGGCATCACCATCACCAACATCGGCACCACCGACCTGGGCGGTGGCAAGAGCCTGCAGTTCTCGGTGCAAGGGCCTGACCTTGCGGAACTCGAACGCCTGTCGCGCCTGATCGTGCCCAAGCTGGCAGCCATTCAAGGCATTGCCGATCTCGACAGCACGCTCAAGCCCGACAAGCCCACCGTGGCCATCAGCGTGAAGCGCGACGCGGCCTCCGATGTCGGCCTGAACGTGAACATGCTGGCCACGAGCCTGCGCACGCTGGTGGCAGGCACCACAGTGGGCAACTGGCGCGCGCCCGACGGCGAGAACTACGACGTGACGGTGCGCCTGGCGACCGAGTCGCGCGTGACGGTCGGTGACCTGCAGCGGCTGCCGATCAACCTGGCGGCAGCGGCCGACGGCTCGCCGCGCTCGGTGCGCCTGGGGCAGGTGGCCGACGTGAGCGAGTCGACCGGCCCGAACCAGATCAACCGGCGCGACCTGAACCGCGAGATCAACTTCGACGCCAACGCGCTCGGCCGCAGTTCGGGCGATGTGTCGACCGACATCAAGGCCGCGCTCGACACCATCGCCTGGCCGCCCGGCTACCGCTACAGCTTCGGTGGCTCGACCAAGAACATGACCGAGTCGTTCCAGTACGCCATCGGCGCACTCGCACTCGCGGTCGTGTTCATCTACATGATTCTCGCGAGCCAATTCCGCAGCTTCCTGCAGCCGCTGGCTTTGATGAGCGCGCTGCCGCTGACGCTGATCGGCGTGGTGCTCGCGTTGCTGATGTTCCGCTCGACGCTGAACATGTTCAGCGTCATCGGCGTGGTGATGCTGATGGGGCTGGTCACGAAGAACGCGATCCTGCTGGTCGACTTCGCGATCCGCTCGCGCAACGGCGACTACGGCGAGCCGCCGCGCGAACGTGAAGCTGCGTTGCTGCACGCCGCGCAAGTGCGGCTGCGCCCGATCCTGATGACCACGCTGGCGATGATCTTCGGCATGGTGCCGCTCGCGTTCGCGCTCTCCGAAGGCTCGGAGCAGCGCGCGCCGATGGGGCAGGCGGTCATCGGCGGCGTGATCACCTCGTCGCTGCTCACGCTGGTGGTGGTGCCGGTCATCTACTGCTACCTCGACGATCTGTCGGCCTGGGCGAGGCGCGGCTTCAAGCGCCGCCAGCCGGGCGCCGCCGCGCCGCTGCAGACCCCCGTGACGGCCGCCACCCCCCCATAGAATCCACCGCGCCCCACCCTGCCGAACGCCACCCTGCGGACCGCCACCATGAACATCGAACAAGCCCGCTTCAACATGATCGAGCAGCAGATCCGCCCCTGGGACGTGCTCAACCCCGGCGTGCTGGAGCTGCTGGCTATCGTCAAGCGCGAAGACTTCGTGCCGCTCGCCTACCGCGCACTCGCCTTCGTCGACACCGAAGTGCCGCTGCCCTCAGTGCACGGCACGCAGTGCATGCTGGCGCCGCGCGTCGAGGCTCGGCTGCTGCAGGAGCTGGCGGTGCACAAGCATGAGCGCGTGCTCGAGGTCGGCGCCGGCTCGGGCTACATGGCGGCGCTGCTGGCCCACAAGGCGCAGAGCGTGACCACGCTCGAGATCGACCCCGAGCTCGCGCAGCAGGCCAGCACGAACCTGCGCGGCGCCGGCGTGATGAACGCCCGTGTGGTCGTGGCCGACGCCTCGAAACGCCTGCCCGAAGACGGCCCATTCGACGTGATCGTGCTCTCCGGCTCGGTCGCCGAGGTGCCGGCCACGCTGCTCGCGCAGCTCAAGGTCGGCGGCCGGCTTGCGGCCATCGTCGGCCATGAGCCGGTGATGCGCGCGGTGCTCATCACCCGCACGGCCGATGAAGGCCTGGCGCGCACCGTGCTGTTCGACACCGTCGCGCAGCGCCTGCAAGGCTTCGACGAGCCGACGCGCTTTCACTTCTAAGCCCCCCCCCCAAGAAATGTCTTCGACATTCCCGCCCCCAGGGGTCAAGCAAAGTGGCAAAGCCACATTTGCTTGAGAGCCCCGGCGTAACGCGATGCGGCAACTGAGCGGCCCCGAACTGATCGCCCTGCACGAGGCGGCTGGTGCGGCTGCGGCCCCCAGGCTGCTGCTCGACGTGCGCGAGCCCTGGGAATTCACCCTCGGCGCCATCCACCTGCCCGGCTGGCAGACGCTGCACATGCCGATGAACGAGGTGCCCGCCCGGCTGGCCGAGCTCGACCCCGCGCAGCCTGTCGTGTGCATCTGCCACCACGGCATGCGCAGCGCGCAGGTCGTCGCATTCCTGTCGCGCCACGGCTTCGACGCGGCCTATAACCTGGCCGGCGGCACCGACGCGTGGTCGGAGCAGGTCGACCCGAACCTGCCGCAGTACTGATCTTTCCTCGCCCTGCCGCGACCCCTTCTTGACGCTGGAGAGCCCGTCTCATGCCTTTGAACACCCCCCCTTCCCGGTCGGCCTGCGCGTTCACCTTTCGGCCCCGCGCACTCGGCGTGGCGCTCGGCCTGGCCCTGACCTTCGGGGCGGGCCTCAGTGCCCACGCGCAAAGCCTGCAGGAGCTGTACGACACCGCGCGCGGCTACGACGCCGCACTGCTGTCGGCCCGCGCCGCGCTGCAGGCCACGCAGCACCGCATCGACCAGAGCTACGCGCTGCGCCGGCCGAACGTGGGCCTGGCGGTCGGTGGCAGCTACAACGTCAGCCGCACGCCCGATGCGCAGACCCAGAGCGCGAACACCACGGCGGTGAACGCCAACGTGACGGGCTCGCAGTCGCTCTTCAACCGCACCAACGACGCGACCATCGCGCAGGCCGAGAAGTCGCTCGACGCGTCGCGCGCCGACGTTGAAGCGGCCGAGCAAGACCTGATCCTGCGGCTGTCACAGGCCTACTTCGATGTGCTCACCGCGCAAGACACGCTGGCCACCGCGCGCGGCAACCTGAGCGCCATCTCGGAGCAGCTGGCCTCGGCCAAGCGCAACTTCGAGGTCGGCACCGCCAGCATCACCGACACGCGTGAAGCCCAGGCACGCTACGACCTGGCGCGCGCCTCCGAGATTCAGGCGAACAACGACCTCACCATCAAGCGCATCGCGCTCGATCAGCTCGTCGGCCGCGCGGGCGTCGCGCCCAAGGCGCTCGCACTGCCGTTCACCGTCCCGCCGGTGGTGCCGCCGACGGTCGAAGACTGGGTGGCGCGCGCCGATGCCGAGCACCCGTCGATCCGCAAGGCACGTGTCGCGCTCGAAGTGGCGCGCCTGGAAACGACGAAGGCGAAGGCCGGCAACCTTCCCACGGTGGGAATGAGCGCCGGCATCGGCAAGGGCCGCAACGACACCACCGGCGACCTGGTGCCCACGGGGTTCGCGAACAGCGTGTCGTACTCGAGCCGCACGCCGACCACCAGCGCCAACGTCGGCATCACGCTGAACCTGCCGCTGTTTGCCGGCTACTCGATCCAGAACCGCATCAAGGAAACGCTGGTGCTCGAAGACAAGTCGCAAGTCGACCTGGAAGCCGCGCGGCGTGGCGTGGCGCAGGCGACGCGCCAGTTCTTCTACAGCGTGGGCTCGGGCACCGCGCAGGTCGGCGCGCTCGAAGCCGCCGAGTCGTCCAGCAAGCTCGCACTCGAAGCCACGCAGCTCGGCTACAAGGTCGGCGTGCGCGTCAACCTCGATGTGCTCAACGCGCAGGCCCAGCTCTACACCACCCAGGCCCAGCTTGCGAAGGCGCGTTACGACGTGCTGCTGGCCGGCCTGCGCCTGCGCCAGGCTTCCGGCCGCCTGACGGCCGACGACGTGGCCGCGGTGAACCGCCTGCTGGTGCGCTGAACGGGCTGAGGGGCAACGTTTCTTGACGAGCGGCACACCCGCGCTTGACGTTTCCGCATCAAGCTCGGCTCGCACTCGGAGACATACATGGCCCCAACAACCCCGGCGCTGAATGCGGCCATCGCCGCCCACCGCTTCGGCCTCGGCGAGGCCTCGCTCGACGTGGTCCAGCCCGACGCAGCGGCATGGTTGCTGGGCCAGATCGGCCCGGCCGACACCGCCATCGGGAATGGCTTGCTCAACACCCCGCAAGCGCTGGCGCTGGTCGCGGCCGAGCGCGAGATGCGCCAGCGCGCGAAGAACCCGCCGCCGGGGCAGACGGCCACGGCCGACCAGGTGCTTGCCGGGCACTACCGGGCCACCACGCTCGCCGACGCGCGCTCGCACCTGCTCACCGCCCTGGCCACGAAGCGGCCGTTCGCCGAGCGGCTGCAGCTGTTCTGGGCGAATCACTTCACGGTCTCGCTCGCCAAGGGCGCCACGCGCGGGCTGGTCGGCGCGTTCGAGCGCGACGCCATCCGGCCGAACATCGCCGGCCCGTTCGAGGCGCTGCTGCTCGCCTCGACCACGCACCCGGCGATGCTGCGCTACCTCGACAACTCGCTCTCGGCCGGGCCGAACTCGGCGCTCGTGGCACGCAGCGCCCGGCGCGCGGCGCGCCAGGCGAGCGGGCCTGCCGACGAGATGCGCGCCCCGCGCATCACCGGCCTGAACGAGAACCTCGCGCGCGAAGTACTGGAGCTGCACACACTGGGCGCCGAGGCTGCACGCGCCGGCACTTACACGCAGGCCGACGTGACCGCGTTTGCCGCGGTGCTGACCGGCTGGCGCGTCGACCCGCAAGGCGCCGATGCGCGTGAGGTGGGTGGCGCGGGTGGCGCGGGTGGTACCAGCGAAGCGCCGCAGCACTTCAACGCCGACTGGCACGAGCCCGGACCCAAGACCGTTATGGGCAAGTCTTACCCGTCGGGGGCCGACGCGCTGCGCATGGTGCTGCACGACCTGGCGCTGCACCCCGCCACGGCCCGGTTCATCGCCACCAAGCTGGCGCGCCACTTCGTTGCCGACTCGCCCCCGCCGGCGCTGGTGGACCGCCTCGCCACCACCTACCTGCGCAGCCACGGCGAGCTGGCCCCGGTGTACCGCGAACTGGTTCGTAGCCCGGAGGCCTGGAGCCCACAGGCGGCCAAGCTGAAGACGCCGGAAGAGTTCGTGCTGTCGGCGCTGCGCGTGCTCAAGCCCGGGCCGCAGTACTACGAGCGCAGCGACGCCGCCGGCACCCTTGGCATCACGACCCTCGGCCAGCGTGTCCAGGCGGCACCCTCGCCGGCCGGCTGGAGCGATCAAGCCGCCGACTGGCTCGGCCCCGACGCGGTGTGGAAGCGCGTCGAATGGGCCACGCGCGCCGCCGCGCGCATCGGCCCGAACACCGACGCGCGGGCGCTCGCGGCGCAGAGCCTCGGCCCGCTGTTGAGACCGACCACACAAGCGCAGATCGAGCGCGCAGCCGATGGCCCGCAGGCCTTGACGCTACGGCTGATGGCGCCCGAATTCCAGCGCCGTTGAGGCCCGAGAGCACGACCATGACCAACGCTTCGATCCGCACCTCACTGAGGCGGCGCCACTTTCTCGGCACCACGCTCGCAACCGCCGTGGGCGCGTCGGTGGCAGCGCCCTTCGCCACGCTGTGCCTGGCGGCCGGCAACGCGCCGGCGTCATCACAACGCTTCGTTTTCGTGCTGCTGCGCGGCGGGCTCGACGGGCTGTCTGCCGTGCCAGCCATCGGCGACCCGCAGTTCGCGGCCGCGCGCGGCGCGCTGGCGCAGTTCGCCGGCCCGGCGCTCGCGCTCGACAACACCTTCGCGCTGCACCCGCAACTCGCGCAACTGCACGCGATGTACGGGCGCAGCGAACTGGCGGTGGTGCATGCGGTCGGCCTGCCCTACCGCGACCGTTCTCACTTCGATGCGCAGCAGGTGCTCGAGAGCGGCGGCGTGCGCCCGTTCGAGCTGAGCACCGGCTGGCTGGCCCGTGCACTTGCGCGTGGCCAGGGCAAGAGCTTGGCGCTGAACACCACGGTGCCGCTCGTGCTGCGCGGGCCGGGTGTGGTCGACACCTGGTCGCCCTCGGCCCTGCCCGACCCGTCGGCCGACCTGGTGGCGCGCCTCGAACGAATGTATGCCGGCGACCAGGCGCTGGCGACGGCGCTGGACCGCGCCAAGGCCTTGCGCTTCGACACCACGATGCCGGCCGACATGGCGGGCGGCATGAACGGTGGCATGAGCGGCGGCCCGGGCAACGGCGCGAACGGTGGCCCTGTGCGCTACGGCAACTTCAGCGTGCTCGCCCAGCGCGCGGCCGAGTTCCTGGTGCAACCGAACGGCCCGCAGGTGGCGGTGCTGGAGCTGGGCGGCTGGGACACGCACGCCAACCAGGGCAACCCGAACGGCCCGCTCGCCAACAACCTGCGCCATCTCGACACCGGCCTCGCCGCGTTGCGCGAGGGCCTGCTGCCGAGTGGGGCCTGGGGCCGCACGGTTGTCGTCGTGGCCACCGAGTTCGGCCGCGAAGTGGCCGTCAACGGCACGCTCGGCACCGACCACGGCACCGGCGGCGCGGCCTTCGTGCTCGGCGGCGCGGTCAAGGGCGGCCGCGTCATCGCCGACTGGCCGGGCCTGGCCCGCAACCAGCGTTTCGAAGGCCGCGACCTGCGCACCACCACCGACCTGCGCGCGGTGTTGAAGGGCGTGTTGTCGGACCACCTCCAGGTCGCCAGCCGCGCGCTCGATGCCGAGGTATTCCCCGGCAGCGAAGGCGTGCGCGGGCTGGCGTTGGTGAAGGGCTGAGAGCCTCGAACGCGCTCACGCGGGCAGCAGCGCCAGCACCTGCTCCGCCATGCGCTGCGCCGCACCCCGGTGCTCGGCCGCGAAGCGCAGGCCTGCGGCCGCCATGTCGGCCAGCACATCGGGCGTGGCCAGCCGCTGCAGGGCAACGGCAACGCCCTCGGCCATGTCGCCCACCTGCACCGACGCGCCAGCGGCGAGCGACAGCCGCGCCGCCTCGGCGAAGTTGAAGGTGCTCGGGCCCATCACCAGCGGGCAGCCACACGCGGCCGCTTCGATCAGGTTGTGCCCGCCGAGCGGTGCGAAGCTGCCGCCGAGCAGCGCCACATCGGCGCAGGCGTAGTACAGCGCCATCTCGCGCAACGAATCGCCGAGCCAGACCTGGGCCTGCAGCGCGCCCGCGTCGGGTGCATCGGGCACGTCATGCCACTGGCTGCGCCGCGCCAAGGTGTATGACGCGGCTCGGACCAGCGCCGCCACCTCGTCGAAGCGTTGCGGGTGGCGCGGCACGATCATCAGCAGCGGCTTCGGCTCGGGCAGGTTCGCGCCGGCCTGCGCCCAGGCGGCCAGCAGCATCGCCTCTTCGCCTTCACGTGTGATTGCGGCCAGCACCACCGGGCGGCCGATGCGCGCGTGCCACTGCCGGCCCAGCGCCAGTTGCTCGGCGGGGGGCGTGAGGTCGTGCTTCAGGTTGCCGCAGACCGACACGACGCGCACGCCCGAGTCACGCAGGCGTTGCGCGTCGGCCTCGGTTTGCGCCAGCGCACAGGCCAGGCGCTGCGCGGCCGGTTGCATCAGCGCGGCGATGCGCTGACCTTGCCGATAGCTCTTGGCGCTCAGGCGCGCGTTTGCCAGCACCACCGGCACACCGGCGCCCTGCGCGGCGGCCAGCAATTGCGGCCAGACCTCGGTCTCCATCAGCACGCCGATGGCGGGGCTGAAATGGCGCAGGAAGCGCCGGGTGGCGCCGGGGGTGTCGTACGGCAACCAGGCTTGCGCATCGCCTTCGCGCAGCAGCGCCCTGCCCGCCTCAAAGCCGGTGGCGGTGCCGTGTGTCAGCAGCAGGCGAAGGCCGGGCCGGGCGGCGCGCAAGGCATCGACGAGTGCGGCCGCCGCGCGCGTTTCGCCGAGCGACACCGCATGCAGCCAGAGCCAGCCGCTGCTCGGCGGCGCGGCATAGAACCCGAAGCGCTCGCCGATGGCGTGGCGGTACATCGGCTCGGCCGCACCGCGCCACCACAGCCGCAGCGCGTAGGCCGGCAACAGCACGCGCAGCAGCAGCGCGTAGGCAGCGTAGGCGGCGCGCTGCGCCCGGGGCATCACGCTTCGCGCACTCGCGCCCAGGCCGCCCATGCATCGTCGACGGTCGGTGTCGGCGCGGCCTCCACGGCCACTTGGTGCACATGCCCGTGCGACGCCAGCGGCCCGGTGCGCCACGCGGTCGGGAAGTTGTAGAGCTGCACATGCGGCAGGTCGAGCGCCACGGCGATGTGGCTCACGCCGCTGTCCACGCCGATCACGCCTTGGGTGGTGCCGAGCCGGTCGACCAGCGCGTCGAGGCTCATCGAGGGCCAGACCTCGGCCGACGCGCCCAGTGCCAGCGCGATGCGCTCGGCGCGTTCGCGCTCGGCGGCGCCTGCCTGCGGCAGCGCAACGCGCCAGCCCTGCGCGATGGCCTGCTTGCCGAGTGCGACCCACGAGGCCTCGGGCCAGAGCTTGTCGTCGCGCGACGTACCGTGCACGAACACCACCGTGGGCGCACCGTGCAGCGGCGCGGTAGCAGCCTGCAAGCCGAAGCGCGGTGGCCCTTGCACGGTGTAGCCCAATGCACGCGCGGCCAACTCGCGCCCACGGTCGAGCGCATGGGTGCGCAGCTCGATGTGGATGGCATGGTCTACCAGCCAGCGCGCGGGCGCCTCATGGCTGGCACCAAGAGTCCGGTTGGCCAGGCCGTAACGCGCGCCCTCCTCGCTGAGCTGCGTCATGCGGGCGATGACCGCCGACTTGGTCAAACCCTGTAAGTCGATCACCGCGTCGTAGCGCCGGCTGCGCAGTTGCGTGCGGAAGGCGCGCCACTCGGCGCGCACGCCGCTCGTCCACCACGCGCCCGACCAGCGCCGCAGCGCGCACTCGATCACCGTGGCAACACCTTGCACGCGGCGCAGCAGCGGCGCGAAGCCGGGCTCGACCACCCAGTCGATGACGGCGCCCGGGTGCGCGGTGAGGATGTCGTGCACCACCGGCATGGTGTGCACCACGTCGCCCAGCGACGAGAGCTTGACGATCAGGATCGACGGAGACCCTCGCCCGCGGCGTACCGCAGGCGATCCCCCGAGGGGATGCGGGCCGGCTCGGGAGCGGCCCAGCGCTCGGCCCGCTGGGGCGTCGTTCAACTTGGCCTCAATGCGCGGCGGCGCCCACGTGCGCGTCGGGCTTCACAGTGCGCAGCGCGGCCATCATGGCAGCCTCGATGCGCGCCAGCGCCTTGCGCGTGTGGCCCTCGAAACGCAGCACCAGCACCGGCGTGGTGTTCGACGCGCGGATCAGGCCGAAGCCGTCCTTGTATTCGACACGCAGGCCGTCGGTGCGCACGATTTCGGTCGCACCAGGGAAGCTCTTGAGGGTGGCTGCCGCCAACAGCTTCGCGACCACATCGCGCTGCTCGCCTTCGGCGCACGCCACGTTCAACTCGGGCGTGTTGAAACTCGTGGGCAGCGCATTCAACACCGCGCTCGGGTTCGCGCTGCGCGACAGGATCTCGAGCAGCCGAGCCGCCGTGTAGGTGGCGTCGTCGAAGCCGTACCAGCGTTCGGCGAAGAAGATGTGGCCGCTCATCTCGCCGGCGATCGGCGCCTTCGTCTGGCGCAGCTTCGCCTTCACGAGCGAGTGGCCGGTCTTCCACATCAGCGGCTTGCCACCGCACTTTCGGATCAGCGGCGCCAGGCGCTGGGTGCACTTCACGTCGAAGATGATGGTGCCGCCGGGCTGGCGCTTCAGGATGTCTTTCGCGAACAGCATCAGCTGGCGGTCGGGGTAGATGATGTTGCCGTCGGCCGTGACCACGCCGAGCCGGTCACCGTCGCCATCGAACGCCAGGCCGAGTTCGGCGCCGGTGGCCTTGACGGTCGCCATCAGGTCGGCCAGGTTCTCGGGCTTGCTGGGGTCGGGGTGGTGGTTCGGGAAGTCGCCGTCGACCTCGGAGTACAGCTCGGTCACGTCGCAGCCCAGCGCCCGCAGGATGCCGGGCGCCGACGCACCGGGAATGCCGTTGCCCGAATCGACCACGATCTTCATCGGCCGCTTCAGCGTGCAGTCGTTGACGATGCGGTGCAGGTACTCGGCGCCGATGTCGAGTGGCGCGGAGCGCCCGGTGCCTTTGGTTCCCTTGGCACTGCGCACATAGTCTTCGGCCTCCATGCGCTGGCGCAGGCGCTGGATCTCGTCGCCGTAGATCGCCTTGCCCGCCAGCACCATCTTGAAGCCGTTGTAGTCCTTCGGGTTGTGGCTGCCGGTGACCATGATGCCGCTGCGGCAGCCATGGCGTTTGCGCGTGGCGGCCACGTAGTAGAGCATCGGCGTGGTGACCGGGCCGAGGTCGACCACGTCGAGGCCGGTGCTCTTCAGGCCGCGGATCAATGCCGCGACGAGCATCGGGCCGGACAGGCGGCCATCACGCCCGACCGCCACCGCGCGCTCGCCCAAGCGCAGCGCTTCGCTGCCGAAGGCTCGGCCCAGATGTTCGGCGAACTTCTCGTCGAGGGCCTTGCCCACCACGCCGCGAATGTCATAGGCCTTGAAGCTGGAGGTGTCGGGTTGCATGCGGCGCGTGGGAGTCTGGAGTGCGCGGATTGTAGAGAGCGCTTGCGGCGCGGCGGAGCCACGGTCGTTGCACCGTGAGGGCTGTTCGAAGTCGGGCGAGAATGCCAGCCGCATCGCACCCGCCACCCGAACTCACCGGAGGAAAGCCCATGAAAACCCGAGCCGCCGTCGCCTGGAAAGCCGGCGCCCCGCTCCGCATCGAAACCGTCGACCTCGACGGCCCGCGTGCCGGCGAGGTGCTGATCGAAGTCAAGGCCACCGGCATCTGCCACACCGACTACTACACCCTGTCGGGCGCCGACCCGGAAGGCCTGTTCCCGGCCATCCTGGGCCACGAAGGCGCGGGCATCGTGGTCGACGTGGGGCCGGGCGTGACCACGCTTCGCAAAGACGACCACGTCATCCCGCTCTACACGCCCGAATGCCGCCAGTGCAAGTTCTGCCTGTCGCGCAAGACCAACCTGTGCCAGCTGATCCGCGGCACGCAGGGCAAGGGCTTGATGCCCGATGCCACCTCGCGCTTCAGCCTGGGCGGCAAGCCGATCCTGCACTACATGGGCACGAGCACGTTCAGCAACTACATCGTCGTGCCCGAGATCGCCGTGGCCAAGGTGCGCAGCGACGCCCCGTTCGACAAGATTTGCTACATCGGCTGCGGCGTGACGACCGGTGTGGGCGCGGTGCTGTTCACTGCCAAGGTGGAAGCCGGCGCGAACGTGGTGGTGTTCGGCCTCGTCGGCATCGGCCTGAACGTGATCCAGGGCGCGAAGATGGTGGGCGCCGACAAGATCATCGGCGTCGACCTGAACCCTGAGCGCGAAGCGATGGCGCGAAAGTTCGGCATGACGCACTTCATCAACCCGAAAGAACTCGAGAAGCGCGCCGAGAACGTCGTCGACGCGATCGTGCAACTCACCGACGGCGGCGCCGACTACAGCTTCGAGTGCGTGGGCAACACCCAGCTGATGCGCCAGGCGCTGGAGTGCACCCACAAGGGCTGGGGACGCAGCATCATCATCGGCGTGGCCGAAGCGGGTGCCGAGATCAGCACGCGGCCGTTCCAGCTCGTCACCGGCCGCAAGTGGGAAGGCTCGGCCTTCGGCGGCGCGCGCGGCC
>JANNBF010000125.1:0-19127 GCA_031385155.1 Rhizobacter sp.
CAGAAGTCGCTGTTCACCGTTCTCCAACTGCCGATTCCGACACCTGCCGCACTCTCCCAGCCCGTTTTGTAGTCTGCGCTTTTGACCCTCGGTCCAAGCGAATCAAGGACTTACGTGCCGTAAGTGTCGAACTCGGGTGCCAACAAGGCACTACCGATTTTTACTACCCAGATTTTCATGTTTTGAAGGCTCTGATATTTGGCTGGAGTAGCGCCCGCCGCAGTTTCGGTAGAGTTTGTGCGTGCCACACTGACTTCTCATGCTGAGGCTCACGGCGGCCAACCAGGCTCGGCAGCGGGCGGGCGCTCTCGATACGCGTGCACGACGCTTGCCGTTTGCCCTGCGCGGGGAGACCCGACTTGCCGGGGACCTTCTTTTCGACGAAAGGGGCACGACACGCGCTGTGATCGCGCGGCTCAAGTCCCTTGCGCAACCCGCGCCACCAAGGGACGCATGGCAAATCAACAGCTCAAGATCACCGCGTCAACGGTGCTCGCGCATCAGGAGTTGAGCTGCGCCAACACACGTGGCCCGTTGCGATCCCAAGCGCGTTTGAGCAGCCAGGCCATGCAGCCCCCGAGGCCTGGGATTTTGGAATCGAAGGAAATCACGTAGTCAACAACAGTCAGGTCGCCGTCCGCATGGAATGTGATGGTGCCGAGGTGATTCTTAAGCAGACTGCCGCGCGTGATCTGGTAGTCGATTCGCTGCGGCTTGTCGAAAGCAACGATGGTTTCATCGAAGCTCGTCAGCCCTCTTCCGATGCGCCGCACCGAGCCGAACCCATGTGCTTCACCCGTCCCTTCCTCGATGCAGGTACTGACCGCGCCGAACAGCGTGGCGAACCGAGCATGGTCGGCGAAGGCGGCGAACACTCGCTCACGTGGTGCTCGAACGACATGCTGGATAGTGATCTGATGTTCGGGCATGGTCAGTCAAGACATCGGAAATTGGAACGTTCCAATCGAAGTGTACACCGGATGCCGTGGCCGTGAGAGCGTGGCCGGCAGAGCGAGTTCCTGGAGCCAAGAGCGCGTCGTTTTACGGTGGCCGCACACCCGGCGTGAAGCAACAGAATAGGCTCCGACATGGCAAAGCCACCATGACCTCTGCAGGCTCTCCAACTCGGCGAACATGCCTGATGCGGCTCACCGAGTCGGCAGCATGTCAGCCGGTTGGGCGACCGCTCCAAAGCGGACAAGGCTCGTGCGTAAGAAGCACTGCAGCGCCGCGACTGACTCCCACGTTCCCTGTTCCGAAAGGTCCGACATGAATCACCTCACCCCCACTGCCCCAACCCCGCGCCGCTCGCGCCGGCTCTTCACGCTCGCAAGCGTCGCCGCCGTCGGTTGCGCCTTGCTGGCCACCTTGCAGCCGCTGCGCGGCATGGCCGGCATGTCCGGTGAACAGGCCGTGAAGATCCCGCCGCTGGCCGGCGAGGCCGTGGCCGAGCCCGCGTCAGGCAATGCCACGGCCGTGTTCGCCGGGGGCTGCTTCTGGGGCGTTCAAGGCGTGTTCCAGCACACCAAGGGCGTTGTGCAGGCGGTGTCGGGCTACAGCGGCGGCGCCAAGGCCACGGCCGTCTACGAACTCATCGGCTCGGGCATGACCGGCCACGCCGAAGCGGTGCAGATCACCTATGACCCGAAGCAGGTCACGTACGCGCAGTTGATGCAGATCTACTTCAGCGTCGTGCATGACCCGACCACCTTGAACCGCCAGGGCCCGGACCGTGGCACGCAATACCGCTCGGCCGTGTTCTTCACGAGCGATGCGCAGAAGGCAGCCACCGAGCGTTACATCGCGCAGCTCGATGCGGCCAAGGTGTTCCCCGCGAAGATCGTCACGCAGGTGGTGCCGCTCGCCGCCTTCTACCCCGCCGAGGCCTATCACCAGGACTACGCGACGCTGCACCCCGACTCGGGCTACATCGCCACCTTCGACCTGCCGAAGATCGCCAACCTCAAGACCATGTTCCCGCAGTCGTACCGCGAAGACCCGGTGCTGGTGGTGGCACGCGCGAAGGTCGCGAAGGGCAGCTGAAGCCGAGCTGGCACTACGTGCCGGCGCGTCGCTCAACTGCGGCCATCACCGCGTCGAGCTCGGCGGTGCATGGGCGCAGGCCGAAGCCATCAGCGAGCACATCCGCGAACTCTGCGCGCGTGGTGAGCCGGCGCTCCTCGGGCGCAGCGGTCTGCGGCTGGCGCAGCTCGAGCTTGTCGTTGAACAGCGTGAGGCGCGCACCCCCTTGCCTCGCACGGCCAACCAGCAGGTGGTTGCGCAGGAAGCCGCCCGGGTGCGTGGCCACGAACCAGTTGCCCATGACGAAGTCGATGGACGTGGGCGCGCTCGTGCCGATCACGTAGCAGTCGCTCCAGCCCTCGTGCAGCAGCGTCTGCATCAGCAGGTCGCCAGGCGCGTGGTCGTGAACCTGCTCGATGAAGCGGTACGTCCCGCTGCCCGCCGCTTGTTCGCCAGCCTCGTGCAGCCTCAAGGGCGCCAGCGGCGCGAGCCCGCCGAAGCCCACGTCGACCAGGTACTCGCCACCCGCCACCGACACCTGCAGCGCCATGTGCGTGCGCGCGGTCGGCACGCCGGCACGCACGCGTGCTTCACGCGCCCGCACCGTGAAGCCGATGTGCAGCAGCGCCGCCATGAACAGGCCGTTCTGCTCGAAGCAGTAGCCGCCGCGCCCGCCGCCCACCAGCTTGTCTTGCAAGGCCGCGAGGTCGAGCTTCGGCACGCCGCCGGCAAGCACCTCGATGTTCTCGAACGGCAGCACGCGCGTGTGGTGGGTGACGAGCGCACAGAGCACGTCGAACGTGGGTGCAAGCGGCTCTCTTGCATCGAAACCGATGCGCCGCAGGTAGGCCGCCAGGTCGAACAGCACCGCGCTCATCGCAAGCTGCCCAACGTTCAGCCGCTCAGCTCGCCATCGAATACGGCCCGCCGCGTTCCAGTGCGCGGCGGTAGGCCGGGCGCTGCTGGAAGCGCTTGACCCACGCGTCCATCGCCGGGTACCCCGCCCGCAGGCCGCGTGCGGCTTCGCCGACAAAGCTCATCTGGATGTCGGCACCGGTGATCGAGTCGCCGACCAGCCAGTCGCGCCCTTGCAGCGCGTGGTCCACATAGCCGAGGTGGTTCTTCAACTCACCGTCGATGCGCGGTGCCAGCGGCGCGCCGGCGTCGCCCAGGCGGCCGACGTACATCTTCAGCAGAAGCGGCAGCATGGCCGAGCCTTCGGCGTAGTGCAGCCACTGGTTGTAGGCCTCGAACTCGGGCGTGCCCAAAGCCGGCTGCAGGTGCGCGCCACCGTGGCGGCGGATCAGGTAGTCGACGATGGCGCCGGACTCGATGATCGTCTGCCCGTTGTCTTCAAGCACCGGCGACTTGCCCAGCGGGTGCACGGCCATCAGCTCCGGGGGCGCCAGGCGCGTGGTGGCGTTGCGCGCGTAGTGCTTGATCTCGTACGGCACGCTGAGTTCTTCGAGCAGCCAGAGCACGCGCTGCGAGCGCGATTCGTTGAGGTGGTGAACGACGATCATCGCGGGCCTTCGGCAGTTGGGGGGTTCGCCGGATTGTGGCGAGCAAGCGTGCATACCCGCCATGCGCCGGGACTGTTGCTCGGCGCGCTGGGCAACGCCAGCATCGCGTCCACGCCTGCGGGTACCAACACACAGACAAGCCCATGAACCACCCCGCTTCCACACGCCCGGCCCTGCCTTCGCCGAGCTCGGCCGCACCGGCCCGCCGGCGCTTCATCGAACTGCTCGGCGGCGGGGTCGTGATGTCCGCACTGCCACTGGCCGGCGGCTGTGTGTCGAGCGACATGCCGCGCACGACGGTGGAAGCATGGTCACCCGGCGCACCGGCCGACGCACGCCAATTCATGCTCGCGCACGCCTTGCTCGCCCCCAACCCGCACAACCGCCAGCCGTGGTTTGCCGACCTGCGGCGTGAAGGCGAGATCAGCCTGATGCTGGACAAGGACCGCCTGCTGCCCGAGACCGACCCGTTCGGGCGCCAGATCATCGTGGGCTGCGGTGCGTTCATCGAGCTCGCGGTCATCGCCGCGACTGAGCGCGGCCTGCGCGTCGACGTGCAAGCCTTCCCGGACGGCGCGCCCGCCGCCGACCAGTTGCCCGGCGCCGTGCGGGTGGCGCGGCTGGTGCTGACGCCGCAGAGCGGCCTGCCGCGCGACCCACTGTTCGCACAGATCTTCACGCGCCACACGAACAAGGGCGCCTATGACGCGAAGCGCCAGCTTGAACCGGCCCAGTGGCAACAGCTCACCGACACCATTCAGCGCGCGGGGCTGTTGGGCGGCGCCGTCACCGAGCCCGCCGCGATGAACAAGGTGCGCGCCTTGACGCGCGCTTCGTACGAGATCGAGTCGACCACGCCGCGCACCTGGCTGGAGTCAGCGCGGCTGCTGCGCATCGGGCCGGACGAGATCGCGCAGCACCGCGACGGCATCTCCATCAACGCGGCCATGCCTCGGCTGCTGACGGCGCTCGGCATGTTCGACCGCATGGCCGTGCCCGTGCGCGGCAGCAGCGGCTACGAGCGCGTGATGGCCCGGTGGTTGCCGTTCGAAACCGCCAGCGGCTACCTGTGGCTGGCATCGCGCGGCGGGGCTGGTGAGGGTGTGCGCGGTGGTGCGCGATTCAGCCAACTCGCCAGCGGCCGGGCCTATGTGCGAACGCAGCTGCAAGCGCGAGCGCAGGGCGTGGACATGCACCCCTTGTCGCAGGCGCTGCAAGAGTTCCCGGAGGTACGCGAGCAGTACCTCGGCATGCACAAGCTGCTCGGGCTCGACCCGGCCACATCGCCCTTGCAGATGCTGGTGCGGGTGGGTTACGGCGTGGCGCCTGCGGGCCCGTCGCCACGCCGGCCACTGGCGCAGATGCTGCGCACTTGATGACCTGATGGAAGGCGCTCACGCGCCGCTCAACCGAGCGCCGCGAAGCGCTCGGCCAGAAAGTCATACACCCGGCGCAGGCGGGCGTTGGCCTTCACCTCTTGATGCACCGTGAGCCATACCGGCAACACCGGCGTGGGGGCTTCCGGCATCACCCGTTGCACCGCCGGCTCGCGCGCGCCGATGCACACCGGCGCAAAGCCCAGGCCCACACCGGCGCGCACCAGGCTCCAGGCGGTGGCGTGGCTGTTGGTGGTGACCGCGATGTGCAAGGCATCTGCCGGCACGCCGGCACTCGCCAGGCTCGCGCGAAACCCGTCCAGGTGCTGGAAGGCGACCACGAACTCATGCCCCGACAGGTCGGCCACGCCGCGCGGCGCGCGGTGCGACGCAAGGTAGCCGGTGGACGCGTAAATGCCCACCGGCAACTCGGCCACCTTGCGTGCGACCAGCCCGTCTTCGGTCGGGCGGATGTTGCGCACCGCGATGTCGGCCTCACGCTCGACCAGGTTGGACATGCGGTCCGTCGCCAGCAGCACCAGGTCGATCGCGGGCGACTGCTGGCGCAGCACGGCGAGCATGGCGGGCAGCAGGTGCATGGCCACCATCTCGCTGGCCGACACGCGCACGACCCCCTGCAGGCTGTCGTCCAGCCCTTGCGTCAGGCGGCTCACGGCCAAGGCCTGCGCATGCATCGCGCGCACCGGCTCGACCAGCGTTTGCGCCACCGCCGTCAAGGCCATGCCGCGTGGCGTGCGCTCGAACAAGGCCACGCCCAAGGAGGCCTCGAGCGCCGAGATCTGCCGCGTCAAGGTCGACTGGGACAGCTCCAACACCTCACACGCTTTCGACAACGAGCCTTGATCGACCACGCACAGGAACAGGCGCAGGGCGTCCCAACTTTGCAGCGCGCGCGGCAGGGGCGCGGTGGCTGCGGGTGTGCTGGGCTTGACGGGTGCTGATGGGGTGCGGGGCATCCAGCCATGATGGCGCAGTTCCCGAACGCGCCGCTGTGCGCGCCGGGCGCTGCAGCGGCGAAGGTCGGCGCTTCAAGCAGGCATTCGCTTCGTCAATCGCGGCCATGCTTCGCAACCCGCTCCACAAGCCGACCGACAGTCGGAGACATTGGGCCATCCATAGCGCTGTCTGTCGACGCAACAAGTCGACGCAAGGAGTTTGCATGAAACCCATCAACCATTCGGCGGCGACCCCGAGTCGCATCGACACCCACACTTCTGGCGCGGGGCAACCCGCTGCGGCGCAAGCCAGTGGCAGCGGCGCGGCGCCGCAACAGCGAGTCGGCACGAACGCGCCGGCGGGTCTGCCGTCGACCCCTCGGCCGGCCGCCCAGGCGGGTCAAAGTCTGGGTGGGGCACAGCAACCGGTGCGCCGAGCTTCGTCCGCCGGCATGGCCGATGCGTTGACGAACGAGTCAGAGCATTCCGTGGCCACCGTTCGGCGAAGCAATGCCCGGCCGACATCGCGTTCATTCGACGACACCGTGCAGATTCGCCACTTCAAAAGCAAGTCGCCCGTAACGCGCAGCAATTCCGGTGAGGAAGAAATGCCGCTGCGCAGCGTCGCGCCGCTGGAGGGCCCGCGCGCAGGGGGGCGGCGGCGCCCGCCGGCTGCCCCGGCGGCCCCAAACCCTGCACCGCCAGCGGCCGCGAACCCGGCGCCCGCAATTTCGCGCTGGGACAACAGCGGCTCCGCGCAGCGCGGCGGAGCCGGCGGCCTTGCGCCACCCCGGCGCCGTGCGGCTGCAGATGATCAGGCGCCGGCCGCCAGGGCGCCAGTTCCACGGGCCAACAGCGAGGCAGCGCCACGCGCGCCCGTCAGAAGGCCGGACCCGGACGACGACCACAATTCGGTTTGACCGGCAGCGCGCTGCCACCCCGGCCCATCCCCGGCGCCGCATAGCACCAGGGCGGCGCGCCACCGTCGGTTAAGGTGGCGCCATGTTCCCCGTGCTCACCGCCGCGTACTGGCTCACGTTGCACGGCATCGTCACCATCGTTGCGGTGCTGCTGTACATCGTCACCTCCCACGTGCTGCGCCAGCGCCGCCACCCCACCGCCGCCATCGCGTGGGTGCTGTTCATCCTGCTCGTGCCGTACCTGGCGCTGCCCGCGTTCTGGACCTTCGGCTCGCGCAAGCAGGCGCGCCCGCGCATCACCGCCTTGCGCCTCACGCCGCCGGCCCCGAGCGACACCCAACCCGAAGCCGCGTGGGCCGTGCAGACGGCGCTGGCGCTCGGCCAGCCCGCGCCGGCAGCGTTCGACGGCCTGCACCTGCATGCCGATGGCAGCGCGGCGCTGCAAGCGCTGTGGGCCACGCTCGACGGCGCCCGCCACACGCTCGACATCTGCACCTTCCTGATCGGGCGCGACGCAATGGGCGCGGAGCTGATCGCACGGCTGATTGCCAAGGCCCGCGCCGGCGTGAACGTGCGGCTGATGATCGACGGCATGGGCCGCATCATGGCCGGCAGCCCGAGCCTGAAACCGCTGGTGGCGGCGGGCGCGCAAGTCACGCGCTTCGTGCCGCCGCTGCACTCGCCGCTGAAGGGACGCACCAACCTGCGCGACCACCGCAAGATGGTCATTGCCGATGCCGGCGAAGCCAGCGCACGGCTCTGGAGCGGCGGCCGCAACCTGGCGGCTGAATACTTCACCGGCAGCGCAGCCGCCCCGCCCTGGCGCGACCTGAGCTTCGACCTGCACGGCGCACTGGTCTCGCAGGCACACGAGCTCTTCGAGCACGACTGGGCCTTCGCGAACGGCCGCCGCATTGCACCCGCGCCCGACGACACGCCCTCACAGGCAGCACTCGATGCGCCCGACCGCGCCGTGGCGGTGAGCGACGCCGCCAACGCCGCCCCGGCGGGCGCGCAGGTCGTGGCGTCAGGCCCCGACCAGATCGACGACACCGTGTACGCGTTGCTGCTGACCGCCGCCTACCGCGCACGCCAGCGCATCGCCGTCATCACGCCCTACTTCGTGCCCGATGCAGCGCTGCTGATGGCGCTCAGCATGGCCGCGCGGCGCGGCGTGGTGGTCGACCTGCTCGTGCCCGCGCGCTCGAACCACGCGCTGTCTGACATGGCGCGCCGCCGCGCCTTGCGCACGCTGGCCGACGCCGGCGGGCGCATCTGGCTCGCCCCCGGCATGCTGCACGCCAAGCTGGTGGTGGTGGACGACGTGCTGGCGCTCGCGGGCTCGGTGAACATCGACAGCCGCAGCCTCTTCCTCAACTACGAAATGATGTTCGCCTTCCACGATGCCGACGTGGTGGAGCGCTTCGCGCAGTGGTTCGAAGCCGAGCGAGCGCTCGCGCAGCGCAGCGTGCCAAAGCAGCCCGGCTTGTTGGGCGACGTGGCCGACGGGCTGGTGCTGTGGCTGGGGTTTCAGCTCTAGCGGGTTGCGAAACGCTTTACTGGCGCCCTGCCACCGGCACTGCCAAGCCCCTGGGCGATGAAAGCAAGGACCAGAGCATTCAGCGAGACGCCTTCTGCGCGAGCGCGCGTGGCCAACTGGGCGTGCACCGTCTTTGGAACACGGGCAACGAACTTCCCGGAAGCGACGCCCCCGCCATTGGGTGCGGGCACCGGCAACTTCTTGGCCTTGAGCGCGGCAACGGTGGCCTTCAGCGCGTCGCGCCCGTTCTGTACGGCTTCATCCACCGTCTCGCCGTCCGAGACCCACTCGGCGAAATCTGGGAACGAGATCAGATAGCCGCCGCCCTCGTCTGCCGCGAGGGGGCGTACCTCAAATGGGTAGTCCTTCACCTTGTTCATATTTCAGGCTCCATCAATCAGGTCGACGAACTTGCGCAGGTAGATCGGCTTGATGGGTCGATGCGCTGGGACGGACGGGGTTCAACCGTCTCGAAAGGGAGGCGATGCGACATGTGTTGCGCCGTCTAACGTTTGAGTTGAGCGGCAGGCACCGACGGGTCACGCCTCGCCCAGATTGAAATGAGGATAAGGCGTGGCAGGCCGGTGCACGTCCGCTCAACCGATGGGTTGGCCGTCACCTATCCCCCCGGTCGTTGACAGCGGATCCAATCGTGCGCGGCTTTGACACTGGCTGCTGTGAAGCAATGAAAGTCGGCCTGGATGTGGAGGTTCTTCTGGTCCAGCATGTGCTTGGTTGGGCCATCAGTGAAGAGCGCATGACAGTATGCAATGCCCGCCTGTGCATGCATGAAGTCCGGCAAGTCATTCGCAGTCAGGCGCTTGGTCTTGTTCCAGCGCGTAGCCGCGTGCATGAGCGCTGCAAGATGCGCCGTCCGTAGAGCCAGCCGGCCCTCTAGTGTTTGAGCCACAGCGATCAAGACGGCATGTGCATCGCTCACATGGTCGTCACTGCAAGCTATTGGTTGACTCGGGTTGGAACTCTTGTAGATTGATTCGACGGTGCGCCGGAGTGCTGGAAGTGCGAGTTCGAGCGCTCCTGCAAGTTCGTCGCGGTATGCCTGTTGAAAACTCCTAAGTCCATCGGAATGCTCGATGTTCCCCCGATTCAGGAGCTCCGCCTGCTGGTCAAGCATCGCGTCAGGCGGCAACCGGTCTCCGATGACATCGAGCATCTTCACAAGAGGGAGGTCCCACATGTGGTCGAAGAACCCAATCTGAACTGCGTCCGTCGCAAGAGACGGATGCGGATCCGGATGCTGAATCCCGAGCACGAACGCAGCGCGACTCCAGACGCGGTGCTCGATTGGTTCGACAGCTACTGCAAGCTTGGTCAATAGAAGTGTTTCAACCTCAAGATCAAATCTCTCTTCCCTTGGACGGAGCGACACACCAGTACTGAACTCATCGATCAGTTCGGCAGTAGCTCTGCGGGTCCCAAGATCGGCTTGACTCAAGAGTTCAAGGAACAGTGTCTCCGAGATGGGGCAAATGATTCCGCCTTGGCGTACTTCGCTGCGCAGCGCGTCGAGCAGCGCGGCCGTGGACTGATCGTCCCTCGTTCCGGCGGCTTGGTCGCGCAGGCGAATCCAGAAGCACTTATCCAGGTAGGCGCGTCGAACATTTGCCACTTTAGAGCCGAGTTCTAGCAATCGGGCCTGGACGTGTCGTCGAACGGCTGCTGATGGGCTTTGGATAGGCACAGTGGCGGATTGTGCTGTCTAACGATTGATCGCGAAGTCGTATGAATTCCGCGCGCAAGCGACGCCTACAGATGCAAGGCCATCAGGTTCCACACGATGACGACGAGTTGCACGAGATTGATCAGGATCGCCGTCACGTGGGTGCGGCGAAACTCCGGAACGGCGGCTGTGTCGTTGGACTGCATCTTGCCGCGAAGCCAGTCCATCTTGCCGATCACCTTGCCGCGGAGGACGGTGGCCACCGGCGCCAGCGCGGCGGCTCCTGCGGCAAACGGCAACCGGCCCCGCCAGCGCATAGCTGAGCGCCGTCGCGCTGGCCGTGACTGCTGCGGCTGCGCAGTGCGTGTTGAAGAAGCCGCGCACGAAGTGGGCATCGGGTTCTCCGACGGCTATGAAGGGCGGCAGCGGCAGCGCAGCAGATGGTTCATGCCGGTTCGCCTTCACCTTCGTCGGGTTCGTCGAGGTTGATGTCGCAAATCTTGATTTCATCGGCGAGCATCCAGGAGCGGCCCACCTTCGCATCGACTTCGAGTTCACCGAAGTGTGCGGTGGCCATGGCCAGCGCGGCGGCGTAATCTCCGTGCTCGTCGAGTACCTCGACATCGAGGAGTTCGCAACGCACCGTGCCGTGCTCGGTGGTCTGCCAGTGGGGGCAGCGCGAAAACTTCATGCCGCGAGAGACGTACACACGCACCTCGACACCAGCGAGCGCCGGGTCCAGCGGCACATAGTCTGCGGCGGTGGCTGCGGTACGCTGGTAGCAGTATTCGCCTGCGGGAACGCCGTCATGCGAGTCGGTCATGACAGGCCCTTTCTCGCCCCCGCACCCGCCGCCGCACGCTCGCGGCTCGGTGCCTTAAGCATCCGCCGCTTCGAAAGCGGCTACCGCCACCGGACGATGGATGGCGACTGATTTGCGCAGCGCCTTGATCCGCTCGATCTCGTGCAGGGTCTGCGCCGAGAAATAGGACTCGCCACAACTCGGGCATGACCACATCGGAATGGCCTCAATGACAAGCAAGCTGGCACCTTTGCCGAAGCTGCGCGTCACGTGCTTCAGCTGTACCGACGCGCTGCCGCAATTGGCGCAGTGATGCTCAACAGACGTAGGCAGTGATGACGTAGAGCTTGCCGGTGAAGCCAACTTTGACGACTGCTTCTGCGGCACTGCCGTCGAGCGTGGAGCCCGCGACGACACACTTGACTTCGCGGCTCCGGGTGTCGCGCTGCCACTCGGTGATTTGGCCCGTGAGGATGATGTTTTCAAGATCGAGGATGGTGAGGGGTTGTCATCTTCAAGCTCTTCGGCTGCGTGGGTTGAAACGGCGTAGTTCAGCGTTCGGATGAGATGGCGGAACTGGCTGATGCTTGCTTGGGCCGTGTCGCGCAGTGTAAGGAACCCAGCCCCGGACTGACGGGCAGGCTGGCCTTCCAATACCTACTCTGCCGCCTGGCCCGCCCGCTCGCGGTTCAGCGCGAGCAGGCGGCGCAGGAGTTCTTCGTCGGGCATTTGCGGCGTGTAGTCGGCCCAACCGTAGGCAGTGGCCACCGCGGCATCGAGCGCTTCATGCGCCTGTGCGAGCCACGCGGGGCGCTCGTTGTAGAGCTTGGTGAGCGTGCGTTGCGCGAGCTGTTTCTCGAAGCCGTCACGCGCGAGGATGCGGTCGGGGTACGGCGAGTGATCCATGCCGAGCGGCACCACCTCGGGCTCGCGGCGCACCCACTCCGGTGGGTTGAGCCAGCGTTCGCGCAGGTCGTTCAGGTGCTTGGCGGCGCGCGCGATGGCTTCGGCGTCAGGGCGCACGGCGGGGGGCAAGTCGGCCGGGATCACGGCGCCGTCGGGCAGGGTTTCGGTGCGCTGGTGGGCGGTGTCGGCAGGCGTAAGGGAATTGGAAAATGGGAACGTATCGAAACAGCTCGTGGGCGTGTATCTCGGCCGATCTTCGAGCGACGAACCCATTCGCAGCGACCACAGTTGATGAAGACGGCTTTGAAGCATGCCGAATGTCGACTGGTCGGATCGGCAAACGATGACCGTCGCGTCATCAAAATAAACACGCGGGTGAGCAAGAACGAAGAGCCTGTGCTTCGCAACGCGTGGGGTCACGATCACGGCGGAGAGCCCTTCTGTTGCCGCCCGAACGTCATCGCCGGTTCGCCCATGCAGCCACCACCTGTCGCGCCGAGACTTGTCGCGGTTGCCAAATCGCGCGGGCTTTACCTGCCGTTCAACATGAGCGAATGGCAGCTCGAACATCATGGCCTCTGCGACGGCCCGTTTTGCAAAGTCCACGACCCAGAGGTCACGCGGGCGGGTGGTGATGTCGCGTGCGTTGCGCAGAGGGCGCAGCACCTCACCCGACGAAGCCCCATTCGGGTTTGGCTGGGTTAGCCACCTGCGGGCAATATCGCCGGCAACATCGAAGTCGCCCACCAAGACGGAACCTTGAAACGCGGTGCCGACGCACTCCGCGAGTCGGGTTGCACCAACGAGATTCAAACCGGTGTCCATTTGCGCCGTTAAGTCGCTCTGAATTCCCGGAACCACGACGCCATTGAGTGCACCCACCGGACCGTGCCCGAACGCGATCAATGACACGCGCACATCCGCGCCATCATTGACCCAAGATTCGTCACTCCAGGCTTCAACGATTCGGGTGTTGTTGCAAATTGACTCGAGAACTTGGCGGTTCTTGCCTCCACGAATCGAATTTGTTGCGACGAAACCTGCCGCCCCGAGCCCCAGCTGTTCCACTTGCCGGCGCGCCTTGTCGAACCAATAGCAAACCAGGTCTGCGCCGCCTGGCACACGGCCTGAAAACGCCTGGCGCAAGTTGTCGGTGTACACATCGCCAAGCTCTGATCGCATTCGCTGTGACCCCACAAACGGCGGGTTCCCAATGGCCACGCTCACCTGCGGCCACACCGCCTCGCTGCCATCCGCATTCATCAGCGCATCACGGCATTCGATCTGGTCCAGCGGGTCGAGCACCGGGTTCACCTTGAACGGGTAGCCATGCTGCAAGCGCCATTGCAGCTCGCCGATCCACACCGTCACGCGTGCCAGCTCCGCCGCGTATTCGTTCAGCTCGATGCCTAGCACGTTCGCCGGGCTGGTGTACGAATCGACCTGGCGTTGCAGGCCCAGCGCTTCGGCTTCGATGTTGGCCTGGTGCTCGATGTCTTTCAGCGCTTTGAGCGCCAGGTACAGGAAGTTGCCGCTGCCGCAGGCCGGGTCGAGCACGCGGAAGCTGCGCAGCTTCTCGAGGTAGGCCACGAAGGCGTCGTTGGCGCGGCGGTACTCGGCGTCGCCGGCGCGTTTGCTCTTGGCGGTGTGCGTGCTGATCACGGCCTTCACCTGCTCCCACTCGGCGCGCAACGGGCGCTGCACCACGGGCTCGACGAGCCGCATGATGGTGGCCGGGTCGGTGTAGTGCGCGCCGAGCTGGCTGCGCTTCTTCGGGTCGAGCCCGCGCTCGAACAGGGTGCCGAAGATGCTGGGGTCGATGGCGCTCCAGTCGAGCGCGGCAGCGTTGCGCAGCGCGGCCACGTCCATCGCGCTGAGCGGCGGCACGTCGACCTGCGCGAACAGGCCGCCGTTGAACCAGGCGATGCTGTCGGCACCGAACAGGCCACCGTCGCGCATCGTCGTGAACAGGCCTTGCATGCCGCGCCGCAAGGCTTCGGGTGCGGCGTTCTTGTTGCCGATGAGGCGCTCGAACAGGCGGTCGGGCAGCAGGCCCACGTCTTCGGCGAAGAAGCAGAACAGGCACTGCGTGAGCAGGTGCGATGTCACCTCAGGCGTGATGCCGACCTCACGCAGCCGCTCGGCCGTGGTGGCGAAGGCGTTCGCCGCCTCTTCGGTGATCTGCCGGTTGGTGCGCGCGGGCTTGAAGCTGTCGGGCGCGGTGAAGCAGCGGCGCAGCAACTCGCGCTTGGCCGGGTCGCCCAGGTCTTCGAGCTTGATGGCATGGCGCTCGCTCGGCGTGCCGTTGAAGTGGGTGTGGATCTCGATGCGCAGCCGGTCGCTGACGATCAACAGCGGCGGGTTGTCGAGCGCCAGCGCGTACATCATCAACTGGCGCAGGGCGGCATCGAGTGGCTTGCCGGGGGCCTTGTATTCCCACGCGAAATGGCCGCGCTTGAACACGTCGGCAAAGCCGCGTTGCTGGCCGAGCGCGAGGGTGCCCTTCTCGAACACATAGTCTTCGCCGCCCACCGGCGCCGGCACGCCGAGCACGGCGCAGAGTTCAACGAAGTGCTGCTGCGCGCCCTGCCGTTCGTTCAGGCCGTAGCCCAGGCCACCGGCGCCCCATTTGCTCAGGAATTCGGCGAGGCGTTGTTGTTGTTCTTGGCTCATGCGGTGCTGCGAAGTGCGGGGGCATTTCACCACGTTCGATGCGGGGCGCGGGGCGGTGCATTCACGGCAGCGGTAGAGTCGCGATCAGCAGACTCCAGGGACCGCCATGAATCAAGCCGTCATCATCATCGACCCGGAAATCCAGAGCGGCGCGCCTGTCTTCGCAGGCACCCGCGTTCCGGTCAAGAACCTGTTCGACTATCTGGAGGCAGGCGACTCCTTGGCGGTGTTTCTCGATGAGTTTCCGTCCATTACACGCGAGATGGCTGTTGCTGCGCTCGAACAGGCTCGCACTGCGTTGACCGCCGATGCGCATCCTGCTTGACGAGTCGCTGCCCAAGGCACTTCGCCGTCGACTGGCTGGGCACGATGTTGCAACGGTGGTCAGTTGCGGCTGGTCTGGTGTCAAGAACGGCAAGTTGCTCGCGCTGGCAGCGACGCGATTCGATGTATTCCTGACCGCAGATCAGAACATCGAGTTTCAACAGAACTTGGCCGCGCTGCCGCTCGCGGTTGTCGTCTTGATCGCGAAGAGCAACCGGATCGAATCCATCGATCCGTTGTTGGCCGAGCTGCTCGAGGTTTTGCGATCACTGGCGCCACGCAGCTTCGGGAAGGTCGGGGCCTGACGGTTCGCGGTGGCTCCAACGTGTGGTGGGGGGGGGCGAAGGAGTCAACACGTGCGCTCCGGGAAGTACGCTGACACGCTCAGGCTGAATGCACCCGCACCGCCGGCACCGACGAGCCCTGCTTCTTCTGCGTGAGCTGCACGCCGTTCTTCACCGCCACGATCTCGGCGACGATGGACACGGCGATTTCGGCGGGCGTCTTGCTGCCGATGTCCAGCCCGATGGGGCCGTGCAGGCGGTCGATCTCGGCGTCGGACAGGTCGAACAGCTTGAGTCGTTCGCGGCGCGTGGCGGTGTTGCCGCGCGAGCCGAGGGCGCCGATGTAGAACGCGGGCGACTTGAGCGCTTCGAGCAGCACCAGGTCATCGAGCTTGGGGTCGTGCGTGACGGCGACCACGGCGCTGTGCGGGTCGAGTTGCAGTTCCAGAACCAGGTCATCGGGCATGGCGGTGCTGAAGGTGGTGCCGGGCACGTCCCAGGTGAGGTTGTATTCCTCGCGCGGGTCGCAGCACACCACGTCGAAATCGAGCGCGAGCGCCATCTGCGCGACCGCGCGAGACAGTTGCCCGGCACCGATGATGAGCAGCCGCCAGCGCGGGCCGAACAGCGCGCGCAGGGTGTGGCCGTCGAACGTGAACGCCTCGCCGCGGTGCGCCGCATCGATGTGCACCGCGCCGGTCGCAAGGTCGAGCGTGCGCGCGACGAGTTCATGGCGCTTGGTGCGTTCGAGCACCTCGTCGATCCAGGCCACGCTTTGCAGCGGCTCCTGCACCAGGCGCAGGTTGCCGCCGCACGGCAGGCCGAAGCGAGCCGCTTCTTCCTTCGTCACGCCGTAGGCGATGAGCGACGGCATGGCCACGCGTTCGCCGTGCCGCAGGCGGTCGATCAGGTCGTCTTCGACGCAGCCGCCCGAGACCGAGCCGGCCACCTGCCCATCGTCGCGCAGGCACAGCAGCGCGCCGGGCGGGCGCGGTGCCGAGCCCCAGGTTTCGATCACGGTCACGAGCCAGACCTTGCGGCCGGCATTGAACCAGTCGCGGGCCTGGCCGAGCACTTGCAGGTCGAGGCTGTCCATGGCGGTTGCTCTGTTGACGGTGCGGCTAGCGCGTCGCGAAGTAGATGGCGGCCAGCACGACGATGGCGCCGATGTACCACCACAGCTTGCCGGTGCCCGAAGGCTCGGCCTTCGCGGGCTCGGCAGCAGCGGCTTCGACGCCGCCCGCAGGTGCGGATGCGGCGTCGGAGGCGGCCTGCAAGTGCGCCTCGAAGGCCTTGAAGAAGTCTTCGGTGATCTTGCCGGCGGCCGCGTCGATGAGCCGCGCGCCGACCTGCGCCATCTTGCCGCCGACCGTGGCGCGGGCGTTGTACTTGAGCAGCGTGCCGGTGCCCTGCGGCGTCAGTGCCACGTCGGCCGAGCCCTTGCCGAAACCGGCCACGCCGCCCTGGCCGTCGAAGTTGATCGTGTAGCTGTTCGACGCCTGCACGTTGGTCATCTGCAGGTTGCCCTTGAAGCGCGCGCTGACCGGCCCGACACGCAGCGCCACCACCGCCGTGTAGGCATCGGGCCCGGTGCGGTCGAGCGACTCGCAGCCGGCGATGCAGGCCTTCAGCGCATCGGGGTCGTTGAGGGCAGCCCAGGTCGTGTCGACCGAGGCGGGCATGAGGCGTTCGCCTTGCAGTTCCATGGTGGGTTCGATTCAGTTCAGGTGTTCGATTTGAGAAGCGCGGAGGAAGGCTTGACCGCAGGTGCGCGCAGTGCGCGGCCCAGGTCGGCCAGGCTCGCCAGGTTGTGCACCGGCAAGAAGCGGTCGACGTGCGGCAGTATGGCCCGCACGCCGGCGGCGCGCGGCTCGAAGCCGTCGAAGCGCAGCAGCGGGTTGAGCCACACTACCTGGTGCGCCGTGCGGCCGAGTTGCGCGGCCGCCTTCGTCAGGTCGCCGTGCTCGTCGCGGTCGAGGCCGTCGGTCATCAGCAGCACGGCCGCGTTCGAGCCGAGCAGGCGGCGCGCCCACAAGCGGTTGAACTCGTCCAGGCAGGTCGCGATGCGGGTGCCGCCTTTCCAGTCGTGCACCTGCGCGTCGGCTTGCATCAGCGCCACGTCGGGGTCGCGGTGGCGGAGGCTCCGGGTGATGTTCGTCAGGCGCGTGCCGAACACCAGCGTGTGCACCTTCAGGTAGCGCCGCGTCAGGCCGTGCACGTAGTGCAGCAGCAGGCGCGCGTAGCGCTCCATCGAGCCGGAGATGTCGAGCAGCACCACGAGCGTGGGCAGCTCGCGGCGTTCGCGCGTGAACGCCGGCAGCAGCGTGTGCGGCTGGCGCGCCATGTGCTGCAGCGTGGCGCGCAGGTCGAGGCTGCCGCGGTGTTGCACGTGGGTTGCCGGCTCGTGGCGGCGGCGGCGCACGGGTTGCACCGGCAGCGGCAACTGTTCGGCGAGCTTCTTCGCGGCCTCGAACTCGGCCGTCGTCATGCTCTCGAAGTCGGCCTGCTGCAGGCGTTCGCGGTCGGAGAAAGTGAACGCGGCGTCGAACTGGAGTTCTTCTTTGGCGGTCTCGTTGGCCGGGTTCGGCGGCTGCTTGGGGCGCGGCGGCGCCAGCGCCTCGGCCAGCCGGTTGGCACGCGGCTGTTGCGGCTTCTCGCCCCGCCCGCTGATCTTGGGCAGCAGCAGGTACATCAGCTGCTCCAGCAACTTCGGGTCGCGGAAGAACGCGGCGAACGCGGCGTCGAACAGCACCTGCTGCTCGTGCCGGTCGATCATCACCGCGCTGAGCGCCGCATGCACGTCATCGCGCCGGTTCACGCCCACCTGCTCGATGGCCGCGATGCCGGCCAGTACGCGGTCCGGCCCGATGGGCATGCCGGCATCACGCAGGATGCGGGCGAAGTGGGTGATGTTCTCGGCAATCATGGAAAAGGGCCGAATTCATTCACCGCAGAGGGGCGGAGTTTGCGGAGTTCGCGCAGAGGAATTCAAGCCATTGAATTGAACTCTGCGCTCCTCCGCCAACTCCTTTGACTCTGCGGTGAATGAATTGCATTTCACCCCGCAGAGAACGATTCCGGCTTCAGCGCCCGCAGCTCGTCCAGCAGCTTCGCCATGTCGCCGCTTTGCAGCTTGACGATGTCGTCCTGGTACTTGAGCAGCACGCCCAGCGTGTCTTGCACGGTGGCGGGGTCGAGGCGGATGGCGTTGAGGGCGACGAGGGCGTTGGTCCAGTCGATGGTCTCGGCCACACCGGGGGCCTTGAACAGGTCGAGCGTGCGCATGCGCTGCACGAACTCGACGACCTGCACGTACAGGCGGTCGGCCGCGCCCGGGGCCTTGCGGCGCACGATGTCGAGCTCGCGCTCGACGCTCGGGAAGTCGACCCAGTGGTACAGGCAGCGGCGCTTCAGCGCGTCGTGGATCTCGCGCGTGCGGTTGCTGGTGATGATGGTGATCGGCGGAGCGGTCGCCTTGACCGTGCCGAACTCCGGGATGGTCAGCTGGTTCTCGGCCAGCACTTCGAGCAGGAAGGCGTCGAAGGGTTCGTCGGCGCGGTCGAGCTCGTCGATCAGCAGCACCGGCGACTGCGCCTGCGTGAGCGCCTGCAGCAGCGGCCGCTCGATCAGCATGCTGCGGGCGTACAGGCTGTGCGTCAGGCGCTCGCGGCCGGCTTCATCGGTGATGGCGTGGGCGGCTTCGGCGAGGCGTATCTCGATCATCTGCCGGGCCACGTTCCATTCGTACGCGGTCTGCGCCACGTCGAGGCCTTCGTAGCACTGGATGCGCAGCAAGGCGGTGTTGAGTGCTGCGGCGAGGGTCTTTGCCAGCTCGGTCTTGCCGACGCCGGGCTCGCCTTCCAGGAACAACGGGCGCGCGAGCTTGAGGCTCAGGAACAGCGCCGTGGCGAGGCGCCGGTCGCAGACGTAGTTCTCGGTCGCGAGGAGTGCGATGACGGCGTCGACGCTGTCGGGCAGGGGCAAGTTGGCGGTGGTGGTAGGCATCGTGGGGGCGGCTTGGACGAGAGGGCTGCGGGGCATTCTCGCTTGGACAGGTTGCCGATGAGGGTGGGGGGTTGCGCGCGCTTGGCGCGCTTCCCTCACCCTAACCCTCTCCCAG
>JANNBF010000010.1:0-37466 GCA_031385155.1 Rhizobacter sp.
GCTGTCTACCTTGAACACCTGCCGCAGGTAGGCCAGGAAGGTCTCGTCGTCGCACAGCAGCTTGCCCGGGCTGTCGGAGAGCTTGGCGACAGGCTGGCGGTTGGCGTGGGTCAGCTTCATCACGATGTGCAGCGTGCGCAGCCCCATGTCGTTCGTCAGGTTCGTGCCGATGCCGAAGCCGGTCTGCGTGCGGTCGGCGAAGTGGTGGTACAGCGCGATCGACTTGTCGAAGTCCAGCCCGTCGGAGAACACCAGCCGCTTGGTGTGGGCGTCGATGCGCAGCTTCTCGTAGTGGGCCAGCGCTTTCTCGCCCCAGACCACCGGGTCGCCGGAGTCGTGGCGCAGGCCGTCGAACAGCTTGGCGAAGTAGAGGTCGAAGTCGCCGAGGAAGGCGTCCATGCCGACCACGTCGGTCAGCGCGGTGCCGAGGTCGCCGCGGTACTCCTGCACCCAGTCTTCGAGCGCCTTGCGTTGGAAGTCGCGCAGGCGCACGCCGAGCGTTTGATAGGTCTGCAGGTACTCGTGCGCCATGGTGCCGATGGGCACCAGGTTCAGGTCACGCGCGAACAGCACGTTCGACGCACCCTTGAAGTAACGCGGCACCTCCTGCTTGAAGGTGGCGACCACCTCGCGTTGCCACTCGCGCGAGAAGCGCCGGCGCACGCCGAAGTCGAAGAACTCGAACGGGTGGCGGCGTTGCGGCTCGCCGTCGAACGCGCGCAGCCGCGCGATCTTCGCGGCCAGGCGCTTGCGGCCCTCGGCGAGCGCCACGGCGGCGTCGAAGCGGCGGAAGTACAGCTCGTTGACGATGGCCAGCACGTAGATCTCGAACGCCATCACGTGCACTTGCGGGCCGCTGGCGATGATCTCGAGCTTCGGGCCGACGGCGCGTGCGGTGATGAACTCGCGCTGGAAGTGGAAGATGCGCAGGAAGTCGACGAAGTCAGAGCGAATGAAGCGCAGCCCGCCGAGGTAGCTCAGCTCATCGGGCTGGAAGTTCAGCGCGCACAGGTGGTCGAGTTGCTCGTTCACGTCGGCCAGCAAATCGGCCAACGGGTAGGCCGGCTCGTTGCGGCACACGAAGGTGTACTCGGCCTGCGTCTGCGGGTGCCGGTGCAGCATCGTCTGCCACATCGTGAACTTGTAGAGGTCGGTGTCGAGCAGGCTGTAGATGACAGGTTGCATCGTGTCTCGCAGAGCTGAGGGACACGGTGCGCACGAGCCCTCGGTCGATCAGCCCGGCGTGCACCGCTGGGGGCTGATTCTCTCGCTAACTTCGCGCTGATCGTCGCGGTTGATGCCCGGGCAACCCCTCAGCGCCTCGGCGCCGGCCCGCTGGTCCAGCAGCGCGTGGTGCGCAGGGTTGCCCACGGCGCGCGCGCCAATGCGCCGCGCCAGTTGATCGCAGCGGCGCGCTTCACGGCGCCGCGCTTGGCACCGATCCCGCAGGTGCTGGTGCTGACGAGCACGAAGGATGGCCTCGTCAGCACGCGCTGTTCACACCCACTCGCGCGGGCCTGGCAATGCCCTGTCGCGAGCCACCCGACGGCCGAGGCCGATCAGGGGCAGGCCGGGTAGTTGGCCTGGAACGCGGCACGCGTGGCCGGGGGGGTGTAATCCTCGGCGCTCGGCGTGTTGTTCGTGAAGGTGCAGCCGTAGGTCGGTGACGCGACGGTGGCGGCCGTCTTCACGTCGTCGCCGGCGGGCTTCGGGCCGCCGGCTTCCCACTGGACCATCGCGTCGAAGGCAGCTGCGGCTTCGGCGGCGGTGAATGCGCAGTGGCCCACGTCGCGGATGGCGCGTTGCACCAGCCACTTGTCGGTGCCCTTGGCCTTGGCGCGGTCGTAGTAGACCTGCTCCATCTTGAACGGCACGAACAGGTCGCCGAGCGTGTGGATCGAGACCACCGGAATGCCGATGTCGGCGTTCGTGAGCGGGATCCAGCGCATGCCGTCGGTGCGCAGGCGGTTCGCGTCGGCCGTCGGGGCGATCTTGAACGCCGCGTTGTTGAACGCGGTGTCGAGCGCGGTCATGCTCGTGCTCGACGCGTCGATCTTGTAGGTGAGGCTGCGTGTGTCGAGGATGTTCTTGTTGAGGATGCCGCTGATCGTGCCGTCACCCCCGAGCGAGGCCCAGATGTTGCCCTGGTTGCCGGCGTTGGCCCAGCCTTCGGCATAGAACGGCCGGGCGCCGCCGGACAGGTTCATGACGACGTTCTTCAGCTTGTCGCCCTGCGCGTTGCTCACCGTCGGGTAGGTGCTCCACAGCGCGGCCTGCACCGCAGGCGCGATGGTCGCGAAGTCGGCCACCGGGAAGCTCGAGATCGGCAGGCCGGCCAGCTGCTGCGCCGCCACCTGGTAGCCGGCGAAGTAGTTGAACAGCTCGTTGTCGCCGAGCACGCCGCACATCGGCACCGCGCCGCTGTACTTGACCTTGTTGACGGCGGTGGCGGTGGCCTCGGCATCGATGGCGGCGGCCGTGATGTGCCCGCCCATCGATATGCCGGTGATGAAGATCTTCGTCGGCGCGGCCAGCACGCGGCCGTTCGCGGCGGCAATGCTCGCGAACTTCAGCGCCAGCGCGTTCGTGTCTTCAACGCCGACCTTCACGTCGTAGTTGTTCTTGCTGTAGCTCGACGCGGCCCAGGCGTAGCCGTTGGCCAGCAGGTAGCGCCGCATGATGGGCGTGCCCACCGTCAGGTTGGGGCCGGTGCCGGCATAGCCGTGCGCCCACATCACGAGCTTGCCGTTCCAGCCGGTGGTGGGCACTTCGATGCGGTACGCGGCGCCGTTCAGCACGCCGGTCCAGCGGTCGGTGGCGGCGGCGCCAGCGAGGGCGTTGAAGGTGGTCTCGACCACCGGCGTGAAGGTGCGCGCGTCTTGCGGGCGCGTTTCTTCGGGCAGTGGGGTGTCGTCACTCCCGCCGCAGGCGGCGAGCAGGGTGAGCGCTGCGAGCGGAACAGCGGCAAAGGCGAACGTACGGCGTGAGGTCATGGGGTTTGTCTCCAGGTGCGGCTGCAATGCCGCTGTTGTGGGGTCAGTCGACGAGGCTAGGCCGGCGCACAACAGTTGGGAGTCGCGTAAGTGACTCCCTCGACCCGTGAAAACCATGAGTCGCAGCGCGGGCACGCAGGCGGTCCCGCTGCGCACACTGCGCGGTCGCCCAAAGTCCGACACCCCGAAGCTCCTGGTGTCAGTGCGCTACAGCCAGGAGGTTCTGGCGTACTTCAAATCCACAGGAGAGGGACGGCAGTCACGCATGGATGGTGTGCTGCGCGAGTACGTCACGCGGCAGTCCCGCACAGCGCCAAGGTGATGTCGACCGTTTGACTTGAGCGGCGCACCGCTGGTCTCGACGGGGTGTGACCGCTGGCGATTGCGCTCTGAATCTGACCGCAGATCAGCGCGGGAAATTGCGCTACTTGAGAGGCTCCACACTGCGAACGACACATGGTGTGAGTAGGCACAAAGCGCGAGTATGCGAGTCGAGACTGCCTATCGAGTTGCCGCCGCCGGTGCGCGCTTGCGCAGCCGCCGGCTGAACCACTGCACCACGTCGTCGACATACGTGAACAGCACCGGGATCACGAGCAGGCTCAGGAAGGTGCTGGTGATGAGCCCGCCGATCACCACGATGGCCATCGGCGCGCGAAAGCTCGGGTCGATGCCCAGGCCGAGCGCGACGGGCATCATGCCGGCGCCCATGGCGAGGGTGGTCATCACGATCGGGCGGGCGCGCTTGTGGCAGGCATCCAACAGCGCTTCGGTGCGGCTCATGCCGCGGTCGCGCCGGGCCATCACGGCGTATTCGATCAGCAGGATCGAGTTCTTGGCCGCAATGCCCATCAGCATGATCAAACCGATCATCGACGGCATCGACAGGGCCGTGTGCGTGATGAACAGCGCCAGCAGCGCACCCGGGATCGACAGCACCAGCGCCGAGAGAATCGTCACCGGCTGCACGAAGTCGTGGAACAGCAGTACCAGCACGATGTAGATGCACAGCACGCCGGTCGCCATCGCCAGGCCGAAGCTCGCGAACAGCTCGCCCATGGCCTCGGCGTCGCCGATGGTCGTTTGCGTGACACCCGGCGGCAGCGCCTGCAGGCTGGGCAGCGCCTGCACCTGCTTCTCGACATCGCCGAGCGGTGCGCCGTTCAATTCGATCTCGAAATTGATGTTGCGCTGGCGGTCGTAGCGGTCGATCTGCGCCGGCCCGCTGTCGAGCGTGAGGGTCGCCACGTTGCCCAGCATCACCGGGCCGCGCGCGCCGGGCACGGCCAGGCGCGAGAGCAGCGCGAGGTCGGCCCGGGCGTCGGCCGCGAGGCGCACGACGATGGGCACCTGGCGCTGGCTCAGGTTCAGCTTGGCGAGGCCCTGGTCGTAATCGCCGGCGGTCGCGATGCGCAGCGTGTCGGCAATCGCGGCCGACGTGACGCCCAGGTCGGCCGCGCGGGCAAAGTCGGGCCGCACGATCAGCTCCGGCCGCACCAGGCTCGACGTGGACGTGACGTTGCCGATGCCGCCGATGCCGCGCAGTTCGCGCTCGACCACGCGCGCGTGCGCGGCCAGCGCGGCGCCGTCTTCACCGGCCAGCACCAGCACGTACTTCTCGCCCCCGCCGGCCAGGCCCACCGCCACGCGCGCGCCGGGCAATGCCAGCAAGGCCTGGCGCAACTGGCCTTCGACAGTCTGCTTCGACACCCCGTGGCGTTCGTTGCGCGGCGTGAGGTTGATGGTGAGGGACGCCTTGCGCACCTCGGCCGCGCCGCTCGGCGAGAACGGGTCACCGCCGGTGTTGCCGCCGCCGACTGCGGTGTAGACCAGCTTGACGTGCTCGTTTTTCTGCACGATCGCGCGCGCCGCTTCGGCGGTCGCGAGTGTCTGCTCGAAGGTGGCGCCCGGCGGCAGCGCGAGCGACACCTGGGTCTGCGACAAGTCATCGGGCGGGATGAAGCCGGTCGGAAGCAACGGCGCCAGCGCGAACGAGCCGACCAGGAACACCGTGGCCGCCACGGTGGTGAGCACGCGGTGCCTCAGGCAGGCCTGCACCCAGCGCATGTAGATGCCGACCCAGCGCCCGTCGACATGCGCGCGCTTCGGCGGCTTCAGGATGTAGGCCGACATCATCGGCGTCAGCAGCCGCGCGACCACGAGCGACATGAACACCGCAATCGCCGCGGTCCAGCCGAACTGCACGAAGAACTTGCCGGCCACGCCGCTCATGAAGGCGGTGGGCAGGAACACGGCGATCAGCGTGAAGGTGGTCGCGATGACCGCCAGGCCGATCTCGTCGGCGGCCTCCATCGCAGCCTGGAACGGCGTCTTCCCCATTCGAAGGTGCCGCATGATGTTCTCGATCTCGACGATCGCGTCATCGACCAGGATGCCCACCACCAGCGACAGCGACAGCAACGTGACCGTGTTGAGCGTGATGCCGCCCAGGTGCATGAACGCGAATGCCGGCACCACCGACAGCGGCAGCGCCGTGGCTGACACGAGTGTCGCGCGCCAGTCGCGCAGGAACAGGTACACGACCAGCACGGCGAGTGCGGCGCCCTCGTAGAGCAGCGCCATCGAGCCGTCGAATCCCTGCTGCACCGGCTCGACGAAGTTGAACGCCTCGACCACCGTGATCTCGGGGTGCGCGGCGCGAATCTCCTGCAACTTGGCGCGCACCCCGGCGGCCACTTCGACCTCGCCCGCACCCCGCGTGCGCGTGATCTCGAAGCCGACCACCGGCTTGCCGTTGAGCAGTGCGGCCGAGCGCTGCTCGGTCACCGTGTCGCTGACCTTGGCCACCTGGTCGAGGCGGATGCGCCGGCCGTCGGTCAGCGTGATCTCCAGGCGCCCCAGTTCATCGGCCGACTTGACCGTGGCGAGCAGGCGCACCGACTGCTCGGCGCCGCCCAGGTTGGTGCGGCCGCCGGAGGCCTCTTGCTGCACCTGGCGCAACTGGCGCGAGATGTCGGCAGCCGTGGCGTTCAACGCCTGCAACATGGCCGGGTCGAGCTCGACGCGCACTTCGCGCGTGGCGCCGCCCACCCGCGCCACCGCGCCCACGCCGCGCACGCTGAGCAGGGAACGCGTGATGCTGTTGTCCACGAACCAGCTCAGGGCTTCGTCGTCCATGCGGCTCGACGCCACGGTGTAGGTCAGGATCGGTGAGCCCGAGAGCTCGATCTTCGTGACCACCGGGTCGCGCAAGTCACCGGGCAGGTCGGAGCGCACGCGCGCCACGGCGGCACGCACGTCGTCGACCGCCTCCTGCGTGGGCTTTTCCAGCCGGAACTCTGCGGTCACGATGGCGCTGCCGTCTTGCAGCGTCGTGTAGATGTGCTTGACGCCCTGCAGCGTGGCGATCGAGTTCTCGATCTTGCGCGCGACCTCGGTCTCCAGCTGCGCCGGTGACGCGCCGGGCAGCGACGCCGACACGGTGACGGTGGGCAGGTCGATGTCCGGGAAGTTCTGGATCTTCATTGCCCGGAACGCCATCAAGCCGGCGAGCGTGAGCATGATGAAGAGCAGCACCGCCGGGATGGGGTTGCGGATGGACCATGCGGAGAAGTTCATTTGGCGGCCCCTGCGCCTGCGGCTGTGGATGCACCTGCACCTGCACCTGCGCCTGCATCCGCCACCACGCGCACCGTGTCGCCATCGGCCAGGAAGCCGCCGCCGGTGGCGACCACGCGGGTCGCTGCATCGACACCACTCGTCACCTCGACGCGGTCGCCGACGCGCCGGCCGACCTTGACCTTCACTTCGGTGAGCTTCGAGTCGGCGCCCACGCGCAGCACATAGCTGAAGCCGTCGCGCAGCAGCACCGCGCCTTGCGGCAGCGTGAGGCCGCCGCCACTGCCCACCTCGAACTCGCCGCGCGCAAACATGCCGGCGCGCGCGGCGCCGAGCGACGATGCGGGCAGGTCGACGTACACGAGGCCGTTGCGCGTCTGCGCATCGACCGTGGGCGCCACGATGCGCACCGTGCCCTTGATCGGCGCGCCGCCGGCCGGCGTGACGAGCGCGGCCATGCCCGGCTTGAGCGCCGCGAGGTCGCTGGCGGCGACCTCGGCGCGCCATTCGAGCCGGCCCTGGCGGATCAGGCGGAACAGCTCCTGCCCGGCCGGCAGCACCGCGCCGACGGTGGCGCTGCGGGCGGAGATGACACCGGCGTCGGGTGCCAGCACCTGCGTCTGCTTCAGGCGCAACTGCTGCATGCGCGCCATGGCGCGCTGTGCTTCGAGCCGCGCTTGTGCGGTGCGCTCGGCGGTGAGGTACTGGTTGATGGCGGCGTCGCTCAACGCGCCGGTCGCCTGCAGGCCACGTGCGCGCTGGGCATTGGCGGCGGCCTCGGCGAGCGTGGCCTCGGCCTCGGCCACGGTGGCGCGCGACTGCGCCGCGTCGGCCTGCAGCGTGTCGGGTGCGAAGGTCGCGAGCACCTGGCCGCGCTTGACCACGTCACCCACGTTCACGCGCACTTCGGCCAGGCGCAGGCCATTGGCCTCGGTGCCGACGCTGGCCTCTTGCCACGCCGCGATGTTGCCGTTGGCGCTGATGCGCACCAGCAGGCTCGTGGCCTGCGGCTGCGTGACCGTGACCGTGAGCGCGGCCTTCGGCGCGGCGAGCTTCTTGTCGTCGGCGGCTTGGGTGGTCGGGGCCAGCGCGGTGAAGGCCAACGCAGCGACCGACAGAGCAGCGCATCGCAGGCGGACAAGACGTGAGGTGCTGGTGGTCATGGGTGGGGTGTTGGCAACATCGTTCTGGGCACCGTTCGGGGCAGGGTTCATGGCTGCGTGGCCAGCGCCACATCGGCCGCAGACCAGCCGCCGCCGAGCGCACGGTACAGGTCGATCCAGGCGGTGCTGCGCTCGCGCTGCAGGTCGATCAACGCGACTTGCGCCTGCACGGCGGAACGGCGCGCGTCTTCGAGCTCGAACAGGCTCGCCAGGCCGCCGCTGAAGCGCGCCTGCGTGGCCCGCAGCGAGGCGGCGAAGCCTTCACTGGCGGTGCGCGCATCGGCGGCGCGGTCGGCGGTGCTTTGCAGCGCGATGAGTGCGTTCTCGACCTCTTGCACGGCATTGCGAAGGCGCGCGCGGTAGAGCGCTGCGCTCTCGTCGACGCGGGCCTGCGCGGCATCGACATTCGCGCGCCGGGTGCCGCCGTCGAACAGCGGCAGCGTCACGCTGATGGGGCCGATGCTCCACACGCTGCCGGTGTCAGTACCACCCGTGCCGCTGTCGATGCGCAGCACACCGACGCTGCCGCCGAGCCGGATGCTCGGCCAGCGCTGCGCCCGCGCCTGGGCGGCGTCGGCACTGGCGGCAAGCAGGTCGCGCTCGGCGATGAACACATCGGGCCGTTGCGCGAGTGCTTGCGCCGGCACCGAAGGCACGCTGAGCTGCGCCGGCTGCGGCACCTTCGCGGTGGCGCTCGAGAGCTGCGCGCGCAAGGCGGGCTCGGGCAGGGCGGTCAATGCGACCAGTGCCTTGACGAGGCTCGCGCACTGGGCGCGGCGTTGCGTGAGCAGGCCGTTCGCCTGGGCCGCGCTGGCGCGGGCCAACGCAGCGCTGGCCGGTGCTTCGAAGCCGGCCTTCGCGCTCAGCTCGGTCAGGCGCGCGGTCTGCGCGCGCGATGCGGTGTCGGCGCGTTGCTGTTCGGTTTGCGCTTCGCAGGCGCGCAAGGCGGTGTAGGAGGTGGCGGTCTCGGCGGCCACCGCCACGCGGGCGTCGTGCCAGCCCGCCTGCGCGCCGAGCAGCCGCTGTTCGGCGGCGCGCTTGCCGGCGCGGCGGCCGCCGAACACATCGATCTCCCAGCTCGCCTGCACGCCGGCACTGGCGCTGCTGGCGAGCGGCGAGAACAGGTCATGGCGGCCCCGGCTGGCGCTGGCGCTGGCGTCGAGTGCGGGCAGCAGCGCCGCGCCCGCCGCCACGCGCGTGGCGCGTGCTTGTTCGACGCGCGATTGCGCCGATGCCACCGTGGCGCTGGCGCTCTGGGCCTCATCGATGAGCTGCGCCAGCAGCGGGTCGTCGAACTGGCGCCACCACTGGCCGAGGGCAGCCAGTTCGCCGCCATGAGGCAGCGGCGCCTGCCACTGGTCGGGCGTGCCGGCACTGCCGGCGTCCGGTATCGCGGGCGCGCTTGCGCAGGCGGCGAGCAGCGCTGCAACGGCCACCGCTGCCGCGTGGTCGGCAAGGTGGGCCAGCGCGGTGAAACGGTGGCGGGGTCGGGCAACTCGGGTGGTCATCGGGCGGGCGGGCCAGCGTGCGAACAGGTCAAATGGGGTCGGGTGGCGGCGAGCAACGCGTGCGGAGTTCGCTGGCCAATATACCCAAGGCCCATAACGCCGGCACGGCGTCCTCCTGGTCGCGCCGGCACGGCGTCCCCCTGCGCCCGCCGGCGCAGCGGTGCAGCAGCGCGGCGCCTACAGGGCCAGCTCGCGCTGCGCCGTGTCGCGCCGGCCGGCCGTGGCGCCGGCCTGCGGCACGTAGCCACGCGTGTCGAGTTGCCAGCCATCGGTAGCGCGCGCATCGGTCATCGGCACCACGGTCGCGCTGCACAGGCGGCGTGCGGCCGCCTTGGCGAGCAGGACCTCGCACTGCGCTGCGGTGAGCTGGCGCGCGAAGTGGGCCCAGCGCTGCTGCACCAGCGGCGAACGCCATGCGTCTTCGATGGCCCAGCGGGTGTGGGGCGCCTCGGTCAGCTTGCCGGCTTCGAGCACGCGCGGCAGCAGCGCCATGAAGAAGGCCTTGAAGTCGCGCTTGAGCGGCTTGCCGGCCAACAGGTCTTCGAAGCGGCTCAGCCGCTGGCTCCAGCCGGGCGCGAGCAGTTGCCGGCTCACGAAGGCCTGCAAGGCCTGCACCGGGTTGAACAGGCGCAGGCGGTTCGGCGGCAGCACCAGCATCGGCAATGCGCAGGCCTCGTGGTGCGGCAACGGCTCGACAAAGCTGCACAGCACGGCCACGCGGGCCCACTGCGGCGCGGTCAGGCCGTCGAGCCCGGGGAGTTGTTCGGCCTCAATCTGCTGGATGCGCGCCAGCGCGTCGCGCAGGCCGCACGCGCCCTTGGCGTGGTTTGCCTTGCTGCTCATCACGGCTAGGTTGCCGGCGGCGTAGCCGGCGTCGTTGCGCACCCGGTCGACCGAGGCATCGGTCGCTTCCAGCGTGGCGCTGGACAACGCCACGCGGGTGATCGGGCAGTGACTCACGTCGATCTGCTGCAAGTGGTTGGGCGTGACCTGGAACAGCTCGACGCTGCGCCCACGCAGCCACGCGTGCAGGCGCAGCTGCAACCACTTGCGCACATGCCGGGTCGCGGCCAGCGTGCGGCTGCCGAACGCCGCCTGGCCGGCCAGCAGGCCGCTGCGCAACGGGGAAGGCTCCTGCGCGTACGCCGCCGGCACGGTGACGCGGTAGTGCGCGTAATCCCAGCCGAGCTCGAAGCCGATGCTCTCGAAGGTGGGGGAGGCCGTTTGGTTGTGCGACAGATGGGCTTGGGCGCGCTCGATGGTGTGCATGGTGTGCTCCTGGTGCGGGTTCGCGGCAACCCGTTTGCCGCGATGAAGCCCAGTGTCCGGCCCAGGTGGCTCATGGCGTGAGCCACCTGCGGGCCGCACGAACAAATGACGCGCGGGTATGCTCGGGGCCCCTGGCTCATCTGGTGAGCCACCTCTGTGACGAGACTGCCGATGGACCGCACCGAACGCTTCTACAAGATCGAGCTGTTGCTCAAGAGCCGGGGCAGCGTCAGCTTCGCCGCGCTGATCGGCGAACTCGGCGTGTCGCCCGCCACGCTCAAGCGCGACCTGCAATACCTGCGCGACCGGCTCGCCGCGCCCATCGTCTACAGCGCGTTCGACAACGCCTACCGCATGGCCGACGCGCCCGGTAGCGGCCATGCGGCGGGCTCTGCAGCTGCTGCGGCACAGCGCCACGAGCTGCCCGGCCTGTGGTTCAGCGAGAACGAGATCCACGCGCTGCTGACCATGCACCAGCTGCTCGCCGGCCTCGACGACGACGGCGTGCTCGCGCGCCACCTGCAGCCGCTGATGGAGAAGCTGCAAGGCATGCTCGGCACCGACGCCGCGCAGGCGCGCACGCTGATGCGCCGCGTCAAGGTCATCGGCACCGCACGCCGGCGCGTGCCGAGCCGGCACTTCGAGCTGCTGGGCGCCGCACTGCTGCAGCGCAAGCGCGTGTGGCTGCGCTACTTCAAGCGCACCGACCGCAGCCACAGCGAGCGCGAGGTCTCGCCGCAGCGGCTGGTGAACTACCGCAACACCTGGTACCTGGACGCGTGGTGCCACGCCAGCGAGGGCCTGCGCCGCTTCGCGCTCGACGCGATGGTCGAGGCCCGCGCGCTCGACGCCAAGGCGAAGAGCGTGCCCCTGCGCGACCTTGAAGCCGCACTCGACGCCGGCTACGGCATCTACGGCGGCGCCGGCGCGAAGGTCAAGTGGGCCACGCTGGTGTTCAACGCCGACGCGGCGCAGTGGGTGGCCAACGAGGAGTGGCACCCGGAACAGAAGTCGCGCTGGCTGGACGAGGCCGGTGGCACCAAAGGCAACGGTCGCTACGAATTGCAAGTGCCTTACAGCGACCCGACCGAGCTGGCCATGGACATTCTGCGCCACGGCGACAGCGTGGTGGTGACGGGCGACAAGGCCCTGATCGCCAACATCGCCACCCGCCTGCGCACCGCAGCGGCCCGTTATGCGGGATGATTTCGCCTTGGCCTGCCCACCCCACATCAACCCCGCTGGAGCCCCCATGAAAGCTACTTGGAACGGCGAGACCCTCGCCGAGAGCGACGACACCGTGGTCGTCGAAGGCAACCACTACTTCCCCGAAGCCAGCCTGAAGCGCGAGTACGTGACCTTCAGCAACCACCGCACCGGTTGCCACTGGAAGGGGCAGGCGCACTACTACAGCCTGATGGTCAATGGCGACATGAACGAGAACGCCGTCTGGTACTACCCCGAGCCGAGCGAAGCCGCGCGCGAGATCAAGGGCCGCGTGGCGTTCTGGAAGGGCGTGGTGGTGAGCGCCTGAAGGGTCCACAGTCTGCGGGCCGCTGCGCCGGGCCGTCCCAAGCAAGGCCCCTTCGTGGCCCGGGGAGGGTCGCTCGCCGTACCCGGCGAGCGGGGTGCCGTCATCTGCTGGCCTTGAACGCCGTGAACACCCGCGTCTGCACGCGCCGCGCTTCTTGCGGCAGCGCGTCCGGCGGCGTCATGCGCTTCTCGTCGGCGTCCGTCAGGAAAATGGTGTTGTTGTCGGCCACGTCTTTCTTGACGAACTTCAGCGACGCTGTATTCGGGTTCGCATAGAACACCTTGTTCGTGAGGCTGGCCGCCACCTCGGGCCGCAGGATGTAGTTGATGAACAGGTGCGCATTGCCCGGGTGCGGCGCGTCTTTCGGGATCGCCATGCTGTCGAAGAACAGCGTCGCACCGCCCTGCGGCACCAGCGCTTCGATGGCCGGCGGCGCCTTGGGCGCGCCCTCAAGGGCGCGGGCGCGGGCGATGTTGATGTCGCCCGAGAAGCCCATCACCGCGCACAGCTGGCCGCTGGCCAGGTCGTTGATGTAGCCGCTCGACGAGAAGCGCGTGACGTACGGGCGCACCGCCTGCAGCACCTTGGCCGCCGCGTCGTAGTCGGCCGCGTTCTTGCTGTACGGCGGCTTGCCGGCATAGAGCAGTGCGACCGGCAACACCTCGGACGCCGAGTCGAGGAAGTTGACGCCGCAGCCTTTCAACTTGGCCGCGTAGGCAGGGTCGAACAGCAGGCTCCAGGCGTTGGCGGGCATCGCGAGCGGGTTGGGCGGTGCCGCCAGCGCGGCCTTGACCTTGGCGGTGTTGATGCCCACGGTGACGTAACCCCACAACCAGTCGACGAGGTACTGGTTGCCGGGGTCGACCGTGGCCATCTGCTGGAGCAGGCCCTTGTCGAGGTTGCCCCAGTGGGTGAGCTTCGCGCGGTCGAGCTTTTGCAGCAGGCCGCCTTCGATCTGCGTCTTCGCGAAGTGCGCGCCGGGCACGACGATGTCGTAGCCGGTCTTGCCCGCCACGAGCTTGGCGTGCAGCACCTCGTTGGTGTCGTAGTTGTCGTAGTTGACCTTGATGCCGGTCTCTTTCTCGAAGTTCTTGATCGTGTCTTCGGCGATGTAGTCGGACCAGTTGTAGATGTTGAGCAACTTCGGTTCGTCGGCGGCCGCAGCGGCCATGCAGGCGGCAGCGAGGCAGGTTGCGGCCAGCGGTTTCAAGAGCGGTTTCAAGAACGGGTTCGACAGCGGCAGGGTCATGGCGCGAGGCTCCGGCACGGGGTGGGCAAGGCGGGGTTCAGGGCTGAAATGCTAGCGAGTAACGCGCCGCGCTGCCCCCTGCCAACGCATGTGCACCCACGCGACGGCGGCGCCGAGCAAGGCGCCGGCGAGCACGTCGAGCAGCACGTGCTGGCGCGTGGCCAGCGTCGAATACAGGATGCCGGCGCACCACAGCACGCTTGCGGCGTGCAGCAGCGCGCCCGAGCGCATTTCGCGAAGAATGCGCGCCAGCCAGAGCGCGGTGAACACCGCGAACGCCACATGCAGCGACGGGCAGGCGTTGGCCGCCAGGTCCACGTCTTTCAGGAACTGCATGCCGGCCGGCACCGGCCCGGTGGGCGCGAACGGCGGGGCGGCCGTGGGCCAAAGCATGAACACGCCGAAGCCGATCACGCTGATCGCAAAGGTGGCCGCGCCGTAGCCCGCCAGCTCGCGCCCCGAGGCCAGCAGCGCGGGCGCGATGGACACGTAAAACCACAGCGAGAAGTACAGCGGCAGGAACCCCGGCTCGAAGGGGATGAGGCGGTCGAGTGCGGTCACAGGCATCAGCAGCGGCGGGCTGAACGGGTGCCGCAACACCCAGAAGTAGGCGATGAAGAAGGCGCCGATGCCCAGCATCGTGGCGAGCATCTTCGCCAGCATGCGCGTGCGCAGGCGGCGCATGAACTCGCGGCGCCACGCGGCGGGGTCGGGTGCGATGGGCTGTCCTCGGGTGAACACGGTGGAGGGCTTGCAACGGGCCTGGCGCCCACGGCGTGGCAGGCGCGTGCGCCGCAGTATCGCTCTGTGCGGCGCGGCGATGCCGCGCTAACCTTGGCGCCATGGCCTCGATTGACCTTGCGCGCCGCGCGATGCACCTGCCCTTCGATGTGTGGATGGCGCTGGCCCGCGCCACCCCGCTGCCTGGCTGGCGCCTCGAAGACAGCCAGGGCCTGCTGGGCGACACTGACCCCACCGAAGCGCGTTGACGAGCCCGGCCTTGCGCGCACGCAGACGGCCACGCACACGCCCACATCCACGTCCGCAAACAAGCCCATGCACCCCGACCCGCGCCTGCCGCACCACTCGCCCCACGAAGCCCGCAACGCCCTCTGGGCTGCGCTGGTGATGGTGCTGGTGTGGGGCGGCAACTTCAGCGTGCAGAAGCAGCTGTTCCCGGTGCTCACGCCGGGCGGCTTTCTGTTCGCGCGCTACCTGATCATGCCGGTGGCTGCGGCGGCGCTGCTGCTGTGGCGCTACGGCACCGCGTGGCCGCGCGTGCCGCGCGCCGATGGCTGGGCGCTGCTGCGGCTGGGCCTGGCGGGGCACCTGTTGCACGTCGGGCTGGTGACCTTCGGCATCCACTGGTCGACCGCGTTTTCGAGTTCGCTGATCCTCGCCTGCGGGCCGGTGTTCACGCTGCTCATCCTGCGCTTCTACGGGCTGGAGCAGCTAACCCGCGGGCAGGTGACGGGCGTGGCGGTGGCTTGTGCGGGCGTGCTGATCTTCTTGTCCGACAAGCTCTTCGGCGGCCACTGGCAGGCCAGTGGCGGTGATGCGGTGCTGGTGGTGGCAGCCGCGTTCTTCTCGTACTACACCGTGGCCTCGAAGCCGCTGATCGAGCGCCACGGCGGCGTGGTCGTGATGACCTACGCCACGCTGCTGGCCAGCGCCCCGGTGGTAGTGCTGAGCGCGCCGGCCGGGCTGCAGGTGGCGTGGGCGAGCCAGGGGCCGCTGATCTGGCTGGGCCTGGCGTACTCGGTGCTGGTGTCGGCCTTTCTCGGCTGGCTGGTCTGGGGTTGGGTCAACGCGGTGCGCGGCGTGGCCCGCACCGCGCCGTTGATGTACCTGATGCCGCCGGTGGCCGGGCTGGTGGCGTGGCTCGCCACCGGCGAGCGCTACTCGGGCACCAAGCTCGCCGGCGCCGCGCTCACGCTGGCCGGCGTGGCGCTGGCGCAGTTCGCGTCGACCCGCTTTCAGAGCCCGGTGCGCGAGGCGCCGGCACCGGTCGAGTGACGGCTTGTGCATTCGCAAATGTGGACGGCACTTCGCATCGCACGTGGCTGCTGCAGGCGGGTCGGGTGACATTGGCGGATGGACCCCGTTCGAAACCACCCCCGCCCGGGTGCGACCCCGCCCCCTGCCGACAGTGCAGCACCCGCCAGCCCCACCGACAACAGAACGCTGCGGCAGCCAAGCGCCCCGCTGGGTGGCCTGCCGGTGCGGCCTGTCCGGCCGGCGACGGTTCAAGTGCCATTCGCCGACCTGCAGCAGGCGGCGTACATCGTGGCGCGCGAAGCCACCGGCCGCCCCCTGGCGCCGCAGCAGCGGGCACTGCTGTGGCAGGCCAACGAATCCCGAAAAGAAGTGCTCGCCTTGATGCCCTACGGTCGCGGCAACGTCACGACCGACCTGGCGGTGACTCAAAACGTGGGCCTGCACCGGGTGCGCGCGCGCCGCCTTGTCGAGGGCGCCTTGCCCTCCGTGGGCTTGCCACAGAGCGAAGTTCGGGTTCGCACGGCCGGGCTCACGGCCTTGGCGGCCAGCGGCAACTGCGAGGAGTTCGCCAACCTGGCAGCGCATGTGCATGCCGCGCGGCTGCACCCTGGCGACCGCGCCACGGTGGAGACACTGGAAGCCGAGTCGATCAACCACGCCTGGGTGCTGGTGCGGTCGGCCACACCGGCCGGCGGCGAACCCGGCAGCGGGCCCGCAGCGGTTCTCGATGCCTGGGCCGACGGGCCGGTGATCGACCCCACCGACGGCACGTTTTCATCGGGTGCAGCCGGGCCGACCGAGCCCTCGCATCGAATCGATGGCCACGAAGCAGGGGCTGTCGTTGCGGCGTTCGAGCACGCGCGCAACCCCGATCTGAAAGGCCAGGGGCCGCGGCTGGAACGTTACGCCGCCGGCCTGGCGAGCCGGGTGGATGACTCGAACCCGAAGCTCTACAGCCCCACGCCCGTGGTGTCGGCCGCGTTCGCGGAGGCGGCCGCCACGGCGATCGGTGGCGCTGCGCCGCAAACGTTGCGAGCCAGCGCCATCGCCGCAGTGCTTGGCTCGCCGACGCTACCGACCCCCGAGCAGGCCGAAGGCAGCGTTGACGCCGTGCTGACCTTGGCCGCCGACCTTCGCGCGGTGCAGCCCAGGGACTTGCGTGGGCCCGACGGGCAAGCCGGCGGGCGGCCTGCCGATGCGGCCCCCGACGACGAGCCCGCCGCCGGGCGCCAACGCACGCGCTGACGGCGCGGCGCGTGCGCCAACACGCCGCGCGCTGGATACTCTCGGAGGTTCGACTTCGGAGACGACCGCATGCATGCTGCCGAGCGCTCACGCACCCGCCGCACCCGCCGCACCCGCCCCATCGCCGGCCTCATGGCCGCCTTCGCATGCCTGCTGGCGGCGTGCGCCGCGCAGGCCGCCGACGGCATCGCGTGGCGCGAGGCCAGCAGCAACGCCGATGTGGACGCCGCCTTCGCGCAGGCCAAGGCCGAGGCCAAGCCGGTGTTCCTGTACTGGGGCGCCAAGTGGTGCCCGCCGTGCAACCAGCTGAAGGCCACGCTCTTCAACCGCGCCGACTTCATCGAGCGCTCGAAGGGCTTCGTGCCGGTGTACGTGGACGGCGACAGCCCTGGCGCACAGAAGCTCGGCGCGCGCTTTCACGTCAGCGGCTACCCGACGATGCTGCTGTTCAGCGCGCAGGGCACCGAGCTGACGCGCCTGCCCGGTGAGGTCGACCCGAAGGCCTACACCGAGGTGCTGACGCTCGGCATGAACGCCAAGCGCCCGGTGAAGGAGCTGCTGGCGCAGGTGCGCGCCGGAGGGTCCGGCTTGACGGCGGCCGACTGGCGCCTGCTGGCCTTCTACTCGTGGGACGGCGACGAGCAGCAGGTTGTGCCCAAGGCCGAGGTGCCGGCGATGCTGGCGCAACTGGCTGCCGCCTGCCCGCCGCAGCCGGCCTTCGTTGCGACGCGGCTGCGCCTGAAGGCGCTGGCGGCCGCCGCTGACAAGGCACCGGCGCGGCCCGATGCGGCCGCCGCGCCGGCGCTGCTTGCGCTGCTTGCCGACCCTGCCGCTGCACGCGCGCAGATGGACGTGCTGGCGAACTGGCCGGTCGATCTGGTGCAGGCCACAAGCGCCAAGGGCACGCTGCTCCGCCAGCGCGTGCTGCAGGCGCTCAACGGCGCACTCAAGGGCTTCGAGGCCGACACCACGCTGTCGCGCGCCGACCTCCTGTCGGCGCTGGGTGCGCGCATCGATCTGGCCCGCATCGATACGCCGAAGCGCGCCACGCCGAAGCCGGCGCCCGCACTGCCCCCCACGTTGCCGCCCGAACTGCTGGCCGACCTGCGCCGGCAAGCCGCGCGCATCGACCGCGAAACCACCGACGCCTACGAGCGCCAGGCCGTCATCCCTGGGGCTGCTTACTTGCTCGCAAGCAGCGGGTTGATGGCCGAGTCCGATGCGATGCTGAAGGCGGGCCTCGTGAAGAGCCACTCGCCCTACTACCTGATGAGCGCCCTGGCCAGCAACGCGAAGCAACGTGGCGACAAGGCCGAGGCGCTGCGCTGGTCGGAGCAGGCCTTCACCACCAGCGAAGGCCCCGCCACGCGGCTGCAGTGGGGCGCCTCGTACATCAAGGCGCTGGTCGAGCTGGCGCCGGGTGACGACGCGCGCATCGAGCGCACCGCTCGCCAGCTTTTCACCGAGGCGGCCAAGGCGCCCGATGCCTTCTACGAGCGCAGCGGCCGCTCGCTGCAGCGCGTGGGCAACCAGCTGCAGGCCTGGAACAAGGGCGGCGCCCACCAGCCCACGCTGGCGCGGCTGCAAGTGCAGCTCGACACCGTGTGCGCCGCGCTCGACGCCGCCAACGAGCCGAACCGCGCCCGCTGCGACGCGCTGTTGAAGGTGCCGGCCAAGCTCTGAGGGGCATGGGAGGCCACGGCTGCGTTGCCGCCGCCGGGTGCCTTAGCATCCGCGCCATGCACAAGAGCCCCCCCTGCCACCGCGCGCACCTGCGCGGCGGGCTGGCCTGGTTGGCGGCAGCGGTGCTGGTGGCGGCCACGAGCCCGGCCATCAGCGCCGGCCCCACGGCCCCTTCCGCAGCGAGCGCCGCTGCCACCGCACCGGCCACCGCAGCGAGCGCCCCTGCCGTCGCACCGGCCGCCTGGATCCACGCCTACGCCGCGTTCGGCCCGCCCAAGTACGGGCCCGCGTTCACCCACTTCGCGTACGCCAACCCCGATGCGCCGAAGCGCGGCACGCTTTACCTGAAGAACCCGGACCGGCGCACCAGCTTCGACAAGTTCAACTACTTCACGGTCAAGGGCAACGCGCCGGCGGGCATCAACATCTTCATGCTGGAGACGCTCGCGCTGCTCAGCGCCGACGAGCCGCAGACCATGTACGGCCTGCTCGCCGAGGCCATGCTCGTGGCACCCGACAAGAGCAGCATCACCTTCCGCCTGAACCCGAAGGCGCGCTTCTACGACGGCAGCCCAGTGCTCGCGGCCGACGTGAAGCACAGCTTCGACACCCTGACCAGCGCGCAGGTCTTGCCCTCGTACCCGACCGCGATGGCCGGCGTGGAACGCGCCGTGGTGGTCGACGAGCGCACCATCCGCTTCGACCTGAAAGACAAGAGCACCGACACGCTCTTCACGCTCGGCACCGAGCTCACCATCTTCTCGCGCAAATGGGGCCTGGGGCCCGACGGCAAACCCAAGCGCTTCGACGAGGTGGTGACCGAGCTGCCCATCACGAGCGGCCCCTACACCATCGGCGCGTTCGATATCGGCCGGCGTATCGAGTTCGTGCGCAACCCCGCCTACTGGGCGCGCGACTTGCCGCTGCGTCGCGGCTTCTTCAACTTCGACAAGGTGGTCTATCGCTTCTACAAGGACGACACCGTCGCCACCGAGGCCTTCAAGGCGGGCGAGTTCGACCTGATCCGCGTGCTCGGTGCGCGCACCTGGGCGCGCCAGCACAAGGGCCCGAAGTGGGACGACGGCCGGATCCGCAAGGAGCGGTTCCAGACCAGTTTCGGGCAGATGCTGCAGGCCTTCGACCTGAACCTGCGCCGCCCCCAGTTCCAGGACATCCGCGTGCGCGAGGCGCTGGGCCTGACCTATGACTTCGACACGATCAACAACCGCTTTCGGATGTTCAAGCGCGCGAACAGCGCCTTCAACAACTCCGAGTTCGCCGCTGTCGGGCCGCCGTCGCCCGAAGAGTTGAAGCTGCTGGAACCGTTCCGCGCACAACTGCCGGCCGAGGTGTTCGGCCCGGCCTATGTGGCGCCCGACACCGGCGGTGAGGCCGGCCGCTTGCGTGCCAACCTGCTCAAGGCGCGCGGCCTGCTGGAGCAGGCGGGCTGGAAGCTGGCCGCCGACGGCAAGCTGCGCAACGCGAAGGGTGACGCGTTCGAGTTCGAGTACCTGGAGCCCGGCGCCAGCGCGCGCGTCGCCGACTGGGAAGCCAACCTCAAGAAGCTGGGCATCACGATCAAGCCCCGCGCGGTCGACTTTGCGCTCTACCGCCGCCGGCTCGAGAGCTACGACTTCGACACCATCGTCATCGTCGAAGGCCGCTTCACGTTGCCCAAGCCCAACGACCTGGCGCAGCTGTACGGCAGCAAATCGGCCGACGAGCCAGGCAACAACAACTTTCGCGGCGTGAAGAGCGCGGCGGTCGACAAGCTGATCGAGGCGATGAGCCGCGCCACCACGCTGGACGAGTTGCGAGCCGGCGCACACGCGCTCGACCGGGTCATCATGTGGAGCCACTGGCAGGTGCCCGAGCTGTATTCGGCCTCGGAGGCGGCGAGCTACTGGAACAAGTTCGGCATGCCCGAGGTGCGGCCGCTGTACTTCTCGATCGACAGCCCGCTCGACGCCATCCCGCAGGGCCCGTGGCCGCTCATCACCTGGTGGCTCCGCGATGCGCCTGCGCGTTGAACCGAGGCTCGCCGCCGCGTGGCAGACGGCGGTGGCGGCCTGCGCCTTCGCGGCCCCGCCGCTGGGGTCGGCCGCGCCACCCGCGTCGCCTGCACCAGCCGCGCCACTGATTTGGTCACACAGCTACGCCGCCTACGGCCAAGCGAAGTACGCCCCCGGCTTCGACCACTTCGACTACGTGAACCCGGCCGCACCCAAGGGCGGCACGCTGTACCTGCGCAACCCCGACCGGCGCACCAGCTTCGACAAGTTCAACACCTTCACGCTGCTGGGCAACGCGCCGGCCGGCATGGGCATCTTCATGACCGAGTCGCTGATGGTGCTCAGCGCCGATGAGCCGCGCACCATGTACGGCCTGCTCGCCGAGAGCTTGGCGGTAGCCCCCGACCTGTCGAGCGTGACCTTCCGCTTGAACCCGCTCGCACGCTTCAGCAACGGCGCTGCGCTGACCGCCGCCGACGTGAAGTACAGCTTCGACTCGCAGACCGGCCCGCACGCACACCCGTACTACAGCGGCCCGCTCGCGAGCGTGGCGTCGGCCACGGTGCTCGACGCGCGCACCATTCGCTTCGCCTTCAAGGACCGCAGCAGCGACAACGTCTTCAAGGTCGGCGCGATGTTCATCTTCTCGAACACCTGGGGCCGCAAGCCCGACGGCACGCACACGCGCTTCGACGAGATCCGCGATGAGCAGCCGCTGACGACCGGCCCCTACACCATTGCGCTCGCCGACTCGGGCCGGCGCATCGAGTTCAAGCGCAACCCGACTTACTGGGCACGCGACCTGCCCGAGCGGCGCGGCATGTTCAACTTCGACCGCGTCGTCTACCGCTACTACCAGGACGAAGACGTGGCCACCGAGGCGCTGAAGGCCGGCGAGTTCGACGTGACGCGGGTCTACGGCGCGCGGGTCTGGATGCGCCAGATGACCGGGCGCAAATGGGCCAGCGGCGAGATCGACAAGAAGCGCCTGACCTTCGGCACCGGGCAGGGTTTGCAGTCGTACCAGTTCAACCTGCGCCGCCCCTTGTTCCAGGACATTCGCGTGCGCGAGGCATTGGCGCTGGCCTACGACTTCGAACAGACCAACCGCTACGACTTGTTCAAGCGCGCCAACAGCGTCTTCAACAACTCCGAGTACGCCGCCGTGGGCCTGCCCTCGCCCGGCGAGCTGCGCTTGCTGGAGCCATTCAGAAGCACCTTGCCGCCGGCCGTGTTCGGCCCCGCGTTCGTGGCCCCCCGCAACACCGACGCGGCGGCGCTGCGCAGCAACCTGCTGAAGGCCCGCAGCCTGCTGCAGGCGGCCGGCTGGCAACTGGCCGGCGATGGCCAACTGCGCAACGCCAAGGGCGAGGCCTTCGAGTTCGAGTACCTCGCACCCGGCGACAGCGTCAACGATTCGCGCCTCAAGGCCTGGGCGCAGAACCTGGCGAAGATCGGCATTCGCTTCACGGTGCGCAACGTCGACTACGCGCTCTACGACACACGCATCCAGGGCTTCAACTTCGACGTGGTGACCATCGTCGAAGGCAGCTTCACGCAGCCGTCGAGCGCCGAGTTCACGACCCTCTACGGCAGCAAGGCCGCGATGGAGCCGGGCAGCAACAACACACGCGGGGTGCAGAGCGCGGCGGCCGACCATGCGCTGGCCGCGATGACCACCGCGACCACGCTTGCGGCCTTCGTCGATGCCTGCCGCGCGCTCGACCGCATCGTGATGTGGAGCCACTGGCAGGTGCCCGAGCTGTACCAAGACAACGAGCCCATCACGTACTGGAACAAGTTCGACATGCCTGCCGTGACGCCGCGCTTCTTCACCACCGACCTCGCGCCCGACGTCGACCCGCAACTGCCCTGGCCCATCACCACCTGGTGGATGAAGCAAACTGCCCCGAGGCCCTGACCCATGCTGAGCTACATCCTCAAACGCATCGCGCTGATGCTGCCCACGCTGCTGGGTGTGCTGACGCTCACCTTCGCCGTGATCCAGTTCGTGCCCGGTGGGCCCATCGACCAGATCATGGCCGAGGCGCGCATGGGCGGTGGCGGCGAGGGCAACGCCTACAAGGCCGGCCGCGACAGCGACGCCAAGCAGATCGCGGAGCTCAAGAAGCTTTACGGCTTCGACAAGCCGGCCCATGTGCGCTATGTCGAGATGATCGCGAACTTCGCGCAGTTCAACCTGGGCCGCAGCTTCCTGCACAACAAGGACGTGTGGCAGCTCATCAAGGAGAAGCTGCCGGTCTCGATGAGCCTGGGCCTGTGGGCCTTCCTGATCTCGTACCTGATTTCGGTGCCACTGGGGATAGCGAAGGCGGTGCGCGAGGGCTCGCGCTTCGATGTGGCGACCACGCTGCTGGTGCTGATGGGCTTTGCGATCCCGGGCTTCGTGCTCGGCGTGTTCCTGATCGTGCTGTTCGCCGGTGGCAGCTTCTTCGATGTGTTCCCGCTGCGCGGCCTGACCTCCGACAACTGGGCCGACCTCGCCTGGCCGGCACGCGTGCGCGACTACTTCTGGCACCTGGCGCTGCCGCTGACCTGCTATGTGATCGAAAGCTTTGCCATCGTGACCTTGCTGACCAAGAACACCTTCATCGAGGAGATGCGCAAGCAATACGTGCTGGTGGCGCGCGCCAAGGGCTTGTCGCAGCAGCGCGTGCTGTGGAAGCACATCTTCCGCAACGCGCTGATCCCGCTCGTGACCGGCTTCCCGGCGGCGTTGGTGTTCGTGTTCTTCGGCGGCTCGATCCTGATCGAGACGCTGTTCTCGCTCGACGGCCTGGGGTTGCTGTCGTATGAGTCGATCGTGCGGCGCGACTACCCGGTGGTGCTGGGCACGCTGTACCTGTTCACGCTGATCGGCCTGGCGATCAAGCTCGTGTCCGACATGCTCTATGTCGTGGTCGACCCGCGCGTGCAGTTCGGGAGTGCTGCGAAATGACAGCCGCAATCGACAACGCTGCAGCCGCTGCGGGCCCGGGCACTGCGATTGCGGCTGCGCTTTCAGTTGCTCCCGGTCGGTCGCCGAACCAGCGCGCCTGGGCGCGCTTCAAGCGCAACCGCATCGGCTACGGGTCGCTCTGGATCATGGTGGTGCTGCTGATCCTGAGCGCGGCGGCCGAGCTCATCAGCAACGACCGGCCACTCGCCGCGCGCTACGAAGGGCGCTGGTCGTTCCCGGTCTTCAGCAACCCGCCAGAAACCGCGTACGGCGGCGACTTTGCAACCCCGACGGATTGGAAAGACCCGTTCATCACTGCCCAATTCCAGAAGCCCGGCAACTGGCGGCTGCTGACGATCAACCCGCACTCGGCCACCTCGACCGACTACTTCCAGAAGGAGGCGAACCCGGCGAAGCCGAGTGCGAAGAACTGGCTCGGCACCGACAGCCTGGGGCAAGACATGCTCGCCAGACTGCTCTACGGCTTTCGGGTGAGCATTCTGTTCGGCCTGGCGCTGACCTTCGTGGGCACGGTCATCGCCGTGACGGCGGGCGCCATCCAGGGCTACTTCGGTGGCCGGATCGACCTGACGCTGCAGCGCCTGATCGAGATCTGGGGCTCGATCCCCGAGCTGTACCTGCTGATCATCTTCGCGTCGATCTTCGAGCCTTCGCTGGGCTTGCTGCTGGTGCTGCTGTCGCTGTTCGGCTGGATTGGTTTGTCCGACTACGTGCGCGCCGAGTTCCTGCGCAACCGGGGGCTCGAGTTCGTGAAGGCGGGGCGCGCGCTGGGCCTGTCGAACCTGCAGATCATCTGGCGCCACGTGCTGCCGAACTCGCTGACGCCGGTCATCACCTTCCTGCCGTTCCGCATGAGCGGCGCGATCCTGTCGCTCGTGGCACTCGACTTCCTCGGCCTGGGCGTACCGGCCTCGGTGCCGTCGCTCGGCGACTTGGTCAAGCAAGGCAAGGCCAACCTCGATTCGTGGTGGATCATCTTCCCGACCTTCGCCGTGCTGGTCACCACGCTGCTGCTGCTGACCTTCATCGGCGACGCTTTGCGGGATGCGTTTGATACGCGGAAATCATGAGTCAAGAGAAAGTCATTCACCGCAGAGGGGCGGAGTTGGCGGAGTTTGCGCAGAGTGAACTCAGTGGCAAGGTTTTGGCGGCGGCGTTCGAGGTTCATACGCATCTAGGGCCTGGGTTGCTGGAGTCGGCTTATCAACGCGCATTGGCGCGGGAGCTGCACTTGCAGGGCATTGCGTTTGCGTCGCAGGTCAGCGTGCCGCTCTACTACAAGGGTCACGCGCTGGACTCACCACTCAGGCTCGACTTGCTTGTCGACCAGCAGCTCGTCGTCGAGGTCAAATCGGTCGCAGCGCTCGAAGACATCCACCGCGCTCAACTGTTGACCTACCTGCGGCTGGCAAACCTGCAAGCCGGCCTCTTGATCAACTTCAACGTCCCCTCGCTGAAGCTCGGTATCAAGCGCGTCATCAACACTCTGCGAACCTCCGCCAACTCCGTCCCTCTGCGGTGAATGAATTGAAAACTCCCCCCCTCCTCGAAATCGACCACCTGACCGTGCGCTTCGGCGCGAGCACGGTGGTGAACGACGTGTCTTTCAACATCGCTCCGGGCGAGAAGTTCGCGCTCGTGGGCGAGTCGGGCTCGGGCAAGTCGATCACCGCTTTGTCGGTGCTGCGGCTGGTCGATGCGGCGACCTCCAGCGGGGCGATCCGCTTCAACGGGGAAGACCTGCTGACGAAGTCGGAGCGCGAGATGCGGGGCCTGCGTGGCGCCGAGATCGCGATGATCTTCCAGGAGCCGATGACGGCGCTGAACCCGCTCTACACCGTGGGCAACCAGATCGGCGAGGTGTTGGAGCTGCACGAAGGCCTGCGCAAGAACGCGGCCCGCGCGCGCGCCATCGAGCTGCTCACGCGCACCGGCATCCCCGAGCCCGAGCGGCGCATCGATTCGTACCCGCACGAGCTGTCGGGCGGGCAGCGCCAGCGGGCGATGATCGCGATGGCGCTGGCCTGCCGGCCGAAGCTGTTGATCTGCGACGAGCCGACCACCGCGCTCGACGTGACGATCCAGGCGCAGATCCTCGCGCTGCTCGATGAGCTGCAACGCGAGATGGGCATGGCGCTGCTCTTCATCACGCACGACCTGAACCTGGTGCGCCGCTTCACGCACCGCGTGGGCGTGATGGAGCGCGGCGTGCTGGTCGAGCTCGGCGACACGGCCAGCGTGTTCGCCGACCCGCAACATGCCTACACCAAGAAGCTGCTGGCGAGCCGGCCGCAGCGCGTGGTACAGGCCGTGGCACCCGATGCGCCGGTGGTGGTGGAAGCCCGCGATGTGCGCGTGAGTTTCGCGGTCTCGCTGGGCTGGTTCAAGAAGCGCGAGTTCAACGCGGTGCGCGCGGCCACGCTGCAACTGCGGCGCGGCGAAACGCTGGGCATCGTCGGCGAATCGGGCTCGGGCAAGACGACGCTGGGCATGGCGCTGCTGGCGCTGCAGCCCATCGCCGATGGTTCGGTTGCGGTCGAAGGCGAGCGCATCGACAACGCCGACCGCGGAACGCTGCGCGCGATGCGCAAGCGCATGCAGGTGGTGTTCCAGGACCCGTTCGCCTCACTCAGTCCGCGCATGACGGTCGGGCAGATCGTCGGCGAAGGCTTGGCGCTGCACCGGCCTGAACTCTCTAACGCCGAACGTGAGCGGCTGGTGCTGGCGATGCTCGACGAGGTCGGCCTGAGCGAGGCCAAGGGCGTGGCCGGCGTGCTCAACCGCTACCCGCACGAGTTCTCGGGCGGGCAGCGCCAGCGCATCTCGATTGCGCGCGCCGTGGTCCTGCGCCCCGAGGTGTTGGTGCTCGACGAGCCGACCTCGGCGCTCGACGTGTCGGTGCAGCAGCAGGTGTTGGCGCTGCTGGCCGAGCTGCAGCGCCACTACGGCATGAGCTATGTCTTCATCAGCCACGACCTGGCCGTGGTGCGCGCGATGGCGCACCGCGTGATGGTGATGAAAGACGGCGTGGTGATCGAGGAAGGCGAAGCCCAGGCGCTGTTCGACGCGCCGCGCGAGCCGTACACCCGGGCATTGCTCGCGGCGGCTCACCTGGCGTGATGCGGGGCCTGCGCGGCCGCGTGCTACATTCGCGACCATGCTTTTTCGTGCCGCCCACTTTGCGTATTTTTGGAGCTCCCACCGCCCTGCGGCCGGAGAGGCCAGCGCATACGCCAAGTAAAGCGCCAAACAAATCTCCGAAAACCGCCGGGCTCACCCCCGGCGGTTTTTTTTCGGCCTTCACAAACGATTCACCCTCAGGAGCCCATGCCATGACTGCCTCTTCGAACAACGCCAGCGACGGTTGGTATGCGCACACCGAACGCACCAGCCGCACCGACGACGAGAGGATCAAGGACGTGATGCCGCTGCCGCCCCCCGAGCACCTGATCCGCTTCTTCCCGATTGCCGGCACGCCGGTGGAAGCGCTGATCGGCGACACGCGCGCACGCATCCGCAACATCATGCAGCGCCGCGACGACCGGCTGCTCGTCGTGATGGGCCCATGCTCGATTCACGACCCGGCCGCCGCGCTCGAATACGCCCGCAAGCTGAAGGTCGAGCGCGACAAGTACAAGGACACGCTGGAGATCGTGATGCGCGTGTACTTCGAGAAGCCGCGCACGACCGTCGGCTGGAAGGGCCTGATCAACGACCCGTACCTCGACGAGACCTACCGCATCGACGAAGGCCTGCGCATGGGCCGGCAACTGCTGCTCGAGATCAACCGCATGGGCATGCCGGCGGGCAGCGAGTTCCTCGATGTGATCTCGCCGCAGTACTTGGGCGACCTGATCTCGTGGGGCGCCATCGGCGCGCGCACCACCGAGAGCCAGGTGCACCGCGAGCTGGCGTCGGGCCTCTCGGCACCGATCGGCTTCAAGAACGGTACCGACGGCAACATCCGCATCGCCATCGACGCGATCCAGGCAGCGGCGCGGCCGCACCACTTCCTGTCGGTGCACAAGAATGGGCAGGTGGCGATTGTCGAGACGCGCGGCAACCCCGATTGCCACGTGATCCTGCGCGGCGGCAAGGCGCCCAACTACGACGCCGCGCACGTGGCGGCGGCCTGCAAGGAGATCGAAGCCGCCAAGCTCGAGTGCACGCTGATGGTCGACTGCAGCCACGCCAACAGCAGCAAGCAGCACGAGCGCCAGGTCGATGTGGCGCGCGACGTGGCGGCGCAAATGAACGCGGGCAACCGCTGCATCTTCGGCCTGATGGTCGAGAGCCACCTCGTGGCCGGCGCACAGAAATTCAGCGCCGGCAAGGACGACCCGGCCAAGCTGGCCTACGGCCAGAGCATCACCGACGCGTGCATCGGCTGGCCCGATTCGTTGACGGTGCTGGACGTGCTCAGCAACGCCGTGAAGGCGCGGCGCTGACTGCTGTACGCCGGGTGCAAGCCAAGGTAAGCAGAGCGCGCGCTTTGCAACCCGGGTAAGGCCGGGAAAGAGTGCTGTGTCGGCGGCGCGCGAACGGGTGCAATGCGTTCTTTCCGACGTTGCCAGGAGCACACCATGCACCCGTTCAAGACCCGCGCGTTGAGCGCCATCACCGCCAGCCTGTTGATCGCATTGCCGCTCGGCACGCACGCGCAGATGCAACCCGCCGCGTCCGATGCGGCCGCCAAGGACAAGGCGGCAATCGAAGCCGCGTTCCGGCGCGCCGACATCAACAAGGACGGCAAGCTGAGCCGTGCCGAAGCCGAGATGCTGCCCAGCGTGGCCGCGCGTTTCGACGACATCGACAAGGACAAGAAGGGCTACCTGACGATGGACGAGTTCATGGCGGCGGTCGCCGCCCCCGCGAGCTGACGGGTCGCACCAGCCGCTAACCCGCTTCAGACGCGGCAGCCGTGGCTGCGGCCGCCGCGCTCTGTTCCTGTTCCGCTTGCAGGCTGGCCAGATCGTGGCGCGCGGCCTCCGTGCCGCCTTCTTGCAGCACCGCTGCCGCCCGCTGCACCGCCAGGTCGAACACCGGCAGTGCCGCCACGTGCCGGCCGTTCGCGGCCAGCGCCCGCGCGTGTTGCCGCGCGAAGTTGCCGCGCGTGGTGACCCACAGCGCCTGCAGCCCTTCTTCGTTCAGGCGCTCGGCGACCGTGTCCCAGGCCTGTTGCGACGCCGCCAGCGCGGCTTCGTTCTCGCCCAGCTTGAGCAGCGCGAGGGCGAGGTAGTTGCTGTCGAACATCAGGCCTTGACGCCAGATGGCGCTGGTCGGGTTGCGGCGCAGGTTGTCGCGCCGCTTGGCGATGGCTTTGACCGCGTCTCGCTTCATGGCGGCAAAGTCGCCGAGCTTCTGGTGCACCAGCGCGCGCCCGATGCACACGTTGCCGAGGTTGTGGTTGGCCCACTCTTCGGCCGCCGGCGAGCCGGGGTCTGTGGCGGCGTTCAAGGCGGCCAGCAGCCGCGGGTTGCCGTAGAGCGCATCGAACGTGGCTTCGGCTTCGGCCCAGTGCAGCAACGCCTGCTCGGGCCGGCCCAGGCTCGGGCGGCCGCTGTGTTCGTTGAAGTGCGCCAGGTTCGTGAGCACGTTGCCGCGCAGCTCCAGCACGGCCGCGCGGTCGCCGTCGCTCAGGCGTTCTGCCAGTGTCTCGGCGCTGCGCTCGGCGGCGGTGGTCAGCACGGCCAGGCCGTCTTCAACATGCTGGGCGTTGCGCAGCATGTTGGCCTGCGTGAGCAGGGTGATCAGGTGCTGGGTGACGAAGCGCACGTCGCCCCGCTTGTGCGGCCACACGCGCGCGGCCAGCAGCAGCGCTCGGGTCACGGTAGCCTGCGCCTCGGCGGCGCGCTCGGGCCCGGCGAACGTGGGGTTGCCCTGGATCTGCGCCAGCCGGCCGAGCGCCGACGCCACCAGCACGGTGAGCTCGGCGTCATCCGGGGCGAGCTTCAGCGTCACATCGAGCGAGGCCACGGTTTGCTTGAGCATGGCCTCCTGCGCGCGGGCGCCGCCGGGGATCTGCTGGATCGCGTCGCCATAGCGGAACACGAGTTCGGTGGTGATGTCCTTCACGCCCGCGAGTTGGCGCTGCGCGTCGTCGCGCGCCTGCGCCGCCTGCCGGCCCTGGAACAGCGCGAGGCCCAGCCCACCGGCCAAGCCGACCACGCCCAGCGCTGCAGCTTCGCGCCCCTGCAGCAGCGCGGCGGCCAGGCCGCTGGCGGCGCCCACGCCCCCCAGCGTGCCGGCCAGCACCGCCCAGCGGTTGCGGCGCACGAACTTGCCCAGCACATACGCCGCGCTCGCGGGCCGGGCGCTGACGGGCCGGCCCGCGAGCACGTTGCGCACGTCGGCGGCCAGCGCATCCACGCTGGCGTAGCGGCGCTCCAAGGCTTTCTCCAGCGCTTTGAGCAGGATGTTGTCGAGGTCGCCTTCGAGCCGCTTGCGGTTGGTCAGCCACTGCGGGTCGACGGCGTCACCGGCGCTCAGCTGGCTGGGCCGCGTGGGTTCGTCTTCGAGCACGCTGCGCGCGGCCTCGGCCGGCGTGGCGGCGTGGCGGCCGGTGGGGCGCACGCCGGTGAGCATCTGGTACAGCAGCACGCCCAGGCTGTAGATGTCGGTGGCGGTGCTGACCGGCTCGCCGCGCACCTGCTCGGGGCTGGCGTAGTTCGGTGTGTACGGGCGCACGCCGCCGACGGTGGCGTTGAGGGCGGCCGCAGCACCGGCCACGCCTTCGAGCGGGTCGAGTGCCTTGGCAATGCCGAAGTCGAGCAGCTTGACCTGCCCTTCGGTGTCGACGAGCACGTTGCCGGGCTTGAGATCGCGGTGCACGAGCAGGTTGCGGTGCGCGTGCGCCACCGCGTCGGCGAGTTGCAGGAACAGGCTGAGGCGCGCGTCGAGCGCGAGGCTGCGCACCGCCTCGTCGATGGGCCGGCCGTTGACGAACTCGAGCACGAAGTACGGCAGGCCGGCGCTGCTGGCGCCGGCGTCGAGCAGGCGCGCGATGTTCGGGTGGTTCAGGCGCGCGAGGGCTTGCCGCTCCTGCGCGAAACGCTGCAGCACGGCCGCGCTGTCCATGCCGCGCTTGAGCAGCTTGACGGCGGCGCGGCCTTCGAAGGCGCCGTCGGCGCGGCGCGCCTCGAACACCTCGCCCATGCCGCCGGTGCCGAGCGGGCGCACGATCTCCCAGTCGCCCAGGCGCTCGCCGATGCGCTGGGCCGCGGATTGCGGCGGGCTGTGCCCGTCGTCGCCCAACGCCTGTGCGGCGTCGACGTGCATGAAGGCGGGTGCGGCTTCGAGCGCGTCGTGGTGCGCCAGCAGCGAACGCAACTCGGCGAGTGATGACGCGTCGAGCGCGGCGCCCGCAATCAGCGCTTCGCGTTCACCCGGCGGCTGCTCGGCGATGGCGTCGAACAGCGCCTTGATCTCGGGCCAGCGCGGCGGGGTGGAGGGCATGGCCGCGAGGATAAGGGCGCTGCTCTTGCATCACGCCACGCCGTGCCGCGCGAGGCCGGTCAACCGCAGGCGGCGCGGTTCGAAGGGTCGACGTTGGTCGGGTACTCCAGCGTGCCGTTGAGCTTGAGCAGGCCGCCGTTGTCGCCGAGGCCGAGGTTGGTGAAGGTGATGCGGCGCGCGGTCTTGTCGATGGCCACAGCGGGTTGCGGGCCGACGGCGGTGGCGAGTGCCACGAACGTGGCGTCGTCACCGAACTTCACCAGGCCGACGGCGCCGGTGGCCTTGGCGAACGAGATCTCGAGGTAGTACTTCTTCATGTCGCCGCCGTTCAGCAGGGCGTAGGCGCCGACGCGGCAGTACGGGTCGGTGGCGTTGTAGGTGGTCATCAACGCGTTGCTGCTGTTCGACTCGAACTGCGCCGCGAGCTTGTCGAGCCGGCCGTTCATGCTGGCCGGCGTGGCCGCCGAGACCACGAGCGATGCGCCGCCACTGGGCGCGGCCACCCCGGCTGCTGCGGCATAGGCCGTGGCGAGCGTGGCAGGTTGCGTGGTGGCCAGGATCTGCGCCAGCGGCAACCCCGCCGCGACCATGCGCGAGATGTTCAGCAGCGCGGCGCCGTAGGCATTGAGCGTGCCGGTGACGACCGGCGCGCTGTGCAGGATGTCGAGCCCGGCGGCGATGCCGAGGGCGTTGAGCAGCGCGACCACGGCCTGGTTGAACGCGGCAGCGTCGAGCGTGCTCGCGCCGCTGGCGCGCGCCGCGTTCAGTGCGAGGGTGGTGAGCGGGGTGACGTAGGCGCTGACGCTGGCACCGTTCGCATCGGCCAGTGCGGTCAGCGCCGAGCCGGCAGCCAGGCCGACGACGGCGGCGGTGGCCTCGTCGAGGTAGCTGCCGCCAGTGGCTTCCAGCCACACCGGGCCGGCGCTGACGGGTACGTTCAGCGTGTAGTTGCCGCTCGCGTCGGTGGTGGTGCAGTTGCCCAGGCGCGCGCCGCGTGCGGTAGCGGCCACCGCATAGGCACACACGTTCGCGCCGTTGACCGGGCCCTTGACGATGGCGCCGCTGAACGTGGTGCTCGCGCTGGCTGCTGGGGGGACTGCATCGTCACCGCCGCCGCAGGCCGACAGGGTGGCGGCAGTTGCGAGGGTCAGCGTCAGCAGGCGGTGGCGGGTGCTCGGGCGGGTCGTTTGCATGGTGGTTGCTCCAGTTGGGTTGAAAGCCGGAAGCCGCGCGGTGCACTCCCTTGTTCCGATACGCAGGCCGCATGACTCGAAAGGCTCACGCGCCGGGACAAGATTCACGACTCTGCCGATCTCTGCCGATTGGCGCGGCCGGCCCGGCAGCCCACGCCGCCACAATCCGCGCAATGGACCGCCTGCCGACCGACCCCATCGAGCCCATCGCCCCCGGCGACGTGACGCTCTGGCTGGCGCAGGCCGAGGCCGGCGCGCCCGACACGTCGAACCACCTCTTCACGCTGCTCTATGACGAGCTGCGCGGCCGGGCCGCCGGTCAGCTGCGCCGCGAAGACGCGGGTCACACGCTGAGCGCCACGGCGTTGACGCACGAAGCGTGGTTCCGCATGACCGAGCAGACACGCACGCGCTGGGCCAGCCGAGGCCACTTCCTGGCGATGGCCTCGGTGATGATGCGGCGCATTCTCGTCAACCATGCGCAGGCCCGGCACACCGACAAGCGCTTCGGCATCAAGGCCTCGTTGACGTTGACCGAAGCGCAGCAGGTGGCGGCCGGCGGTGCCGCCGAAGTGGTGCAGGTGAACGACGCGCTGCTCGCGTTCGAGCAGGTCGATGCGCGCGCCGCCAAGGTGGTCGAACTCAAGTTCTTCGGCGGGCTCGAGAACGAAGAGATCGCCGAGGTGCTGGGCACGTCGCTGGCCACGGTGAAGCGCGACTGGGCGCTGGCCCGCGCCTGGTTGCACCGGGAAATGGCGGCGGGTTGACTGACGGTTGACGACGCGCAGTTCAGCGCCTCACAGGCACTGCGCCGCCGTCAGGCAAATGGTTTTCGCATTGCCCGCGCCGTTGAACGTGAAGCTGCCGGCGGACGAGGTGCTGCCGAAGCGGCGGCCCGCCGCCATGCGAACCTCGATGAAGCGGTACTGCACCACGTCACCCACCACCGCATCGACGACCAGCGTGCCCGAGGCGCCTTCCCAGCCGTTCGCCGGCCCCTCGTTGTAGAACACCGTGGCCCACAAGCCTGTGGTGGCGCCTATGGTGTAGGTGCCCGGCGCAATCACGGCAGTGCCGACGCCGCCCGGTGACGCGAAGGTGAACTGGACCTGGCGCGACGGCGTGGTCTGCAGGTAGGTCGGCGTGACGGAATTGACCGGCCCTGGGAAGGCGCTCGACGCGAACTCAGGCAGCTCGATGGGGGCGGCCGAGCCGCTGTAGTCGGCCGTGGCGGCGGCGTAGGTGAGCGCGATGCGCTGGCCACTGACGGTGGGCGACGCGGCAGGCGCAGAGGCGGCGCTGGAAGCCGGTGCCGACGCGGTAGGCGATGCGCCGGCAACCGGTGAGGTGGAGTCGTCGGAGCCGCCGCAGGCGGCGAGCGAGACAAGCGAAGCCAGGAGGCTCAGGCGGAGCAATGCGGACATGAAGGACCTCGGTGCGGGTGGGCGAAGGGAGATGCCTTTGCTGTTCACTACCGCAGGCCCGAGGCGCCGAAAGGCTCACGGCCCAGGAAATATCGCCGCCGCCGCTCGGCGGCAAGCCTCAGCCGGCGTCTTGCGCGAGGCGTTCGCTCTTCCAGTAGACGTCGTCGCCGCCCAGGCCGTCGAGGTTGGCGCGGTTGAGCACGCGCGCCAGCACGAACAGCAGGTCGGACAGGCGGTTGAGGTAGTGGCGCGGTTCGGCGCGCACGGCTTCAAGGGCGGTGAGGGCGACCACCGAGCGCTCGGCCCGGCGCGCCACCGTGCGGCCGACATGCGCGATGGCCGCACTGCGCGTGCCGGCCGGAAGAATGAACTCCTTCAGGCGCGGCAGTGCGGCGTTGTAGTGCGCCAAGGCCTCGTCGAGCTGCAGCACGGCTTCGGCCTTGAGCAAGGTGTAGCCCGGGATCGACAGCTCGCCGCCGAGGTTGAACAGCTCGTGCTGGATCACGACCAGCAATGCGCGCACGTCGTCGGGCAGGGGCTCGGCGAGCAGCACGCCGAGCGTGGAGTTGAGCTCGTCCACGTCGCCCATCGCCTGCACGCGCAGGTGGCTCTTCGGTACGCGGGTGCCGTCGCCCAGGCCGGTGGTGCCGTCGTCGCCGGTGCGGGTTGCGATCTGTGTGAGTCGGTTGGCCATGATGTGGTGCGCGGTGTGCGCGCGTGATGCGGTCGGTGTGAAGGTGCGGCGCGAGTTTGGCATGCCGGTCGTGCCGCCCGTGCGCCCGGCGTGCAGGGCTGCACAACCTGTCGCCGCGCGCCGACGGATGCATCGACCCGCAGGCAGTGCATCACCGTTGCCTTCGGAAGCGCTTGTGGGCGCGCGGGTGCCCGGCTGACACTCGCGGCCCGATCAGCCAGCCACGGACCGCGCGCTCGCAGTGGCCCCGCCCATGTTCGATTCAAACCAACGCCACCTCGCCGCCACCTGCCTGCTCGCCGCGCTGATCGCTTTGAGTGGCTCCGCGCTCGTGGGCTGCCAGACCCTGCCGCCCGCACCGATGCCGGTGGCCTACACCGGGCCGGTGCTGCCGATCGAGCAGTCCGAGCGCGGGGTGCAGATCTTCCTGCCCGCCAGCGTGCTGTTCGCCACCGGCAGTGCCGAGTTCGATGCGGTCACGGCCGCGCCTTAGCTTGACCGCGTGGCCAGGCTGCTGACGACCAAGACCACGAAGGACCTGATCGTCGAAGGCCATGCCGACAGCGTCGGCACCGGGGACGCGAACCAGCGCTTGTCGCAAGCCCGTTCGGCCAGCGTGATGCGGGCGCTGGCCGAGCGTGGCGTGCCCCAGGCGCGCTTGACGGCGCAGGGCTTCTCGTTCAACCGGCCGGTGGCGTCGAACGTGACCGAAGACGGCCGCAAGCTGAACCGCCGTGTCGAGCTGATCGCGCTCGGCGAGCAGGTGCAGACGTTGACGCAGGGCGAGCCCGCCGCGTCGTTCGAATCGGCCTGGGCGCGCCTCAAGGACCTGGTCGACCGGGGCCTGGTGCAGCGCGTGGCCGGGGCGGCGCAGTGATCTCCCGGCGCGGCTTGATCGCGACGGCGGCCGCCTCCGCGTGGGCCACGGGTGCGGCGCACGCAGCGGCTCCGAAATCGCCCGCCGAACGCGGCGCGCCGCGCGTGGGCCTGGCGCTTGGCGCGGGCGGCGCGCGCGGCTTCGCGCACATCGGCGTGCTGAAGGCGCTCGATCAGGCCGGCATCGAAGCCAGTGTGGTGGTGGGCGCGAGCGCGGGTGCGCTGGTCGGCGTGTTCTACGCGGCCGGCTTCACGCCGTGGCAGATGGAAGAGGTGGCGATGAAGGTGCGCGAGATCGACGTGGCCGACATGGGCAGCAGCAAGCGCGGCCTGCTGGCCGGCGACGCGTTGCAGAAGCTCGTCACCCGGTTCGTCGGCGGTGAGCCGCTGGAGCGCATGAAGCGCCGCTATGCGGCCGTTGCCACCGACCTGGCGAGCGGCGAGATTGCCGTGTTGCGCAGCGGCGATGCAGGCCGCGCGGTGCGCGCGTCGTGCAGCATTCCGGGCGTGTTCGTGCCGTGCGAGATCAACGGGCGCGAATACGTCGACGGCGGCCTGGTGAGCCCGCTGCCGGTGCAGCAGGCGCGCGACCTGGGGGCCGACTTCGTGCTCGCGGTGGACGTTGGCGCGAAGCCGCACAACGCGGTGGCGCAAGGCCTGTACGAGGTGATGCTGCAGTCGTTCGAGATCATGGGCCGCACGCTTGCGAAGATGCAGGCGCGCCAGGCCGATGCGCTGATCGTGCCGGACACTGCGGCCTACTCCGGCAGCGACTTCAGCGTGCGCCGCGAGCTGATTCAGGTCGGGTACGAAGCCGCGCAAGCGGCGCTGCCGGCGATCAAGCTGGCGCTGGCCGCGAAACGCGCGACGCGGCTTTGAGGGCACGCGCGGCGCTGGCCGCGCGGCGCGCCCAAGTGCGAACGGGTGCAGAGCGGTGCCAAGCCGCGCCAAGCGGGGCGGGTGATCGAGGCTGTTCAGCGGCTTGCAAAGCGCGGCACACTGCGGGGCTGAACCGCCTTTCCCAGGACTCGCCATGAACGCACCGATCCCTGCCCACGCGCTGCCCGCGTTAGCGCCCCGCGCGGTACCGGCCGAGATGCTGGCCGCGCTGCGCGCGCGCTTCGGCGAGCGCTGCTCCACGGCGTTGGCGGTGCGCGAGCAGCACGGCCGCGATGAGTCGCCCATCGACGCGCCGCCACCCGAAGCGGTGGTCTACTGCGAGAGCACCGAGGACGTGGCGGCCATCGTGAAGCTGGCCGACCGGTACGCGGTGCCGGTGATCCCGTTCGGCACGGGCTCGTCGCTCGAAGGCCATTTGCTCGCGGTGCAGGGCGGTGTGAGCATCGACCTCGCGCGCATGAACAAGCTGATCGCGGTCCAGCCCGAAGACCTCACGGTCACGGTGCAGGCCGGTGTCACGCGCATGCAGCTCAATAACGAAATCCGCCACACGGGCTTGTTCTTCCCGATCGACCCCGGCGCCGATGCCAGCCTGGGCGGCATGAGTGCCACGCGCGCCAGCGGCACGAACGCGGTGCGCTACGGCACGATGCGCGAGAACGTGCTGGGCTTGACGGTCGTCACGCCGCAGGGCGAGGTCATCCACACCGGCACGCGGGCCCGCAAGTCGTCGGCCGGCTACGACCTGACCCGGCTGATGGTGGGCAGCGAAGGCACGCTCGGCGTCATCACCGAAGTCACGCTGAAGGTGTACCCGCTGCCCGAGGCGATCTCGGCGGCGACCTGCACCTTCCCGAGCATCGACGCGGCGGTGCGCACCACGATCCAGATCATCCAGATGGGCATTCCCATCGCGCGCTGCGAGCTGCTCGATGCGCATGCCGTGCGCGCCGTGAACCGCCACGACAAGCTCACGCTGACGGAGGCGCCGATGCTGCTGATGGAGTTCCATGGCAGCGCCGCCAGCGTGGCCGAGCAAGCCGCCACGGTGCAGGAGATCGCGGCCGAGTTAGGTGGTGCCGGCTTCCAGTGGGCCACCACACCCGAGGCGCGCACCAAGCTCTGGACGGCGCGGCACCATGCCTACTTCGCGGGCCTGCAACTGAAGGCCGGCTCGCGCACCGTGACGACCGACACCTGCGTGCCGATCTCGCGCCTGGCCGAATGCGTGGTGAAGGCCTCAGAGGCGGCCACGGCAGCCGGGATGACGCACTACATCGTCGGCCATGTGGGCGACGGCAACTTCCACATCGCCTACCTCGTGGACCCGAACGTGCCCGGCGAACGCGACCTGGCCGAGCAACTGAACCACGACGTGGTTCAGCGTGCCATCGAGGCCGAAGGCACGTGCAGCGGCGAGCACGGCATCGGCCTGCACAAGATGGGCTTTCTGGTCACCGAGGCGGGCGCGGGTGCGGTGGACATGATGCGCACGCTCAAGCGGGCGCTCGACCCGAAGAACATCATGAACCCTGGGAAGATCTTCACGCTCTGACCGCCAGAGCGCGCGCCTGCACGCTCGCCCTCAATGCGCCGGGGGCGCCTCGACCGACCAGCGCTTGCTCACCTCGCCCTTGCCATTCACGCTGTCCAGGTGAACACCGAAGCCCCACAGCCGCGCCACGTGCTTGAGCACCTCTTGCGAACCCTC
>JANNBF010000132.1:0-15149 GCA_031385155.1 Rhizobacter sp.
TGTGGTTGTGGGTGGGGGTGGGGGCCGGGCCGGCACGGCGGCGCTTGCCGCACCCTCACCCCAACCCTCTCCGAAAGGGAGAGGGGGTAAGCCAATCAAGCGCTCAGCCTCTGCAGCGGGCGACGGCACAGGCGCCCATACGCGCAAGCCCATCTCGCGCAGCATGGCGCGCTGGCGTTCAGTCCAGCGCATCACAGGCCTCGTTGTCGGCGGCGAGCTTGAAGCTCATCACCACCGCATCTTCACGCCGGCCGGCGGCGGCCGGGTAGTAGGCCTTGCGCATGCCCACCTGCGCGAAGCCCATGCGCTCGTAGATGCGGCGTGCGCGCACATTGGTTTCGCGCACTTCGAGCCACAGCTCGCGTGCCGCATGGGCACGGCACAGGTCGAGCAAGGCAGTGATCAGGAAGCGTGCATGGCCCTGCCCCTGCACGCCCGGCGCGACCGTGATGTTGAGCAGGTGCATCTCGTCGACTCCGAGCATCGCCACGAAGTAGCCGAGCAGGTCGCCCGCAGCGCTGTAAAGCAGCCGCGCCGGGTAGTGCGCAGCGATCGAGTCGATGAAGTTGCCGCGGCTCCACGGGAACGCATAGGCCGAGACCTCGATGGCCATGACCGCGTCGAGCTGCGCGGTGGTCATGGGGCGCATGACGCGGCCTTCGGGCTGCGCTGGGTCGGCGGCGTTGTCCTTCCACAGTGCGCTCATTGAACGCTCTCTGCGGCGGCTTTCAGCGCGCGGGCGGCGTCGCGCTCCAGCGTGGTCTGCGCGACCTTGTCGCGCACGTAGAGCGGCAGCGCCAGCGCGGCATCGACCGCGCCGCCGGCGTTCCACATCGCTTGCGCCAGCGCCAGCAGCGCGGTCGCGCGCGGCGCGGCCTGCGGCACCCGCAGCGCGTTGCGCGTGTCCAGCTGCGGCGCGAACGCGGCCAGCGCGTTGCCGGCCACGCACTGGGGCTCATCGAGCAGCCAGCGCGCCTGCAAGGCTTGCGGCGTGACGAGCATCGGCGCGTCGAGCACGCGCCACTGCGCACCATCGACACCGCCGAAGCCATATTGCGCCGCATAGACCTCGTTCATGCGCGCGTCCATCGCGGCCCATACGCGCAGCGCGGGCGGCGCCGTTCGAGCGCTCGCCAACTGCACGCGGGCATCTTCGGCCACTGCCAGCAAGGTGTCGATCGGCAGCACCGGCTTGCCCGCACCGAACGCCAGGCCCTGCGCCACCGAGCAGGCCGTGCGCAGGCCGGTGAACGCGCCCGGCCCGCGACCGAAGGCGATGGCGTCGAGCTGCTGCAAGCTGATGCCGGCGCGCACCAGCAGGCCTAGGATGGCCGGGATCAACGCGGCCGATGCCAGCGCGCCACCCGGCGCGCCTTGTACGTGAACGCCACCCGGCGCGCCTTTTACGTGAACGCCACCCGGCGCGCCCCGTACGTGAACGCCACCCGGCGCGCCTTGTACGTCAACGCCACCCGGCGCGCCTTGTACGCAAACGCCACCCGGCGCCTCATGCACATGCACGCGGCCCTCGTGCACGAGGGCCACGCTCATCGATTCGGTGGCGGTGTCGAAGGCGAGAAAGGTGTTGTCGAGCGGGGTCTGGCGCGCGGTCATTGGCCAAGTTTAGCTGTCACCTCGCCATGCGATCATCGGCCGATGGCCCGTGATTGGATTCGATTTGCCCGGCCTGCGGCCATGCGCGCGGTGCTGCTTGTGGCAGCCGCGTTCGGGCCGGCACTCGCCGCCCCGCTGCCGCCCGAAGTGGCCGCCGCACTCGACCGCGCGAAGCTGCCGCGCGAGGCACTCGTGGCCGTGGTGCAGGAGGTCGGCTCGGCCACGCCGAGGCTTGCCCACCAGGCCGATCTCGCGGTGAACCCGGCGTCGCTGATGAAGCTCGCGACCACGTTCGCGGCGCTCGAACTGCTCGGCCCGACCTGGAGCTGGGCCACGCCGGTGTGGCTGCAGGGCGCCGTCACCGATGGCGTGTTGCAAGGCAACCTCGCCGTCAAGGGCACCGGTGACCCGAAGCTCGTGGTCGAGCGCGTGTGGCTGCTGCTGCGCCGTGTGCAGCAGCTCGGCGTGCGCGAGATCCGCGGTGACATCGTGCTCGACCGCAGCGCTTTCTCATCTTCACCTGCATCTGCATCTGCATCTGCATCCGCATCCGCACCCGCCGAGCCCGGCGCGCCCGAGCCCGACGCGGGTGCATTCGACGGCGAGCCGCTGCGCCCCTACAACGTGCGCGCCGATGCCTTGTTGCTGAACCAGAAGACGCTGGTGTTCACGTTCACGCCCGACCTCGCACGCGGCGTGGCGCGGGTGGCCACCGACATGCCGCTCGCCGGCGTGCGCGTGGACGCCAGCGTGCCTCTCGGCGCCGGCACATGCGACGACTGGCGCAGCAGCCTGCGTGCCGACTTCAGCGACCCGCTCAGGGTGCGCTTCGCCGGCACCTATGCCGCGAGCTGCCTTGAGAAGACCTGGCCGGTCGCGTATGCCGACCCGAAGCGCTACAACGAGCGCGCGCTCGCCGGCCTGTGGGCCGAGATGGGCGGGCGCCTGACCGGCACGGTGCGCGACGGCGCGGCGCCCACGTCGCCCGCGGTGCGGCCCGACTTCGAGTTCGCCTCGCCCCCGCTCGCCGAGGTGGTGCGCGACATCAACAAGTACAGCAACAACGTGATGGCGCAGCAGCTCTTCCTGACGCTCGGGTTGACGCAGCGCGGCGCCGGCACGCCCGAGGCTGCGCGCGACGTGTTGCGCACTTGGGCACTTGCCAGGCTGGGCCCCGTGGCTGGCGCCGCGTTCGTCATCGACAACGGCTCGGGCCTGTCACGCGAGGCGCGCGTCACGGCGCAGGCGCTGGCGCGGCTGCTGCAGGTGGCGTGGTCAAGCCCGGTGATGCCCGAGCTGATGAGCTCGCTGCCCGTCACCGGCCTGGACGGCACGCTCAAGCGTTCGCGCGCGATGCTCGGCCGCGCGCACCTGAAGACCGGGTCGCTGCGCGACGTGAACGGCGTGGCCGGCTACGTGCTCGGCGCGTCGGGCCGGCGCCATGTGGTGGTGGCCATCGTCAACCACCCGAACGCGAACGCCGCGCGGCCGGTGCTCGACGCGCTGGTGCAATGGGCCGCCGTCGATGCGGATGCGCCGGCGCCGTCACCGGCGACTGAAACCATCAAGTGAAACCGCGAACTGAAACCGCGCGTTGCCATCGAGCGTTGGACCCGCACGTCGAACCCGCGCACTGAAGCCAACCATTCCCGAACACCATGACTTTTGTCGATGCCCTGGGCTATGCGGCCGCCTGCCTCACCACGTTCTCGTTCGTGCCGCAGGCCTGGCACACGTTCCGCACCCGCGACGTGAGCGGCATTTCACTGGCGATGTACAGCGTGTTCACGCTCGGCATCGCGGCCTGGCTCGCCTACGGGCTGTTGATCCGCGCCTGGCCGGTGGTCATCGCGAACGTGGTGACACTGGTGCTCGCGGCCAGCATCCTCGCGATGAAGATCGTGCTCACACGGCGCGGCCATTGAGCGCCGGCATGCGGCGGTGATCAGAACGGGTTGTTGCGCGCCCGCGTGACCGCGAGCGACCCCAGGCTCGCCTGACCGCCCGCGCTGAGGTGCCGGTTGTCGGCCCACAGCCAGGTTGCGCCCGAGGCGGTGTTGACCACCGTCGGGGTCGGGATGTCGTTCGCGTCGGTGCCCAGTGTCTGCGTGGTGCACACCGGCAGCGGCGCGGTCGGCAGGCAGGCCGCCAGCGTGGTGTTGAAGAACGCGCCGCCGGTGCCGTTGGCACGCGAACGTTCCACCGCCTGCAGGTACTCGTCGAGCTGCACCAGGCCGATCTTGTGGCCGTTGTTCTCGAGGTTGGCGAGCAGCGCATCGTTGAAGCGCAGCGACAGGCGCGTCAATACCGCCGCGTTGGTGTTGACCGTGCCGGTGGCGCGGCTGCCCGCGTAAGGCGTGAGGCCCATGTCGGGGATGGTCGAGATCAGCACCTTGGCGCCCAGCCCGGCCACGCGGTTGACCTGCGCCGCCACGGCCTTGCCGGCGGCGTCAAGCGCGTCGGCGAGCTGCGCTTCGCCGACCGTGGGGTACTGCGCGAACTGCGCAACCACATCGTTGGCGCCGACGAGGATGGTGACGAGGTCGGTCTCCACGAACCCGCCGCTTGCCACCTGCTGGTCGATCTGCACCGAGAGGTCGGCCACCCTTGCGCCATTCGCGGCGTAGATGCGGCTCACCGGCGCCGCCACGGCCTTCGGGTTGCACTGCGGGAAGACCAGGCCGTAGGCCGTGGCCACTGCCTGGGTCCAGATCGGGTTGGCGGCGCAGTCGATCGCGGTGGTCGGCACGGCCGGCGTGACGGTGGTGTCCATGATGACCGCGTTGACGGTGTACTTGCTGCCGTCGGTGTTGATCACGCTGGTCTCGTCACCGAACGCGATGACGCGCGAGGCGTTGAAGGTCTGCACCTGGCTGCCACCGCCGCACGACGCCAACAGCGCAGCACCCGCCACCAGCGCGCCGAGCGTGGCGCTGCGCGCCATGTGCAAGGCTCGCGTGGATCGATTCAAGGTCAACTTCATTCAATGCTCCGGATACGGTGTGTGGGGTGGGCTGGTGCCAGAGCGTTCACGACGCGCTGGCACGTTGCAAGCGGTCACGGACGCCATCCCATTCGGGGCCGGGCGGCGGCTCTTCGACCCAGATGAGCTGCACGCCCTCGGCGTCGAGTTCGCGCAGCACGACGAACAGTTCCTGCGCGGCGGCCTGCGGGTCGGCGGGCATGCGGCGGTGCCGAACGGCGGCCGACAGGCCGGCCAACCGGCTGCGCGAATATACCGCCAGCCCCGGCGGCGCTGCCCCGAGAACCTGTAAAGCCGTGTCAAGCAACCCGCTCGCCATGAGCCGCAGCTTTGCGTTGGGCGCGTAGTGCGCCAGCAGCGTGCCGGGCGCGCGCGGCGCGGTCGCGTCGGCGTCTCGCAGGCGCTGTCCGGCCGCCGCCTCGATGCGTGCGCGCGTCAAGGTGCCGGGGCGCAGCAGCACCGGCACATCGCGCGTGCAGTCGACGATGCTGGACTCGATGCCTACGCCGCAAGCCCCGCCGTCGAGAACGGCGAGCGCAGCGCCGAACTCGGCCTCGACGTGCGCCGCGCGCGTCGGGCTGATGCGGCCGAAGCGGTTCGCGCTCGGCCCGGCCACGCCGGCCACGCCCAGGGCCTTGGCGGCCGCCAGAAGCTTGAGCGCCACCGGGTGGTCGGGGCAGCGCAGGCCGATGCTGTTCTGCCCGCCGGCCGCCGCCTGGCCGATGCCCTCAGTGCGCGGCACGATCACAGTCAATGGGCCGGGCCAGAACGCATCGATCAGGCGCTGCGCGACCGGCGGCAAGTGCGCCGCGAACGCAAGCGCACCGGCGGCATCAGCCACGTGCACGATCAACGGGTGCGCCGCCGGGCGGCCCTTGGCGAGAAAGATCTTCGCGACCGCCGCGTCGTCATCGGCACGGGCGCCCAGGCCGTAGACGGTTTCGGTCGGGAAGGCGAGCAGTTCGCCTTGCGCCAGCAACGCGGCCGCCTGGTCGATGGCGGCCGGCTCGGTGCCGTCAAGCCGCACGGTTCACCAGGCCTCGATGCCGAGCAGCGCGGCCGCCTGGCGGGCCACTGCATCGGCCTGCGCGGCGGTGGCAGCCGTCACGGTCAGGTGGCCCATCTTGCGGCCCGGCCGCGCGCTCGCCTTGCCATAGAGGTGCAGGTGCGCGCCGGGCAAGGCGAGCACGCCGGCCCAGCCGGGCGCCGTGCCGCTGGCCGACCACAGGTCGCCCATCAGGTTGAGCATCACGCACGGCGAGTGCAAGCGCGGCTCGACGAGTGGCGCGCCCGTCATGGCGCGCACCTGAAGGTCGAACTGCGACACATCGCAGGCGTCGATGCTGTAGTGGCCCGAGTTGTGCGGGCGCGGCGCCATCTCGTTGGCGACGAGCACGCCGCCGTCGAGCACGAAGAACTCGACGCACAGCACGCCGACGTAGCCGAGCGTGGCCGCGATGGCATGTGCCGATGCAACGGCGCGCTGCTGCACCTCGGCCGGCACGTCGGGCGCGGGCACGGTGGTGGTGGCCAGCACGCCGGCGCGGTGCAGGTTCTGCTGCACCGGCAGGTGCACCGACTGGCCGGACGCACCGCGCGCCACGATCACGCTGATCTCGAAGGCCAGCGGCAGCATCTGCTCCAGCACGCAGGGCACGCGGCCGAGCGCGGCCCAGGCCTCGGCCAACGCCGCGCGGTCGGCAACGCGGGCCTGCCCCTTGCCGTCATAGCCCAGCCGCGTGGTCTTGAGGATGCCGGGCAGCAACGCGCCATCGACGGCCGCGAGTTGCGCGTCGGTCTCGATGCAGGCGTACGGCGCGCAGGGCACGCCGCTGCGCGCGAAGTGGGCCTTCTCGGCAGCGCGGTCCTGGCACGCCGCCACCGCCTCGGCGGCGGGCGACACGGGCCGCTGCAACGCGAGCGTGGCGAGGGCCTGCGCCGGCACGTTCTCGAACTCGGTGGTGATCGCGGCGCTGCACTGCGCGAGTTGAGCGAGGCCGGCCGCGTCGAGGTAGCCGGTGCGGATGTGGTGGTGCGACACGAGCCCCGCCGGGCTGGCTTCGTCCGCATCGAGCACGGCGGTGGCGTAGCCCAGTTGCTGCGCGGCGTGCACGAACATGCGCGCCAACTGGCCGCCGCCCATGACGCCGAGGGTAACGGGCGCCGAGCCCTCGCCATTTGTGGTGCCGGGCGCGATGAAGTTCGCCGGCATCGACCTGCCGGCCGCGCTCACCAATGTCATTTCAACTCGGCCGTCATCGCGCGCGCCGCTTCGGTCTGGCGGGCGCGGTAGGCATCGAGCTGGGCGCGCAGGCCGGCGTCGTGGTTGGCCAGCATCGCCACCGCGAACAGCGCTGCGTTGGCCGCACCGGCAGCGCCGATGGCGAAGGTCGCAACCGGTATGCCCCTGGGCATCTGCACGATCGAGTGGAGCGAGTCGACCCCGCTCAGGTGGCGGCTGGCGACCGGCACACCGAGCACAGGCACGGTCGTCTTCGCGGCCAGCATGCCGGGCAGGTGCGCTGCGCCGCCGGCCCCGGCGATGATGGCCTGCAGCCCGCGCGAAGCGGCCGCTTCGGCGTAGGCGAACATGTCGTCGGGCAAGCGGTGCGCCGAGACGACGCGGGCTTCGTGGGGCACGCCGAACTCGGCGAGAATGTCGGTGGCGGCGCGCAGGGTTTCCCAGTCGCTGCTGGAGCCCATCACCACGCCGACCACCACAGGGGCGCTGCTCAAGGCTCGCTCCAAGGTGCTGATGAGGTTCGAATTGTAGGCGGCGCGAAGCCACCTCCCGGCTGGCAAGGCCCCGCCATCACACCCTGACCGACGCGGCCCCGGCGCCCGAGCCGAACGCAACCGACAGCAAGAAAAAGCAAGAGAGCAAGAACATGTCCGATATCTCGATGCAGAACTTCGAAACCGACCTGATCAAGGCCTCGCTGGAGCAGCCGATCCTGCTCGACATCTGGGCGCCGTGGTGCGGCCCGTGCAAGGCGCTCGGCCCGCTGCTCGAAAAGCTCGAAGTCGCCTACGCGGGGCGCTTCAAGCTGGCCAAGCTCAACTCGGACGACCAGCCCGAGATCGCCGGCCAGTTGTCGCAGATGTTCGGCGTTCGCAGCATCCCGTTCTGCGTGCTGTTCAAGGGCGGCCAGCCGGTCGACGGCTTCGTCGGCGCGCTGCCCGAAGCGCAGATCCGCGAGTTCCTCGACAAGCATGTCGCCAGCGCCGATGAAGCCGCCGCCGAAGACGACATCGAAGAGGCCCAGGCCCTGCTCGCAGACGGCGACCCCGATGCCGCCCTCGCGAAGCTGAAGGAGGCGCTCGCGCTCAGCCCGACGAACGACACGGCACGCTGCGACTACCTGCGTGCGCTCATCGGCCAAGGCCATCTTGCCGACGCGCGCCGGGTGTTCGACGAGGTTGCGTCCACCTACGCGCTCGACGCCCGCCTGGCCGCGTACGGCCACTGGTTGCGCGCCTGCGAGAAGGCGGCCACGGCGCGCACGCCCGAGCAGATCGACGCTGCGCTGGCCACGAACAAGCGCGACTTCGACGCCCGCTTCGAGCGCGCGCAAGTGCACTTCGCGGCGCAGCAGTTCACCCAGGCCATGGACGAGTTGCTCGAGATCATGATGCGCGACAAGACCTGGCACGACGAAGTCGCACGCAAGACCTACGTTGCGATCCTGGAGTTGATGCAAAAGCCCAAGCCCGCGAAGGCAGAGGCAGCTGCCAAAGGCACGCTCGAGCTCTCGGGCAAGCAGGCGGTGATCCCGTCGGACCCGCTGATCGACACCTACCGCCGGCGCCTGAGCATGGTCGTGTTCTGAGACGGAGCAGACGATGGGCGCGCAGTGGAAAGCAAAGCACAAAGACGTGGCGGCGAACGCCCGGGGCCGGCTGTTCGGCAAGCTCGCAAAAGACATCATGATTGCTGCCAGAAGCGGCCATGACCTGGCCGCGAATTCGCGGCTGCGGCTGGTCGTGGAGCAGGCGCGCAAGGTGTCGATGCCGAAGGAAACGCTCGACCGCGCGATCAAGAAGGGCGCAGGCCTGAGCGGTGAAGCGGTGCACTTCGAGTACGCGCTGTACGAAGGCTTTGCGCCGCACCGCGTGCCGGTGATGGTCGAGTGCCTGACCGACAACCTGAACCGCGCCGCCTCCGAGATGCGCGTGCTGTTCCGCAAGGGCCAGCTCGGCGCGTCGGGCTCGGTGGCGTGGGACTTCGACCACGTCGGCATGATCGAGGCCGAGCCAGCGCAGGCCGCATCCGATGCCGAACTGGCGGCCATCGAAGCCGGCGCCCAAGACTTCGAGCCGGCAGACGACGGCGGCACGGTGTTCCTGACCGATCCGGGCGACCTGGACCTCGTCAGCCGCGCCCTGCCCGCGCAGGGTTTCAGCGTGGTGTCGGCCAAGCTCGGCTACAAGCCGAAGAGCCCGGTCTCGGCTGCCAGCCTGAGCGCCGAACAGCTCGACGAAGTCGAGACCTTTCTCGCCGCGCTCGACGCGAACGAAGATGTGCAGAACGTGTTTGCCGGCCTGCAGGCCTGAGCATTGAAGCCACCTTGAACGAGACCGCCATGAACGACGCCACCACCGCCAGCCCGATCAACACCCAACCCGACACCGGCGCCGCCGCCGAGCGCCCGGCGCTGCCCGACCACCTGTCGGTCGACCCGCGCAGCCCGCACCATGTGGCGGCGGTGTTCGAGCACGAAATCGGCATTCGCCTGAACGACAAGGAGCGCTTCGATGTCGAGGAGTACTGCCTCAGCGAAGGCTGGGTCAAGGTCCCCGCCGGCAAGGCCGTCGACCGCAAGGGCCGGCCGCTGACGCTCAAGCTCAAGGGCAAGGTCGAGGCGTTCTACCGCCGCTGACTGCGCTGATCTCAGAGAGCGCGGCTGCGCGCATCGGCACGCTGGCGGTGCCACTCCACCACGCATTCCACCGCCGGCGTCACGAGCGTGCTTGCCGGCTTGCGCGCCGGGGGCGGGTCGATGCCTTGGGTCGTTTTCTCGGTGATGCCGGGGTCGATCTCGGCCGGCTTTTCCTGGTTGTCGCGGTCCTTGACACTTTCGGGTTCATGCGCTGCAGCGGTCGCATCCACTTGCTCGGGCGCGTTGCGGTGCTGGGTGGTGTTCATGGCAATCCTCGAAGGTTGAACGATGGCGGTTGAAGCGTAGCCGGCGAGCCCACGCGGCGCAGTCGGCAAGGGCGGATCGCTGAGGCCGGATTCGTCCTACAACGCCGGGGCACGCGGCACCGAGTGCGCCGAGCCCGACCAGCGAATGCGCGTGTTCCTACGCGGCATTGCGCGCCAATCGCATGGTGTGCGCTGCCGCGAACGCGGAACATCGGGTATTGCTTCTACGAACGCCAGCATGAATGCCACTTCCGTCACCACTGCCCCCGCCCGGCGGCCATCGCTCGTGTTGTTGGGCCTGGAGCCGTGGCGTGCAGCGTGGGAGCTGGCCGTCAACAAGGCCACTCGGCCGAAGGCTGCGGTGCGTGGTGACGGGCGGCCGGTGGTGATCTTCCCCGGCATGGCAACGGACGCGCGCGCCGTTGTGCCGCTGCGCGACCATTGCCTCGCACTCGGCTACGCCGCCTTCGATTGGGGCCGCGGCTTCAACACCGGGCCCACCGGCGATGTAGACCGTTGGCTCGCCGAGCTTGCGCGCGAGACCCGCGCCCGCATTGCGCCCTTCGGTGCGAAGGCCACGCTCATCGGCTGGAGCCTGGGCGGCCTGTATGCGCGTGAACTCGCGAAGCTGATGCCGTCGTCCGTGAGCCAGGTCATCACCATCGGCACACCGTTCAACGCCGACGCCGACTACACGAATGTCGGCTGGTTGTACAAGCTGCTGAACGGCCAGCCCGCAGCAACCCCAGCCGCGCTGCACCGGCGCCTGAAGCAGGCGCCGAACGTTCCAACCACATCGATCTACAGCCGCAGCGACGGCGTGGTCGCGTGGCAGACCTGCACGCATGGCGCTGCGAGCGCGCGCACCCAGGACATCGAGGTGCGCAGCAGCCACCTGGGCATGGGTTGGAACCGCGAGGTGCTGCAGGTCGTGGGCGATTGCCTGGCGCGGCCGCCGGCAGGCTGACGCCGCCACGCGATCACACCGGCGCGTGCCCACGCTGACGTGAGGATCGGCCGATTTCGCGGCGTTCGCCTACAACTGCATGGGCTCAAATCCGTCTGCGCCCGAGTGGCGACTCTGAAGAAAATTCAGTTCTGGCAGCAGCCGTCTCGCCACTTTGATTGAGCACCTGCGCTGCCCCAATACAAACTTGGTCAGAGAAGACGATGACGCCCATCCCCGCCGGTGAGCCCTATTTGAACGAACGTTGCTCGACCGGCATACCCGGTCTCGACAACGTGTTGAATGGCGGCCTACCTGAACATCACCTTTACCTGATCGAAGGTGAGCCCGGTGCCGGGAAAACCACTGTCGGACTGCAGTTCCTCCTGGCGGGCGCAGCAGCGGGTGAAAAGGTTCTGTACGTCACGCTGTCGGAGACTTTGCGCGAATTGAACGTGGTGGCCAAGTCGCACGGCTGGGTGCTTGACGACATCGAGGTCTTCGAGTTTTCCGGCAGAGACGGGTTCGACACGTCGGCCGAACAGTCGGTCCTTCACTCGTCGGAACTGGAGCTCGGCGAGACGATCGACGACATTCTTCGCCGCGTTGCTGAATTGAAGCCGGAACGCGTGGTCTTCGACAGCTTGTCCGAATTGCGGCTGCTGGCTCAAGACCCACTTCGCTACCGACGCCAGATATTGACGTTGAAGCACTTCTTTGCAAAACAGCTTTGTACGGTGCTGATGCTGGACGACAAGTCCTCGAAGTCTGGCGATCTGCAGGTGCACAGCATTGCGCATGGGGTGATTGCCTTGGCCCAGGACCCGGGCTCGTACGGTGAGAGCAAGCGAACGATCCGCGTGATCAAGTTGCGCGGCTCCACGTTCCGCGGCGGCGACCATGATCTTCGTCTGAACACCGGTGGCATGGCCGTCTACCCACGCCTGGTGGCGGCTGAACACAAATACGGCCGGGGCATTCAAGTGCGCAGTACCGGCAACCCCGGTTTGGACGCGATGAGTGGCGGTGGCCTTTCGTACGGTGCCAGCACCTTGTTCGTCGGGCCCTCGGGCGTGGGCAAAACCACCACGGCCATGTCGTGCGTGTCAGAAGCGGTCAAGCGCGGCGAACGCATCTCCTACTACCTGTTCGACGAGGGAATCGCCACCTTGATGCAGCGCTGCGATGCGCTGGGCTTGGGGTTGAAGAGTGCAGTGGCAAGCGGTCAGCTGGAGATCGTTCAACTCGACCCTTCATCGATTTCACCCGGCGAATTCGTGACCCGGGTGCGGCATGCGGTGGAGCAGGAAGGCGCCACCATCATTGCCATCGACAGCCTGAATGCGTACCTTCATGCGATGTCAGGGAGCCGAGCGCTGGTGCTGCAAATGCATGAGCTGCTGCAATACCTCAACGGACGAGGCGTTGCGACCCTGCTGATCTTGAGCCAGCACGGCATCTTCGGCGAAGAGGCCAACGAAGTCGATCTCAGCTACCTCAGCGACTCGATCCTGCTGTTCAGGTATTTCGAAGCGCGCGGCAATCTGCTCAAGGCGCTTTCGTTCGTCAAGAGCAGAACGGCTTGCCATGAAACAAGCATTCGGCAGTTTCGCCTCGACAGCAACGGCTTGGCGGTCGGCGAAGCGTTGACCGACTTCGAAGGCGTGATGCGCGGCGTTGCTGCCTATCGCGGCTCCGGCGCGCTGCTGGGCGATGCGATCAGAGGCGGCGCCTTGGCGACCTGACGGATGGAGCGCCATGTGTTGGTCCTTGCCCCGCGGGGTCGCGACTTTGACGTGATCAGCCAGGTGCTGGAACCCAGAGGGTTCGGCGCGATCCGGTGCAAGGATCAGATCGATCTGGTCGACGGTTGCGAGAGAGGCGCGGCGGCCGCGATCGTCACCGACGACGCGTTCACGCGCGAACCCGCCACACGACTGGCGAACTGGCTGACCGCGCAGCCGGCATGGTCGGACTTCCCGTTCATCGTGTTGACGACCAGAAGGCCGACCTACGGAAATGCCACTGCGGTCGGCCTGCTCGGAGCGCTCGGGAACGTCGTGCTTCTGGAGCGGCCCGTCAACGCAGAGACGCTGGGCCGCGCGGCTGCAGCCGCGCTGCGCGCCCGATACCGCCAACACCAAACCCGGCAAACGCTCGAGGAGCTGACAGCCACTCGCGCGACCGTTGAACGACTCAACGCGCAACTCGAGGATCGCATCCTCGCCAGAACGCAGGAGCTCGCCGCCGCCAACGACCGGCTGATGACTGAAATCGCCGAGCGCGAGCGCGCACAGACGGCCCTTGTTCATGCACAGAAGATGGAGGCGGTCGGCCGCCTCACGGGCGGCATCGCACACGACTTCAACAACCTGCTGCAGGTCGTCAGCATGAATCTGGACTTGCTGTTGCGAAAGACCAGCGATCCCGCGCTTGCGGCATTGACCGGCAAAGCCAAGCGCGCGGTCAGCCGAGGGTCCAAGTTGACGGCTCAGTTGCTTTCGTTTGCGCGATCACAGTCCTTGGTTTCTCGGTTGACGGACGTGAATGGCCTGCTGTCAGGCATGCAGGAGTTGCTTGCCGTGTCTGCGGGGTCCCACGTTGCCGTGAAGCTCGAACTGAGTGCCGGCGCAGCGCTGGCACGGCTCGACGCCAACCAGTTCGAGATGGCGATCTTGAATTTGGTTGTGAACGCGAAAGACGCCATGCCTGAACGCGGTGGCACCTTGACCATTCGCAGCCGAATCGTGGATGGCGCTCTACCCCACCTCGTGACCTCACGCCACGTGGTCGTCGAAGTCGCTGACACCGGCAGCGGCATTCCGGAGCACGTGCTGTCCAAGGTGTTCGAGCCCTTCTTCACGACCAAGCCGGTGGGCAGTGGCACGGGCTTGGGCCTGAGCCAGGTGTATGGGTTCGCTCGCCAGTCCGGTGGTGTGGCGCAAGTGGAAAGCACATTGGGCGAAGGAACACGCGTTCAAATGTGGTTTCCGCTGGAAGAGCAGTTCGAACTCGCCACGGCACCGCCCGACGATGTGGAAACCCCGCGCCCCGTGGTACCCCGACGCGTGCTCGTGGTCGAGGACGATGTCGAGGTGCGGCGGGTGATCGTGGACAGCCTGGTCTCTTTCGGCCACACGGTCACGTCGGCCGAGAACGGCATTGACGGGCTTGCATGCCTGAGGGCCGAGACACCCGACGTGATGATCGTGGACTATGCAATGCCAGGAATGACGGGCGCCGAAGTGATCGCATCGGCGCGGCTGATGCTGCCGGACCTTCCGATCGTTCTTGCGACCGGCTATGCCGACATGGTGGAGGTCGGCCGCCTGCTCCCGACCAAATCGGTCCTGTTCAAACCATTCGACGTGGCGTCTCTGCTGCGCGCTGTTTACGAGGCTTGCGACACCGCAGAGCCGATCCAAAAATGAAAATTCTCTACGTTGAAGACAACGCAGATTTGCGCGAAGGCATTGGTGAACTGATGGAGGGCGTTGATCGGGCCGTGGTCGGTTGCGCCGACGCCGAAGAAGGCTTGGCGCTGTTCAACGCCGACCCTTTCGACGTGGTGATCACGGATGTGAGCTTGCCGGGAATGTCCGGCACAGACCTGGCGCGGATCATCTTGGCGTCTCGGCCCCAGCAGCGCATCGTCTTGTGTACCGGGTACGACTTCGGCGCCCAGGCCGCCACGTTGGGCGCCCGTGTGCGAACGCTGGTCAAGCCGTTCGAGCTGGAAGCGCTGGAGTCTTTGCTGGCTGAGCTTGAAGCGGAGCTTCGGAGCGAGCGCGCTCCTCGGGCTCACCCATGACCGCGTGGCGCCGGGGGGGGCAAAGTGACTTGGTTTGCAATCGGCTTCTTGGTGGCGCTGTTGGGTTGTCTCGTCGTCGTGAATTTCACCACTGGCGAGAAGCAGATCGCGCGCCACGTCGAGCGCGTGCATGCCGTTGGCGACGCGCAGTTTGCGCATGAGCTGGGTGCACTTTTGGGCCCGCCGTTCATTCAAGGAAATCTGGCGACCGAACTTCTGAATGGCGATGAAATCTTCCCGCCGATGCTGCGCGCCATCCGGGACGCGAAGGCGTCGATCACGTTCGAGACTTACATCTACTGGTCAGGCGACATCGGCCGAGCGTTTGCGGCCGCGCTGGCAGACGCAGCCGCACGCGGCGTCAAGTGCCATGTGCTGCTCGACTGGGTGGGCAGCGCCAAGATGGACGACACCTTGATCCACCAGATGACTGCAGCCGGCGTACAAATCCGGCGCTTTCACCCGCCGCATTGGTCGCACCTGCAGCGTCTGAACAATCGAACCCATCGCAAGCTCCTGGTCATCGATGGGCAGATCGGTTTCACGGGCGGTGTGGGCATTGCCCCGGAGTGGACAGGCCACGCGCAGGACCCCGCCCACTGGCGCGACACCCATGTGCAGATCGCGGGCCCGGTTGTGGCGCAGATGC